>CAZSRZ010000092.1:0-21069 GCA_964609085.1 uncultured bacterium | reverse complement strand
AGGCCGAAGCGGATCGGAAGGCCCAGGAAGCGAAGGACAAGGCCGCCAAGGCTGGGAAGGCACCCAGCGGCGCCGGCAATGCACCCGCGACCAACTCGCCGGTGCCAGGCAACGCCCCAGGCAATGCGCCCGCAGCCGGCAACGCACCCTAGCTCAAACTGGCGGGGATGAGCCCGGCGGAGGAACCGATGGTGAACTCGGGGATCCTCTACGTCGTCGCTACGCCGATTGGGAATCTGGAGGACCTCACCCCCCGAGCGCGACGGGTGCTCGAGGAGGTCAGACTGATCGCTGCGGAGGACACGCGGGTCAGTCGAAAGCTGTTGCACCACTGCGGCATCCATACTCGGATGCTCAGCCTGCACGGCCACTCCGGTCCGAGGCGTGAATCGGAGATCCTGGCGGTGCTGGCGAGCGGCCAGTCCGTGGCGATGATCAGCGACGCAGGTACGCCGGGCATCAGCGATCCCGGCGGATCGCTCGTCCGAGCGGCCGTGGACGCGGGCGTCCGGGTAGTGCCGATCCCCGGAGCGTCCGCCCCGCTCGCCGCGCTGTCCGCCTCTGGTCTGGACCCAAGCCGGTTCCTCTTCCACGGATTCCTGCCGCGCACCCGCGGCGACGCGGCCCGGCTTCTGCGCACCCTCTCGGAGGTGGCCGCCACGCTGATCTTCTTCGAGCGCGCCGACCGCCTATGTACCACCCTCGACTGGATTCGGGAGACGCTCGGCGACCGCCCGGCCGTGATCGGTCGGGAGGTAACCAAGATCCACGAGGAGTTTCGCCGTGGCACGGTCAGCGAGTTGATCGAATCCGTGCAGGTGGACCCACCACGCGGCGAATGCACGCTCCTCGTGGAAGGGTTTCAGCAGGACCCGTCTGCCCCGGAGTGGTCCGAAGCGGCCCTTGACCTGGCGTTGAAAGACGCGCTCGGCGCGGGGCTATCGGTCCGAGACGCTGCCCGACAAGTGGCAGAGAGCACCGGTCTCCCCCACCGCGGGTTGTACCGGCGCGCCATCCGGCTTCGCGAACCCGGGGACGCAGCGGGCTGACTGCGCGGATGCCGATGTTGCCCGGAGGCCACCCTGATTGACACATACAAAGGGGACCGCCTCGCCGTCGACCCATGCTTCTCTCCCTCCCGTGGGGCGCCCGTCGTGAACTCCAATGCCGAGGAGGCCGCCCGAATGTTCGAAGATCACCGCCAGTTGGCCATAGTCCGCGGGACATTTGGCCTTGCGCATGCTCCTGTCGATGATCCTGGTGTGGCACGCGCACACCGGCACCTCCACGCCGCGGTCCAGCCCGATTGCGGTCCGGGGCACGGCTGGTTCCGGCGTCTCGCCTGACTTTGTATCGGCGGTCATCTAGCCGTCGCCGTTAGGGCGGGCGCAGGAGCCCGCAATCGGCCCCAGGCAGGCTCCAGAACCTCGGTCAGCACGGTGAGGCACCGAGCCACCTATGCTGGTTCGAGGCGATTCGGCGCCAACAGGATCCGGCGGTCCAGGATGAGGCAGATCGCCGCCACGGCCCCGAGAGCCACAAAGCCGGGAACGAAGGAGCCGAGTTGATCGCGAAGGATCCCGAGGATGAGCGGTGGGAAGAAGCCGCCAAGACCGCCGGCCGCGCCCACAAGGCCCGTCACGGTGCCGACCTCATTCGGGAAGTACTGGGGCACCAGCTTGAACACGGCGCCGTTGCCGAGGCCCAGCATCAAGGCAATGCCCAGCGCCGCGCCTGTGAAGATCACCATGTCCTGGCTGGCCAGACCGAGGGCCAGCAAGATCAGACCGGAGAAGGAGACGGTGAGCAACTTCGCCCCGCCGATGCGGTCACTCAGCAGGCCGCCGATCGGCCGCGCGGCGGTTGCCAGGAGCACAAAGCCGGCCGCCCGGGCGCCAGCGTCGGCCGGGGTCAAGTGAAAGATATCCTTCAACATCGAGGGCAGATAGATCCCCAACGCGACAAAGCCGCCAAACGTCACGAAATAGAACAGGCTGAAGAGCCAGCAGAGCGGCTCCCGACGCAGCGGGAGCAGGGCCTCTGCCAGGGACTTGCCGGTGCGTTGCTTGGGGTGGTCCGGGCAACAGATGAGGACGACCAGTCCCCAGATCAGGGACAGCCCACCGAACAGCAGGAACGGAGTCTGCATCCCGAGCTGTTGGGCGAGCAGCGGACCGAAGAACACCGCGATGCTCTGCCCCACGGTGCCGATGCCGAAAATGCCCAGCGCGGCGCCCTGCTTCTCGGGGGCGAACCACGGCGAAACGCAGGCGACGCCCACGCTGAAGGTGGTGCCGCCCAGTCCCAACAGGAACCCGAGGGCCAAGAGGGCCTCGTATCCCTTCGCCTGGGTTAGCGCGATCGCCGGAAGGGCGGCGAGAATCATCAGCGTGCCGAGGACGCGGCGCGGTCCGCAGCGGTCAGCGAGCAGCCCCATCGGCAGCCGGCCGAGAGATCCCAGCAACACCGGGATCGCCACCATCAAACTAACCTGAGTCGCCGACAGGTGCAGGCTCTGCTTGAAGAGCGGCGCGAGGCCGGAGAGCAATCCCCAGACGGCAAATGAAACCCCGAACCCAATAGTGGCAAGAAACAGCACCCGGCTCGATTGGTCCGGATCGACGCCGCGCGTTCTCGTATCGGTCATGTCTCGAGTTCCCACCTATCGCCGCTGGTCAGAATCTGCGGCATGGCGTTCATAGCGTATGAGCATTAACAGAAGGGCTCCGTTGATCGCGGCCAAGCCGCATGAGGCCAGCGCGGCGGGAATCAACACTGCCCGATCATGAGCCATCATCGCCTCGAGGGTGGCGGAGACCAGCCAGAGCTGCACGACCACGTCGATTCCGGCCATCCCGAGGAGGCAGGTGAAAAAACTGATACCGGCTTCCCTTCTGCCCATGTTTACACCTCAACGCCGACCGCGAAGATCTGTCCGTCCCGCTGCTCCAGGCGGATCCGGGGGAGGGGTCGCGTGGGCGGGCCACCGGCGGGCCGGCCGGCATCCAGGGTGAAGTGCCCGTGGTGGCAGGGGCAGTAAAGAGTGGCCTCCTCCGGCCGGTAGACCACGGCGCAGGAGAGATGGGTGCACACCTGAGAGTAGGCGCGCAGCACTCCCTCCCCGTCCCGAAACAGAAGACAGGGGTCCTTCTCAGTCGGGTAGCGAAACAGCACCGCCTGGCCCGGCCGAACCTCGTCCACCCTGGCCACCGGCAGTTCGGGAAACGGCCCGTCGTGGGGGATCATCCCGAGGTAGGCCATCACGCAGTTGGAGCCGGCCAGCGCGGCGGAGCCGAGGGTGAGGAACTTGGTCAGGTCGCGGCGGGAGACGTAGTATTCCGCTTCGCGATCGATAGGGAATCCCTCTTCCCACGCCGGCATCGGGCAACTCTGGCGGCAAGTCGATGGATCGCGCTCTTGATCGCTCACGTCACCCCCCCTTCCAGCAACTGGGCCACGTCGTCCCGGTCGATCGGCGCCGGTGTCAGACCGTCCAGCCGGATGAGTGCCGGTGCCGGTGCGGCTTCCGGCACCATCACCCAGGCACTGGTGCGGACCGTTTCCCGACCAAAGACCCAGGTGTTGCGCGGCGTACCCTGCCGTGTCCGCCGAAGTTCCTCCAACGGCACGTAGGCGATGGCCTGGGAGGGGCAGACCGTGGCGCACATCGGTTTCTTCCCGGTGGAAGTGCGGTCGTAGCACAGGTCGCACTTCATCATCTGGTCCAGCTCCGGCAAGTAGCGTGGCACGCCGAACGGGCAGGCCAGCACGCAGTTACCGCAGCCGATGCACCGCGGCTTCAACGCGCTCTGAACGATACCGTCCGGCGTCTTCTTGATGGCATCCGCCGGACAAACCCGGGCGCAGATCGGGTCCTCGCAGTGCATACACAGTTGGGGGGCGGTCTGCACGCTGCTGCTGCGGTCGATGGTCTCCAGGTGGATGAGCGAGTGGCCCCGGTGCGTGTCGCACTCCCGGCAGGCCTGCACGCAGGCCTGACAGCCGATGCATCGCGAAGGGTCCAGCACAAGGGCCATGCCGTTCAAGGCCGGGTCTCCGCGGGGGGTGCCGTCCCGTCCACGCGCCGGAGCCGAGCGGCGCAGATCTTGTACTCGGGAATCTGTGAGATGGGGTCCCGCGCCCGAATCGTCACGTTATTGGCTGACTGCTTGCCCGGCCAGTGGTAGGGCATGAACACCGTGTCTGGACGGATGGTCTTGACCACTAGTGCCCGCATCTCGGTGCAACCGCGGCGGGTTTCGATCCTGACAAGGTCGCCGTCCGCAATCCCGTGGGCCTCCGCCAGCCGGGGATGAAGCTCGCACCGCGGCTCGGGACATTGGTTCACCAACCCGGCCAGCCGCCGGGTTTGGGACCCGGAAAGGTAGTGGGCCACCACACGGCCGGTGGTCAGAAACAGCGGGTACTCCTCGTCCGGCTGCTCGGCGGCGGGCCGCCACTCAACCGGGTGGAAGTGTGCCTTGCCGTCCGGGTGGCCGAATCGGCCACCCTCGTACAGGCGGGGCGTGCCGGGGTGGCCCTCCGAGGGGCACGGCCAGAAGACGCCGTGCTCCGCCTCGATCCGTTCCCACGTGATGCCAGCGTAGTCTGCCACGCCTCCTCGCGAGGCCCGACGAATCTCCTCGAAGATGTCACGCGGCGAAGCGTACTCAAATTGGTCTCCGTGGCCCAGACACCGAGCCAGGTCGCAAATGGTGCGCCAGTCCGGCCGGACGTTCGGCGGCGGATCCACCGCCTTGCGGTGCAAGATCACGCGGCCCTCAACATTAGTGGTCGTTCCCTCGTCTTCTTCCAGCAGGCTGCCGGGAAACACGATGTCGGCGTGGTGGGCGGTCTCCGAAAGAAAGAAGTCGACCACGGCATAGAACTCCAGGCGCTCCAGCGCTTCACGGATGTACGCTGAGTCCGGCAGCGAAACGAGCGGGTTGAAGCAGATAGAGAGGAGACCCTTGATCTTCCCCTCGTGGATCGCTTCCAGGATCGGCAACGCCGAGAGGCCTTTCCGGGGGATCTCCTCTTCCCGGACCCCCCAGACCTCCGCGATGTGGCGGCGGTGGTCCACGTTCTCTATGTCGCGCGCGCCCGGTAGCTGGTCGCACTTTTGCCCTTGCTCCCGTCCGCCCTGGCCATTGCCCTGGCCGGTGATCATGGCGTAGCCGCACCCCTCGCGCCCGATGCGCCCGGTAGCGAGCACCAGTTGGATCGCGGCCATGCAGTTGTCCACGCCCTTAGAGTGGTGCTCGATGCCGCGGGCGTGGAGCAGAAAGCTGCTCGCCGCCGGCCCCCACATCTCCGCTGCGCGCACGATCATTGAGGCGGGCACACCGGCCACCTTGCCGGCGAATTCTGGTGTGTAGCGGCGGACGGCCTCCTCCACCTGCGCGAAGCCCGTCGTGTGCTCCCGGATGAACTCCCGGTCCACCCAGCCGCGCTCGATCACTACGTGGAGCATCCCATTGAAGATCCCGATGTCGCCGCCGGGCTGCACCGGGATGAACAGGTCTGCGGTGCGGGCCAGCGGCGTCATGCGGGGATCGATGACGATGATCCGGGCTCCGTTCTCCCTCGCCTGCCAGAGGTAGTCCGTTGTGATCGGCGCGCACTCCGCGACATTCGCCCCTGCAACCAGGATGACTTCCGCCTTGGGCAGGTCGCTCCACGGATTGGCGCTGCGATCGATCCCCAGCACCTTCTTGGAGGCGGCGGCCGCGGAGACCATGCACAGCCGACCGTTGTAGTCGATGTTTGCGGTGCCCACCGCGAGCCGGGCAAACTTGCCCATCAGGTACGCCTTCTCGTTCGTGAGCGACGCGCCGCCCAACACCGCGAAGGCGTCGGCCCCGTGGCGCACCTGGATGTCCCGAATGGCCCTGGCGGTGCGCTGGAGAGCCTGATCCCAGCCGATCGGCGCGAACCCCTGCGCCGGGCGGCGCTCCAGCGGCGAAAGCAGGCGGTCGGGATGGCTCCCCTGAAGGTAGCGCTGCACCCCTTTTGGGCAGAGTTTGCCGCGGTTGAATGGGAAGTCTTCCCACGGCTCGAAGCCGATCACGCGATTGTCCCGCACCTTCAACTGAATTCCGCACTGCTGCCCGCAGAAGCAGCAGTGGGTCTTGACGAGTCGCTCCGCGGGACCGGCGACCCAACCCCCGGGTGGAACGCCATGGGGGTGTGGACCGAACTGGTCGGCCAGCATGGGCAGTTCGCACGGCGCCTTAGCCATCGTTCGCCTCCCGCTTCCCCCGCGACCAGAGGGTATCATGGCCCAGCGCCAGCGACTTCCGACGGCAGGCCGGACAGACGTCCTGATAATGATGGGCCTCGTCCCCAGCGTACCGAATGTCCAGCGCGGCTTGCACCTGCTTCAGGTCCTCGATCTGCAGCGCGGACGCGAACCCCACCCCGCAGCGCGCGCAAAGGGCGGGGGGATGCCGGGCGCCCTCATCCTTGTAGAACCGGACGCCGAACTGCGCTGGCCGCTGAAACACGTGGAAAAACTTCCCGAACGGCAGGTAGACCAGGGTCAGGATGACCGTGGCGGCGTGGAACTGGGAGAGGAAACCGTAGTGGCTGCCGTGGAGGAAGTGGGTGGAGACCGTCAGTAGCAGGCCGGTGATTGAGACGGCGAACAGCAGCATGAGTGGGATGAAGTCATTGGCTAGGGTCTGCACCGCCAGAGCGCCAGCATCCGTCGCCCGCCGCCACATCGCCAGACCGACACCGGCCAGGACCATCACCGCAGCGATGTTCAGGATGTTGAAGATTAGGGGGGCCGCCGGGCTGGAAAGGGGAAAGGAGAGCACGCGGAAGCCGAACAGAAACGCGTGGTAGATCTCCTGCGAATCCCGTGCGGTTTCGAAGCGGATCCAACCCCAGGACAGCGGGAAGGTGACCATCGCCGCCAGGATGCAGCCCCATGCGATCAGCCAGTGGGCCGTCCACCGCAGCGGGGATCGGCGCCCTATGAACCGCTGCAGAACGAAGTTGTCGATAAAGAGCCCCATCAACCGGAGCAGGTTCCGCCCCAGATGCCGGGGTTCCATCATGAACCGCAGTCCACGGACCCAGTAGACGCGGGTCGGCGGGCGCTGGAGCCACATGGAGTAGCGATAGGCGATCCCGTAGGCAGCGAAGACCGAGGCGCCAGCGTAGGCCACCAGGGCCGGATCGAAGTCCCGCCCGCCCCGGCTGCCTACCACGATGCCCGCAAGAACGAGGATCGCCGCGCCCAGGCCCCAAATCACGGACCCACGCACGCCGGTGCCGCCCTGAAGCACGCGCGTCAATCGAGAGCTCAAGCGTTCACGCCTCGCCGTGGGTGTCGGCAACACGCCCTCCTGCCTGGTGACCCGCAGGCTCGGGTTGCAATCGAACGTGGGCTCGCTTGTCGCCCCCCAACGCCGCTTCCGTACAGTCTTCCCGGCAGGTGCCAGCGGCAAACAGCTATGCGGCGGGCGGGCTGCGGCCCCGGCTCTTGTCCGGGTTTGGCACTCCGCTCCTCGGCGTAAGTCCTACTCGCGCCTTCCCCCTCCGGTCCAAGACCGGAAGGTTTGGACACCTTGGTTTCGGGCAAGCTCAAAGCGTACACCCGGATGCTTGGATCGCCGGGAACCCGACGCGTGAGGCATCATGGGGGTGATCATGGTGGCCAGACCGGCTTCGTGGACGGTATGAACCCCGATTGGGGTTGTCCCATCGGCCGTCCGCTGGCCGCCGATGAAGCGCCGCTGGGACCTCGGGGCCGGGGCAAGTTCGTGGCGACGTCCCACGGCGCGGATGTGCAGGTGATGCGTCACGACTCTGTTGCCGGACAGCGACCCGTTGCTCCTGTCTCAGGGTGACGCGGATCATGGTTCACGCGTGCCGGTTGACAGCATCGTTGGGCGAAGGATTCTACAGATTCAGTCAGAGTTACCGCCTAGGTTGAATCCCACTTCTGCTGGGGGCTACGTCAGACGGCCAGCAGTTCTTCGTTCAGCGGAGCACGGCCAGGCGGGACGACCCAGATCTTGGAGCAAACTTCGTCGCCGAGTGCGTGGTCCTGGCCTTCCACACGAACGAAGACGGGGCCGTTAAACGGGGCCCGACCGGTCACTTCCACCAGCACTCCAGGCTTCATTCCCATCGACCCGACGTAGTGGAGGAACTCGACGCTCTCGTCGCCAATTCGAGCCACTTCGGTGCGATCTCCGGGGGCCAGACTGCCCAGCCGGACGTTGGACTCTGGCTCGATCCAGTTAATGGGCTGTCCATGCGGGCAGGTGAGCGGGTGGCCCAGGAACGCGGAGAGGCGTTCCTCTACATCAGGCGTGATGTGGTGCTCCAGGCGGCCGGCTTCCTCGTCTGCGAGGTGCCAGGGCATGCCCAACACGTCAACCAGCAGCCGTTCGAGAAGCCCGTGGCGTCGGATGGTGCGTAACGCGATCTCGGTGCCCTGGGCGGAGAGCGTGATGCCCTGATACTTCTCGTGGACGATCAGTCCTCGCTCCTGCAGGCGTTTCAACATCCCCGTAACCGACGCCGGCGAGACCTTCAGGCTGCGCGCCAGGTCGGACGTGGAGACCTCCGGCTGCTCCTTGGAGAGCCGGTAGACCCACTCCAGGTACTCCTCGACGTTCGCGCTCAACGAGAGTTCTGCACTCACGCCTCGCTCCTTCTGCCGGATCCGGCCGCGGCTATTATACCCAAGCTACAGGCTGTCGGGATCGTCCCGTCATTCGTCTCCGGGCTGATCGCGGAACGCGGAGGTGTCGGCTATCGTCTCCCCGGATTCGGTGAGCACCTTGATCTGAACTTCTGCTTCTTCCAGCAACTCGTTGCAGACCCGGCTGAGCCGAACGGCCTCCTCAAGCCGTTCGAGCGAACCACTGAGCGTGAGGGCCCCGGACTCCATCTCGGCGACGATCGCCTCGAGGCGGGCCACTGAAGATTCGAAATCGGGAGGAGCAGTCTTGGTGCTCACCTTGTTCGTCGTCGCTTTCCGGGTGCGGCGGGCGTGCGTTCATCCCGGACCTCCGTCACCCACGCATCCGCCGACCCACCCTGCAGTCGAAGCCGTATCTCGCAGCCCGCCCGCAGGTCCTGGACACTCGTGACCGGCGCTTCTTCCGGAAGTCGGGCGATCGCCGCATATCCTCGTGACATCGTCGATAACGGGTTGACGCCACCCAATCGGCCGAGAGCGAGATCCAGCCGGTGCCGCCCGTCGGTCAGCCGTCCTCGTGCCTCGCGTGAAATGCGGTCGAGACGATCATCCAGCCCCTGTCGCCGGGCTTCCACGATCGCCATTGGGTAGGCGAGGACCGCCCGTCGCCGGATGCCGTCGAACCGTGCCCGGCCTAGTTGGATGCCCTGACCCACGGCGACCACCGCGCGACGGACGGCCCCATCTCGGCGACGGATGAGTTCAGCCCGCAGCCCGGCAACCCGTTCGGCGGCGGCAGTCGGTGTGGCCGCGCGCTCGTCAGAAATGAGATCTGCCAACGTGTAGTCCGTCTCGTGACCGACCGCGGAAATCACCGGGAGTGCGCATCCCGCGATGGCTCGAGCGATGCGCTCGCTGTTGAATGTCCATAGGTCATCGACCGATCCGCCGCCCCGCGCCAGGATGATCAGATCGGCGCCCGAGTGCCGATCCGCCAGAGCCAGCGCTGCGACAACGGACTCCTCCGCGCCCACACCCTGCACCTGAGCGGGGACGAGCACGACGGACATCGGGTACTCCTGCTCGGCCAGCACCCGGCAGATGTCGTGGCGCACCGCCCCGGCATCGGAGGTCACCACGGCCACGGTGCGCGGAAAGAGCGGGAGAGGTTTGCGGCGTCCCGGTGCGAGTAACCCTTCAGCAGCGAGGCGCGCCTTCAGCTTCTCCAGCGCTTCATGCTTCGCCCCCAGGCCCACCGGCGAGACCGCGGCAACGACGATCTGGTACTGACTTCGCGCCTCGTAAATGACCAGCCGGCCGCGAATGACCACCTGCTCTCCCGCGGCGGGCCGATGCCGCTGCCGTAACAACTGGGTTCGCCAGATGACGCACCCCACGGATCCCGCCTCATCACGCAGCGTAAAGTAGCAATGCCCAGAGCCCGGGTACTTCACCTCACTGACCTCGCCCTGCACCCAGAGGTCCTGGAAGAACGGGTTCTCCTCGAGGTGCCGGGTCAGGTGGCGCGAGAACTCAGTCACGCTCCAGGGACGGATCTCCGGCAGGCTCCCCCCCGGGGCGGGATCTTCGGGCGAGGTCATTCCTCGCTGAACTCGTGCTGGCCCTCTTCGAGGACGGCCTCCGCTACGTAAATCGGTGCCCGGAAGCGGACGGCCAGAGCGATCGCATCACTCGGTCGGCAGTCGATTTCCAGCGTGCGTTCGGCCTGTCGCACTACCAGCTTGGCGTAGAAGACGTTGTTGTAGAGGTCGTCGATCAGGACCATGTCGACGCTCGCCCCCAGGCGTTCGGCGACGATCCGAAGCAGATCGTGGGTCATGGGCCGGGCAACCGTCTGATTGTCCAGCGCCATTTGGATCGATACCGCCTCGGCGGGCCCGATCCAGATTGGAAGGTTGCGGCCTCGCGTATCACGGAGTCGCACGAATGGGCCGCTGCGTGGATGCTCGTAGACGCCGACGATGCGGACCTCGCGCTCCTGCACATCGCGGCGCCGACGCGCTTCCATCTCTTCAGGCGTTGGGTCGCCGACGCTCTCGGTGCCCTCCCGCCGGTAGAGCTCGTTGAATTGCTTCAGGAATTCATCGTCCGACGACACGGCTGTTCACCCCTGTAGGTAGCTTAACGCGATCCCAACCGATCAACAAGGATGCAGCTTCCTCGTCCCAGGCTGCGGAATTCGATCGCGGCGAAGCCAGTTCGGGTCCATCCGGCACCACCGGGCGGCTGCCGTCCGGTCGGCGGGGGTCAATCCCAGGCAGTTCGCAACCAGGTCGTTCAGTTCGGCTTCGACGCCCGGCGCCGACGGATCAGACTCCAGCACGCGGACCAGCTCGGCTGCCCGGGCAGCCTCACCCACACCCCACTCACCCGCGGGGAGTTGCTGGAGGAACGCCACGAGAAAGTGCAGGTAGCCGCTTCCCACGCGGGACCCGTGGAAGAGGTGCGAGTAGAGGAAGTGGATGTAGGGGCTGCAAAGAAGCCCGACGACCGCGCGCGGAAAGGCACCCATCGGGCTGCCGGGGTCGAGCGGACGGGCAACGAAAAAGGTGTCCTTGAGCACGTAACCCGCCTCATCGTAAGCGGCCCGCAGCGTGCGCCCGTTCTGGCAGATGATGATCTTCGGAGGCGTGAAGAGGGAGAGCGGCGGTAACGGGTTGGAATCCGCGCGCGCCCGAGCTTCGTCATAGTCGATCCACCATCCCGCCCAGGCATGGCTGTGACGCCTCACTTCGCCATTGCCGAAGAAAGGCCCGCCACCCAGAAAGCGCTGCGCGTTCGGGGTGTTTGGTCGGGTCGGATGGACGTAGGTCTCGCGAAGACCGGCCCGGTGGAACGAGACGGACCACCGGATGTCCAGCACTTCGCTCAGCCTTGGTCCGGGCGACGCTAGAAGCCGGGTGAGTGCCGAGGCTTCGTCCTCCCCCTCCGGCCAGGGGAAGATCACCCGAATCTTCGTGGAGGTGTAGGCTTCGGGCGGGGGAACGATGGCCGGCCCGGGGGTCAGCCTGCCGTCGTCTACAGCGAGACGGCGCAGAGACGGGCGACCGCCATCGACCGTGCGGCTCGCATAGACGACGATGGGATAGACCGCGGCATCCGGGAACAGTTGAAGGTGGGAAGCGAAGTCGATCCCCAATAACCCCTGTTCCGCGAGGAGCACCTCGCGGAACTCCTGCCCATTCGCGCTGACCAGCAGCTTGTTGGGCACGATCAGTCCAAGGCGATCTTCTCCCCGCAGCCAGCCCCAGACGAGTTGCAGGAAGTAGATGTAGAGATCCGGCGCCCCACGGCCGGCGCCTGGTTGCTGCGCGAGCAATCGGCGCCGAACATCCGCGGGCAGTCGCTTAGCATCCACATAGGGAGGGTTGCCCGCCACTATCAGCCGGTCAGCATGCCGCCGGTGCCCGACGGCGGTGAACAGCGCGCCGCGATCCTGCAGGTCCAGGGCTGAGGTGCAGATGACGCGGATGGAGTCGGGTTGGGTGTGCTCCCCGGTGCGGTCGGAGATCGCGGCGGCGACGTTGGCACGCGCTACGGCGGCCGTTTCGGCATGGAGTTCCACGCCCGCGACCCCCTCGATCAGTCGTGCGGCGGTCGCAACCCCAGCGTCGGCGAGCAGGTGGACGGCCGCGACGAGAAACTCTCCGTCACCGCAGGCCGGATCCACCACGAGGTCGCCGGGGCGAACTGCCAGCCGCTCCAGGATGAGCCGGGCAAGGGCGTGAGGGGTGAAGTAGCGACCCCTGAGCTTCTCCGACGAGGCGCGGGCGGAGTAATGGTTCCAGGGTTCAGTCATTCGGCAGGCGTCGGCCCGGTCACGTATCAGCTCTCCAGCGGGTCAGGGCACGGCACCTGGGTTGTCATGGTCGCTGCCTGGTTGAACATCGGCGCTCTCAAAGCACACGGACTCCCAGTAGTGGGCACTGCCGCTCGGAAAATCGACGCAGAGACGCGCCGGCTCACCGGGGCCGCCCGCGTCCACCTCAACCACCACGCCCAGTTCGCCCTGGGACAGCGCGCGGTGCAACCCCCAGGCCTCCGGCATGCTGCGGACTTGCGCTTCACCTGTTCTGCTGAACCTCACCCGGCTGTCGATCAGCAGCACATCCCGCCCCCTTCTCGATCAAATCAACCACCCCGTCCCCTACCTCAGTGGTGGCATGCCCGCCGCCGAGATCAGGCGTCAGCAACTCTCCTCTGGCGAGACCGGCGGCCACCGCCCCGCGAATGCGCTGAGCTGCGCGAGCCATGGCCGGTACCGCGTGACGCTCAGCGAGCCACTCCAGCATCATCGCCGCCGAAAGGATGGTGGCAAGTGGATTGGCGATCCCGCGTCCGATGAGGTCGGGTGCTGTGCCGTGGGTCGGCTGGAATACGGCGTGACGGTCGCCGATGTCCGCTGATGGCGCCATCCCGAGACCACCTCCAAGCGCGGGTCCCAGGTCCGAAAGGATGTCGCCGAAGAGATTCTCCGTGACGATGACGTCGAAGACCTCCGGGGAGAGGACCATCTTCATGGCGGCCGCGTCGACATAGACGCATTCGGTGACGATCTCCGGATACTGGGCTGCAACCTGGTGGAACACTCGCCTGAAGAAGGCCGACGAGCGGAAGATGTTGGCCTTGTCCACGCAGGCTACGCGGCCGGGCGCGCCCGACGCGCGCCGGACCCGGGCAAGTTGGAAGGCGGCATGACACACCCGCTCGGTTCCGGAGCGGGTGATCACCTGGCTGTCCACCGCCACATCGTCCCGGAGGACGATGCCCCCTCCGAGCGAAGCAAACATCCCCTCAGTGCTCTCGCGCACCACGACGAAATCGACGTCCGAAGGCGCCTTCCTCGCCAGGACTGCGGGGACGCCTGCATACCATCGCACGGGTCGGATGCCGGCGTAGAGATCCAGTTCAATCCGGAGCTGCACCTGGGGCACCATCTCCGTGCCGTCCGGCCAGCGGACTCCGGGCAATCCCATCGCTCCCAGCAGAACGGCGTCGGCCCGACGCGCGATTTCGAGCGTCGCCGGGGGCAAGGGGGACCCGGAGCGGAGGAACTCGTCCGCACCAGCCTCCGCGTAGCTATAGCTGAGCGCCACGTCCCCCTCCGTCCCCACAGCCGCATCCAGGCAACGCACGGCTTCCCGGATCACCTCCGGACCGATGCCGTCACCGGGCAGTACGGCAATCGCAAACGTCACGGACTCACCCCTTTCCAGAGCATGTCACACGATTCCCGACGGGCGACGGCCCGACCTCCCTGCCGGCCCTCCTTCAGGGGATACCATGACCAGGTCTTGCGGGCGGATCGGAGGGGAGCAGCTATGGGTCGCGTAGACGGAAAGGTGATCATCGTCACCGGCGGAACGACGGGCATCGGCCGAGGAATCGCGGAGAAACTGGCGAGTGAAGGGGCCGGCGTAGTGCTGGCCGGGCGTGATCAGTCCCGCGGTCGAGCCGCCGAGGCTGAGCTGCGCGCCGCAGGCATGCGGGCGGTCTACGTGCAGACCGATGTCGCCCTGGAGGCGGACTGCCGTGCCCTGGTCGATCAAGCCGTGCGGCAGTTCGGCCGGCTGGATGGACTGGTCAACAACGCCGGCATCTTTCCCCGAGCGACGCTGGAAGACACCACCGAGGAACTGTGGGACACCATCCTCGGGGTAAATCTGAAGGGCTCGTTCTTCTGCTGCAAACACGCAGTGCCGGCGATGCGAGCGGCGGGCGGCGGCAGCATCGTCAACATCGGGTCTGCGAACGCCTACGTAGGCCTGCCCCATCTCTTCGCCTACTCCGTCTCCAAGGGGGGGTTGATCACCATGACCCGAAACCTCGCCAACGCCCTCGCCCCGGACCGCATCCGGGTCAACTTCCTCAATCCGGGATGGGTGATCACCGAGATGGAGATCGAGATCCAGGCGGGGGAAGGGCACGACGCCGCATGGCTGCAGGAAGCCGCCCAGCGTATGCCACTGGGTCGGCATCAGGTGCCGGAAGATGTTGCCTGGGCATGCCTCTTCCTGCTGTCGGACGAGGCAAGTCAGGTGAGCGGCGAGCAGTTCGGCGTGGATGGAAGGGGGCTGCGCTAGCCCGGCCGAAGAAAAAGAGCTCTAAAGATCGCCGAAGAGCTGCCGATAATCGCCTTGCGTTTCGGTTGCTGACACTCCTTTATGTGAGTAAGGCGGTCCCTCTCCGAGGGACCGCTCTTTTTTTGTGCTCAATCCGGCCGCGTGAACAGGTCACGGGGCGGCGGGTGACGAACAGACTCCGCCCTTCGTCGTGGAGAACCACCTTGCTCGCCCGCGCTACCAAGACCGTCCTCGCCCTTACCCTGATCCTTGCCGCCAATCTGCTCCTCGGCGGCTGCGGCCCGGACCCCATCGTCGGGCGCTGGCAGGCGGGGATGAACGGCATCAACCTGTACCTCGACGTGAAGCCGGACGGCTCCGGCACCTTCGACACGAAGGACCTCGATGCACAATTCCAAACCTTGATGAATCAGGTCCAGTCCAACCCACTTGCAGCAGGCCTCGGCCAGGCCCAGCTCAACCAGGTGAAGGTAGGGCTCGAGCAGCTCAAGGCGGCCAAGGTGAAATGGAACAAAGCCGGTGCGCTTTACGAATTCAACATGGGTGGCGCCCCCCGACTGCCGGCGCGGATGACCTTCAAGTTGGAGGGCGACAACCTGACGCCGGTGGACAAGGCCGGGAAACCGACGGTCGGTCAGGGTGGCGCGTACAGCTTCGCCCGGACCAAGGCTGGGAGTTGACGGGCGAACCGTCCCGGCCCCTGGCTGCGTCATGTTCTTTGACCGGTTCAGGGGTTGGGTGCGCTCCAATTGCACCCGGAGGCCTCAGGCACCGGCGACGCTTTCATCGAGGAGGGAACCGTGAGCGGAGTACGCGTGTTGGTCGGTACCAAGAAGGGGGCCTTCGTTCTCACCGCCGACGGGAAGCGAGAGCGGTGGGACATCAGCGGGCCGCACTTCACCGGGTGGGAGATCTACCACCTCAAAGGCTCGCCGGTGGACCCGGACAGACTCTACGCTTCCCAGTCCAGCGGCTGGTTCGGGCAGGTGATCCAGCGGTCCAACGACGGCGGACGATCCTGGGAGCCCGTCGGCAATGAGTTCGTCTACGAAGGCGAGACCGGCACGCACCAGTGGTATGACGGTACGCAACATCCCTGGGAGTTCAAGCGCATCTGGCACCTCGAGCCCTCGCTGACCGATCCGGACACCGTCTACGCCGGCGCGGAAGATGCCGCTCTCTTCCGCTCCACGGATGCTGGAGCTACCTGGCAGGAGCTGTCCGGGCTTCGGAACCACGGGTCCGGTAACGGTTGGCAACCCGGCGCGGGGGGGATGGGCCTCCATACCATCCTGATCGACCCGACGAATCCCGACAGGATCTACATTGCCATCTCGGCGGCGGGAGCATTCCGGACGACAGACGGCGGCAAGACGTGGCGGCCCATTAACAAGGGGCTGAGATCCGAATACATGCCGGATCAGGACGCGGAAGTCGGCCACTGCGTGCACCGCATCGCGATGCATCCGTCCAGACCGGACGTCCTCTTCATGCAGAAGCACTGGGATGTCATGCGCAGCGACAACGCCGGGGACAACTGGTACGAGGTCAGCGGCAACCTGCCGACGGACTTCGGCTTCCCGATCGACGTGCATGCCCACGAGCCGGAGACGATCTACGTGGTGCCGATCAAGAGCGACTCGGAGCACATCCCCCCGGATGCCCGGCTGCGGGTGTTCCGGAGCCGCACCGGCGGCAACGAGTGGGAAGCGCTGACCGACGGATTGCCGCAGCGGGACTGCTACGTGAACGTCCTGAGGGACGCGATGGCGGTGGATTCCCTGGACTCCTGCGGGGTGTACTTTGGCACCACCGGCGGCCAGGTCTACTGCTCGCCGGATGGCGGCGACCACTGGACCGCCATCGTCCGCGACCTTCCCGGGGTGCTTTCGGTCGAGGTCCAGACCCTGCCGTAGACGATCGGTGCGGCCCCACGTTTTTTCACGGAGTGGGGCAGCACAGTCCACACAGGGTGCCACGCCCAATCCGGGGGAGAACAGCCGCCATCCGGATGCCTGCCCTGTGGACGAAGCCGTATGAGCAAACCCACCGTCACGCACATCCGCGTGCAGCTACCGTATCATCTGCGCAACCTGGCCCGGCTTGACGGCGAAGCGCTTCTGCTCGTCCACGGCACCCCCACCCTCGGCGCCGTGCTCGACGCACTGGAGGCCGCCCACCCCAGGTTACGCGGCACCATCCGCGACCATGTGAGCCTGCGCCGCCGGCCGTTCATTCGCTACTTCGCCTGCGAGGCAGACCTATCCCACGAGGCCCTCGACCACCCGCTGCCCGAGGCCGTTCTCCGCGGCGATGAGCCCTTGATGGTGGTGGGCGCGATCGCGGGCGGATAGTCGGGGCCGGTGCGCGGCCCACCCTACCGGCCAGCTTACTTCGGAATCGGGCGGATTCCAGGGACCTTCAATCGCACCCGATAGAGGCCCGTCCTGGCCGTCATGTAGAGCGACTTGCCGTCGTCCCCCCAGTGGCAGTTGGCCGGCACCTCGGTGGGGCTGATGGTTCCGAGATGCTTGCCGCCGGAGGTAAACACCCAGACGCCGCCCGGACCGGTCGCGTAGATGTTGCCGAGTGAGTCGACCTTCATCCCATCCGGCAATCCGTCCACTGTTTCCCGCGAGACGTCGAAAAAGACCCGGCCTGGGCCGATAGTGCCATCGGACTTGACCGGATAGGCCATCCAGAGCTTGCGTGCGGGGTCGGAGTTCGCCACGTAGAGCGTCTTCTCATCGGGGGAGAAGGCGAGACCATTGGGCCGCGTCAGCTCAGCGGTGAGCAGGGTAAGCTTGCCGCCGGCAAAGCGGTAGAGGCCGTTGTGCCCGAGTTCCTTCCCCGGGTCCTGATCCTGCTTCGGCAGACCGTAGGGCGGATCGGTGAAGTAGATGGCGCCGGAGCGACTTACGATCACGTCGTTCGGGCTGTTCAGCCGCTTGCCTTCGAACCGGTCGACGACCGTGACGAACTCGCCCGACCGTTCCTGCCGGGCCACGCGGCGACCCCCGTGCTCGCATGAGATCAGCCGACCCTGGGCATCGAGCGTGTTGCCGTTGGTCTGCCCGGAAGGGCGTCGGTAGTCGCTCACCTTCCCCGTGAGAGCATCCCACTGCAGCACGACGTTGTTCGGGATGTCGCTGAAGAGCACCCGGCCGCCGGAAAGCTGAATGGGACCCTCCGTGAAAGCGAATCCCCCCGCCAGTTTCTCGATCGGAGTCTCCGGGATGTAGATCGCATCCAGGCCCGGATCCTTTCGAGCCACGTTCCCCGCGCCTGCCGCCTCCGCTGCCATCGTCAACTCCTCCCGCAGACCCAGGGCGCCGACTGCCGTCACGGCCCCCAACAAGCCCAGCGCCCGTCGCCGTCCGAGCCGAACTCCCTCATCCTGTGGTAGCCCCATGCCCGCCTCCCCTACCCCCGCTCTATCCGCGGATTCCGAGTGACCGCATCAATGCATCCGTCTCCCGGTACGCCTCGGTCACCCACTCTTCGATGCGGTCCGGATCAGGCGAGTACTCGAGCTCGATGCTGACCACGCCGTCGAATCCGGTGGCGTTGATGGCGGCGAGGTACTCCCGAATCGGCGTGCACCCACGGCCGGGGGGAAGGTCCCCGTGACGGACGCCGTCGCAGTCGGAGAGGTGCACGTGGGCGATTCGTCCCGCCAGTCGGGCCACCTGGTCGGCTGGGACTTTGCTGAGGTGGAGATGGCTGATATCGCAATTCGCCCGAACGGTTTCCGGCATCCCCACTTCGTCCAGAAACCGGACCATCGTATCAACATCGTTGACCAGCGATAGCTGGAAGGGCTCGAGTTCGAGAGCGATCTCCAGGTCGAGATCGGCGGCGTAACGGCCCAGTTCGCGCACACTTGCGACGCCTTCGCGCCACTGCTCCGCCGGAGGGATCACCTCCTGGTTCCAGATGTACTCTCCGATGACAAGCAAGAGGTTGCGCGCACCGTACTCGTAGCAAAGATCGAGGTAGGCGCGCACGCGGTCGAGGTGGAACCGCCGCACGCTGGGGTTGAAGTCGATCAGCCCGACGGCGACGCAACAGATGGAGACGATCGGGAGGCCGCAGTCGCCGGCGACTTCCCGGATGCGCTTCCGCTCACGGATGTCGATGTCGAGTGGGTCGGCAAAGACATCGACCGTATCGAAACCCAGCTCGCGGGTTTTGCGAATGCCCCACTCCGTGTCCCGACCCGCCTGGGCCCACGCGGAGTTGATCAGTCCCAGCTTCATGCGCGCTCCTCCGCCTGCAGTTCCGCAGGCCCACCGCAGATCCTTCCCGGCATTCCGCGGGCGGAGCGCCCGGCAGGTGATGTATTGGCCGCCCGCGGTTTCGGGGGAAAGGGAAGGCGTCGGGCCGATGGATAGCGAAAGGCATCTCGCCGCCGCCCCGATCGGGGCCTATTCTCAGGAGAGCCAGCGTGCGCGAGCCGTCAGCCGAGAGCATGGACAAGATGTGGATCTTCGCCCGCAAGTTCGCGGAGAAGAGCGGTACGACGTTTCACCCGGAGCCGGAGGTCACACTGGTGGTGATCCAGGGACTGGCGGCCCACGTAGATGAGTTCGGCCGGCCGCTCTGCCCGTGCAACTTTTACGTCGACAAGAAGGCGGAGCTCGAATCCCGGCGGTGGGTCTGCGCGTGTGACGAGATGCAGAAGTACAAATACTGCCACTGCCTCCTCTTCGTACGCGAGGACGGCCTGCCAATCACCGAGTACCTGCCCGAGGATCACGAGGGCCGCGAGGCATACGGCGTGGTGACGGATCCGACGCCGGACAAGGGCCGCGCGCTCCGGCACAAGGCCTGACGCCCACCACACCCGGATGCGCGTGTTGCACTCGCTGGTGGAAGGCGGCTGCCGGGAGGGGCTTTATCTTGGGTCAGCCTGGCGGGTGTTCGATGCCGACCGGACTCTCGCCGAAGGGGTCACGGGGCTCGCTCAGGAATCCCCGGCGCTACCCGTCACCCTCCGCACCTTGTGGGATCTGGCCTCGCTGACAAAAGGGATCGTCACCGCTACAGGCGTCCTGCTGCTGGCAGAGTCGGGTCACTTTCACCTGGATGAGGAGGTGGGACAGCATCTCCCAGGGTGCGCCCCCGGGCTAGCCGGAGTAACGCTTCGTCACTGCCTGACCCACACGTCCGGGCTGCGGGCCTGGGAACGACTCCCCGCACTTCCGAACCGGGAGGACGTCCTGGCGCACGTGCGAGGTGCAGAGCGATGTCGTCCCCCCGGCGCCGGGTATACCTACAGCGATCTCGGCTACATCCTGCTCGGCCAACTGATCGAGCACACGACCGGGCTCGGGCTCGATGGCTTCGCCAGAGAGCGAATCTTCGCGCCACTGCAGATGCCGGACGCCGGATTTCGGCCGGGGGCAGACCTTCTCCCACGGATCGCCGCCACACGCGGACGGGACACCCCAAGAGTGCTGGTCGGTGATGTCCACGACGACAACTGCGCCGTGCTGGGCGGCGTCGCAGGGCATGCCGGACTCTTCGGCAGCCTGGAGGACCTCACCCGATTCGGCCAGGCGCACCTGGCGGCGAGCACGAAGCCTCGGCGGCTGCTCTCCGGCCTGTCCCACGCCGCCATGGCGACCAATCAGAACCGATCTGGCTTGAGCGGCCATACCATCGGATGGTTCATATGCCCGAACGGGTTTCTCCCAGCGGGTGACCTGTTACCGCCGGACACCTTCGGCCACACCGGTTTCACGGGCACCAGCCTGTTGTTGATTCCGAGCTTGCGGCTCGGCGTGGCCCTGCTGACCAACCGCGTCTATCAAACCCGGGAGGCAGCCGGGTTCCTCCGCTTTCGACGTCGCTTCCACAACGCGGTAGCTGCCGCCGTATCCTGAACCGTCCGTAGCTGGGGGCTAGGGGCCCAACCCCGGAGGGGCCTTTGGGTCCGGCTTCGGCCCCGGCTTGCCGGAGAGGATCGCCCTGGTGACGCGATTCAGCTCGGACACTGCCCCGCGATAGCTCCGGCGGAGGTATGGCTCCCCGTGGACGAGGACCCACCCCCCACGCCGCGGACCGGGCGCGATCCTCAACCAGGCGCCGCCGCTAAACCCCAGCCCATACTTCGCTGCCTTTCCGTAGAGCATGAACTCGGCTCCCCGAATCCAGCGAGCGCGTATGGCGGGCAGTTGGGCATGATCGTCCGTTGCCGACAGCCGGACGGTCAGTGACACACCGGGTGACCTGCCCTTGAGAGCGGAGATGGGGCGGAGCGTAAGGCTGTCCGGGCGGACGTCCTGGATGCGACCGAAG
>CAZSRZ010000091.1:0-21359 GCA_964609085.1 uncultured bacterium | reverse complement strand
GTTGCTGCGGGCCCTCAGGCATGCTGTCGCGTGCGCCCCCTTCCGCGGAAGTGTCAATGATCGACGTGTCCGCGGTCCGGAACAAGGCACCCGGGGGCGCACCGTACTCCGTCTCCTCAACCGAGAAGCGCACCTTGCCGTGCGCCTTGGACTTCACTTTGGCGCGGAGCAGCAGCAGACTCACGCCGTCTGTCGCCACGCCGTTCACCGAGCGGGTGTTACCCCAGGGGAAGTCCGGCAACAGAGCCGAGTTCGCTGCATTCGGCAGCAGGAGCCCACCCAGCTCAGAGGCGCTGGCGTCAGCCGCGTCCACTTCCGCATAGTCTTCAGCGTACCGCAGGGCGTTATCGACGTCTCGCGTGACGGTGTCTCCGGTGGAGAGGTCGGCCTCGGCGTGTCCCCTGTTCGTGACGAACAGCGTCCCCTTCTGCTGTTTCAGGACCTTGAGCTTGAACTTCATCGTCGCCAGCTTGGTGTCGGTGAAGTTCCAGGTCAGGATACCGTTCACCGGCGCGACAGGCGGAGTGACGCTGCCGGGGATCAGCTCCGTATCCCGGGCCAGCGTGTTCTTGACC
Organism: uncultured bacterium; assembly: GCA_964609085.1. Lineage (GTDB taxonomy): Bacteria > Armatimonadota > SYMT01 > SYMT01 > SYMT01 > JANPLG01. The sequence goes on along the minus strand of CAZSRZ010000091.1, from coordinate 20,784 downwards.
TGCAACGTGTCTGCCTGGTGGGATGTAGTGGCGGTGAGGGTGTACTCGACGATTTCGTCCTCGTGAGCCTCGCCCGGCTTCGACGTTACGGTCGCGTACTCCAGATTCACGAAGCGGTCGATGACGGTGCGATCGACGGTCGGAGATTGGGCGTTGAACTCCGCGTCTACAAGGGGCGGATACCCGGGGCGGGAGTTGGGGTAAGGGTACCGGACGCCGAAAACGTAGGACGCCTGGTTGGAGATGATCGGATCTTCGTCGTTGGGCCCGTTCGGGAGGTCCGGCTTGACCTTCACCTTATAGGCGATGTCGAAGAAGCTGGGCGGTGTCGCATCCGTGCCGTTCCAGACCACCAGGACCTGCGATTCCTGGACATCTACCGCGCCGCTGAGCTGACCGGTGACCGATCCTTCCACGAACGTGGTGCCCGTCGGGATCGGCAGCGTTACGGTCGCATACCGAGGCTCGCCATGTGGGTAGCCGCCCCGCACGTGATAGGTGATCTCCGTGTCGCGACGCACCTCGCCCACCGGCTCGGCAGTCAGCTCGCAGGTGCCATACAGGTAGCCCCCCTGGTAGTCGATGTCGGACGTCACCAGGCCAGCCGTGTCGAACTGGGCGGTCACCTTCTGGTGGAAGTTGAGGTTGGGGGCCAGGTCGGGCAATTCGTCCCGCGCAGGCACCCCAAAGAGCAGGATGACGTCCGTCCCCCACTGGTTGTTATTCTTCGTGAACTCGATCGTGATCGTGCTGTCGGCGTTGAGGGTCACGGAGTCGGGAATGCCGCCGGAAGAGTACTCCCAACTGATGGGGGTCAGCTCGGAAGGGTAGGTGACGATGGCGGTAGCGTGCGTGAAATTGTCGATCCCGCGGAGTGCGTCGTTGCCGCCGACGATCACCTGGGCGGTGAGAAGGGCCCCAGGTCGATGCATCAGTGTGTACCGGCTCTGATTCCACATCCAGAGGCGGTTGTAGGTCTGGCCTTCACCCGCGGCGCGGGCGGAGTGTTGACCGATGCCGGCTAACGCGGCGATCGCACCTACAAGAAAGAGGACGCCTGACGTCCACCTGCCGCACCGACGACGCTGCACGCTCATTACGTAGTAATCTCCCGGGCCAAGCCAGGCTGCCATAGCTTCCACAGACTATTCGGCGCAACCTATTCAATATGCTGCCTTCGGTGGCCATGTGCCAGGGTGCGGGCGCGAAATCGCCTGTCCTGGCAGCTCAGGTGACCAAAACTAGTGCACGGACTGCGTCGGGGCGGGCGGTAGATCCACAGGCATGGATTCTGCCTGGAACGGCGGGGCGATCTCGCTCACTCGGCGGGCTCCATCTGCCAGAGCAGCGGGTAGAGGTTGCCGCCCATTGGTTCGCCGGGGTCGGGAGCACCGGGCTGCGGCGGTGGCGACATGAAGCCGGGACGGAGCGCGTATCGGGCGTCGTCCCCGGTGAAACGCACCGCGAAGGCGCGGCGGCGACTGGAGCCGGCATTGCCCGGCGCGCCGTGCAGCGTCAGGGCGTGGAAGGCAATGCAGTCACCCGGGGAGAGGTCCCACGACAGGAGGCTAAAGCTCCCGCGATCGGCGGCGATGTCCGGCACTGGCCGAAAGTTCGGGTCCTCGGATGGATGGTCCCCATGGTCAACGAACCGTCGCGGTGTGTACCACGCCCCCCAACGGTGAGAACCGGCTGCAAACTCCGGGCAGGTGTCTGCTCCCACCGGATCGAGCGGCACCCAGAGAGAACACACCTGGGTCCCGTCAACCGTCCAGTAGGGTTGGTCGTGATGCCATGGCGTCTCCTCCCGGGTGCCCGGCTCCTTCACCAGGACGTGCTCGTGGAAGAGGCGGACGGTCCGGGAGCGCATCAGTTGGCCGGCGAGTGCGGCCGCACCTGATTCGAAGAGGAACTCGCGATAGCCGGTGATGCGAGCCCAGTTGCAGTAGTCGCCGAAGAAAAGGCCGGGCGAACCGGCAGGCGTGTAGCGTTTGGCGTACGGGCCAGGGCTGGCGAGGTTTTCGTCGATACCCGTTGATAACCGATCCAGCCAGCGCGGGGAGATGACGCCGCGCAGGCAAACGACCCCCTGTTGCTCGTACGCGGTGACATCGGCCTCCGAGACACCGGCTCCCGTTGCGATGGGCTGCATAGAATCTGGCTCCGTGGCGAGCCCGCCGAAAGGGGCTTCCCCTCCGAACGGTCAATACTGGTCCCACACGCGCGACCACCCCATGTCTTCCACCGCCAACGCCGATCCGTCCACGCCGATCGAACAACTCCCGCCGGAGGCCGAGAGCCCCGCGGCGTATACCCGCGAGTCGACTCTGGTCAATGTCGGGTGGGTAGGCACGGCGCTCTCCCTCGCGATCGTCGATCTACCCCTTAGCTTTCTGCTGAAGGACCATATGCGGATGACGCCCGAGCAAATCGCGGCGTTCCAGACCATCGGGAAATCGCCGAGTTACATCAAGCCGATTCTGGGCATCCTTTCGGACGCTATCCCGCTCTTCGGCACTCGTCGCTATCACTACCTGCTGCTGAGCCTTTTTCTGGGGGGGTCACTCTACGTCGCGCTGGCCTACGTGCCGAAGGTGTGGGGGGTGTTGCTCCCGACCTACTTTGTCCTCTTCGCCTGCCTGAACCTCACGAGCACGGTGCTGGGCGGGGTGATGGTGGATATCGGCAAGAGATTCCACGCTACCGGCCGTCTCTCGGCCCAGAGACACGGGATCAACCAGTTCGTGCAGGTGGTGTCCGGCCCATTGGGGGGATGGCTCGCCAATCTACCGTTCGCGATCACCGGATGGATCTGCGCCGCGCTGCACTTCATCCTGATTCCCTTCTACGGCACCCAGATGCGGGAGCCGCGAAAGGCCGTACGCGACGACGAGTTGCTCCAGCGAGTCGGGGGGCAATTCGGCGCGCTTTACCGTTCGCGCACGCTCTGGGCGGCCGCCGGACTGATCATTCTCGTGGTGGCGGCACCGGGGTTCAAGACGCCGCTGCTGTTCTACCAGACGGATGAGTTGGGCTTCGACAAGCAGTTCATCGGCAACCTGGGGGTGGTTAAGTCGCTGGCGGGGATGGCCGCGGCGGTGGTCTATGGCCTCTTCTGCCGACGGCTCACCCTTCGGCAGATCCTGAGCTACAGCATCATTTTTCACGCCGTGATGACGCTGTGGTACCTGGCCTACAGCTCGCGCACCGCCGCGTTGATCATTGAGGGCGTGGAGGCGGCGACGATGGTCTGGGCGCTACTGCCGCTCTACGACCTCGCCGCGCGGGCCACGCCGAAAGGCAGCGAAGCACTCGGCTACTCGGTCATGATGAGCGTCTGGAATTTCACCATTCAGCTCTCCGATCTCGCTGGGGCGGCGTTGACGACCCGGCTTGGGCTGCACTTTCACAGCCTCGTCTGGATCAACGCCATCACCACGCTCCTGGTGGTGATCGCCGTTCCATTCCTGCCTGCCGTCCTCGTGGACAGGCCGGACGGTGCGCCGGAACAGAGGCCCGCGATCGGATGACGCCGTGATGTCCGAGAAGAGTGTAGGATTGCGGGACGCCGCCCAGATGCCCGAAGACGAGTGGCTGGAGCTGCGAGCCGAGGTGCAGTTGGGCGACCAGGGCTTTCGAATGACGCTGCCGGTGCCCGCCTCGCCCATCCGGCCGGACCAGTTGCTTCCGGTGCTGCAGGAGGTCACGGATCATCTGGTGCAGCGATGTACCGAGGCACTCGCAGAGGAAGGGATCGAGGTTTCCTGCCGGGCTGGGTGCGGGGCATGTTGCCGACAGATCGTCCCGATTTCACACCCCGAGGGGCGGAACCTCGTGGAACTGGTAGCCGGCCTCCCACAGCCGCGCCGCGCCGCGGTTCTAGCGCGCTTCCGCGCTGGAGCGGAGAGGCTGCTCTCGGAGGAATGGTCCGCGGATCTCCTGGGTGGCAACATCAGGTCCGCTCGGGTGACCGCTGACCTGGGGCTCCGCTACTTTCACCTTGGCATCCCCTGCCCATTTCTGGACGAGGAGAGTTGCTCCATTTACGAGGATCGGCCTCTGGCCTGCCGCGAGTACGTGGTGACGTCCGACCCCGTCGCCTGTGCCGACCCCACGCCGGAAACTGTGCGATCAGTGCAACTCCCCGCACGGCTCTCAAGAGCGCTCATCCGTCGCTGCGGACCTACGGCTGGGAAAGAACCCGCGTGGCTGCCGATGCTGCTGGCTCTCGACGAACGGTACGGCGCCCCTCCGGCGACCGATCTCCGCCCCGGACCCGAATGGATGACCGAACTGTTGCGTGAGTGGGCGGGCACGCTTCCCGGCGACGGAGGAGTCGGCCCGTGTCCGGGGGAACCAGAAGGCAGAGACGAACCGGGTGCAGAGCGGCGGATGGAGGACAAGGATGTCACGGATTCCCCTTGAGGGCGTTGACGCCTGCGGGCGGCTGTCCAGACGGTCGGCGATCGGCGGCCTGGCCGCGGCGTTGATCGCCCCGCTGATTGTCTCAGAGGTTGCATCGGCCGCCACCCGCTCGATCCAGCTTCCCCCTCCTACCCTGACGCCGGGGATGTTGCCTCGACTCGACGGGGCCTGCGTGACCGGTCCGGACGGTACCGTCTACCTGATCGGCGGGGAGCGGTCTGGCCAACCCATCGCCGACGTCAGCGTGCTTGTCCCCGGACAGGGCTGGTTTAGAGGTACCCCGCTCAACCGCTGCCGGACGCGGTTGGCCGCTGCGGTGCTTCCCGACTCCCGGCTCCTGGTTTGTGGGGGCCAGGGATGCGGCGGGGCGCTCGTTGATGTGGAAATCTTCGATCCATCGCTGGGGAGTTGGGGGTTCGGGCCGCCGTTGCTCCGTCCCCGATTCGGCCACGCCGCCTCCGCCAGCGGCATAGGGATCGTCGTTGTTGGCGGGGCGGGTAGATCGGGCCTACCCCTCGTGACCGCAGAGTTCTTTGATGGAAGCAACTGGCGCCAGCTCTAAGCGGGCGCCTCGATGACGGAGGAGGTTGATCATGCCCATTTTCATCAAGTTCGACGGCATCGACGGAGACGCGCAGTCGCCTTTGGGGCCGGGGTACTTCAACGTGACCTCGTACGAATTCTCTGGGCAGCGCTCAACCGCGGGTCGGGGAGCCGGCGCCGGGAAGGTCCAGTTCCAGGACTTCCATTTCAGCCGCGGGGCATCCAAAGCTTCTCCTCTGCTGCTCGACACGCTTGTAAAGAACAAGCGCGTCGGGTTTGTCGAGGTGCTAGGGTTCGACCCCTCCGGTGCCAATTTCCTGAAAATCAAGCTCACCGACATCCTCGTCACGGGTTACGCTCAAGGCGGGGCTGACGGATCTGGTCCGCCATCGGAGGATCTGTCGCTGAACTTCCTGAAGCTGACACTCGAGATCGTGGAGCCAAACTGACGCCAGAGTTCGGCTGGATGCCCTGGCCGGAGATGTGACTTCCAGCCGGCTGTGAGTGGTGGGCACGGTCCGAAGCGGACCGTGCCCAGACCTATTCCGCGTCCTCTCGAGGCGCGTACTCGCGGATAGAGAAGACGAGAAGCGCCAGCGCCAGCGAGCCCACGGTCACCAGTGAGAGCACCAGCCACGCCGCCCACTCCGGGATGTTGTTCGGGCTGATGGTGTTGAAGAAAGCGGCCAGTCTCTGCCCCTCGTCGACCGGATTGGGGTGCGGCGCAAGGACCCTGAGGTAGGTCAGGATCGAGACGTTCTTGAAAAGCCCGGGCAGTAGCGGGATCCAACTCTCCCATCCGAAGGCGAAGAAGAGGCTGTAGATCAGCGGCTTGTTCAGTGCCGTAGCGATGAACAAGAAGAAGGCCCCGTACGCGAGCGAACCGAGGGGCAGCACCAGCAAATCGCGGAGGACGGCGCCGTCGAGCATCCGCGCCGGGCCGTAGGCGCACACGGCGAGGAGGAGCGTGGCTGCCCAGATGGTGATGCACATCCCGGAGACCGCACCGAGGAACTTCGCCGTCAGGATTCGCGCCCGCGGGATCGGTCGCGTGAGCAGGTAGAGAATGGTGCGCCCTTCGATCTCCTGGGAGATCACACCCGTGGAGAAGATCGCCGCGAACAAGACAAGGATGAAAACGAGCATCAACCCGGCGAGCGTATTGTAGGCGACGGCCGGCACGAAGCCGTTGGGGGCAGCCATCCGCCAGAACAGGGCGATGAGCGCGGGAATCGCCGCCAACGGCGCGACCAGCGCGATCCGCTTGAGCTGCAGGATGTCGCGCACGGCGAGGTGGTAGAGAAGGAGATCAGCCCGCAACACCCCTATCCCTCCACCAGGTAGCGGAAAACGGCTTCCAGGTTGTTGTCCGGTGAGTCGAAGCTGTCCACCTCGAACTCACCCTGGAGCACGACGTCGGCCAGCAACCCGTAAAACCCCTCCGGATCGCGTGTTTCCACCTCCAACCAATCCGGCTGTCGTTCATCCAGCCGAACACTCAGCACTCTGGGGAGCTTCAGTAACACGGCTGCCAGTTCCCGCGGCCGGCTGGATCGGAAGCCGATTCGGTGGGGGTGTCGGTCGATCAGGCGGCGGATCGCATACATGTCGCCCTGGGCCAGAAGCCGGCCGCGGTGGATGAGCAGGATGTTTCGTGTCATCTGCTCGACTTCGTGGAGAATGTGGCTGGAGACGAGCACACACTTCCCCGCCTCGCCTAGGGCGTGCATCAGGGCGGTGATTTCCCGCCGGCCCAGCGGATCCAACCCGTTCAGCGGCTCATCCAGCAGGATCACATCGGGATCGTGCACGAGTGCCTGAGCCAGCTTGATCCGCTGCCGCATCCCCTTCGAGTAACCGGCGATGCTTCGGTCCGCGTGCGGTTGCATCCCCACGCGCGCAATCACCTGGTCCACCCGCTCGTCGATGACGGACGCCGGGATCCCCGCCATCGTCGCCAGGACGTAGACGAATCGACGCCCGGGCATGTCCTCGTAGAAACTGTCGATCTCCGGGCAATAGCCGAGGCGGGAGTAGACCTTTCCGTTGGCGAACGGCTCCATCCCGGCAACCCGCACGTGGCCGGTCGTCGGCCGAAGCTGGCCGCTGACCAGCTTCATGAACGTGGACTTCCCAGCACCGTTCGGCCCGAGTAATGCCGTAACACCCGGCTGAACGACGCACGACACATCGTTCAGGCCGATGACCTGTCCGTACCAGCGCGAAGCGCGACTGAGCTCGATCATCGCTTAATCACTGACCCATCATCCGCGCACCACTTCGACCGCCCGAATGCGGACGCGGGCGAGTAGCACACCGAGGATGCAAAGTCCGACACCGATCAACAGGACCGGCCAGAGGTCCGGCTTCTCCATGGCCACCCCGCGGGGACCGCGCATCGGGATGCCGAAGAAGGTCGGGGTGGCATTGTAGGCGTGCATGGCCAGCCCGCGCAGAATGCCGGGCAGCGAGACATGGGCCGCTGTGTTGCTGATCTGGGGGTTGTTGCTGTTGGCGGCGAAGAGGATGAGAGCGACGATCGATACAGCGACTCCCAGACCGGTGTACAGCCCGGCGTAGATCCCACCGGCCATGAGCGGCCGCTTGCTCCAGGCGGAAAAGCCGAGCAAGAGGCAGGAGTGGAGCATCGCAGGCAGAGCGGAAACGCCGACGACCGAGGCCAGCGTGGAAAGCGCCACCGGGCCGAAGCCGTTGTTGAAGAAGGTGGCCGCAGTGAAGATGTAGAGGAGCAGCGCCGGTGCCAGGGCCACACCGTAGAGGAGGATGAAAAGCCCCGCCCACTTCCCGAGCAGGTAGTCGCCCTTGGTGATGGGTTTGGAAAGGTAGATCTGCAGCGCGTGGCTGCGATTGTCGCCGGCGATACTGGAGCTGCCGATCATCATCGCGATCAGAAACAGCCAGAAGAGCGAACCGGAGTAGGCGTCGTAGAAGTAGCTGCCCCAGCTTCGTTCCGGAGCCATGGAGGCCATCTCCGGCGGCATCTGGCTCCGCATGAAGAGCTGGAAGGCGGGGATGACGTACGGCAACACCGCGAAGGCAGCTAGCAACCAGAACCACCATCGCCGGACCGATGTCCTCAAGCTGCTCCGTGCAATGATCCACCAACGAAAGGAGTAGCTGCGCAACGGCCCGTCATAGTTGCGGTAGCTGAGGTCGGCGATCGGGCCGGCGGTGGCGGTGGGTACCGTCGCGGCGGGTACGGCGGGGGAGTCGCTCATTCCACGGCCTCCACGAAAACATCTTCCAGGCTGCGCTGGGCACTCTTGAATCCTCGGAGCTGTGCACCCGTCGCCTGCGCGGCTCCGAACAGGATGCGGCCGACTGGGAGCCCCGGTTCCGAGAAGCCCACCCGGCACCGATGGCCAACCGTCTGCAGCACCTGGACCCCTAACTCGCCGAGCCGCGCCCGGAACGCCGGCGAGTCTTCTCGCAGTTCGACGTCGTAGTGCTGATCTCCCGTCGCTCGCAGCGCGGCGATCTCTCCTTCGGTGACCACCTTCCCGGCCTTCATCACGATGACGCGGTCGCAGGTGCGTTCAATGTCCGGGAGCAGGTGCGATGACACGAGAACGTTGACCCCCTTGCCGTGGGAGACGTCGCGAATCAGACCGAGCATCTGGTCGCGCCCTTCTGGGTCGAGGCCGTTGGTCGGCTCGTCCAGGAAGATCAGTCGCGGACCGTGGACCAGGGCCTGCGCGAGCTTGATCCGCTGCTTCATTCCCGTGGAATAGGTCTCCACATCGCGATACCGCGCCTCGCCCAACCCGCAGTACTCGAGCACTTCGTGAGCCCGCTGCATGGCACGGCCGCTCGGCATCCCGCTCAGCTCGCCGCAGTAAGCAACGAACGTGACCGCATTCATCCCCGGGATATGGCACTCGATCTCGGGCATCAGCCCGACGGATCTTCGGACACGGAATCCCTCGCGCAGCACGTCCAGCCCGAGCACCTCCGCCGTGCCGCCGGCCGGCCGGAGAAACCCGAGCATCGTCTTCAGCAGGGTGGTCTTGCCGGCACCGTTCGGACCAAGCAACCCGACGCAGCCTTCCGGAATCTCCATGCTGAGATCCGCGACGGCCGTCTTCTTTCCGTACCGAACCGTCAGATTGTGGATGTGCGCTAGGGCCATAGAGCGTGAGGACGGCAAGCGTGGGGCTGGGGCCGGATCGATCCAGAGAATGAACGCGGTGACTGGCAGGAATCTTGCACCCGGTCACTCCGGATTGGAAATGAAGCTGCCGCCGCGGCAGCGCTTGAGGTAGTTGAGGCCGTGGACCTGGCCGGTCATCTCCAACTCGCCCCGGTAAACCGGATCGTGCCACCCCTCGATATCGATGCTTCCCTTGAACCCTCCGACTCGCAGATCGCTGATGATGTCGGTCCAATTGCAGTCGCCGAACCCGGGTGTCCGATGGAACACGTAAGGGCTCGGACCGTGGACGCCATGCGACCGGACCACGTCCCAGCGGATCGTCGCGTCCTTTCCATGGACATGGTAGATCTTTCCGACCCACTTTCGGAGCTGCGGCAGTGGATCGATCAGGCTCACCATCTGGTGGCACGGCTCCCACTCCAGCCCAAGAGCCGGGCTGGGGACGGCATCGAACATCATCTCCCAGGCGGTGGGGTTATGGGCGATGTTCCAGTCGCCGCTCTTCCAGTCGCCTCCCATATCGCAGTTCTCGAACGCGATGCGTACGCCGCGGTCTTCAGCCCGTCGGGCGAGTTCCCCGAACACCTCCCGGAAGCGCGGGATCGAGGCGTCGATGGGTTGCCCCCGGAGGCGTCCGGCGAATCCCGCCACGACGTCGGCCCCGAAGAGGTGGGCGTTGTCAATGCATCGCACCCATCCCTCAAACGTCTCCTGGTCGATCCCGGTGTGCTCCAGCGGGTTCCCGAAGATGCCGAGCGAGGAGATGACGGCGCTCGAGCCCAGTTCCGCGCGAACACGCTCGGCCAGCACCTTGAGATCCACGGATCCCAGCCGCTGCCAGAAGGTGATCTGGTAGCTCTCAAACCCGTACGGAGCAATCTGCCGGATGTAGTCGGCCGGGTCGCCTCCGAGCCCGTTGACGAGTGTCCCGATCCGAATTCCCGTGTGTTCGTCCATCACCTGTTGCTTCCCCCTTTTGACTTGACGCATTCGGCTTGCTTACGTCTACAGGACGCGTTCGCGATGCCGAAGGGTGACCGCCACGGCAGCCGAACGCACTCGACGTGCAGAGGTCACCAAAGGCCGCCACTATATCCTCCATGTCGCCCGGCAAGTCGATCGACCCAACGAGGGAGTCGTCACCAGTGAGGCAATCCTTTCGTATGACCCTGCGGGTCCGGACCCTGGCGGTCGTCTGCCTGACGACCTTCACACTGGCCGCCGCTGCGCAGTTTCTGGTCAAAAGCTCTGTCACCCATGGGCTCCTCGCCGGAGAGCGTGGCGAGGCGGCCGGGGAGTTGGCCGGTAACAAGAAGGTGATCGCCGCCTCGCTGGAGGAGTTCCGGAGCCGCTGGCTAGATTGGTCGGAGTGGGACGACACCTGTGACTTCATCCGGAGACCCAGCGCTGCCTACATCAAGTCCAACCTGGTCCCCAACACCTTTTTGACCTCTCACGTGGACCTGCTGGCGTATCTCGACACAAAGGCTCGCGTCGTCTGGAGCGGGGTACTGCGGCGATCGGATAGGCGCGTGGTCCGCCCGAGCGCAGATTATTCGCCGGTGCTCGGCGCGCGGCTCGATGCGATTCAGTACGCACTGCAAGGTCACCCGGAATGCGGTTTACTCCGCACGCCAGGTGGTGTGATGGTGCTGGCCGCTCTGCCGGTTCGACGCAGCGACGGGACGGGACCGGTACATGGCGTATTCGTCGCGGGCCGCCTGGTGGATGAATTAGAGACTGCCCGGCTCGCCCGGCTGTGCCAGGCCGTTGGACTGACGTTGACGCCTATCTCCGACCAGACGGTCGGCCCGCAGGAAATGGCGGCGGTGGCGCTGTCGGACCACCAGCTTCGAGTCACGGGATACCTGCGGGACATGGGGCAACAGCCGATCCTGGCGCTCTCGTGGATCCGAACCCGGGACTCTTTCCAACACGGCCTCGCATGGCACAGACGGCTGGTGTGGGCGTTGGTACTGTCGAGCATGGTGTTCCTGCTGGTCATCACCGTCTTCCTCGAACGCACTGTGCTCTCCCGCCTCGCCAGCCTGACCGGTCAACTCCAGAGCGTGCGCGCAAATCCGGAACGCATGCACCGAGTGCGATTACCCGGAGGCGATGAACTGGCGGAGCTGTGCGGAACGATCAACGAGATGCTCTGCAGCCTCGAGTTCACCGCACTGCACGATGATCTGACGGGGCTGCCCAACCGCCTGCTCTTCACAGAGCGGCTCACCCACGGGCTGGTGCGGAGTTCCCGCACGCCCGACCGGTCGATTGCCGTGCTCTATATCGACCTCGACCGGTTCAAGGCGATCAACGACACGCTGGGACATCCGATTGGCGATCGGCTGCTGCAGCTAGTGGCCAGGAGGATACTGGCGGCTGTGCGCGCCGCGGACACCGTGGCTCGTTTGGGTGGAGACGAGTTTGCCGTCCTGCTGGAAGACCTGCCCAACGAAGAGCTCGCCCTGGAGATCACACGGCGCATCAGTCAGGAGGTCGAGAAGCCGTTCGAGATTGACGAGCACCAGCTCTACGTTTCCGCCAGTGTGGGCGTGGCGTTCAGCGGATTCGGCGGAAAGGATCCCGAGGAGATGCTCCGGAATGCGGATATTGCGCTGTACTCGGCGAAATCGAGCGGCAAGGCGCGTTACGCCGTGTTCGACGCGATCATGCACGGACGCCTCGTGGAGCAGCTCGAACTGGGGACCGAGATACGCAGCGCCATCGAACGGCGTCAGATCCGCGTGCATTACCAACCCATCGTTGAGGTGGACTCGTGCCGGTTGGTCGGCTTCGAAGCGCTGGCGCGGTGGGACCACCCGCGCCTCGGGTGGATCGCGCCGGAGCGGTTCATCCCTGTGGCGGAGGAGATGGGCCTGGCGGGCGAAATCGACATCCTGGTTATGGAAGAAGCCTTGAGGCAGTTGAAAGAGTGGGATGAGTTGATCCCAAAGTGCGCCCCGATCTGGATGTCCGTGAATATCTCGGGTAAACACCTAACGCACAATTCCCTTATAAGCAATGTTCATCGTATTGTGGTCGAACAGCAAGTAGACGCTGACCGCCTAATGTTAGAGATCACTGAAACGACCGCCGTTGAACACCTTCGCGTGGCTGTGCGTACCATCAACCGCCTGCGGGAGATGGGCGTGCGGATCGCGCTTGACGACTTCGGCACCGGCCAGTCATCCCTCAGCTACCTCCATCGCTTCTCGGTTGACATGATCAAGATCGACCGCAGCTTCATCTCCACCCGGAACACCGGCCCGGACAAATGGGGGATGATTCGCTCGATCATCGCTTTGGCGCGAAGTCGAGGCATGCAAGTGGTTGCCGAGGGCACCGAGCGGATTGCGCAGTGGAAGCACCTGATGGCCATGGACTGCGACTATTCGCAGGGCTTCCTCTTCTCCCGTCCGGTACCCGCCGCCGAAGCCGCTCGCCTCGTGCTCCTGGGTCGCGTCGATCCGGACGGAGCGCGAGTTCTGCCTCGGGGACGGGGCGGGGACGGAGCGGGACCCCTCTATGCGGAGCATGGGGAGGCGGTAGAGCTTCCCCGACGTATCGCGGCCGATGCCTCACGCTAGCATCCAACTCCATCAGGCCTCGAGAAGCAGCCGCTCCGGGTCCTCGATCATCTCCTTGATCCGAACCAGGAACTGCACCGCCTCACGGCCATCCACCACTCGATGGTCGTAGGTGAGCGCCAGGTACATCATGGGCCGGATCTGCACTTCACCATTCACCGCCACGGGGCGGTCCTGCATCCGATGCATTCCCAGAATCCCAACCTGGGGCGGGTTCAGGATCGGCGTGGAGAGCAGGGAGCCGTAGACTCCCCCATTGGTGATGGTGAAAGTCCCCCCGCGGAGATCGTCGACCGTCAGCGCCTTGTTTCTGGCCTTCTCCGCAAACGCCGCGATCGCCTGTTCGATTTGGGCAAAGCTCATGCGGTCAGCATCCCGAAGGACAGGCACCACCAACCCCTCGCTATCGCCGATGGCAATGCCGATGTCGTAGTGCTGCTTCACCACCAACTCTTCGCCTTGCAACTCGGAGTTGACAGCGGGAAACGCCCGCAGTGCCCCGATGGTGGCGCGGGTGAAGAAGCTCATGAAGCCAAGGTTGGCATTGGTTCGCTTCTGGAACTCCTCACGCCGGCGCTTCCGGAGGGCGACCACCTCGGACATGTCTACCTCGTTGAACGTGGTCAACATCGCGGCGGTGTGCTGCGCCTCGACAAGCCGCCGCGCGATCGTCAGTCGTCGACGCGACAGACGCTGTCGCGTCTCGGGACGTCCGGACGACTGGACGGCCGCAGTTGTTGCGGCCGCCGGGGGTGGGGAGCCCGCAGGCACTGGAGGCGTTGGCGCGTCGGAGGCTGCCGCACGCGCGAAAGCCTGGACATCCTCCCGCGTCACTCGTTGTCCGGGCCCCGTGGCCGGGACCCGGGTTACATCCACGCCCAGATCCTCAGCGACGCGCGCCGCCAGGGGTGAGACGCGAACCTCGGAGGGCACCGTTTCGGGCGCGACCGGCTCGGCCGCGACGGGCTGTGCCGCGCCATTGGACGCCGCGCTGGCCGTCACCGTCCCGAGCACGTCGCCCGGGCGTACCGTCTCACCCGGAGACCGCACCGCGCTGGCGAGCACGCCACTCACGTCGGCCGGAACCTCGACATTGACCTTGTCCGTCTCCAACTCAACCAGCGGTTCGCCCACACTGACCGTCTCGCCGACCTGCTTCAGCCACCTGCCGACCGTCGCTTCCACCACGGACTCACCCAAAACCGGAACCCGGATGTCACCCGGCATGCTTCACCTCACTCCTGGAACTCGCCGCCTTCGACCTGCCCACCCGCGCCTTACCGCCGTTTGCCGCGCCGTTCACAGGACCGGGTTCGATCACGCTGTCCACCCGCTGATCGGGGACGCGCGGCGCCAGCGCGTCGCCGATCAGTCGTTGTTGCTCAACCACATGCCAGTGGTGCGACCCCTCGGCGGGACTGGACCTGCGGGTGCGGCCGACGTAGTAGAGCGGGAGCCGGGTCGTGAGCAGATCGCGGAGGCGGGGCGCGGCGTAGGTCCAGCACCCCATGTTTCGGGGCTCCTCTTGAAGCCAGATGACCTCTTCGGTGTTCGGATACCGCTCCAGGAAACGCGCTACATCTCGATCAGGGAAGGGGTAGAGTTCTTCCAACCGTAGGGCGACGATGTGGCGGGTATCGATCGACGACTTCTCGCGAGCCGCATGAAAGTCGTGGTAGACCTTGCCGCTGCAGAAGACCAGTCGGCGTACGGCGTTTGGATCCTCAACGGGCCTGTCATCCGGGAGCAGCGATCGAAACGTCTCCCCGGCAAACTCCGAGAAGGGGGAGGCCGCACTCGGGTTGCGCAGCAGGCTCTTCGGTGTGAGCAGGATCAATGGCCGCGGATCCAGCTTCAGCATCCGCGCCTGCCGACGCAGGACGTGGAAGTACTGCGCGGCGGTCGTGCAGTTGGCGATGCGAAGGTTGTCCTCGGCGGCCATCTGAAGGAATCGCTCCGGACGGGCGCTGGAATGCTCCGGCCCCTGGCCCTCATAGCCGTGCGGCAGAAGCATCACCAGGGAGGGCAACTGGTCCCACTTGGATCGGGCCGAGACGATGAACTGATCGATGATCGCCTGTGGGACGTTCACGAAGTCCCCGTACTGGGCTTCCCAGATGACGAGTGTCTCGGGAGCCGCGACGCTGTAGCCGAACTCGAAGCCCAGTGTGGCCGACTCCGAGAGAGGGCTGTCCCAGACCTGGAAGGAGGCAGCGGCCGAGGGAATGTGCTGCAGCGGGATGAACGACGCAGCCGTGCCTGTGTCGAACAGTCCCGCGTGGCGATGGCTGAAGGTGCCGCGGCAGACGTCCTGGCCGGTGAGACGGATCGGCGTCCCGTCGGCGAGGATCGTCGCGAACGCGAGCGCCTCGGCGTGTGCCCACTCCACCCTCTCGTCGTAGCTCTCCTCCGTGAGCAACTCCCGCCGGCGGGAGAACGGCTTTTCCAGCTTGGGGTGTAACGAAAATTCGGCCGGGAGGGTGAAAACCTCTCGGTTGATCTGGACCAGCCGCTCCGGCAGCACTGCGGTGCTGATGACGGCGGCGATTCCCTGGTGTCCAACGCCGCCGTGGGTCCCGCCAGCCTCCATCCCAGCCGTGATGGGGCTCTCCTTGCCGGAGACGGACTCGCCCTGCTGTAGCCGCGTGCGGATGACGTGCAGCGCCTCGATCTGCTTCTGGAGCATGGCGCGCGTCTCGTCCAGGGTTACCAGCCCCCGATGGACCAGCTCGGCGGCCCACTTGTCGCGCACGGTCGGATGCCCGGCTATCTTCGTGTAGATCGTCGGCTGCGTGAACGCGGGTTCATCGCCTTCGTTGTGGCCCCATCGGCGGTACCCGACCAGGTCGATCAAGACATCGCGCCGGAACCGTTCGCGGTAGGCCTGGGCCAGTCGTGCCGCGGCCAGACAGGCCTCCGGGTCATCGGCGTTGACGTGGATGACCGGGATTTCGAACCCCTTGGCCAGGTCGCTTGCGTACAGCGTCGAACGGCTGCAGTGGGAGGGGGTGGTGAAGCCGAGCTGGTTGTTCGCGATGATGTGGATCGTGCCGCCGGTCCGATACCCCTGCAACCGCGAGAGATTGAGCGTTTCGGCGACGACGCCCTGACCTGGGAAGGCGGCGTCCCCGTGGATCAGCACCGCCAGCGAGCTGAGTTCGTCCTGCCTGGGCGGCCCCGGGGAGAGTCGCTCTTCATCGCTCGCCCTCGTAAGTCCCTGCACGATCGGGTTGACCCACTCCAGGTGGCTGGGGTTCGGCGCGAGGTAGACGGTCATGCTCCCCGCACCCCCGCCTCCGTATGCGCGCCGGGCGTCGAGGTGGTACTTCACATCCCCTGTCCAGCCGTCCGCTCCACTGCCGGAGTCTGAGTGGGCGGTGCGTTGGAAGAACCCGAGGAACTCACCGATGAGCTGCTCGTAAGGCTTCCCCAGGACGTGAACCAGCACGTTGAGCCGGCCCCGGTGGGCCATTCCGAGCTGGACGCTTCGTGTGCCGCACGCCGAGGCAGCAGCAAGAATCTCATCCAGGATCGGGACCATCATCCCGAGCCCTTCCAGGGAGAAACGCGTCTGGCCGGGGAAGGCGCTGTGGAGGAATCTCTCCAGCGCCCCGACCTCCGTGAGGCGTTCGAGTAACCGCATCTCGTCGATGGGGTTGTTGGGCGGGCGGTAGGCTCCGCTCTCGACGGCGAGCCGCAGCCAGTCGCGCTCCTCGGCGTTGAAGACGTGCTCAAACTCCAGTCCGGAGGTGTCCTGATAAACCTGCCGCAGATGGCGGATCGCCTCCAGCGCGTTGTTGAAGCGCCTCGCCACCGGCCCCCCGATGATCTCTGCCGGCAGCACCGCAAGGTCTTCCTCGGTGATGCCGTGGGTGGCGAACTCGAGCGCCGCGTCACCGATCGCCTTTCGGCCAAGCGGATCGAGCCGAGCCCCCCGATGCCCATAAGACCGGATCGCCGTCGCCAGGCTCACCGCCCCGGCCACCAGTCTGGGCTGGATGCCGTGACCCATGTCCGGCGGCGCCGTACTCTCGGAGCCTGCCGGTGGGCCCCATTGGTCGAAGAGTGCTCGGGTCTCCTGCCCCACGGAGCTGGGATCGCTCCGATACGCGTCGTACTGGTCTAGTAGGTAGGCCAGATTCAGATCGGAGATACCCGACCAGGGACTTGCCGCTGGTTCTGCCATCGCTCGCGTGTGCCTTTCCCGCGGGCTTTCCCGACGCACTGCCCAGAGGGGCGGCCACGCTGCCGCCGCCCGCGGAGATGGTTCTTCTCAGGATAGAATACTCGGCACGCGGTGACCAGACGTCACTGCGAATCAGACGTCTCTTCAGCCAACGGAACACGGCATGGCGCGGATCCTGGATGGGAAGGCCATCGCGGCCGAGATGGAGGCAGAGCTGTCTCGGCAGTCTGCGACGCTGATGGACGCAGGGACCTGCCCCACTCTGGCAGTGGTGCTGGTCGGTGACGATCCCGCTTCCCACAGCTACGTGCGCGCGAAGCGGCGCGCGGGCGAGCGGGTCGGCATCCGGACGCGGGACCATCTGCTGCCCGGGTCGGCCACGGCGAGCACGCTGCTGGAGTTGATCGGCGAGCTGAACCGGGACGCGTCGGTGCACGGCATCCTGGTGCAGTTGCCGCTGCCTCCCCAGATTGCCACGCGAGACGTGCTGGAAGCAATCACGCCAGAGAAGGACGTGGACGGCTTTCATCCTCGCAACCTCGGGGCGTTGGTGCAGTACGGCACGCCGATGCCTCCCTGCACTCCGGCCGGGATCCTGGAACTGATCCGTCGGAGCGGCACCACAGTTGCGGGGATGGAGGCGGTGGTGGTGGGTCGGAGTAATATGGTCGGTAAGCCGACCGCGCTGATGCTCCTGCAAGCCAACGCCACCGTGACGATCTGCCACAGCGCCACTCGCGATCTGGCCTCCGCCTGCCGGCGGGCTGAGATCCTGGTGGTGGCCATCGGGCGAGCCCGGTTCATACCGGGCAACTGGATTCGCGAGGGTGCGGTGGTGATCGATGTCGGGACCAATCGGCTTACCGAGGGACCGGAAGCGGGTCGGCTGGTGGGAGACGTCGATTTCGTTACCGCGGAACCACGCGCCGGAGCCATCACTCCCGTGCCGGGAGGGGTGGGTCCGATGACGGTCATCATGCTGATGCAGAACACGCTGACGGCGGCTCGATTGCAGTCGAGCCGCCGGACCGACGGAGGACATCTGTGAATCGCTACCTGCTCGCCGGCCTCGCGGCGCTATTCCTCGCACCCACCGCTTGCCGCGCACTGGATCCTGAACCACCGCCCGTGTTGGGCACCTACCAGGTCCCCTACCGCCTCACGCAGACTCGCCACATCCTCGTACGCGCTCGCGTCAACGGCAAGGGTCCCTTCAACCTGATCCTCGACACGGGGGCTCCTGCTCTCTTCCTCTCCACCGACGTGGCAAAGCAATCAGGGGTGGTGCAGGGGGACGGACCGCTGACCGTGACAGAGAAAGTCGAAATCGAGGGCGGCGCAACGGCTGAGCGAGTGCCGACGCGTGTGGAGGAACCCGCGCAGCTTCGCGCGATGAACGCGATCGGACTCCCCGGTGCCCGGATTGATGGGGTGATCGGCTACTCGCTTCTGGCGCTCTTCCGCATGGAGATCGATCTGCGCCGCCCCGTGATGAAATGGGAACGGCTGGCCTACACGCCGCCAGCGCTGACTCCGGTCGCTCCGCCAATGGCTCCGGTCGGCACACCGCCGCCGAAACCTCCGGCGGGCCTGGCCCAGATGGAAGGTCTGGCAAACCTGGCAAGCCGCCTGATGCCCAAGATCGTTGAACCTACCTCCGTGCTGCGGGGCTACCTGGGCATGGGGCTGAAGGAGGACGCGGCCGGAGTGGTCGTGGAGTGGGTCGCCGTCGGCGGCCCCGCTCAAGCGGCGGGCCTGAAAGCGGGAGACCGGATCACCGCTTGCGGTGTCGGCAAGGCGGCCGCCGTCCCCGTCAAGAACACCGCTGACCTCTCCAGGCACCTCCTCCGGCTGGTGCCCGGCGGGGATGTTACGCTGCTCGTTCGGCGTGGGAAGGCGACACCGACGGTACGGCTTGTGGCCGCAGGAGAACTCTTCTGATGTTGATCCCCGCACTTGTGAGTCTGAGCCTGCTGCAGTCCGGACCGGGTGCCCCGCCCTTGGGGCAGACGGTCCCCCTGGAGACCACAAAGACCCGGCACCTCGCCGTGCAGGTCTTCATCAACGATCGCGGGCCTTATCGAATGATTCTGGATACCGGCGCCCCGGTGAGTCTGGTCAGCAGCCGCGTGGCCGCAGAGATCGGATTGACGGGCGCGGGCGGCCCGCCCCGTCCTGCACTGCTGGGGATCGGGCAAGCCCAACTCAAGAGCCTGCGGATCGGAGCAGCGGAGGTGAAGAACGTCTCCGCGATGGTGCTGGACCATCCGGTAGTGCAGGCGCTGAATCAGGTGGATCCCCCACTGGAAGGGATCATCGGCCAGACGTTTTGGGCTCGGTTCACCATGACGATCGACTACGCGAGCAACCGGCTGACGCTCGTCCCCAACGGCTTCGAGCCGCCGGACGTCACCCAGGGGCTGATGGCGCGGCTGATGAATCCCGCCGCACCCACTGAGAAGGTGCTGGCTCCCTCGGGCCTGTGGGGGATAGCGGTTACCAAGACCGACCAGGAACCCGGCGTCCGGATCACCCGGGTGGTGCCTGGCAGCCCCGCGGCGATCGCGGGACTGAAACCCGGAGACCGGCTCCTGAGCCTGGATGGACGCTGGACCGAGGCACCCGCTGAGGTCTGGGAGCGCGTCGCGGAAACGCCGGCCGGAGCGGTTGTGCAAGCCGGCATCCTCCGTGGGGGTCGCACGCTCCGGATTGCGATCCGACCCCGAGCCGGGTTCTGACGACCACGCTGCGGCCAGGCCGAGCCGGCTAATCCGTCGATGACACCCCAGCGGGCCCGAATGGCCGCCCTATTCGTTCTGCTGGGGATCGCGGGCATCCTCGCCGCACTGGCTCCGGGGCCTGTATGGGTGAAAGTCGCGGCAGGCGCCGGAGCCCCGGCGTGGCTCCTTCTCGGCGGAGCTTACGGCCGCTGGGGCCCCAGCGTGCTCGGCAAGCGCCGCGACGGGGGCCACCAACCGGCCCTCTACCTGCTGTTCTGGCCCTACCATCTCGTGAACGCGGTCAACCTGCATCTGGTCGCCCTCCTGGGGAGGGAGCACGCGGTGGACGAGGTGCTGCCGGGGATCTGGGTCGGCCGACGCATGACCCGTCTGGACGGCGAGTGGATCCGGCCTGGTCGATTCGCCGCCGTGGTGGACGCCACGGCCGAGTTTCCCGAACTGGCGCCGCTGCGCCATCCCGCTTACCATTGCGTCCCACTGCTCGACCTGACGGCACCGACGCCGGAGCAGATGCGGGCCGCCGTCGCGTTCATCCACCTCCACCTGCCGTCCGGAGACGTCTTCATCCACTGCGCCGCGGGCCACGGCCGCAGCGCGACTCTGGCGGCCGCCTGGCTACTCTCCACGGGCGGTGCCAGCGACGCGGAGGCTGCGGAGGCCCGATTGCGGCTGGCTCGCCCCGGCATCCACCTCAACTCCGAACAGCGGAGAGCCCTCCAGACGTACGTGTCGGAGAGGGAGTGAGCAGCCCCCGTGCCAGAAGCCGCGCAGCGTCACCCGCAGGCCCACAGGCGCGACGATCGCGCACCATCGGCGCCCGTGGAACCGGTCTGGCTCGTTGACCCCTGCCGGAAAGCGGTGGTATCATCCGACCACACGCGGGCGCGTGGCTCAGTGGTAGAGCACTTCGTTCACACCGAAGGGGTCACTGGTTCGAATCCAGTCGTGCCCATATCCGACTGCCTGGGGTGTATGCCCGCCGGGCCGCACCCCCCCCCGTACATAGCCGAGCGCGTCAGCGCCGGGATGCAGCCTGTGCCGAGGTGCCCCACCCCCGAAGTCCGTGACGGGTCGGTGATCCAGGGGCTGCGTGCTACCAGCCATGGGTGATCGGACTCCAGG
>CAZSRZ010000090.1:0-21490 GCA_964609085.1 uncultured bacterium | reverse complement strand
GCCGGTTCCGGAGGCGCTGACCCACGCCCCAGCGTTCCATGGCATCGAAGGCCGGCTGGTCCAGCCGGTAGACCACCGGGGCGCCCAGGAACAGAGCCTGTATGACGGAGCGGCGATCTCCCCGTGCTGTGGTCTTGTAGTAGCTGGCGAGTTCATTCCCGAGCACGTGGCAGCAGCCGTGTTCCGTCCGCACACCGCTGCGCCTGTCGTCCACCTGCAGCCACCCCAGTCGCCCCACCGCTGCCTGAATGGCCGATTCGGCTTCGGAAACGAAGCCCCCCAAACCTTCGGTGACGAATCGGCAGACCTGCCCCTTGGAGACGTTGCACCCCGCTTGCCGGATGAAACTGTGGAGGAGGGGGATCGAGACGTTGGCGGCGTAGGCCAGCGACAGCGATAGGCTGCGGATGCCGGGTCCAAACTGTCCTGCATACCCCGGTGGTAAGGGTGCCAGGTAGCTACGGCCCGTCTCCTTGGACAAGTAGCGCACCTTGCTGAACCGCGTGTTGCTCCGCACGGGCACCAGGTCCTGGAAGATCCGGTCCTCGTAACCCACCACGACCGCATCGGGCGGTAGACCCGGCATCTGATAGAGGACCACCACACGATCGATGAGGAGCTTGTCGTTTTTCGACGTCTTCGTCCAACCCTGCCCCTTGTCGAGCTTCCGGCGCTCCGCTTCCGACGAGTGGTCTCGGCTGGCGTTGTTATCCGGGGCTGGGGCCGGGGCGTTGTTGGCTTCCGCGCAGCCCCCACCACGTACTGAGCTGCTGCTCTCGGACTACGGAGCGAGCAGATCGGCGAAGGACTTGATCTTGAGCGCGAACCGATGATGCGCGCGCCACTCGTCCTTCAACGCGTCAGCATCCTCCACGGTCAAGGTTCCCTGGCGGATGTTCTCGAGGACGAGATCCTGGGTGGTCAAGCAGGTCAGCCTGGGGTAGACCCGCCTTGCGGTCGCGATGGCCTTCCGGTCGTCGAGGGCCAGGATTGCCCCGAGCGCGTCTGCCGCCACGATGGAGATCGACTCCCCAGCGCCGAGGCCCTGGCCAACGAGACGGGCTGCCGCTTGCTGTTGCGGAATCTCGGCGATGCTCACCTCGCTGAACTCGCCGCTGGCAATCCCCGCTTCCAACTCCTCCGATTGGTATCGCTCCAGGATTTCGCGTCGAACTACGTCAGTTACCAGGAGCCGGTATGGTAGTCCGGTTAGCAGATCGCGACGGCCCACGCGCAAGAAGTTAATGAGCGACGAGGAATCCGACAGTAAGAGTTCGTCTGACGGATCGGACATTCCGCGGGTCTCCTCGACGCTCCGTCAAACCTGCGTTGCCCGAGCAAGCTCGAGAAGCTGCTCCCCCTGCTGCATGCCCAGCATTTCACAGACATCCAGCAACCGGCCGCCGGAGATCACGTCCCGACGGTATGCTTCGAGCGCGAGCCGGCAAATCACGGAGGTGATCCGCGGCTGTTCATCCGGTTCCAGAGCATCCGGATTCCGGAGGCGCAAGAGCTCGATGAGTTTCTGTCCGAATGGGCGAAGCTGGAGCAACTCATCCAATTCGCTGCGGGTCACGTGGTCGAGTTCGCTCAACCGGTAGGCCGCGGCGTCGTAGCTGACCATGAACTCGTGCGCCAGGTACGAGACGTCCTGGTAGCCGATGGTTTGGGATCCAGGCGCGTTCCGCCGCTCAAAGTGTTCGCCGCGTTCCGTGGTGACATCCCACACCCAAAGGGTCTTCCGGCTGCGCTCTCCCTTATCAAGCGCTTCTAGCGTCTCTCGCACGCCTGCGGGCGGGATCAAGAACGCTGCGGCGAACGCGTTCGCTCGCCGCTCGATCAAGGCGGTGCCGTTCTCCCTGCTGGTCACCGTCAGAGGATGCCGCAATCGGTCCATCAGCGCGTGGCCGTACTCGTGGGCATACGAGAACCGGCGCCGGCCGCGGGCGTGCTGCTCGTTCACGAGGATCGCCAGCCCCACCGTGGGGTGAGAGAGGAATATGCCGGAAAGCTCTTCCGGAAGCTGGGCGGCAGCGGCCCAGATCTCCTCCCGCCCGAGCAACTCCGCCATGTCCGGAATCGGTCGGCCGCCGAGGTTCAGTCGTCGGCGCTCTTCGCGGGCAACCGATTCGCCCTGTTCAGCCGCCTCTTCGCGCCGCTGGGGCTCGGGAAGGTCATAGGTGGGCGGGAGGGTACGGAGGCGCCGGCCGAGCAGGCGCTCTAACGTCACCCCTTCATGGAAGAGCTGGACGTGGCGAGCGATCTCCCGCTGCACCACCGGGTGATCCGCCACCTCCGGCGCCACCCGGCAGAGCGCCAGCATCGGGTCATCCGGAGCTGCCTCTTCTTCTGACAGCAAGCTGTTAAGGTCTCTCCGAAAGAGCCGGGAGAGCTTCAGGAGCTCCAGGGACGTAACCGCCCGCTTTCCAGCCTCGATCTGCAACAGACCCGTGCGCGGGATTCCGACCGCTTCCGCCGCCTCCTCCTGGGTCAGACCACAGTTCTGGCGTGCGTCCCGCAGTCGCTCCCCGAGGGTAGTCTGGGTCAATAGCATGTCTTTGTCCTGGTGGAGGTGAGCAACTCCTCACTCGTCTTGCTCTGTTCTTCCTGCTCTAGTAGTATCCCGTCGACGCCCTCTTGTCAAATCCTGACGGTGATGTTAGGATTCCGAACATCGGAGCTGCCCGGGATGAATCGAGCGAAGTCGAGGTCCACGGTCCAGGTACGGCGTGCTGATCCCATTACGGTAGTGGGCTAGGCACGACCCGGCGAAGCAGTTGCTCACGCTTAACAGCCGTCGAAACGCTGGTGGCGTTGGTGATGATCTCGAACGCTACCGCTGGCCCGATGCTCGACGATCATTCGCTCCCGTGGCGGAGTGGAGAGCCCTTGCACGCCGCCCGAACCGATACAGCCGTCCGCGGCCGAGCGGCGCAAGGGGGTGGATTCGACGCCCGTCGCCGAAACTCCCCAGCGACTGAGAAGGTATCTGGATACCTTTTCGGCCGCGCTCCTAGACGGACTTCTTCGAGAAGTACCAATCCGTCACTTCCACGGGCTCGTGCATTCGCTGTTCGGCAGCGGCCTGAGTCAGTGGCGCCGGGATGATCACCTTGTCCCCCGGCTGCCAGTTCGCAGGCGTGGCTACCTTGTGCGCCTCGTGGGTCTGCAGGGCGCTGATCAGCCGCTTGATCTCCTCGATGTTTCGGCCGCTCGTCAACGGGTAGTAGATCATCGCCCGGACCACGCCCTTGTCGTCGATCACGAACACGCAGCGGACCGTCGCCGTGCTCGCCGCGCCGGGGTGGATCATCCCGTAGGCTTGCGCCACTTTGGTGTCGAGATCGGCGATCACCGGAAACTGGATCGAAACGCCGAAGTGCTGCTCGATGCTTCTGATCCAGGCAATGTGAGAGTAGACGCTGTCGATGCTCAGTCCGATCAGTTGCACGTTGTGTGACTTAAACCAATCGGCACTGTTCGCGAATTCAATGAACTCGGTGGAGCAGACGGGTGTGAAGTCCGCCGGGTGGGAAAAGAGCACAACCCACTTGCCCTTGAACTGCGAAAGTGAAATCTCGCCCTGCGTGCTGACTGCCTTGAAGTCGGGCGCGGGCTCATTCAGCCTGGGCAGCGCGGCCGGTGTAGATCCATCCATGTTCAAACCTCCGGGTGCGGGACGGCGTGCGCGGGCGTCATCGCCCTCGTCCACCCATCCGTATCATATCAGCCGCGCCGACCGCGCAGCCATAAGCTGACCAATTTGATCAGTTAAGTTAAGATCCGGCCTTCGGCTTGCGCCCCGCGGGGACTCGTGCCGGTCGGCTCGTCTTGCCGGCACCCGCTCGGGGCTTGCGGGCGGGCGTCGCGGCTTTCGGTCCATGGCTCTCGCACACTGGGTTGGTGCACTTCAAGCCTTTGCTCTTGCCACGGTAGACGTCGTCAGCCCGGGGAAAGCCGCAGACCTCGCACGGCTGGTCGGGCAGGGGCCGCGACCAGGCCACGTAGTCACATTTCGGCTTCGCGCTGAAGTTGGAGCAACTGTAGAAGACGATCCCGCGGCGGGAGCGCTTTGCGGTGATGGCGCCGCCGCACTTCGGCCGGGGGCAGGGCATCAGGAAGTCGGGATCCGGGGGAGGCAGGTCCTTCTTCTTCGGATCAACGATCTTTTTGCATTCAGGGTATCCGGTACATCCCCAAAACTCTCCGAATCGCCCTCGCTTCTTGACCATGGGCCGGGCGCACTCCGGGCAGGTCATCGCCTCCTCGGCCTCGGCGTCGTCGCCAGACGCGGCGGAGGGCTCCTCGACCGGTCGAACGGCGACGGCCCCCAGCACCCCGAGTCGCGCGTGCTGCTGAACAACTCCCGCCGGCGCGGAGCGGTAGCGCTCAAGGATCCGGGTCGCCGGCTCTTCCCCCACCGACGCCGCGAGATCCTTTGCCGAGTCGGAAACAATATCCTGGCTGGTGTACCTGCACTCCGGATAGCCCGTGCATCCCAGGAACTTACCGAACCGGCTGCTGCGGATGGCCATGTCCTTGCCGCAGAGAGGGCACTTCTGGTCGACGATCTCCGCCGGTGCCCGGTGCATTTCCGTTTCGGCCCGCCGCAGGGCAACCTGGAAGGGATCGTAGAATCGGCGGAGCAGTGTGACCCAATCCTCGGCGCCGTCCGCTACGGCATCGAGCTGTGCCTCGATGAGAGCCGTGAAGTCCTCGTTCACGATGTCGGGGAAGTGAGTCACCAACTGGTCGTTGACCTGGCAGCCGAGGTCGGTAGGCTTGAAGCGCTTGTCCTGAAGGGTCACGTACTCGCGCTCCACGATGGTCGACATGATCGCAGCGTAGGTGCTCGGGCGTCCGATCCCCTTGTCCTCCAGTGCCTTCACCAGCGTGGCCTCGGTGAAGCGTGGGGGAGGTTCGGTGAAGTGGCGAGCAGGGAGCAGCTCCATCAGGTTGAGTGCTTGACCTGGCTGAAGAGGGGGAATGCTGCGGCCCTCCTCTTCCTCTTCTTCTCGGTCCTGCGCGGTGCGGTCGTCTTTGCCTTCGGTGTAGAGGACCATGAAGCCGTCGAACCGGTTGACTCGACCGGTTGCGCGGAACAGCGTGTCGCCGGCAGCGATGTCTACGGAGGTGACGTCGAACACCGCCGCGGCCATCTGACTCGCCAGGAAGCGCTGCCAGATGAGCTGGTAGAGGCGGAACTGGTCGTTGTTGAGGTGATTACGCAGCTCATTCGGCGTCAGGAACACGTCGGTCGGGCGGATCGCCTCGTGCGCCTCCTGGGCGCCCTTCTTACTCCGGTAGACGCGAGGCGTCTCGGGCAGATACTCCTTACCGAATCGCTCGGTCGTGAAGCGCTGCGCTTCGGCGCGCGCCTCATTGGAGACCTGAACGGAGTCGGTCCTCATGTAGGTGATCAGACCCACATGACCCCGGTCTTGCAGGTCAACTCCTTCATAGAGTTGCTGCGCCGTACTCATGGTGCGGCGGGCGTTGAAGCCCAGCTTCCGGGCCGCTTCTTGCTGGATCGTGCTGGTGGAGAAAGGCGGAGCCGGCTGTCGAAGCTGGGTCCGCTTCTTGACGTCCTGAACCACCCACGGGGGGCCGGGACGTTCCTGCGGGGCGGTCCACTCCTCAGCTTCGGAGCGCACCAGCCCTGCTCCGAGCCCGGCCAGGACCTGCGCCACTTGCTCTGCCGTGGCGAGTTGCGGCTTTGACCCGGCCACCTGGAGAAGCCGGGCCTCGAAGGGAAACTCACGATCCTGCGGCGTGAGGCGGGCGGAAAGGGACCAGTACTCCTCGGTGAGGAACCGTTGGATCTCTCTCTCCCGCTCCACCACCATCCGCACAGCGACGCTCTGGACTCGTCCGGCCGAGAGGTTCTTGGCGACCTTCTTCCAGAGCAGGGGACTGATCTCGTAGCCGACCAGGCGGTCCAGCACCCTCCGGGCCTGCTGCGCGTTCACGCGTGGAGCACTGATGGCGCGGGGATGGTGCAAAGCGTTCTCGACGGCGGTCCGCGTGATTTCGTTGAACTCAATCCGCAGCGGGTTCACCAGTCCAAGCACCTCCTGGAGGTGCCAGGCAATCGCCTCGCCTTCCCGGTCCGGATCACTCGCCAGGTAGACGTTTCGGCTCTGCTTGACGGCCTTCCGCAGGTCGGCAATTACGTCAGCCCGGTCGGAGATCGGCTGGTAGGTCGGCTCGAAATTGTTCGCAGGGTCCACGCCCAGCTTGTTCTTGGGAAGGTCCCGGACGTGGCCGAGCGAGGCCCGCACGTCGTAGTTGGGACCGAGAAACTGCGAGAGCGTGCGAGTCTTTGCGAAAGACTCGACGATGATCAGGTCCTTCTCTTTCGCTTTGGGCATCTGGGTTGGCTGGGTAGGCGAGGCGTGGTCGGGCTGCGACGCGCATTATGGTGGCACTCCCGACGGGCGTCAACCGTAGGCGTCAACCACAGGCCTCAACATACCCGTGCCGGTAGGACGGCTATACTTGCCCAGATGGTCCGGTTGGTTGCGCCGGCTGGACGCTGGTTTTGTCGAGGAGGCTACGCGTGGAAGAACGAATGAGGATGTACATTAACGGCGAGTGGTGCGATGCATCCGCGGGCGGCAGGCTAGGGGTGCTGAACCCGGCGACCGAAGAAGTGATCCAGGAGGTGCCGAAGGGGGACCGGGGCGACGTTCACCGCGCCGTCGAGGCGGCCGGCTCGGCGTTCCGGACGTGGTCGCGCACCACGGCCTACGAGCGAGCGGAGATCCTGAAAAGGGTGGCTGCCCTGATGCGGGCGCGGATGGATGAGATAGCGCTGACCCTGACCCGCGAACAGGGGAAGACGCTTTTCGAGAGCCGCGCCGAGATTGCCCAGAGCGCGGCTAATTTCGAGTGGATGGCCGAGGAGTGCAAGCGGGCGGAAGGGAGCATCGTGCCCCAGACGCTGCCGAACAAGCGTCACTGGACGCTCAGGCACCCGGTGGGCCCGGTGGCGGCGATCGCGCCCTGGAACTTCCCGGTGCTGCTGCTGGCGAGGAAGATCGCCCCCGCGCTGGCTGCCGGGTGTACGGTGGTAGCCAGGCCGGCGAGCCAGACGCCGCTCAGCCCGATGCTGATGTTCCAGTGCCTGGAGGACGCCGGCGTACCCGCAGGGGTGGCAAACCTCGTCCTGGCTCCTCCGGCGGAGTTCACGCCGGAGATCATGGAGAATCCGATCATTCGGAAGATCAGCTTCACCGGGTCCACTGAGGTCGGCAAATCCCTGTCGCGGCAGGCCGCCGATCAGATGAAGCGCATCTCCATGGAGCTTGGCGGTCACGCTCCGGTGGTCATCTTCCCGGACGTGGATCCCGTCCAGGCCGCCCGAGTGACCGCCGTCGGCAAGTTCCGCAACAACGGCCAGGTTTGCATCTCACCGACGCGGATCTACGTGCACGAGCGCATCCGGGCCGAGTTCACGGACGCCGTGGTCACCGCAAGCCAGGGCTTGAAGATCGGCCCCGGCTGGGAAGAGGGCGTGGATGTGGGGCCGCTCTTCGAGAAGAAGAGCCTGGACAACACCCTGGGATTCATCCAGGACGCCACCTCCAAGGGAGCCTCCCTCCTGACTGGGGGGAAGCGCCCCGCGGGCTTCGACAAGGGGTACTGGTGGGAGCCCACGGTGTTGACGAACATCCACCCGGGGATGCGCCTCACGTGCGAAGAGACGTTCGGGCCGATCATGCCGATCATGCCGTTCGAGAACATCGATGCGGTGATTGACGCTGCCAACCACCCGACGTACGGCCTGGCCGCGTATGTGATGACCAACGACCTGCGCACCGCCATCCGCATGGCGGAGGGGCTGGAGTACGGCATCATCGGCATCAACGACACGGTGCCCGCAACCGCGCAGTGCCCCTTCGGCGGCATGAAGGAGAGCGGAGTCGGGCGCGAGGGCGGGCACGAAGGGCTCGCGGCGTATCTCGAGACCAAATACGTCTCCCTCGGCGTCTAGCCTCCGCCGTCAGCCAGGGTGATCGCACTACGCCCCGGATCGCGCCGACCGGCCGGTTCGGGGCGTCTGTTCGTCAACTGCGCGGGTTGTCGCCGGCCGTCTGCGGCCTGCCGAATCGGGCTGAATCCGGCTGAATCCGGGCGGCAGGTCACTCGGCGCCCTCTCTCACCACCACCTAGAATCGTGTGAGCAGTTTCCTGAAGGGAGACTTAAGCGTGTCATCGGCGGGCCGATTCGGGCTGGGAAGTTTTTTTTTCCGGCTACGCAGGACGGCCCTCAGGCGGACGGAGGAAGCCGGCTATCGGCGGTCTACATGCAGCATACGAATTCCGCCGGGCCTCTTCCCCACAGGGTCCGGCAATCGGCCGCGAAGAAGGTGGCTTTGAGGATCGGAGGCTGTCCCGGAGAGACCCCCGCGATATGATCACGACGCTACCGGTAGGGGTTTGGTCTCAAATCGCCTCCTACATGTAGCGCTGCCCTGCCGACGATATGCAGTGGCAAAGGGGACCGCGCCGGGAGCGAAGCTCCCACCCCGCGCGGTCTTCCCGTGGTCAGGTTGGCCTCCCGGAACAGTCGTGCGGTGTCCTTATTGTCTCTATCTTGAAGATCGCGTACTGGAGTCACGGTCCATCCGGGACGGTGCGGCGATCAAGCGACGCCGGGAGTGCATGCGGTGTGGGCGACGCTTTACCACCTATGAGTTGGTGGAAGAGCGGCGGCCGGTGGTGGTGAAGAAGGATGGGCGGCGAGAGCCGTTCCAGCGAGAGAAGGTGCTCCGCGGTCTGGAGTTGGCGTGTCGGAAACGGCCGGTCGAAACCGAAAGGCTCAGCCAGATCGCGGATGAGGTGGAACGGGAGGTGCACGATCGAGGAGTGAGCGAGATCCCCGCAGCGGTGATCGGCGAGTTGGTGATGGAGGCCCTGCGAGGTCTGGATGCCGTCGCCTATGTTCGCTACGCGTCGGTCTACCGGGATTTCAAGGATGTCGCCGAATTCCGAGAACTGCTCGAAGGGCTCCGCCCCGACGGCACCCGGGTCCCCTCGCGGCGACGAAAGCCTCTCCCCGTCGACGTTCCCACCCTGCGAATAGAGTCGTGAGATCCCGGCCCCGTCAGGCGGGTAGGTATGGATCTCTGCGAACAAATGTTCTAGAATTTAGCTAGTCGTCAGTCTGAACCCCGCAAGGGGCAGCGCCAGAGCCGGGTCAGGCACTCCGGTGAGGCAGAAAAACAGGAAAGCCATGGCTGTGACCGAAGATAGACTCGCGCAGAGTCACACTGTTGAACCCCCGTCCAGCGCGGGCGCACGTCCCAACCGAGCCGCTACGCGACGTTCCCCCGAGCAGAACCTCCAGGGCCTCACGTTTCACCGACTCTTCTCCACGGCCGGCGTCCATCCGTTCGACGAACTCGAGTGGGAACTGCGGACCGCCATGATTAGCGGAGAGGGCGGCGAGACCGTCTTCGAGCAGCGAGATGTGGAGATGCCTGCCCGGTGGAGTCAACAGGCGACCAAGGTGGTGGTCTCCAAGTATTTCCGCGGGCACCTCGATGACCCCCGCCGCGAACGCAGCGTGCGCCAGCTTGTCGGGCGCGTCGCGGACACCATCTCGGACTGGGGCCGAGCCGGCGGCTACTTCGCCACGGAAGAGGATGCAGACAGCTTTCAGGCGGAGCTCACCTACCTGCTCGTCAACCAGCACATGGCCTTCAACAGCCCGGTCTGGTTCAACGTGGGGCTGGCGGACAACCCTCGCCCGCAGTGCAGCGCCTGCTTCATCAATAGCGTCTCGGACGACATGGAGAGCATCATGCGGCTGGCCGCAACGGAAGCTCGCCTCTTCAAGGGCGGCTCCGGTGCCGGCAGCAACCTCTCCCGCATCCGCTCCAGCCAGGAGCGGCTCAGCGGTGGGGGGCTTGCCAGCGGTCCGGTCTCCTTCATGCGCGGGTACGACGCTTTCGCCGGAGTGATTAAGAGCGGAGGCAAGACCCGACGTGCCGCCAAGATGGTGATCCTCAACGTCGACCATCCGGACATCCTCGAGTTCGTCAACAGCAAGGCGAACGAGGAGAAGAAAGCCTGGGCGCTGATTGAGGCCGGCTACGACGGCGGGTTCAACGTGCCGGGCGGCGCTTATGACAGCGTCTTTTTCCAGAACGCCAACCACAGCGTCCGGGTGAGCGATGAGTTCTTCCAGGCTGTGGAGCAAGGCGGGACCTATCAGACACGGTTCGTCACCGATGGTCTGCCCTGCGAGGCGCTCAGCGCTCGGGATGTCCTCCGGCAGATTGCCGAAGCAACCCATGTCTGCGGCGATCCGGGGATGCAATTCGACACAACCATCAATCGGTGGCACACCTGCAAGCTCACCGATCGCATCCACGCGAGCAACCCGTGCAGCGAGTACATGTTCCTGGATGACACGGCATGCAACCTGGCGTCCATCAACCTGCTCAAGTACCTGCGACCGGACGGCGGCTTCGACGTGCAGCGCTACATCCACGCCTGCGAGATCACGATCACTGCACAGGAGATCATCGTCGACAACGCGAGCTACCCCACGGAGAAGATCGACGAGAACAGCCGGCTTTTCCGACCCCTGGGGCTCGGTTACGCCAATCTCGGTGCTCTCTTGATGGCGCTCGGCCTGCCCTACGACAGCAACGCCGGCCGCGCTCTCGCCGCCGGCCTCACCGCGATCATGACGGGCGCCGCCTACAGGCAGTCCGCCCGCGCCGCGCAGCACCTGGGACCGTTCGCCGGCTACCGACGAAACCGGGACTCGATGCTCGATGTGATCGGCATGCACCGTGATGCTGTCGAGGATATCAACCCCGATCATCTCCATCCCGAGTTGCTGGATGCCGCCCGTGAGGTCTGGGACGATGCCCTCGAGGTCGGTCAGCAGTGGGGCTACCGCAACAGCCAGGCCACGGTGTTGGCTCCCACCGGCACCATCGCCTTCATGATGGACTGCGACACCACCGGCATCGAGCCGGACATCGCCCTCGTCAAGTACAAGACGCTGGTCGGCGGCGGGCTATTGAAGATCGTCAACCAGACCGTCCCGGCGGCGCTGCGGCGGCTCGGTTACTCGGATGGGGTCATCACCGGGATCATCGCCTACATCGAGGAGAATGGCACCATCGAGGGGGCACCGGGCCTGCTGGACGAGCACCTGCCGGTGTTCGATTGCGCGTTCCGCCCCGCAAACGGCGCCCGCAGCATCCATCACCTCGGACACGTAAAGATGATGGCGGCGGCACAGCCGTTCATCTCCGGAGCCATCAGCAAGACAGTGAACGTGCCCGAAGAGGCGACGGCCGATGAGATCGCCGAGACCTACTACCAGGCGTGGAAGCTGGGGCTCAAGGCCATCGCCATCTACCGCGATAACAGCAAGCGGACCCAGCCATTGTCGACCCGCATGGCGTCCCGACGGTCGGAGGTGGCCGCCCCGGATCTGGGTGAAGCGGCCGTGGCTGGCCCTTCGTCGCTGCCTGCCCGGCCCTACCGGCGTCGGCTTCCGGATGAGCGGCGAAGCGTGACTCACAAGTTCAGCATCGCGGGTCACGAGGGCTACATTCACGCGGGTCTCTACGATGACGGATCCCCGGGCGAGCTCTTCGTCACCATGTCCAAGGAAGGGAGTGTGATCTCCGGTCTGATGGATGCCTTCGCGACGAGTGTGAGTCTCGCGCTGCAGTACGGAGTGCCTCTGGAGGTATTGGTCCGCAAGTTCAGCCACATGCGGTTCGAGCCGGCCGGCTTCACGGGGAATCCCGAGATCCCGATCGCAAAGTCCATCATGGACTACATCTTCCGCTGGCTGGGGTTGAGGTTCTTGCCCCGTGAGCAACAGGTGACCGAAGAGCCGTCACTGGAAGTGGTCCCGACGGAGAAATCCACCCCGCTCGCTCAACCGGCCAACGGCAAGAACGGTGCCTCGCACGGGGCGAACGGCGGCTCTCGGATCCTCGACCCGATGGAGTTGCTCTCCTCGATCGCGAAGCTCCAGGAAGACGCTCCTCCTTGTTCGGAGTGCGGGATGATCATGGTGCGCGCCGGGGCGTGCTATCGCTGCGACAATTGCGGCGCCACCAGTGGGTGCGGGTAGAGTTCGGTAACGCCTGACCAGGAAGGCCCCGGAGTTCCCTCCGGGGCTTTCTCGTGGCTGGCCGGCACCGAGATGTCAGCGTCCGCCGCATCGTACGATGCCGACCGGCAAGACGGAGACCTCGATGGACGACCTCTTTCAGCCGGTGGATCCCGGCGCGTATGATCTGCGGACCCACGCTCCGGGTCCTGCTGGCCGGCTGCCCATTACCGAGGAAATGCTGAGGCACAGCCCCAGCGGCGACATCTTCGGGATGGTGCAGAACGTCGGGATGGGCTGGGAAGCAGCAGGGGCGGGCGGCCGGCAGTTCCTCATCATCAGCACCCAGGGCGGACTCCGCGGTCCGGACGGCAACCCCATCGCCCTGGGATACCACACCGGGCACTGGGAGATCGGCCTCCTGGTCCAGGCGGCCGCAGAGGAATTCCGTCGCCTGGGAGTGGTGCCGTTCGCCGGAGCGGTCTCCGATCCTTGCGACGGCCGCTCCCAGGGCACCACCGGCATGTACGACAGCCTCCCGTACCGCAACGATGCATCGCTGACGATGCGCCGCCTCATCCGATCTCTTCCGCTCCGGCGTGGAGTTATGGGTGTGGGGACCTGCGACAAAGGGCTCCCGGCGGTCATGATGGCGCTCGCTGGGACCTCCGACCTGCCCGGGATCATCGTGCCCGGTGGCGTGACACTCCCTCCCGAGCACGGCGAGGACGCCGGCAAGATCCAGAGCGTGGGAGCCAGGTTTTCCCACGGGTTGATCACCCTGGAGGACGCCCAGGACCTGGGCTGTCGAGCCTGCGCCACGCCGGGTGGGGGGTGTCAATTCATGGGCACAGCGGCCACAAGTCAGGTCGTCGCCGAAGCCCTCGGACTCACCCTGCCGCACGCCGCGCTCGCGCCGTCAGGTCAGCCCATCTGGAGTGACCTGGCGGTGCGATCTGCCCGGGCGCTTCTCAGACTCCAGGAAGGCGGAGTCGCCCTTCGGGATCTCCTGACCCCGGCGTCGATCCGAAACGCGATGACCGTTCACGCAGCGGTCGGTGGCTCAACCAACCTGCTGCTCCACATCCCGGCCATCGCCTACCACGCGGGGCTTCCAAGGCCGACCGTTGAGGACTGGCACCGGATCAACCTCCAGGTGCCGCGCCTCGTCGACGTGCTCCCGAACGGACCTGTCGGACACCCCACGGTCCGAGTGTTCCTCGCGGGCGGGGTACCGGAGGTGATGCTGCACCTCCGCGCCCTCGGGCTGTTGGATCTGGACGTGTTGACGGCCACGGGCGTGCGCCTGGGCGACGTGCTCGAAGGCTGGGAGAGTTCGGAGCGGCGGGCGCGGGTTCGAGCGGCACTCCGTGAACTTGACGGCGTGGATCCGGACGACGTGATCATGTCGCCGCTGTCGGCACGATCACGTGGCATGACGAGCACCGTCACCTTCCCACGGGGCAACCTGGCCCCGCAAGGATCCGTCATCAAGAGCACGGCGATCGACCCCGGCGTCGTGGACAGCGACGGCGTCTACCGCAAGGAGGGTCCGGCTCGTGTGTTCACCACTGAGTCGGCGGCGGTCGAGGCGGTGAAATCGGGACGGGTCCAGGCGGGAGACATCCTGGTCTTGATCTGTCGGGGTCCCATGGGGAGCGGGATGGAGGAGACCTATCAGCTCACTTCCGCCTTGCGGTACATCCCGTGGGGGAAGGAAGTCGCCCTCCTCACCGACGCGCGCTTCTCCGGAGTCTCCACGGGGGCCTGCATCGGTCACATTGGACCGGAAGCTCTCGCCGGCGGACCGATCGGGAAGCTCCGGGATGGAGACGTCATCCGCATCGTCGTGGACCGGAACAGGCTAGAGGGAAGCCTGGATCTCGCCTCCGAAGCGGGCGGCCCAGCGCTAACGCGCGAAGCCGGCGCCGGCATCCTCGAGAGACGCCTGCCACGTCCGGACCTCGCCCCCGATCCGGAATTGCCAGCGGACACGCGCCTCTGGGCCGCCCTGCAGGATGCGGGAGGGGGCGTCTGGGGCGGGTGTGTATATGATGTTGAATGCATCCTCCGCCTGATCGAAGCGGGACGGGCGGCGACAGCCGGAGCCTGATTCGGCTGATCCGCGGAGGGGCGCACGAGGCGTAGCCAGTGAACCAGGAAATGCTGGGAGCGATTTCGGACGGGCAGGCACGGAGCCTCCCCGAGCTACTCGAGCGCCTGCCCCAGTACCCGGAAGACGTCCTGAGGTTCGCGATCGCAGCGCTCGTGCAGCAGGGCGTGCTCCAGCAAGAGACACGGCCCGAAGACGGGACAGCGATCTACCGCTACGTCGCACCAGAGAGGTACGCCCAGATCAACCAGGACGTGGTGAGCAACCCCGGAGCCCGAGTAAAGGGAGCGCTCCGCGGGAGCTAGGTGGTTCGCGCCCGAACCCCGCAGATCAGATCGGCAATGGCGCTCCATTCGTCATCCCCGTGGGGTGACGGGCGCACCGGCCAGGCCCAGCCATCCCCATCCCGCTCCTTCAGCGCGCGGGAGGATGATCCCGGGCTTTCGAATTCAATCTACCAACCACGGAAAACTCGGACTACACGGCACGAATGCGGCGCAGATGGCTGCCAACGGGCCCCGGGGCGCTCTGGCACCTCGTCAGAGTCGGCGACCAGTCGCCGGGCGGCAGGTCTCTTCGTACGTGGTTACGCCTACCGGAGTACCCGATCACTCCATATTCCGTGTGTTCAGTGTATTCCGTGGTCAAATATCCAATGAGCACATATATGAATTCAGTCTGTCACCACGGAAAATCCGGACCACACGGAATGAATGCGGGCTGGTCAGCAGCCTAGGGGTGCCCCAGGGACCCTTCCGAGTCCTCAGAGGAGTTCTGAGATGGGCCGAGCGTTTTCCGGCAGCAGGCGGAAGGGGCGGTTATCCCAGGCGTGGAGTTCGGTCTGGAGGGGGATGCCCAACTTCCGATAGATCGTTGCTGCCAGGTCTCCCGGTGTGTAGGGCTGCTCGGCGGGGTAGGCGCACTGCTCATCGGAAGCGCCGATGACGGTGCCCGCCGGAACGCCCCCGCCCGCGAGAAAGACTGTCTGGACGTGGCCCCAATGGTCTCGGCCCGCGTCCTTGTTGATCCTTGGCGTCCGGTTGAAGTCGCCGGTGACGATCACGAGCGTGTCGTCCAGCATGCCGCGGTCGTGGAGGTCCTCTACCAGCGCCGACACGCCCTGATCGACGAACGGGAGCAACTGGTTCTTCAGGCGGCCGAAGTTGTCCGCATGGGTGTCCCAGCCGCGACCGACCACCGTCACGAAGCGCGTGCCGCCATCGATCAACCGCCGGGCCATCAGCAGCGCTTGCCCGACGACGGACCGGTTGTACTCGTTCGGCGCCACGTCACCGGCGTCGCCCTGTGCGACAACGTTGGCCTCCAGCCGCGCTCGCCCGTAGCGATCGCGGACCTTATCCGGCTCGCGGGTGAGATCCAGGGCCGAACGGGCAGCCGAGGCGGTTAACAGGTCGAACGCCCGCTCCATAAAGGTGTCGCTGGTGCGGACAACTTCCGCATCGGAGGATCGTCGTTCGCTGGTTTTCGCCAGCAGTCCGCGGCGACGCCCGACGCGATCGGGCGAGAGCGAGGAAATGGACGCATCCCGCACCCGAAGATCCGGGTCATTCATGCAACTGATGGTGAAGGGGAAGTCGCTGCGAGGCAGGTAGTGCATCCCGCCGCTGTAAGGTTGCGGGGGTTCGGGCAGGTGGATATGTGGCGGCAGGGAAGAGGCGAAACCAAGGACTTTCTGAACGACTGCCCCGTACATGGGGTAGGTCTGTTGGGGCCAGGTGTTCCAGCCGGTCGCCATCACGTGCGACCCGCCCTCGTGGTCGTCTCTCGGGTGGGTGATCGAGCGGATCAGGCAGGAGCGATGCGCCAACTTTGCCAGCCGAGGCAGATGTTCACTGAAACGAATCCCCGAAACGGAGGTCTCAATGGGGCGGAACTCCCCACGGATCTCGGGGGGAGCCTCCGGCTTGAGGTCCCACATGTCGATCGAGGATGGGCCGCCGCGGAGCCACAGCAGGATGCAATTCATCCTCGCCGGGGCGGAATGAGCCGCCTCCAACCGGAGCAGATCGGCGAGGCCGAGGCCGAGCAGGCCGCACGCGCCCGTGCGCAGCACCTGCCGTCGTCGCGGATCCGTGCCCAGTCGCCGGTACTCGGCGCATCCGTCGTCAAGAAAGATCTTCATCGGGTCAGCCGCGTAGGTGCGACACCCGCCGCGCTGCGCAGTTGCGGAGAAGCCGGAGGATACGAAATACTAAGTCAACCTGCGGTGGGCCGGGTCCGGGGATATGAATCAGGTTGACCCGCTCCATCCGGGCCGGGTCGTGGGTTTTGGGAGTGGCTATGGACGACAGTCGGAGTGAGACGGTCAACCGGCGGGCAATCCTTGCCGGCGGTGCGACAGCAGCCCTGGCGGTGGCCGCGGCGGAAGCCGCCCCGAAGCCCGTAAAGGCTCCGGCAAAGAAGCCCCCGGTGGTCGCGCCGCGAAAGCCGGCCACCACGCCTACCCCCAAGCCGCCCACGCCTCCAGCGCCCACGGGCCCGCCCATCAACGTGGCTGTCATCGGGCTCGGTGCCCAGGGCCGGGAGCACCTGGCTTCGCTGAGTAGGGTCGGCGGAGCCAATGTCGTTGCCGTCTGCGACACCTACGAAGCCTTCCTACGGCGTGCCAAGGAGTCAGCGCCGAAGGCAGAGGGGGTGACGGAGTATCGACGCATCCTCGAGCGGAGCGACATCCAGGCGGTGTTCGTCGCCACCCCCACCTATCTCCACCGAGAGATCGTCGAGGCCGCCTGCCAGGCCGGGAAGCACGTCTACGTTGAGGCCCCCCTCGCTCACACGGTTGAGGACGCCCAGGCCATCGCCCGCGCCGGGGACGCACTCACGCGATCGGGCAAGGTATTCCAGGTGGGCCTGCAGTACCGTGGCAACCCGCAGCACCATCACGTGCTGAAGTTCGTTCGCACCGGCGTGCTCAGCACGGTGGCCGGCGGACGTGGACAGTGGCACCGTAAGACGAGTTGGCGGAAGGCAGCGCCCACTCCCGAGAGGGAAGCGGCGATGAACTGGCGGTTGGACCGAAATCGCGCCAGCGGATTGCTCGGCGAGGTTGGGATCCACAGCCTGGATGTGGCGTCGTGGTTCATGGGCAAGGCACCGGTTGCAACCACCGGCTACGGCACGGTGGTCCAGTGGAATGACGGCCGCAACGTCCCCGATACGGTCCACTGCGTCCTGGAGTACCCCGGCGGAGTGCGGTTTGCTTACGAAGCGACGCTGGCCAATAGCTACGACGGCGCCTATGAATTGATTTACGGCACCGACGCGGCCGTCCTCATTCGGGACGAACGGGCCTGGATGTTCAAGGAAGCGGACTCCCCGCTCCTGGGCTGGGAGGTGTACGCTCGCAAAGAAACGGTGGGCGACGAGACCGGAATCTGCCTGGTCGCCGACGCAACGAAGCAAATCAAGGAGGGGAAGATCCCCGGGCAGACGAAGCACGAGTCGGATCCAGGGAAAACCGCCCTGTTCTTTGCGATCGAAGGCTTCTTGAACGTGTCCCGCGGGATCGGCGAGAAGAAGACGTCGGACTGCGGACCTCTGGAAGGCCTGCAGGCGACCGTGGTCGCCATCAAGGCGAATGAGGCTGCCCTCACCGGCAGCAGGGTTGTCTTCCAGAAGGAATGGTTCACGCTCTAAAGGCGTGTCCATCCGCAGCACACCGGCTCGGCTGAAACCGGGCCTTATCTCAGAGGAGAGATTCGTGGAAAACGAGAAAGACCCGCAACAGGTCTCACGACGCACGTTCGTGAGGACTGCCGGCGCGGCGGCGGCCGCCACGGCCGCGGCCACCTGGGCCAAGAGCCCGGTTTACGCCCTGCAGTCGCCCCGCGTCATCGGCGCCAACGACCGCATCCGCATCGGACACATCGGGGTTGGTCGCCACGCGACCGGCCGCGGCCTGCATCACCTGAACCTCCTGAAGGCGCAGGCGCAGACCCTCAACGTGGAATCGATCGCGCTGTCGGACATCTACGACGGCTACATCGCCGCGGCCCGCAAGGTCGTCCCGTTCACGGACGCGCAGGTCTACCGGGACTACCGCAAGCTGATCGAAAACAAGGACGTCGACGTCGTCTGGATCGCCACTCCCGAGCACTGGCACGCCATCATGTCCATCGAGGCCATGGAAGCGGGCAAAGACGTCTTCGTGGAGAAGCCATTTACCCGCTACGCAGAGGAGGCCCTCAAGGTTCTCGATGTGCAGCGACGCACCAAGCGCGTGGTTCAGGTGGGCTCCCAGGGCTGCAGCGACCCCAAGTGGGCCCGCGCCGGCGAGCTGGTGAAACAGGGCAAGCTGGGGACCATCCTCTGGGCGCAGGGCAGCTACTGCCGCAACAACCCTGCCGGGGAGTGGAACTACGGCGTAGATGCCGAAGCCAACCCGAGCAATCTGGACTGGCAGAAGTTCCTCGGCTCCGCGCCCAAGCGGCCCTTCGATGCCGAGCGGTTCTTCCGGTGGCGGAAGTATTGGGACTACAGCGCCGGTATCGTTTCCGACCTGTTCCCCCACCGCTTCCACCCGCTCATGAAGTCCATGGGGCTGGCGTGGCCGACCCGCGTGGTCTCGACCGGTGGCCAGTACGTCCACAAGACGGATCGGGACGTGGCTGACACCGTGCACGTTCTTGCGGACTTCGAGGGCGAGGCCGGCAAGTTCACCATCCTCCTGGCGGGTTGCACCGAAAACGAGCAGGGCCTGCAGGACATGATCCGCGGTCAGAAGGCGACGCTCTACTTCGGTGGGAACAGCGTCGAGCTGCGTCCCGAGCGGGCGTTCGCGGACGAGGTGGATCCCATCAAGGAGAACATCGGCGGTGAGCGTGACGAGCCGCACCAGGCGAACTTCATCGACTGTGTGCGCACCCGCAAGACCCCGAACTGCGATGTTGAACTCGCGGCACGGGTCCAGATGGCGGTGAGCCTCGCCGAGCGGAGCTACCGGGAGAGCCGCTGCCTGCGGTTCGATCCGAAGACGCGCAAGATCAGCGCCGGCTAGCCCACGTCGCGAAGACGACAAAAAGGGCCCGACCATCCGGTCGGGCCCTTTTTGCTTGTCCGCTCCTCCGCAACGACGGTCCGTCAGTGCTCTACTTCAGCGCGAAGGATCGGGCCGTGGCGTCGAACAACGCGTCGAACTTGGAGCCTTCCGACGCGATCGCCGAGGCGGTGATGACGTACATCTTCCCCTTCTGCCCCGACATGAAGTAGAAGATCTGCCGCACGGATTTGCCTTGCTGCGTCTGCGTGGCGATCAACTTCACGGCCGGCTTGCCCTGACTCGTCTTGAAGGGCACCCGGCCATGTTTCGCATACTGCGGCAGGGTGCTCAGGGTTCGCTCGTTGGCGTCCGCGTAGGTGTCGGGCGTGCCCCTGAACGCTTCGGACACCACGTTGATGTTCGCCGCGAAACCACCGGCAGAGGGGCCGATGGCGATCTTGAAGGTGATGCCGGGGATCTCCCGTAGCTGCCATCCCTTGGGTGCCGACATGGTGAAGGGGGCTCCGGTCCACCCCGACTGCGCCGCTGCCGGTCCGGCGACGAGCGCGAGCGCGCCGCACACTGCAGCCACCCGCCTGCCCATACCCATCGATCTCATCCGCGCCTCCTACGCCTGCGTTGACGATGCAACTGTTGGACGTGACCGCCCCATGTTCCTCACCTTGCGAACGGTCCGCTGGAGGGCGGCAGTCCTGGGTCGGGGTCACCCGTGGTGCATAATGTTCGGCGGAGAGACTCATGAGCGATCGGTTTGGACACCCTGTGCGGGCGCCGGAGCTGCCGGCGAATCTCGAATGGCTCAATGTGGAACGACCGCTCTCCCTGGCGGGACTGCGGGGAAAAGTCGTCCTCCTCGATTTCTGGACCTTCTGCTGTATCAATTGCCAGCACGTGCTGCCGCAATTGCGGCTGATCGAAGAGCGATTCCCCGACGAGGTGGTGGTGATCGGCGTTCATTGCGCCAAGTTCACCGCTGAGAAGGAGACCTACAACCTTCGCCAGGCTATCCTGCGGCATGACATTCGGCATCCGGTTGTGAGCGACCCGGGATTCGTTGCGTGGCGCGCCTACGCAGTCAAGGCCTGGCCGACGGTCACGCTCATCGGTCCGGAAGGGCACATCCTTGGCGGCTTCTCCGGCGAGTTCGCCGGCGAGAAGCTCGTGGAGGTGATTGCCGAGGTGATCAGCATGGCCGACCGGAGCGGCCTCATCGATCGCACGCCGCTTCGGACCTCCTTGGAGAAGCACAAGCAGCCGGTGACCACGCTCTCGTTTCCCGGCAAAGTGGCGGTCGATCCGGCTTCGGATCGGCTGGCCGTCGCGGACACGGAACACCACCGGGTGCTGGTCTACCGACTGTCGAATGGGCGGCTGATTCGCGCCGTTGCGGGGGGAGAGCCTGGCCTGCGCGACGGCGGGCCTCGCCGGGCTCGCTTTTCGTTCCCGAACGGCGTCGCCTTCCATCTAGACCAGCTCCTGGTGGCGGACACGGGCAGCCACGCCGTACGCCGGATCGAGCTGCCCTCCGGCCTGACCGCGACCGTCGCGGGCACCGGCGAGCAGGCGACCCCGGTCGTCCGCGAGGGCACCGCACGCACCGCTCTCAACTCGCCGTGGGACCTGGTCGGCGACGGCGACTGGGTGCATGTGGCGATGGCGGGCTGCCACCAACTCTGGTCGCTGCACCTGCCGACGTCCACGCTGCACCACCTCGCGGGCGACGGACGAGAGGCGCTGATGGATGGTCCCCGACAGCATGCCCGCCTCGCCCAACCATCGGCCGTGGAGCTGCTGGGCCGAACGCTGTGGTTCCTGGACGCGGAGACGAGTAGTCTGCGCCACCTCGGGATGCCGAACCTCGCTGGCCTGGCGGAACTCCCCGAGGGCGGCGAGGTCACCACGGCCATCGGGACGGGGCTCTTCGACTTCGGCTGGCGTGACGGCCGTCGGGATGAGGCCCTGCTGCAGCACCCGCTTGGCCTGGCGGCGACCCCGGCCGGCATCTTCATCGCGGACAGCTACAATCACAGGCTCCGCCTCTACGATCCCGACTCCGGCCGCCTCGTCTCCATCGCCGGGTGCGGCGAGCCGGGTTGCGATGACGGCACCCTGGACGAAGCCTGCTTCTGGGAGCCCGGCGGCATGGCGGCCGATCGTCACGTCCTCTATCTCGCGGACACGAACAACCACGTCATCCGCCGCGTGGATCTGGCCGAGAATCGCGTGACCACCCTCGACCTGGAGGACCCCGACCGCTGACCCG
>CAZSRZ010000089.1:0-21577 GCA_964609085.1 uncultured bacterium | reverse complement strand
CTTCGGCACAGGCTGCATCCCGGCGCTGACGCGCTCGGCTCTGTACGGAGGGGTCCCTGTTGGCCGACGAGACGCCAGCGTTCCCGGGGATCGCTGTTGGCCGGCGAGACGCCAGCGTTCCCGGGGATTGCTCAGGCCGGCGAGGGGGTCCGATCACCGATGGTTGGTAGCGCGAACCCCTGGGTCACGGACCCGCCACGGAGTTCGGCGACGGGGCACCTCGGCACAGGCTGCATCCCGGCGCTGACGCGCTCGGCTCTGTACGGAGGGGTCCCTGTTGGCCGGCGAGACGCCAGCGTTCCCGGGGATTGCTCAGGTCGGCGAGGGGGTCCGGTCACCGAGGCTGGTGGCGCGGTGAGCACCAACCCCAGGGTCGCGGTCGCGCACGCCGCCGGGCACTCTCTCCGGGCACTGATCTCGGACCCGGACGGGGTAGGCGTCCTCGGGAGAGCCGTCGAACCTGTTGCCACGCGCGTCCTCGGTCGAGCCGCGCTGTCGAAGGGTGGGCCGCGTTCGAGGATCTTCGCCGCGCTATGGATCTTTTTCCGCAGGATTTTGACGAACGGATGCACGCGAAGCTCGTGCAGCGGCGGACCGGTGTTGCGGCCGCAACCGGCGAAGTCCAGAGCGCGCAGGTTGGCTGGTGGGGGCGGCTGTGGACTGCCGGCACCAGCATCCCCGAGGAGCGCGTTCCGCAAGCATTGGGGTCGGCAAAGGTGAGCATCTTTAGCTCGGTGATGGGCGCGACTCTGTGCGGGGGCATCGCGGGGATGCTGGCCCTGGCCATCATCTCGGACGGCCTTGGGCTGAAGGGGCCGCTCCCGTTCCTGCTCGTCGGGCCGTCGATCGGGATGCTGCTAAGTTATGTCTGGCCGCGGGCCATCCTGAAATCCCTCCACCGCCCGATCCAGACCACGGAGCTGGACTCGCTGATCTCGGCGGCGCCGGACGAGCTGCAGAAGGCGCTGTTGGAGCTTGCTCGGGACGCAATCCGGCTGCCCTTGGACAAAGAGGCCTCGGCGCGCGCCAGATCCGGGATCCTGGCCCTCTGCGAGGCGTGCCAACGCCTGCCGGTCATGGATGTTGAGGCCCTGGACAGCGCTGCCTTGCGGCAGCAGGTCGACGAGCTCCGGGCACGAGCCGTCAGCGAGCCGGATCGGCCCACGGCTGAGTCCTTGGAGCGCCAGGCCGATGCCGTGACATCCCGCATTGAGGCTCACGAGCACGCCTCTGTGCTGGCCCGACGGAGTCGGGCGTTGCGTGACGAGATCATGGCGCAGATCGCCGCCGTACGGGAATCCCTCGCGGCCAGCCAGCTTGACACCTTCAGCCTGGATGCACTGCTCCGCCTCGCGGACGCGGCCCGCGGCGTCTCCGACGAGGTCGTCGGCACCGCCGTCGCCCGTCAGGAACTGGATGTCGCCACCGGCACCCGGCCCGCGGAGCAAGCCGAGGCGTCGCTGCGGCAGGAACTCGGCGGCTGATAGCCGACGACCACCCATCGCTTGGCGACGGGCGGGCAGGATGGCAGACCAGGCGGGCTGAACTGGATCGGTACAACACCGCCCAATCGCCCGTGAGAGGTCCGAGGCGACCGCGACGAGCCCCCAGGAGAGACCATGCCCGATCGTTGCCGCGTTGCCGTCGCCGGCCTAACCCACGACCACGTCTGGGGCCTATTGCGTCACTGGAGGGAGCAGGCCGACGCCGAGCTGGTCGCCGCCTCGGACCCCAATCCGCCCCTGTTGGAGAAAGCTCGCACCGAGTTCCGGATCCCGGCCACCTACGCGGACGCCGAGGCGATGTTTGCCTCCGAACAGATCGACGTGGTAACGGTCGCCACGGACAATGCCGGCACCGCTCCCATTGTGGAAGCCGCCGCCGCCCGGGGCATCCATGTGATCAGCGAAAAGCCGATGGCGGCAACGCTCGCCCAGGCCGACCGGATGCTGTTGGCCTGTGACGCCGCCGGCGTGCAGCTACTCATCAACTGGCCAACCGCCTGGAACCCGGCCATCCAGACCGCGGACCGGCTGATTCGGGACGGCGCGATCGGGCGGCCGCACAAGGTGAAGTACCTGGCAGCCCACCAGGGCCCGCGGGAAATCGGCTGCTCCCACTACTTCTGGGAGTGGTTGTATGACGCGGATCGAAACGGCGCCGGCGCCCTGATGGACTACTGCTGCTACGGAG
Organism: uncultured bacterium; assembly: GCA_964609085.1. GTDB lineage: Bacteria > Armatimonadota > SYMT01 > SYMT01 > SYMT01 > JANPLG01. The sequence continues at coordinate 19,384 of CAZSRZ010000089.1, read as the reverse complement.
CGGACATGGCAGCCCACTGGCTCGGACGCCCCACCAGCGTCGTCGGGGTCACGGGCACCCTGGTCAAGGATCCTTTCCCTGTCGACGACAACGCGATCATTCTGATGAAGTACGCCAACGCCTTCGGTGTGGCGGAGGCCTCGTGGACCCAGCAGGCCCCCGATGGTTGCGGCAACCCGGCGGTGTTCGGCGATGCGGGAACGTTGACCGTCGTCGGAGACCAGCTTCGACTCGCACGGCCGGGAAAGGGCGTGGAGATGCTTGACCCGGACCCGATCCTTCCCGGCCACCGCAACGGCCCGGAGTATCTGATCGGCTGCCTGCAGGCCGGCGTGCCCGTGGCGGGAATGTGCAGCGCAGCCACCAGCCGGATCGCTCAGGAGATCCTGGAACGGGGTCTCGAGAGCGCCCGCACCGGGAGAGAAATCCGCCTTTGACCTCATGGGATTTCCCTCCGAACATTTGAGCCAGGACTGAGAGGAGTGCCAGGTTGAGCAAGCTGGGGATCGGGATCATCGGCAGTGGCGGCATCGCTCGCAACGCGCACATGCCGGGCTATCGTGCATGCGAGGAGGTCCGCATCCTCGCGTGCGCGGACATCCATGAGGAGACCGCCAGGCGGGCGGCGGCCGAGTTCGACGTGCCGCGAGTGGTGACGGATTACCACGAGCTCCTGGCCATGGATGACATCGGCGCCGTCAGCATCTGCACGCCGAACTACCTGCACATGCAGCCGACCATCGACGCCCTGGAAGCAGGCAAACACGTGCTGGTGGAGAAGCCGCTGGCGATGAACGCCACGGAGGGCGCGGCGATGGTGGAAGCTGCCCGGCGCACGGGCAAGAAGCTGCAGGTCGGCTTCATGACCCGGTTCCAATCCCCCGCGCAGGCGTTGAAGCGGTTCGTCGCGGCGGGCGAGATGGGGCGCATCTACTTCGCGCGGGCCCAGGCCATGCGCCGTCGCGGCATCCCGGGTTGGGGAGTCTTCACACAGAAGGACCTGCAGGGCGGCGGACCGCTCATCGACATCGGCGTACATATCCTGGACCTGACCCTGTGGCTGATGGGCCATCCAAAGCCGCTCTTCTGCTCCGGGCAGACCTACGCGGAGTTCGGCCCGCGCGAAGGCGTGCTCGGCCTGATGGGCCAGTGGGACCCGAAAATCTTCACGGTCGAGGACTTCGCGGTGGGGTTCGTCCGCTTCGAGAACGGCGCCACGCTGGTGCTGGAGTCCTCGTTCTGCGCCAACCAGGAACAGCGCGACCACTTCAATACCGAGCTGTTCGGCACCGAAGGGGGCTGCAGCTACAACCCGTGCAAGATGTTCTTCGAGCGGCATCGCACGCTGATCGACGCCACGCCGGCTTACCTGCCGCAAGCGCGGGCGCACGAAGACGAGATCCGCTCCTTCGTGCGGGCGATCCTCGACGACACTCCCGTCCCCGTCACCGGCGAAGAGGCGCTGATGACCACCCAGATCATCGACGCTCTCTACCGCAGCTCCGAGGCGGGACGCGAGGTCGAGGTCTAACTTCGACCGGCGTTACGGTTCCGCGATGCAGTAGAGGCTACGGCGTCCACGCAGGTAGATTTCCTTGCCGAGCAGAGCCGGAGAGCTGTCGAAGCCGTCCTCGAGGCGGTTCGTGGCCAGGATTTCCAGGGTGTCTGCATCCTTGATCACCACCGCGGTCCCGTTACGTCCCACCAGGTAGACCCTGCCCGCGGCAGCGACCGGGGAAGCATAGACACCCGGCAGTCCTTCCATTCGCTGGGCATCGATCAGGGGCTTGCCGGTGCTCACATCCCAGCAGGAGAGGATCCCGGTGTTTCCGGAGAAGAAGTAGAGGCGACGACCCGAGAGGCAGGGTGAAGGCACGTATGGGGTGCTGCGGTTATGGCTCCACCGGATCGCATCCGTGCCCGCCAGATCACCCTCCCGACCAAGCGTCACCGCCAGCAGAGAATTGCCCCGGAACCCGCTCATCAGATAGACGGATTGGCTGTCGGCCACCGGGCTGGGGATGACGTTCGCCGTCAGTCCCTGACACGTCCAGAGCGGTTTGCCCGTCTCCAGTTCATAGCTGCGGACCCGGGTCGTGCCGGGAGTAACCACCTCCGTCCGAGTTCCGTGCCGGACGACCAATGGGGTCGCCCACGTCGTCGGTTCGTCACGGGGCTGACGCCAGCGCTGCTCTCCCGTCGCGGCGTCGAACCCCGCGATCCAGTCCTCCCCTTCGTGGTCCCAGGTTACGACCAGGGTGTTGCCGTAGAGCGCTGGCGAGCTACCCTCGCCGAAGCCGTTCCGCGTTCGCATGCGCCCCAGGTCCTTCGACCACTTCACGTTGCCCTGGAGGTCAAGACAATGCAGACCTCGCGAACCCCAGTAGACCCAGAGGTGTTTCCCATCCGTGACAGGCGAATGCGAGGCATAGCCGTGGTCCTGATGGTGCCCTTCGTGCGGCACTTCCTCGCGCACGATTCGTTCCCAGACGATCTTCCCCGTCTTGCGCTCCAGGCAGAGAACCGTGAAGCGGACCTTCTGCTCCTGACCGGGTGCCGCAGCCTGGATATAGAGCCGGTCACCCCAGATGATGGGGGAGCCGGTGCCGGTTCCGGGGAGCTGAACCTTCCACCGGATGTTGTTCGTTTCGCTCCAGGTGACGGGAGGGGTGGCCGAAGGAGATGCGCCGGTCGCGAGGGGGCCACGCCAGTTCGCCCACTGCTCGCGGGCGTCCGGGGCCTGCGCTACAGCGTGCGCGCCGGCCACTGCGATCAAGCACACGCAAGCCAGCAGCGGAGCAACCCGCACCAGACACCGCCCGACGGACGGTCGCTTCACGCCACACGCCATGTCCATTCCTCCCATGAGTTCTGATACTCCTTTTTGAAGCTCTACCCGCATGGAACTACGTTTCAGCCCATACCCGGGTCAGTCCTGATCTTCGTCGAGAGGGTTGCCGGCCAACCGCCTCCGGCATCAACGCATTCCATGGGTGTGGAACCAGAAGCCGGGCACGACCCAACCGGATCTTTCAGCAGCCATCGCTTCGCCTCTCGTATCGGATGGATCACGGCGAGTCTGGGGGCAGCGGCGGCGGTGTTCACCACGTGGCGCCCGGACGAGGTGGCTCTGATGATGCTGGCCCCTGTGTGGGTCTGGCCGCTCGGTGGCGTCGCCTGCGCGGTTGCGATCCGCAAGCTGCTGCCCCCTCGCGGACTCTGGCTGCTGCTCGGATTCTGGCTGTGCTGGCTGGTGGTATGCGAGGAATCGGTGTGGAGCTTGCCTCGGGGTCTGGCGCGCGCACCCGAACCAGGCCCGAAGATGATCCGGGTGATCAGCCTGAACTGCGCGGGAGGCAGCGTTGAGGCCGCGGGGGAGGCTCTGCGACTTCGGCCGGACGTACTGCTGCTGCAGGAGTCGCCCGCGCCGACCGCAATGCGGGCGCTCCTGGCCGGTAGTGCATTGGGCTACGAAGCGTACTCCGGCTTTGACGCCACCATTCTGGCGAGAGGGACGATACGCGCAATCACCGCACCGAGCTTCCGGGGAGCTGGGGTCGCCGCTGAGGTTCGCCGCCCGGGCAGGGACACGCTGCGGGTGGTGAGTCTCCGCCTGTCCCCACCGACCATGCGCCTCGATTTCTGGCGTCCATCCGCCTGGAAGGCGGAGACGGAAACGGTTCGGCTGCATCGGCAGCAATTGCGCGAACTTATGGCCGAGGTCCGCCTCTCGCGGGACTCAACCGGCGTGATAGTGGGCGGGGACTTCAATTGCCCGGCCGGTGACGGAGCGCTCAGCCCGTTGCACCCCCTGCTCCACGATGCCTTCCGTGCCGCCGGCACAGGCTGGGGTGCGACGATCCTGAATGATCTTCCCGTTCACCGGATTGACCAGGTATGGACCAGTCGCGATCTGCGCCCGCGGAGGGTCGTTGCGCACACCACCCGCCATTCGGATCACCGCCTGGTTCTCTGCGATCTCGACTGAACCGGCCCCTCCTGGCTGGGTGGCGGTCTCCCTCTACCAGCCCGAGAGCGGCCCGTCTCGGTGGTCGGCGAAAGTGAAGACCGCGGCGCTCATGTGGCGGGCTCCAGTCGGGCGGCCCTCGGCGCCGCGAGCCAGAGCAGCACCACGGCAAGGAGTGCCAGCGAAGCGCCGAACCCGAACGCGGCGCGTGGCCCCCAGGCGTCCCAGAGCGCTCCGAGGAGCACACTGGCAGGGAGCGCGGCGATCCCAATGGCGGCGTGGTACCAGCCAAACGCCGTACCTCTCTGTTCCTTCGGGACAAGGTCAGCCACGAGCGCCTTCTCCACACCCTCAACCAGGCCAAAGTAGAGTCCGTAGGCCGCGAACAGCACCCAAATCTGCCACGCTGAGACGGCGAATCCGAAGCCCAGGTAGACGAGCGCATACACCAGCCAGCCGGCCCCAATCAGAATCCGCCGGGGGATGCGATCCGACAACGCCCCGGCCGGGCCTGAAAGCGCAGACTTGACGACGTGAAGCAAGGCCCAGATCAGGTATGAGTCGCGCAGGCTAAGCCCGAAGTCGTAGGTGCGAAGGAGCAGGAAGCCGTCGCTGGAGTTCCCCAGCGCGAAGAGGGCGAGGATGCCGAGCAACCCCCAGAACGGGCGGGGCAGGCGGGCAGGCGGGCCATCTGCGTGGGCGTGGCGCTCCCGGGGAGGCTCGCGAACCAGCAGCACCAGGATCACCACCGAGGCCAGAGCCGGGACGGCGGCCAGAGCGAACATCAGCCGGTAGTCGCGTGGAGCCAGCTCCCCGGACTGGAACACTCCGAACTGTTGGAACAAAGGTATGAGCGCAAGGGCAGTCAGCGGTCCCGCCATCGCGCCGGCGTGGTCCATGGCCCGGTGGAAGCCAAACGCCCAACCGCGCTGGTCTGCGGGGGTGGAGTCGGCGATCAGCGCGTCTCGGGGTGCCCCTCTAACTCCTTTGCCGATCCGGTCCAACACCCGCAGCATCACCACATGCCATGGGGCGGCAGCGATGGCGATGAACGGCCGGACAAAGGATGCCAGGGCATACCCCGCCACCACCAGCGGCTTACGCCGCTCCAGTCTGTCTGCGTACCTGCCGGACCACAACTTCAGCAGGCTGGCGACCGTCTCTACCAGCCCCTCCATCTGACCCAGAGCGGCGCGGCTGCCTCCGAGGACACCGACGAAGAAGGCCGGGAGGAGCGGGAAGATAATCTCGCTGCTGAAGTCGTTGAGGAAGCTGACCAGCCCGAGACACCGGACATTACGGGACAGCCCAGCAGGCTTCGGCGTCATCCCGACTGCTCGACGTGTACGGCGGCCTCACCCGCGCCTTCGATCCAGACCTCCCCGTCCGCCCAGACTTCGCGCTTCCAGATCGGCACGCGTTCCTTCAGCGCATCAATGCAGTAGCGACATGACTCAAAGGCCTCCACACGATGCCCGCATGCGGCTACGACAATTACGCTGGGATCCCCAATCTCGAGTCTCCCCAATCGGTGCTCGATGGCGACCCTGCCTCCCCACCGCTCGACTGCCTCGGACGCGATGGCGGCGAGCTCTCGTTCAGCCATCGGCAGATAGGCCTCGTACTCCAGGTAATGCACCTGCCGTCCGCGGTTCTCGGAACGGACGTTGCCGCTGAACGTGACCACTCCACCAAGGTGTGGTCGGGCCGCAAACGCAACGAGGGGGGCCGGATCCAGCGGCTCCGACGTGATGCGCACGTGGACCGGCGATTCAACGGCCGTGGCTGCAGATTCAGTGCCCCCACTTACCGGCGGGATGAAGCTGACCTCATCCCCATCGCCCACCGGATCTTCCCACGAGCCGTACTCCAGGTTACGCGCGGGTCGGCACACGGCGGGGATCCAGCTCAACTGCGGCAGTTGCGCGATCACCTCGTCGGCGACGTTTCGCAGCGTACTCGCCTCGGGCAACTCCAGCGCCAACTCCCGGCAACCGCCCTGAGTCGCCGCTCGCCCAAACAGCTCTACCCGAACACGCATACTCTGGTCTTTCAGGCCCGCAGGAGTGGCCGGCTCGCCTGTTATAGCATGAGGCCCCGCCACGCCCGCCGGATCTACATGCGTGCGGCCAGCCCCCTGAATGCATGCGGGATGGCTGTCCGTGAGAGGTTCGCGCCCCGTTGGAGGAGAAAGGGAACTGTGTGATCGCGGCGCCCTTCCAGCGGGCTGTGCCGCGGACAGGAGCCTGAGATGCCTAACCGAAGAGCTACCTTCCTTGCCGCGGCCATGCTGTCGGTCTCTGCCGCCATCACCGTCTCGTTTGCCCAACAGCAGGACCGCGCAACCAAGGTCCTGGGAGACCGGGACAAGGTGCAGCGCGACGGCTTCTGGATCTACAACGACTTGACGCGAGGCTACGAGGAGGCCCGCAAGAGCGGGAAGCCGCTGCTCGTGACCTTCCGATGCATCCCCTGCGAGCATTGCGCGCAGTTCGACGAGCGCGTTGTGGAGCGGGACCCCGCCGTTCTGCGCCTCCTGGAGCAATTCGTCTGCGTCCGCGTGGTCCATGCCAACGGAATGGACCTCTCGCTCTTTCAGTTTGACTACGATCAGTCGTGGAGCGCCTTTTTCCTGAACGCCGACCAGACGATTTACGGTCGATACGGCACGCGCAGCCATCGGACCGAGGCCGACGACATGTCGCTCCCCGGCTTCTCCCAGGCGCTGCAGGGTGCCCTCGAGTTGCACCGGGGGTACCCGGGGAACAAGAGCATGCTCGCCGCCAAGCGCGGTCCGGCGGCGCTCGTGCGGTCCCCCGAAGAGTACGGCTCGCTGCAGGGGAAGTACGGGGCGAAGCTCGACTACACGGGCAAAGTTGTTCAGAGTTGCATCCACTGCCACCAGGTCGGTGAGGCCCAGCGGCTTTCATTCCGCTCCGCCGGCAAGCCCATCCCCGAGGCGCTGCTCTTCCCGTACCCGCATCCCAAGATCCTGGGGCTGGGCATGGATGCCGCCACGCGGGCCACGATCAAGATGGTCGCTCCCGGGTCCGTCGCCGAGCAGGCCGGATTCCTGGTCGGCGACCGGATCACGGCGCTGGCCGGGCAACCCATTCTCTCCATGGCCGATCTGCAGTGGGTGCTGCACAACGCCCCGTCCGAGGGCACGCTGCGCGCGGACATCCGGCGGGGGGCCGGCGCCAAGACGCTCACCGTCCCGTTGGCGTCCGGCTGGCGCCGACGTGGCGACATCGCCTGGCGGGCCACATCCTGGGACATGCGGCGGATGGTCACCGGCGGCCTCGTCCTGGAAGAGCTAGCCCAGGCCGATCGAGCCGCCGCGGGGATCGCGGATGGCACTCTTGCCCTGCGGGTCAAGCACGTGGGCCAGTACGGCGCGCATGCGGCTGCGAAGCAGGCAGGGGTGCAGCAGGGCGACATCGTCGTCGCGGTGGATGGCCGTAGTCAGGGAATGACCGAGGGCGAACTGCTGACGACGCTCGTCAATGGGTACAAGGTGGGCGACAGGGTGCCCTTCACGCTGCTGCGCCGAGGCCAGCGCGTCACACTCTCCCTGCCGATGCAGTAGGGTGAGGGGTCCCACGGGACCAGATTGGCCATCCATCCGACCAGCGTCCGGGTAGGGAGACAGCAGCTTGGATTATCTGATGGGCCGGACGCTGCCGGCCGAGACCATCCATGACTGGGTGGAGCGATTCCATCGCGACGGGTTCCTCTTCATCCCGTCCGTACTGACGCCGGATCTCTGCGCCGAGCTGCGCGCCGATCTGGATCGACTGCTGGTCGAACGCTCGTGTCCCCTCGGGGGACCCGTGATGGACATCTGCGAGCGCATGTTCGAGGGTAGTCCGGCCAACGTCCGGCTGTTCGACATGGACCCGATCGCCGCGTTCGCGGAGGCGGTGATCGACGGACCGTGCCACGTGATCCACAACAACAGCTTTCGCACGGCTCCGGGTAAGGGAATCGTCACGTGGCATCAGGATGACGCCCCCCACATGCTCGTCATGCACGGAGATCCGCCGACGAACGTCCGCCTGCCGGTGCTCCTCCTCACCTGCAACTACTACCTCACCGACGTCACCGAGAGAGAGGACGACGGCACGCAGGTGGTGCCCGGATCCCATCTCTTCGGTCGTCGGCCTCCACAGAACATAGAGGGCACACCGTATGACTCACGGGTGGCGTCGAACCTCGGGCCGGCCGGCAGTGTCTGTATCTTCAACTGCCAGGTGTGGCATCGAGGCGGCCCGAATCGGGGCGATCGTACGCGCTACGTCACCCAGGTCAGCTATGGCCGCCGGCTCATCGGCCACAAGTACTACCCATTCATGAACTACCAGATGCCCGAGCACGTGTACCGCGACGCCAACCCGCGCCTGCGGAGGCTGCTTGGCTTCCTCCCGCATGGGGCCTACGGTTAGGCCCGAGGGGATTCCGTGAACGCTCACCGACTGCTCACCTTCCTCACCTTCTGTCTACTCGCAGCCGCACCCGCACGCCCCGCTTGCGCCGCGGAGCCGACCGCGCCCGCCCCCACCTTCCCCGAATTGCGCAACGAACTCCGATTGCGCTTCCTGCACGACCAGGAGGCCAGATTCGCCCTTATCGGCAGCCCAGAGGACCGGGAGATCCAGCGCCGGTTGGCTGCCATCGACAGCGAGAATCTCGCCCGGATGCGGGACCTCGTCGGTCGCTTCGGCTGGCCCACACCGGAGATCGTTGGGCAGGATGGCGTCACCTGGGCGTGGCTACTCGTCCAGCACGCCGATGCCGACCCCGCCTTCCAGCGACGGTGTCTGGAGCTCTTGCGCCCGCTGCTCGCCCGTGGTGCCGTCCGGAAGCAGGACTTCGCCCTGCTCACCGACCGCGTGCTGGTGAATGAGCAGAAGAAGCAGATCTACGGGTCGCAGTTCTTCTTGAATGAGAAGGGCGAATTCGTTCCGCGCCCGATCGAGGATGAGGCCAGCGTGGATGACCGCCGGCGAGAGATGGGGCTGCCGCCGATGGCCGAATACCGACGAATCCTCGAGGAGTTCTACGGCAAGCGCAAGCCGTAGCCGGTCCGCGGCTCGGGAGGAATGGCACACCCAGAGGGGAGAATGCTATCGGGGGTCCAGTCCCCCCAACGCTTTTCGGCTGCACTGACGCGGCCCCGGACGCAGGCCGGCGTTGCCCTGCGAGAGGAATGCACGTGGCACGCCCAGTCACCCTGTTCACCGGCCAGTGGGCCGATCTGTCCTTCGAAACGATGTGCCAGAAGGCGAAGTCCTTCGGCTACGATGGTCTGGAGCTCGCCTGCTGGGGGGACCATTTCGAAGTCGACAAGGCGCAGGACAAGGCATACTGCGAGGCGCGATGGGCGACACTGAACCGCTACGGGCTGCAGTGCTTCGCGATCAGCAACCACCTCGTCGGCCAGGCTGTCTGCGACAACATCGACGGCCGACACCAGTCGATTCTCTCCCCCGCTATCTGGGGTGACGGCAACCCCGAGGGCGTCCGGTCCCGGGCGGCCGCGGAGATGAAGGCCACCGCGCGGGCCGCTGCCAATATGGGCCTGAAGGTGGTGAATGGCTTCACTGGGTCCAGCATCTGGCACCTACTCTACAGCTTCCCGCCCGTCGCTCCGGCGCAGATCGAGGCCGGGTTCTCGGACTTCGCCGCTCGGTGGAACCCGATCCTCGACGAGTTCGATCGCGTGGGGGTACGGTTCGCGCTGGAGGTGCACCCCACCGAAATCGCCTTCGACATCGCCTCCGCGGAGATGGCGCTGGAAGCCCTGAATCACCGCCCAGCGTTTGGGTTCAATTACGATCCCAGTCACCTGGGTTACCAGAACGTGGACTACGTCCGCTTCATTGACAAGTTCTCCGATCGGATCTACCACGCGCATATGAAAGACGTCTGGTGGTCGCCCGTGATGACTGAGGCGGGTGTCTTCGGGGGGCACACCAACTTCGGGGATCCACGGCGCACATGGGACTTCCGGTCGGTGGGCCGGGGCCGGATCGACTTCGAAGAGGTGATCCGGGCACTGAACCGTGCGGGCTACGAAGGTCCTCTGTCCGTCGAATGGGAGGACATGGGAATGGATCGCGAGGCCGGCGCATCCGAAGCGGCAGCCTACCTGAAAGCGAAAGACTTCAAGCCGAGTGGCAGGGCGTTCGACGCCGCCTTCTCCGAATGAGGTGACTGGCGCTGTTCCGCCCTCAGTCGGCCGGAGCTTCGGTGATGGGTTAGCTACGCTCCCTCACGGTCGCGGCTCAGCTTGGGCGTGGTGGTGATCGTAGGCATTTAACGTCGTGCCCGACGCAGTTCGGCGTGTACCCGCCGAACCGCGACCGTGAGGGAGCGTGTAGCCGGAATGGCTGCTCGCCCCAGCCGCCGAAACCCGTCTTTTCGCCCAGACCCGTGGGGGTCGGGCCCTGGCGCGCGCCGGGCTGGAGCCGTCCCAGGAAAACTCTCATCCGACTCTCAGGTACTCTCGGGCACCCTCCTGAGTACCTGCTGGTGAACGGCGGCGGCCGCTATCCGAGAGCGCCCGCTTCACGACGAGGCTGACACGCGATGAGACGCAATCCATGGGTGCGGGTGTGGTTCTTCTGCTGGGTGGCCCTTTCACTGCTGGTCGATCGCGGAGCGAGGGCGGCAGAGGTCTACGGCCAGCCCCCCGCGGCTGCGGGAGGCCTCATCGCCTCCTCGTGGATCGATCCTAACGGCAGCGATTCGGACATGTATGCCTGGGACGCTTTCGCACTGGCGGCGGATCAACAGATCGCCGAGGTGAGCTGGCGTGGCGGCTACCTCTACAACGCGTACTACGGCCCCGTTGTCGATTTCCGTATCCGCATCTACGAATCCATCGCGGGGGGGTTTCAGCCCAACGTGGTCAAGCCGCCGCTGGTCAGCTACTCGGTGGGCGGGACGGCAGGAGAAACGTACGCCGGCAGCTTCGGCGGCACGGCGATGTACGACTACCGCTTCACGCTGCCGACTCCTTTCCCGGCGAAGGCCGGGGTGAAGTACTGGATGCAGATCGAGGGCGTGCAGCGCGTCTACCCGGACTGGGCTCTCGCCGTGGGGACGGGCGGCGACGGATCGCATTTCATGTTCAGCACGGGTGCCCATCGATACTGGTCTGCCTCGGCGGACACAGCCTTCGCTCTCCATACGGCTGCGTCACAGACCTACAGCATCGGCGGGAACATCGCGCTGAGGTTCTATGCCTCGCCTGTGGGCGGCGTTACAGTCACTGCCGGCGGCCAATCGGCCATCACGACGGCCAATGGCAACTATCTGATCACCGGCCTGGATGCGGGCACCTACATCGTGGCATGTTCGCTGCCGGGGTACGGTTTTGAGCCGATCTCCCAGGAACTCAGGGTCGGACCTAGCCGTTCCGGGATCGATTTCAAGGCTTACCCTACCGCGACCATCAGCGGCAGAGTCACCCTCAACGGGGTTGGCCTCTCGGGCGTTACGATGTTCGCTGGCGGCTACTCGGCGGTGACCGGCCCGGACGGCACCTATGTCATCACGGACCTGCTCCCCGGGCAGTACTACACCTCGTGCCTCGGGCGCGCGGGTTACACCTTTGCTCCGCCCTGGGTGCTGGCCCTTGCAAACCCCGACGCGGTGGGGATCGACTTCACCGCGACGTCGGATCTCCCTCCGCCGCCCACCGGACTATCAGCCCTGCCCGGCAATGATCGCATTGAGCTGGCCTGGGATGCCGCGGCGGGCGCCCAAAGCTATCGAGTGAAGCGCGGCACGGCGTCCGGTGGTCCTTACTCGGTGGTCGGCGATGGCGTTACCGCTAACGGGTACGTCGATCTCCCTCTCAGTGGGGGCACGGCCTATTTCTACGTGGTCTCCTCCGTCAACAGCAAGGGCGAGGGCCCCGACTCCGCCGAGTTGCAGACCTCCACCCTCCCCAATGCTCCCCTCGCCCCGTCCGGTCTGATGGCGTTCGGCGGTGCCGGTGCGGTCGATCTGAGCTGGAGCGCCGTGACCGATGCCGCGTACTACCGGGTGAAGCGATCTGCGCTGACCGGTGGCCCCTACACGGTGATCGCAGAGAACGTCCTGATCCCATCGTTCGGGGACCGGCTGCTGGCCCCAGGCACCACCTGGTTCTACGTTGTCTCCGCCGTGAGTCCGGGGGGCGAGAGTTCCGACTCGGCCGAGGCTCAGGCATCGACGGATGCAGGGCTGGCCTCGGTCACGGTGAGCCCGGCGCAGGTGAGGGGCGGGCGGACGGCCAGGGGCACGGTTGCGCTCACCGGTACGGCCAGGCGAGCCGTCACGGTACTCCTCGCGAGCAGCGGCAAGGCCGCGGCGGTGCCCAAGCAGGTGGTCATCAAGCAGGGTGCCTCGTCGGCGACGTTCACCATCACTACGCGGACGGTGAAGAAGGCGCAGACGGTGGTGCTGTCCGCCCAACTTGGCGAGGAGAGCAGGACGACCTCTCTGCTGGTGCGCGTAAAGTAGGCCACCCGGCAAGCGGGATCGACCGCTGACTGCGGGGAACCACCGCGCCCGGCCTGTGACAATCGGTGGTGGGGATGGAAAATAGGGTCGGGCTTCGTCCCCCGTTTCGGGCGTGTAGGGTCATCCCGGTGAATCGATCCGCCTTTTCGCTTCTGGTTGTCCTCGCCGGCGGCCTCGCGGCAGGATGTGCGGCCGGCCTCGGCGCGCTGCTGCTGATCGGTGGGGCGTCGCCGCCGCAGGCTCTCCCCGCGGGCAACGGCCCCGCAGCCACGGCGGGGAATCCCGCCGCCGCCGCAGTGAATGCCCCCGCCGGCGGCCCGGGCACGGTTCGGCGCCCGCCCCCCGGGGTAGACATGGCCCTGGTGGAGAAAACGCTGGCATGGGCGATCAGCCGGCTCCCCGGCAAGGCAGCCGTGCACCTGCGGATCGACGACGGCACACCGGAGGGGGTTTCGCGCGGTGTGCTGGCGGACACTCCCATGCCTGCCGCAAGCGTGATCAAGCTACCCCTGATGGTGATGCTGCACAATGCCTGGCGCTCGGGCTTCCTGGAGCGGACTCCGGCGGACGAAAAACGCCTGCGTGAGATGATGGTCAACAGCGACAACCCCTCGGCGGATGCCCTGATCGACCGCCTCGGGTTTTCACAGGCGGCAGCGTGGTTGAAGCACCACGGTTATCGGGCCAGCAGCCTGAGATTCCACGTCGGCTCCCTACCGCCCGACGCGGACAACACCGTTTCCGCGGCCGAGATGACCCGAATGCTCCTCGCGATTGCGCGGGGGGAAATGCTGGAGGCGGGAGCATCGGCGGAAATGAGGGAGCTGTTGCTCGCGCAGTCGCGGCGGACGCGCATCCCCCGGCTGCTCCCTGGCGAGGCACGCGTGGGAAACAAGACCGGCACCTGGCGCGGGGCGGTGAACGACGTTGCCTTCATTGAGCCGCCAACCGGTCCACGTTACGCACTCGCTGTCCTCTTGGACGATGCACGGCCTGTCGCGCGCGCAGAGGTGGCGATCGCGGAGCTCAGCCGGGAACTCTACAGGGCGATCACCGCGCGTCCGTCGCACCCGTGACCGGCGGGTGCCTTTCGAATGACTGCGAACTCTCAACCGGGGGTACTGCAACCAGGCGGTGCCAAAGGTTGTCGCAGAGGCACGGATCCTATTCACTTAGGGTGGGGGAAATCGCGTTGAAGTGTGTGTTGCTGCGGCCGGGCCTGCATCGCCTGGCCCTGGGGATAGGAATCTGGGGAGCGGTCGGCCTCACGGCGCTCGCCGCGGCACCTGCTGCCGGGCCTACCGCGCCGGCGGAGGCAGCCGCCACGGCGCTCAAGCCCGAACAGATCGAGTTCTTTGAGAAGCAGGTGCGACCGATCCTCGCCCAAAGTTGCTACTCCTGCCACGGTGACAAAGTGCAGCAGGCGGGCCTACGGCTCGACTCACGCGAAGCGATCTTGAGGGGCGGTGCGAACGGCCCGGCCGCCGTGGCCGGGAAGCCCGAAACCAGCATCCTCATTCGTGCCATCCACCACATCGGCACGGTGATGCCCCCCGGCCGCAAGCTCCCTCCCCGCCAGATCACTACCCTGGAGCAGTGGGTAAAGCAGGGGCTACCCTGGCCCTCGGGCAAAGTCAGCAACTCTCGGTCCGTGACCTGGGAGGAGGCCCTCAGACTGCGCCGGACCTGGTGGAGTCTGAACCCGCCCCGGCGCGTGGCTCCCCCGGCTGTCGCCGACAAGCGGTGGAACGAGAATCCGGTGGACCGATTCCTCTACGCCGCCATGTCCAGGAAGGGGCTCCGTCCTGCGGCACCGGCGGACCGGTCCGCACTGCTGCGCCGTGCAACCCTGGCTGTCATCGGCCTGCCGCCGACGGTGGAGCAGGTGGCGGAGTTCATTGCCGATCGGCGCCCCGACGCCTACGAGCGACAGGTCGACAAGCTTCTCGCCTCGCCGCAGTTCGGCGAGCGCTGGGCACGGCACTGGATGGATGTCGTGCGCTACGGCGAAACCCACGGCTACGAATGGAACTACGAGGTGCGGGACGCCTGGCGCTACCGGGATTACCTGATCCGCGCCTTCAACACCGACGTGCCCTACGACCAGTTTGTGCGGGAGCACCTCGCCGGCGATCTGTTGCCCCGTCCCCGCATCAATACCGTCGACGGGGTGAACGAATCTCCCATTGGGACGGCGTTCTTCCGTTTCGGCGAAGCCGGCCACGATGTCTTTAAGGAGATCGGTCTCGACGTTCTGGATAACCAGATCGACACTCTGTCGAAGGCGTTCCAGGGCGCAACGATTTCCTGTGCCCGCTGCCACGATCACAAGCTCGATGCCGTCTCGATGAAGGACTACTACGCCCTGCTGGGGATCCTGCACAGCTCGCGCCAGATCATCCGACCGATCGACACGCCCGAGTCATTCGCGGCTCCGGTTTCGGACCTGCGGGGGATCAAGGATCAGATCCGCGCCGAACTCGGGAGCCGCTGGCGCTCCGACGCCGCGGAGGTGGGGCGGTACCTGGCCGCGGCGCAGAGCGGGTCCGCCGATGGGCTCGATCCGCAGCGGCTCGCCGCCTGGAAAGCCGTGCTCACAGGCCCGGTGGCAGGGGTCGATGACCCTCTGCAGGCCTGGCGTCAGGCCGTCGGCACAGGGGATATCGCCACCGCGTGGCGCACCGCTGCCGCTGCCTGCGCCGAGGAGAGCCGGCGGCGTGAGGAATTCAACCGCCGCCAGTTCGAACCCTGGGGGAACTTCGCCGACGCAACCCCCGGCGGCTGGCGAGTAGACGGTGTCGGCCTCTGGGGCGGCCCGGCACCGTCCGGGGAGTTCGTCGTGGCCCTGGAAGGGGACCGCGTCGTCGAACACATCCTGCCGGCCGGTCGTTACACCCATCTCTATTCGCAACGACTGAATGGCGCGGTCCAGTCGCCGGACGTGCCGAAGGGCAAGTCCGTCTGGCTGCAGGTGATCGGCGGCAAGCGCGCCGTGGCCCGCACCATCCCCGACCACAGGCACCTCAACGACGCCGGTCAGGAGCTGAAGCCCGAGCGCCTCAACTGGATCCGGCTCGGCACCTCCCCCCGGGACGAGCGGAATTACGTGGAGGTCTGCACCAAGCTGCAGAGCGGCCGGTGGGATCGCGACCGTGAGCTGGAGGAGAAGGATCCCCGCAGCTACTTCGGCATCACCCGGGCCTACCTCGGCTCCGGCGGTGAATCGCCGAAGGCATCCCTCGATCACCTCCTGTCGCTGTATGCAGGGCCGGCACCGGCGACATTGGCGGAGGTCGCCCAGCGGTACGCGGAGCGAGTGGGGAAGGCGGTCGACGCCTGGACTCGGGGTACCGCCAGCGATGCCGATGTGGCCCTCCTCGCCTGGCTGCTGGAGAAGAAGCTGCTTCCGAACGGACCGGAGGCAGGCCCGCGTGTGTCGGAACTCGTCCGTGCCTATCGGGGAGCGGAAGCAAAGGTCCCTGCCCCGCGCGTCGTTGTCGGGTTGGCAGACCAGGGGCCCGGCTTCGACCATCCCATCTACGCCCGCGGTGATTTCCGTAATCCAGGCGAGGCTGCGCCACGCCGCTACCTCCAGGTGATCTCCGGCGAGCAGCCCTTCACCGCGGGTGGCAGCGGACGGCAGGAGCTGGCCGACCGACTGGTTGATCCCTCGAACCCGCTCACCGCCCGCGTGATGGCCAACAGGGTCTGGTATTGGCTCTTCGGCACGGGGCTGGTGCGGACGGTGGACGATCTTGGTCATATGGGCGACGCTCCGTCCCATCCGGAATTGCTCGACTGGCTGGCCGTCACGTTCGCTGCTCCAACGCGGCCGCGGGCGTCGGAGGTGGCCAGTCGAGCGGGTGTGCCTCTCCCCGCCGGGCCGGGCGGGCTCGGCTGGAGCGTGAAGCGCCTAGTCCGCCTCATCCTGATGTCCCAGGCGTTTCAGCAGAGCAGCCGCGCCGATGTCCGGGCGCAAGCGGTGGAGCCGGACAATCGGCTGCTGCACCACTTCCCCGCCCGGCGAGCGGAAGCCGAGGTCATACGCGACTCGCTCCTCGCGGTGAGTGGCCGGCTAGACCTGACGTTGTATGGGCCGAGCATCCACCCCTATCGGCTGCAGGAGAAGGGCGACCGAAAGCTCTTCGCCGGCCCCCTGGACGGAAATGGCCGACGAAGTGTCTACATTCGGATCACGCTGATGGAGGGTCCGCCTTTTCTGTCGGTCTTCAACCAGCCGGAGGCAAAGGTCTCGCAAGGTCGGCGCGACCTGACCAACGTTCCGGCACAGGCCCTCGCCCTGTTGAACGACCCC
Organism: uncultured bacterium; assembly: GCA_964609085.1. GTDB lineage: Bacteria > Armatimonadota > SYMT01 > SYMT01 > SYMT01 > JANPLG01. The sequence goes on along the minus strand of CAZSRZ010000089.1, from coordinate 2,588 downwards.
TTCGTGATTCAGCAGGCAGACGTCTGGGCCACGCGGCTCATTTCCGAAGCGGACTCCGGCGTCGCCGCCCGCGTCGAGAGGATGTTCCTGCGTGCGCTCAGCCGTCGGCCAACGGCGGCCGAGTCGGCGCGCTTCGTCCGCGCCGTGACGGAACTCGGCGCCCTGGAGCCGGCCGGCGAACCGGACGTTCTGAAGCGCAAAGACGTATGGCGCGATATCGCCCACGCTCTGTTCAATCTTCAGGAGTTCGTGTACATTCCCTAATGGGCCCAACGACGGGCGCAGCGCCGCACGCGGCAACCCGAACCCGGAGCAACTGATGGCGAGACACCGAAATGATGAGTGTGCATGTCCTGGCCTGAGCCCCGCGCCGGCGTCGCGCCGCGACCTGCTGCGCGGGGCCGCGAACGGCTTCGGGCTCATCGGTCTCTCAGCACTGCTCGCTGATGACGGCCGGGTGGCCCGGGCCGACTCCGCCGTGCAGGGCGAGGCAACAGCGACCGGGCTCGCCCCTCACTTCCCCGCCCGCGCCCGGGCAGTCATCTTCTGCTTCATGGACGGCGGCGTTTCGCATGTTGACTCCTTCGACCCCAAGCCGAAGTTAACCGAGCGAGATGGGCAGGATGTCGGCCGGGTCGACAACCCCACCGCCGGCGGGGCCCGGAAGTGGCTACGGTCGCCGTGGAGCTTCCGCCAGTACGGCCAGAGCGGGATTCCGATCAGCGAGTTGTTTCCGAACATCGCCACCGTCGCCGACGAACTGGCGGTGATCCGCAGCATGAAGGGTGACTTCCCGCTCCACTCCCGAGGCAACCTGCTCCTTCACACCGGCCGCAACACGGGCGGGATGCCGAGCATGGGGTCGTGGGTCAACTACGGCCTGGGCAGCGCCAACCGAAACCTGCCCGGATTTGTCGTGCTCAATCACGGCAACGTCCCGGCCGGCGGAATGGAGTGCTTCTCCAACGGCATTCTCCCCGCGAGCCACCAGGCCACGTTGCTCAAGTCCACCGGGACCCCGATCGAAAACCTTGCGCCAGCGGACAAGACGCCCCGACTCCAGCGCACCAAGCTCGATCTGCTGGAGCAGCAGGATCGGGATTTCTCGTCCTCGCTCGGAGGCGCCGAGGCCGTTGACAGTGCCATCCGAAACTACGAGCTTGCCTACCGCATGCAGTCGCTGGTTCCGGATCTGCTCGATCTCTCGCAGGAGACCGAGGCCACCAAGAACCTGTACGGTCTGGACGCCGCGGACGACAAGCGCCGGATGTACGGCATGCAGTGCCTCCGCGCTCGACGACTGGTCGAGGCGGGCGTGCGATGCGTGGAGTTGATCTGTCCCAATCTCTACGGCGCCACCGGCACGTGGGACCAACACGGCAGCCTGAAATCGGGGCACGAACGAAATGCGGGCGTGGTGGATCAACCGATCGCCGCCCTCATCAAGGACCTGAAGGCCCGCGGGATGCTCGACGATACCCTCATCCTCTGGGCGGGCGAGTTCGGCCGCACACCCCACAGCGGAGGGCGGGACGGGCGCGATCATCACCCGGAAGGGTTCAGTGTCTGGTTGGCGGGGGGCGGCATCAAGGGCGGCACCATCTATGGGGCCACGGATGAGATGGGGATGCACTCGGTCGAGAACATCTGCACCATCCACGACCTGCATGCGACGATGCTCCACCTGATGGGGATGGACCACGAACGCCTGACCTTCCGTTACGCCGGGCGCGACTTCCGGTTGACGGACGTGGCGGGCAACGTGGTCCGGGAAGTGTGCGCCTGACGCAATCGCGTGCGGGAGCGGAGAGATCGTGACGCCTGCGGACGCCGATGAGCGCCTGGATGAGTTCCTGGACAGGTACGATCCCGCCATCGCCGCCCTGGGCCGCCACGCTCTCGGTTGGATGCAGGTGCGGTTGCCCGGTGCCGTCCGGCTGGTCTACGACAACTACAACGCACTCGTGATCGGCTTCGGCCCCACCGAGCGAGCCTCGGAGGCCTGCTTCTCCATTGCGCTCTATCCGCGTTGGGTCAACCTCTTCTTCCTGAAAGGCGTGGCACTGGAGGACCCCCACCGGCTGCTCAAGGGGGAGGGCAGCCTGGTCCGGTCCATCCGCCTGACCACCCCCGCCGACCTCGACGACCCCCGCATCCTCGATCTCGTCGACCGAGCCGCCATCCGCTCCCAGCCACCGTACTCCACCAGCGGCCCCAGCCCCCTGATCATTCGCGCCGTCTCGCCCCGCCGCCGCCCCCGGCAGAGAGAGAATAGCCACGTTAATGCCGGGATCCCCCCCTCCGCCAGCCAGCCAACCGCGGGGTAGGGGCTGCCGGAAACGTTGGCGTCTCGCCGGCATCAGGGGTTACCTCCGGTGACGGGCCCGCCATCGCTCAGAGCCGAGCACGTGAGTGCTGCGATCCCCGAGTCCGCCAGCCAGCCAACCGCGGGGTAGGGGCTGCCGGGAACGCTGGCGTCTCGCCGGCATCAGGGGTTACCTCCGGTGACAGGCCCGCCATCGCTCAGAGCCGAGCACGTCAGTGCCGGGATCCCCGCCTCCGTCAGCCGGGTACCGTCCTGGAGTCCG
>CAZSRZ010000088.1:0-22051 GCA_964609085.1 uncultured bacterium | reverse complement strand
TCCGCCAGCCGGGCACCGTCCTGCGGTCAGATCACCCACGGCGGGTGGTCGGGTGGGCGCGACCAGCCTCTCCGTCACCACCTTCCCCACGGTCGGGGCTCAATGGGGGTTGGTGTCACCGAGCAGGGCGTTGAAGCCGAACCGAAATGCCTGATGTGACTGCCCGCGGAAAAAAGGATCGGAACCGAACAGCACGAGCCGACCGGCCTGGAACCGCGCGTCGATGATTGCGGCACCGCCGGACAGCGCTTCCTGACCCCATGCCCATCCGCTCCGCAGCGGCAGTTTGGGGTAGGCGGCTGCGACCTTCACGTCGTCGCTGGGCGTCACCGCGAACACCTGATCCTGGGAAAACATGACGATGGCTTCGGGCGGCACGCCTCGAGTGAGGGGGCTGTCCTGGGAAACGGAGAGAGCGAGCAGCGAGCCCGGGACGTAGAACTTCTCTCTGGCCAGAGGGCGGTCAGTCGTGGGATCCACCAGGTGATCCCGCACGGGCAGGCCGAGGGTGCGCGCTAGGGTGGTGGACGATCCGATCATGATCACCGCCCCCCCAGCGGCGGCGAATTCTCGGAGGGCAGGCACGGCGGCGGCGTCCAGCCGGCCGCGCCGACCCCGGTACTCCACGGGAAGTTCGTCCTCTCCCGGAGGCGCCGGCTGCGGCGGCGCATCGCCGGCGGTCTCGGCGCGGCCTGTGGCGCGAAAGGCTCCGTCCGGCAGCAGCAACACGTCGAACCGCTGGCGCAGGTTCCCCTGGAGGAACGCCGGGGGGTAGATCACCTCAAATGGGAACTCGAACTGCTCCAGAACCCAGCGAATCCAGCCGGATGGCATTGAGCCGCCGTATTGATCCCACAGGCCGATCCTCAATCGGCGGACAGCCTTCCCCATTGGCGGTGTCGCGGCCCGCCGGACCGGGATGCCCAGCTCCCGGGCTCCCGCAGCGATGATCTCGAGCGCCTGCGCGGAGTCCGGGACATAGAAGGCACCCGCGGGAAGCACGGTTCCCCCCGACTCTACGGCGGTGTCGGTTCGCAGCACGCCGATGCCCGCACGGAGGAGGCGGTTTGCAAGCCGGAAGCAATCGTTGACGCGACAGTCGAGCAGCGATCCGACACCGCTCCGGGCGTCCAGGCTCGCCGGTGGCGCCATCGGCCGCGTCCCCAGCACCGGCAGTTCCTGCGGAATGGGCGCGAAGACGCGGTGGAACTCAACCCCCATCTGCATGGCGAGCGTCCATCCGGCGAGGTCATAGGGTGGAGTGGGAGGCCCGCCCGGGTAGGGGATATCGTCCGGGTGGTCCTGGGGCTCGAACATGTCCAACACGTGGGGTCGGAAAGCCTGGTCGCAGCGGATCACCAGCGAGTTCGCGGGATAGGTGCGTCCCCCCAGCCGCGTAGGTGCGGCCAGATGATCGACTCGCACCCCCGTCTCCCACAGCGCCCGCGCGAGTTTGCAGGCCGTGGAGAAATCCGGTTGGTCGCTCGGCAGTACGTAACCGTTCGGGTTGCGATCCTCCGGGTTGCGTTCGCGGGCGAGAAACGCCTCCCGTCCGGTGGCTCGCGTGGGTGGGTCGGCAGGCCCCGCGCGGTGGGGTGCCGGCGTCCAGCTCTCTCCGCGTCCCAGCGCCATCTGTCGAGCGGCCATCCGGTAGCGATTCAGCAGCAGGTCTTCCCGGTGACGCGCCGCGTAGTCGAGAACTGCGTAGTTCGCGGTGAGGCTGTAGTCGACGGATTGCCGGAAACGCCAGGGCTGCGGCTCGATCGGCGCAACAAGGTCGTGAGAGGGAAGCAGCTTCCTCGGCACGTAGGGGATGGCAGTCGGGGTCGGGTTGCCAATGGTCTCGGTGAGTAGGCCGATGATGTTGTGGAAGTAAGCCGCCGTCCGCAGTCCGCCGTTCCACCAATCGGAGTAGGTCGCCCCTGATCGGCGGGTGACCCCTGGCTTGCCCTCGGCATTGAAGCGATGCAGCATGGCCGCACCAACGACCTCGATTCCGCTGACGACCAGCGGATCCACGCGGTAGTTGAAAGGGTCCCGGAACGGCGGCGCAAACATCACCGTTCCGGGCGGTCCGGTCTGGTGGTGGTTGTAGACGATCTGGGGATGCCATTCACGGTACATCACCCGACACATCGCCTTCGTCTCTGCCTGGGTGACGGCGTAGAAGTCGCGGTTGTCGTCGTGGCCGATGTACTTTTGATACAGCCGCGGCAGCCCGGCGAGTGTCCGTTTCCGGGGATCCGTCTGCCGCATGTACCAGTTCGCGACCAGTTCGATGCCGTCGGGGTTCGCCGGCACGGCCAGCACGATCACCTGGTCGAGGATGCGTCGGGTTTCCGCATCGTCCCCGGATGCCAGTCGGTACACCGTCTCGATGAGCTGCATCGACCCCAGCGATTCACTGGCATGAAGTCCACCGTCAATCCAGACGACGGCCTTGCCTGTGCGAGCCAGGGCGGCGGCGTCGCTTTCGGTCAGGCCCTCTCCCAGCGCCAGCCGCCCGGAGGTGCGGCGGAGTCCCTCCAGGCGCTTGTGGTTGGCGGGCGAGGTGAGGATCGCCATCACCATCTTCCGCCCCTCTTCGGTCGTCCCCATCTCCACGACTCGCACCCGATCCGACTCGCGATCGAGGCGCGACCAGTATTCGGAAAGCTGCGTGTAATTGACGAGTTGGTAGTCGTCGCCGATGTCGAATCCGAACTGCTGCCTTGGCGAGGTCACCGCGCGGGGGGCGCCCAGCGCGGGCATGGCCAACGCGAGGGCGGCGAAGGCGACGAGGAGTGGAGGTCGTAGCTGCGTGTTCACGACGGCCAGTTTTACAGTCGGCCGGCCTACCCCTCCCCGAACGACTACATTCTTCGGCGCGGGAACTTCGCTTCCCGCGTCGCGGTGAGGTAGGCGAAGGTGGCAAGGATCACTGACGACTGCTTCAGATCCTCGGGGATGAGCCGATCAAATGTGTCCTGGCTGGTGTGGTGGGTCCGGGAGAAGTAATCGATCGGATCCTGTATGAACTGAAAGCCGGGGAGGCCGGCGGCTTCGAAGGACACGTGATCCGTCGAGCCTTGCGCGGCGAGGGTGATGGTGCCCGCGCCCATGTCGGCGAAGGGTCGGAACCATTCGCGAAAAATGGCTCGCGGTTCGTCCCAGCCGTTGAGATACATGCCGCGGATCTTGCCGGTGCCGACGTCGAGGTTGTAATAGGCGGCGAAGCGGTCGTGCGCTGGCGTGTTCTGAGCCGGCCGGCCGTCTTGAGCCGGGGTGCGCAGATGCCTGGCAACGTAGGCGCGTGAGCCCAGCAGTCCCTGCTCCTCACCGCTCCAGAGAGCGATGCGGACCGTTCGGCGCGGCTGCAGATTCAGGGCCTTGAGGATCCGCATGGCTTCCATGCACACGGCGACCCCCGCCGCGTTGTCGGTGGCGCCTGTCCCGCCGTGCCAGGAGTCCATGTGGGCGCCGACCATCACCACTTCGTCGGGCAGGTCGGTGCCGCGGATGTCGGCCAGCGTGTTGTGCGCCATCAGGTCTTCGTCGTGGAACTTGACACGCAGATCCAGGGCGATCCGGAGACTCTCGCCGGCCCGCGCCATCCTGGCCATTCGATTGTAGTCCTCGGCGCTGCAGACGATCTGGGGCACCGTTCGCGGCGCGTCGCGGTCCCACGGCTGGACGCGACCGAAGCCCCCGCCGAGAGACGCCTGGGCGACCCCGATCGCGTTGAACCCGCGCGAGCTGGGCTCCAGCACGGCCGCGGCGCCCTCCGCGATCAGGAAGGGGAGGCGCTGACGGGCGACCTCGAACAACGCGCGATCCTCCGGCGTAGGCATTCGCATCGGAGTCGCCGTCGGTCTACGGGTGGCCCGGCCGCTCGAGTTGGCCAGATCCAGTAGCTCCGTGTCCGACCGCCGGCTGGCCTCCGCCTCGAAGGGGGTGGTGATCTCCCGGGGCCGGCCAGCAAGGACGATAGCTCCCTTCAGCTTTCCCTTGTACTGATCGAACTCGGCGACGGAAGCAGGAGCGAAGTAAACCACCTCCGCGGTGATTTCGCCCCCGGTTCCCGGCGACCACGCCTTCGGGTAGGCGTGGATTGGGATGGTCTGCGGAGCCACCACCTGCAGCGAGAACCGGTCGAGCGACCATCCGCGGCCGAACGGGCCCCAGGGCTCCAGCCTGGCGTTCTCCAGGCCCCAGCCTTCCAGCGTGCGGCGGGTCCACTCATTTGACCGCTTCATGTTGGGAGACCCCGTGAGGCGCGGCCCGATGACGTCGGTGAGGTACTCGGCCGTCCGCATCACCTGGGAGCGATTGAGCCCCTCGTCCCGGATCTTCGCGACAACCTCCGCAGGCACCGGCGCTTCAGTTTGCGCTCCGGCGGGAATGCGGGACGAGAGCAGGCTCGCTAGCGCAATCGTGCAGCCGACGGCGGCCAGATTCCAACGGTGGGGAAGCTTCATCTTGCACTCTCCGCTTCGGACGGCGGTCGCTCGCCGCGCCCCCGGGGCTGACGGTGGAACTCCGCGCCGACATGTGCGCATAATATTGAGATCGGGTTGGGGTGAGGTGCTGTTCGATCGTTGCCCACACCCGGCTCGTCGTTATCTCTGGTGAGAAGCGTATCAGGCTTCGGTCAGGCGCCCTCACATCATCCCTGCCGCCCTGGGGCGGTGGAGCAGTCATCAAATGCGCGCCCGTCAACGGAGGGCCTTCACCCTCATCGAGTTGCTGGTGGTCATCGCCATCATTGCGATCCTGGCGGCCATTCTCTTCCCTGTCTTCGCGCGTGCTCGCGAGCAGGCCCGGTCTGCAAGCTGCAAGAGCAACCTCAAGCAGATCGCAACCGGGTTCCTCATGTACGCACAGGACTACGACGAACAGATGGCCCCGTGGCGCAATGCGCCGACGTTCAACCTGTCGGATCTCTACCCCAACCTCGTCGGCCCGTACATCAAGAACGGTGTCGATCCGGTGACCGGGGACCTAGGCGGGGTCTGGGCTTGCCCGAGTGCCAAGGCGGCGCTCAGCAGCTTCAGCAACACGTACGCCTACAACTACTACGGGATTGGCGGCACCAACCCCACGAGCACCACAGGGGCACCACTGGGCTCGGGCTACGCGCCGTTCAACCAGGGCCAGTACGTCTACGCGGCACAGCTCTCGTCGATCGGTCGGCCCGCCGAGGTCATCCTGATCCTCGATGGGGCCCAGCTCTGCCGGCCCCCGGCGGCCTTTGTCACCAACGGGCGCAACGCCTTCAACAATGGCGTTTGGGGTCCGCACTCCATGGGGAACGGGATCGCCGCTCCCGCCGTCCCTGGGACCACCAACACCAACATCCTGCGCTACATGACCGGCCGCTCGACCAACGTCGCCTACTGCGACGGCCACGTGAAGATGGTCCCGACCATGCGCTTGGTCGCCCGCAGTTGCATCATGGAAAACGGCAACTGGCGTGGGGAACTGGGGCCGGAAAACACCCCCGCAGGTAACGCGGGCTGGGTGCGGGACTGGTGATCGACATGCGATCGAAGACGCAACTCGTCGGCCGGTCCGCAGTAGCCCTGTTGGCCGCGTTGCTCATCGGACTGCTCGTGGTCGGCTGCAATACAGGCGATGCCGATTCCGGTAGCCCCACCGCCACCTCCGGGGTGGCGCCGGAGAACCAGAAGACGCTGGAAAAGGAAGGGATGAGCGAAACAGCTCCCCCAACGAACCCAGCATCCGGCGTGGGGGGCCAGACGGATCAAGGCACACCGGCTCCGACTGGCACCCCCTCGGTCGCCGGGGGGCGGTAACCCAACACCCCGCGCCCGCGGGTCCGTCGGGACGCCATCGGTGAGAAACGCCGCCCTAGGGCGGCGTTTCTTCATGCTCCTGCCGCACTTGACGCACGCTTGCCGATGCTTGTAACCTTTCATCCGGATATACGGATGAAAGGTCCAGCGCATGCCCACTTCGTCGTTGCTCGAGCTGCTGAAGGAACGGATCGTCGTTCTCGACGGGGCCACCGGCACGATGATCCAGCGGCACGGTCTGGCGGAGGCCGACTACCGCGGAGACCGATTCCGCGAGCATCCGGTTGACCTGAAGAACAACTACGAGGCGCTGAACCTCGTCCGGCCGGACCTCGTGGAGTCGGTCCACACCGCCTACCTCGACGCGGGCGCCGACATCGTTGAGACGAACACCTTCAACGGGCAGGCGGTCTCCCAGGCGGATTTCCAGCTTGAACCCTACGTGCGCGAGATCAACCTCGCCGCTGCGGGAATCGCCCGAAGGGCCGTCGACCGGGCGATGAACCGCGATCCTTCCCGCCCGCGCTTCGTGGCGGGCTCGCTCGGCCCCATGAATCGGGCGCTCTCCCTGTCGCCCGACGTGAACGATCCCGGGTACCGTTCGGCCACATGGGAGCAGGTTGAGGGCGCCTACTACGAGCAGGCCCGGGCCCTCATGGAGGGCGGCGTCGACCTGCTGCTGCCGGAGACCACCTTCGACACCCTCAACCTGAAGGCGGCGCTGGTCGCCATCCAGCGCTGCTTCGCAGACCTGGGTCGAGAGATCCCGGTCATCGCGTCGGTGACCATGACGGACGCCAGCGGACGGACGCTTTCCGGGCAGACGCTGGAGGCGTGTTGGATTTCCATCGAACATGCGCCGCTCACCGCCGTGGGGATCAACTGTGCGCTCGGTCCGCGGGAGATGCGGCCGTACATCGAAGAGCTGGCCGCGCTGGCGCACGTCCCCGTGGCGTGCTACCCCAACGCCGGGATGCCGAACCCGCTGGCTCCCACGGGGTTTGATCTCTCCCCGGAAGAGATGCAGGCGTACCTGGGCGAGTGGGCGCGGCTGGGCTGGCTCAATCTCGTCGGCGGGTGTTGCGGCACTACCCCCGAGTTCATCCGACTCATCGCCGAGGCAGTGCGTGGAGTGGCGCCACGAGTCCCGCCTCCGCGCCGCGCACTCAGCCGCTTCAGCGGGCTGGAACCCCTCGTCGTTCGGCCCGACAGCAACTTCCTGATGGTGGGGGAGCGGACCAACGTGACCGGATCGCCGCGATTCGCCCGGTTGGTGCGTGAGGGCAATCTCGAAGAGGCCCTCAGCGTTGCGCAACAACAGGTGACCAGCGGGGCCAACGTCCTCGATGTCAACTTCGATGAAGGGTTGCTTGACTCCGAAGCGATGATGCGCCGGTTCCTCAACCTGGCGATGTCCGAGCCCGAGATTGCGCGCGTGCCGATCATGATCGACAGCTCGCGCTGGTCGGTGCTGGAAGCGGGGCTGCAAACCGTCCAGGGCAAATGCATCGTCAACTCGATCAGCCTGAAGGAGGGGGAGGAGGCGTTTCTCACCCAGGCGCGGCTCGTGCGGCGTTACGGCGCAGGCGCGGTGGTGATGGCCTTCGATGAGCTTGGTCAGGCCGACAGCCTCGAACGCCGGATCGAGATCTGCTCCCGCGCCTATCGGCTATTGACCGACGAGATCGGCTTCCCACCCGAGGACATCATCTTCGATCCGAACATCCTCACCGTCGCCACCGGGATTGAGGAGCACAACAATTACGCCCTCGACTTCATCGAGGCCACGCGGTGGATCAAGGCAACCCTCCCCGGGTGCAAGGTGAGCGGCGGAGTCAGCAACATCAGCTTCGGCTTTCGCGGGAACAACACCGTGCGAGAGGCGATGCACAGCGTTTTCCTCTACCACGCCATCCGTGCCGGGCTCGACATGGCGATCGTCAACGCAGGCATGCTGGCTGTCTATGAGGAGATTGAGCCGGAGCTCCGCGAGCTGGTGGAGGACGTGCTGCTGAACCGGCGGTCGGACTCGACGGAACGTCTGCTGACCTACGCCGCGACAGTGAAACAAGCCGGCCCCGCCATCGCAAAAGATGAAGCGTGGCGGTCAGGTGGGGTCGATGAGCGTCTGCAGCACGCTCTGGTGAAGGGCATCGCAGACTTTGTCGAGCTGGATGTGGAAGAAGCCCGCGCCAGCTATCCCACGCCGCTGTCGATCATCGAGGGGCCCCTGATGCGGGGGATGAGCGTGGTGGGCGATCTCTTCGGCGCCGGCAAGATGTTCCTGCCGCAGGTGGTGAAGAGTGCGCGGGTGATGAAGCGCGCCGTCGCCTATCTCGAGCCGTTCATGGCGGCGGAGAAGGCCGCCACCGGGGGCCGCGAGCAGGGCAAGATCGTGATGGCAACGGTCAAGGGTGATGTGCATGACATCGGTAAGAACATCGTCGGGGTGGTTCTGGGATGCAACAACTATCGGGTGATCGATCTGGGTGTGATGGTCTCGTGCGAGAAGATCATCCAGGCAGCGCGGGATGAGAACGCGGACGTCATCGGCCTGAGCGGGCTCATCACTCCGAGCCTGGATGAGATGGCGCACGTGGCTCGAGAGATGGCTCGCGAGGGGATGCAGCTTCCGCTTCTCATCGGCGGCGCCACCACGAGCCGAGCCCACACCGCGATCAAGATTGCTCCCCACTATGATCGACCCGTCGTCCATGTTCTTGATGCGTCTCGGGCGGTGGGCGTAGTCAGCGCGCTCCTCAGCGATGAGCGACGGCCCGAGTTTGTCCGGCGAAATAGCGAAGAGCAGCTCGCGGCGCGCGAGCGATTCGCGGCGGCCGGCGCGCGGAGGCGGATACTGTCGCTGGCGGATGCCCGGTCCCGCGCCGAGAAGACGGACTGGGCCGCGACACAGCTTCCCACGCCTCCCTTCCTCGGCGTCCGCACTGTCGACGATGTGCCGCTCCGGGCGCTGGTGGAGTGTATCGACTGGACTCCGTTCTTCCACGCCTGGGAGCTTCGCGGGCGCTTCCCGCAGATCTTCGATGATCCGGTCGTGGGGCAGCAGGCACGGGAAGTCTACGCGGATGCACGCGCCTTGCTCGACCGGATCGTGGCGGGGAAGCTGCTGCAACCCGCCGGGGTGTACGGCTTTTTCCCCGCCGCGTCGAGGGGCGATGACATCGTCCTTTATGCGGATGAGCGCCGCGAGACCGAGCGCGCGCTACTTCACACCCTCCGGCAGCAGGTGGAGAAGCAGCAAGCCGACCCAACCCATCTCGCGCTGGCGGATTTCATCGCTCCAGAAGGGATGGCGCTCTCCGATCACGTGGGTGCCTTTGCCGTGACGACCGGGCACGGGCTTCCCGAACTCGTCGCCCGATTTCGGGCGGAACAGGACGAGTACAGCGCCATCATGGCGGAGGCACTCGCCGATCGGTTGGCGGAGGCCTTCGCGGAATGGCTGCACCGGCGGGCTAGAGTGGAATGGGGGATTGAAGCCCCGGACCAGCTCAGCGTTGATGAATTGATCCAGGAGCGCTATCGAGGGATCCGTCCGGCGCCGGGCTACCCGGCCTGTCCGGACCACACCGAGAAGGAGACTCTCTTCGCGCTGCTCGAGGCGGAGGAACGAACGCGGATTCGGCTGACCGAAAGCTGCGCGATGTCCCCTGGAAGCAGTGTGTGCGGCTACTACTTCGCGCATCCCCGCAGCCGCTACTTCACCGTGGGCATCATCGGCCGTGACCAGCTCGAGGATTACGCAACCCGAAAGGGGATGCCCCTGGAGACGGCTGCCCGATGGCTTTCCCCGCTCCTCGTGGATGAGGCGTAGCCACTTCGGGGAATGCCGTTCGCGGACCAGATTCGTGCTCGGCCTGGTACGCCCGCCGCGAGCCTCAGCCGGTCGCGTCGTGAATGGCCCCCGTCGGGTCACGCTTGCGGTGACGGCGTCCGCGGGCTCGGCGCCGGCCGGCCGACGGGCGGATGCCTCCCCGGAATCGGCGTATCATTGGGACGAGCGTGGGGAGGTTCGGCTGGGCGAGGTGCCAGTCCGCGGGAACCAGTGCGGCGAGCGTCATGACACAAAAATCCATCTCTGTTCTCCTCTCGGTCGCGGCGACACTTGCCTGGGCGGCATCTCTGTCGGCCGCAGCTCCCTCCGTCGTGTTGGACAGAGTGGGCGACAAGGTCCCTGATAGGCTTCAGCTTGCCGGTCCGGCGGACGTGCAACTGACCGGATTCCTCGGCGCTCGGATCCTTGCCAACGAAAAGAACCGCCTTCTCAAGGTGGACGAAGACCGTCTGTTGGCGGGGTTCCGGAATCGCCCGGGAGAGCAGGCCTGGATCGGTGAGCACGTGGGCAAGTGGCTCCACGCGGCCACGCTAGCGTGGGTCAACACGGGTGACGCAGCCCTTCGCACAAAGCTCGACCGCGTGGTCGCGGAGCTGCTGAAGACGCAGGGCCCGGACGGGTACCTGGGCACCTACACCGCCGACAAGCGGTTCGGTCTCTTCCCGAATGCGGACTGGGATGTCTGGGTGCACAAGTACAACCTGATCGGGCTGCTGGCCTATTACCGGTTCACCCGAAACGAGGCTGCGCTCACTGCGTGCCGCAAGATGGGCGATCTCTTGATCGCCACCTTTGGGGCGGGCAAGAAGAGCATCCTCACCGCCGGCACCCACGTCGGAATGGCCTCCACCAGTGTGCTGGAGCCCGTGGTCCTGCTGTATCGGCTGACGGGCGAGCAGAAGTATCTTGAGTTCGCGCGGTATCTCGTCGAGGCCTGGGGAGAACCGAAGGGGCCGGCCGTGCTGCAGACCCTGCTCACCCGGAAGCGTGTGCACGAAACCGCGAACGGCAAAGCGTACGAGATGCTCTCCAATCTGGTGGGGCTGTGTGAACTCTACCGGGTCACAGGCGAGGCCACGTATCTGCAGGCAGCGGTGAACGCCTGGGAGGATGTGTCCGCGAACCAGCTCTACATCACCGGCTCGGCCAGCCACCACGAGCACTTTCACGCCCCGCCGGACCTGCCGAACTCCCCCGGCGCCAACGTCGGCGAGACCTGCGTCACGGTCACCTGGATCCAACTCAACGCTCAGTTGCTTCGGCTGACGGGCGAGGCCAGGTATGGGGACGAGATCGAGAAGTCCGCATACAACCATCTCGCCGGTGCGCAGCGGCCTGATGGCGAGATGTGGTGCTACTACACGGCCCTCAGCGGGACGAAGCCCTACGGTCCGGGGATCAACTGCTGCGTCTCCAGCGGGCCGCGGGGAATGGCGTTGCTTCCACAAGTGGCCTTCATGCGAGGGGGAGGCCCCGGACGACCGGAGATCATCATCAATCTCTTCGACGCCGGCAAGTTCGTCACCCAGGTCGGCTCCGTGCCCGTGACGGTCGAACTCGCCGGGACATACCCCGCTTCGGGGAGCCTCACCGTCCGTCTCGGGATGGCCAAACCGACCGCCTTTGGCCTCCGACTGCGGTCCCCGGCGTCGGTTCGATCTGCGACAGTTCGCGTGTCCGGACCCGCCCCGGTGGCCGCCCATGTCGGCGCCGCAGGTTGGTTCAGTATCCCGGCGCGCCGGTGGAAGGATGGCGACCGGGTGGAGGTGAGTTTGCCGATGGCCGCGACTGTGGTTGCGGGCACGCACAGCAATCAGGGACGGGAGGCGTATCGCTGGGGCCCACTGGTCATGGCGTTCGATGAAGCGAAGAGTGGCTTCAAGGCAAACCCGGCGGTGGTCGCGGTGAGTCGTGGACGCCCCGCCGGGGTGATGGCACAGGATCTCTCGCTCCCGGTGGATTTCCGCGCCGGAAATGACCCCACGTCCCGCCCGGGGAGACTGGTACCCTTCGCGCTCGCCGGAGCAACCGGCTCGCGCTATCAGGTATGGTTGCGCACCCCGGGTCAGTCGCCGAAGAACGAATCGCTGCTGCTCGGTGCCACCGAGGCGCGTTCCAGAGCGGGGAATGTGGTCGGGTCGATCGTGGACGACGATCCCGGCTCTTTCGTCGTGACCTGGAACGGCGCCCCCGCCGACCAGGATTGGTACTCCGCCGAGGTGCCGCAGCCCGTCCGTCTGCGGCGCGTCGTCTACCAGCACGGGCGGACCTTTCACGACGGCGGCTGGTTCGACGCCACGCGGGGGAAGCCCTGGGTGGAGGTGCGTCGCAGCAGGGGCGGTCCCTGGGAAAAGATCGGCGTGCTCGCGGAGTACCCCGACGCCGGACCGGTGGACTCTCGCGGGATACGGAGCGGCCAGGCCTTCACCCTTCGGCTGGACCAACCAGTGGAAGCCGTTGCCGTCCGGATTGTCGGCTACCCGGCGGGCGGGGACAATCCCGGGCAGGCGTTCAGTTCGTGCGCTGAGCTCCAAGCATTCGCGGACTAGCTGCGGCGCTCCATGCCCCTCACGATCCTGGCGCACCAATGGCCTGTGCTGCCGCTGAAGCGTCGGTTTCCGACGTGGTTCTGTGGGACGGCGCTCGTCTTCGGGAGTATGGCGCCGGACCTGGAGCATGTGCTCGTCGGTGCCTACAGCGAGGTGAAATTCGGCCACAGTCTGCCCGGTCAGTTCCTCTTTTGCCTGCCGCTGTCGCTGGTGCTCTGGTGGACCTTCACGCGTGTGATCGCAGCACCGCTAGCGCTCTTGATGGCCGATCACCCCAAGAACCCCAATAAGTGGCGGGATTACACCCTGGTGGCGCTCTCGAGCGGCACACCGCAGGCATGGCTGCGGGCCGCTCTCAGCGCGGTCGTCGGCTCTTTCAGCCACCTCGGACTGGACCAGTTCACCAACGCCAGGGGGTGGCTGGCCTCGATCCAGCCGTGGATGCAGGCCACCTATCACCTGGGGGGGCAGCCGATAGGCGGCCATGTTCTGGCGCAGGCCGCTCTCACCCTTGTGCTGGGATGGTGGGCCCTGCGCATGTTCCACGAGATCGGCCGCTCCAGATCACTTGTCAAATGGTACGGACGGCTGCCTGCCCAGGGTCCCGCTTCCGTCTTGGCCCGTCGGTTCTTTCTCGGAATGCTCATCCTTGCGGCCGGGATGGCCCTCGTCACCGCTTACATCACCGCCGGATTTGATGCCGTGCTTTTCAGCCCCCGCTGGTGGGTCTGGGGGCTGTTTCGGCTCGTGGGTTTGCTCTACGTGGCCCTGCTGGTGTCCGCGGCGGCGACGTCAGTCCGGTGGGGACGGCTGGCGGAGCTTCAACTCGAGCCGTTGGACCCGCTGGACGGAGGCGGACCGGCGGGCGGCGGTTAACGATCCGGCGTGTATCCCACGCGCACCTTCATTGCCCTGACGTTAGCCGGGCTGCCGCTCGCAGTCCTTGGCGCGGCCAGCCCGTGGCTGATCCTGGCCGCGTTTGGGTGGCTGGCGTGCTGCGGCGCCGTGCTGGTGGCTTTGCGCCTCTTTGGGGCGCAGCCGGGAGATGTGGAGATCCAGCGTCAGGTCGCGGAACGCTTGAATCTGGGCGAGACGGAGCCAGTCACCCTGCTCATCCGGAACAACAGTCGTTACCCGCTCTCCCTGGATGTCACCGATGACACGCCGCACGGATGGGGTGCCGCGGGGCTTCCGGGCAGCCTGCGCATCCCCGCCCGCTCGGAAGTTGAATTGACCTATCACGTCACCCCCCCAGCGCGGGGGAAGCGGGAGTTCGGGGATATCCACTTCCGGTTTCGTCAGTCGCCCGGGCTGCTGGGCCGCGTCGGCCGGATCTCGGCCGTCCAGGCGGTCCGGGTCTATCCGGACATGCGAGAGGTGAGCCGCTACGAAGACTCGGTCAGGCGCAATCGACTCTCCGAGTTCGGTGTCCGGCGCGCGCGGCTGGTGGGCCGGGGCACTGAGTTCGAGAGACTGCGCGATTACACCGCCGACGACGAGTATCGGCAGATCGATTGGAAGGCTACCGCTCGCCGGCACCGCCCGATCAGCCGAGTGTATGAGGTCGAGCGCAGCCAGAACATCTTCATCGTGTTGGATGCCGGCTGGTTGATGGCTGGAAGGGTCGGCCGTCTCGCCCGACTGGATTACGCGGTGAACGGCGCGCTGATGCTGGCGCACGTCGCATTGCGATCTGGGGACAAGGTTGGGGTAATGGTGGTGTCAGACGACGTGGACGCCTACCTGCCGCTGGGGAAGGGAACGCCGCACTTCAACCGCTGCCTGGAATTGCTCTATGGGGCGCAGGCGCGACGCTGCCACGTCGACTATCGCGCCGCCCTGGAGCAGGTCTCTGGTCGGCTCAACCGCCGAGCGCTGGTCGTGTTCTTCACGGATCTCTACAGCGAAGAGACCAGCCACGAGTTGGTGACCTACCTTCGTCTGCTGCGTCCGACGCACCTCCCCCTGCTCGTAACGCTGCAAGACAACCAGATCGTGGCCGCATCCCGCCGGCCGACGACCACGGTGGCCTCGCTGTACGAACGCGCCGTGTCGCTAGACCTGCTTGGCGAGCGGAAACGGCTGGTTGAGTCGGTCCACAAGATGGGAGGGCTGGTGATCGACTGCGCTGCCCACGAGCTCACGATGACGGTGGTGAACCGGTACCTGGAGTTGAAGGCGAGGGGAACGCTGTAGCGCGTCCTCAGCGGACGCCGCGACCGCCAAAGACGCGCATCCGAAACGCCCCAGCCGGGATGGACGAAGCCCGGAAGCTGAGGGTCACGGTGATGCGCTCGCCCGGCAGCAGGTCGCGGTCGTTACCGAAGCCCAGGCGTCGGTAAGGCATCCCCGTTGGTTCCACGCACTGTGTGTAGCCGTCGATATCCAGCCAGCGGATGGCGGGGTCCAGCCTGTCGAGGGCGAGGTCGGGGAGTAGGACGGTGGCTGGCCCCGGGTTGTGCACCGAGACGCGGAGTTCGATGCGCCCTCGGCCCACGTGCCGCGGCAGCGTGGCGCGGCGCAGGATCACCCGCGAGGTGAACTCCTCGGCGCAGTTCGGCTCGGGATCGGGGGTGAGGAGCAACGCCCGGCGAATGCCATCCAGCGTGCCGACGCCGACGATCTGGCCACCGCCGTTGATCGCGGCCACGCTCTCCAGCCGCCACCCATCGTACGGTGGGATGCGCAGCCCGAGGGGTGCCGTTCGCCCACCCCGGTGGACGGAGGGAGCACCAAAGTTCGTGCCGATCACCTCCCCGGCATCACTGATGTCGATGGGCCGGAAGCTCGGCCCAAGCGACCGGAGTTCCCCTGCCTCCGTCCGCGAGAACCCGCCGGCCAGCGACAGGATTCGGCGCTTGTCAAATCGCGCTTCCAGCAGGCGAAACGAACTCCCCGTCATCACCCCCGAACGGTTGACGCGAGCAGAGGTGTTCAGCGTAGTCAAGCCACCAACCACACGCAGTCCGCCACCGGCGTCCCAGGCGAACAGCCGGGGTAGGGAGGGCGGCGCCGGCGGCACGTCGAGCGAAGTTCCAATCACCAGCCCGCTGTCGTTGATCGAGGTGGCGGTGCTCGTCTCATCGCCCGGAAGCTTGCCGAGCTGTTGCAGACCCTCGGCTGGATCCCAGTAGAACGCCTCCCCGTCCTGGTCGCCGACGACCTGCGTGGAAGCGTTGACGGAGTGGGCGGTCGCGGAAGCGGCGTCCGGGTGCGAGATGTCTCGCATCCCTTCCGCGGGAGTCCAAAGGAAGGCGTGGAGTTGAGGGGAGCCGGACAGGGCCGTGGCACCCGTTTCCGAAGCGCCGACCACGGCGCCGGCGTCGTTGATCCCCATGGCGAAGCTGTTCGACCCTCCCAGCGTGCCCAGGTCGACGCGCCCGGTCCCCGGCTCGATGATGAAGGCGTGGTGGATGGGATTCCCGAGTGCGTCGGAACCCCCGGTCGGCAGCGTCGCGCACACCTGGCCTGCGTCGTTCACGTCGGCCACGCCGCCAGTTGGCCCGGAGGAAAGATCCGCCAGGTCCGTCACGGCGTAGGTCTGGCGCCCCGCCTTCCCCGGCGGAGCACTGTGTCCGGGGAGGGACGCGAGCACCGCGAGGACCAGCGTGGCACAGGAGAGGGTGAGCTGACCGGGGGATTTCCGGCCGCGCATGGGCACCGCCTTGCAATGGGGTCGTGAGGGCCCGACCGGTCGGGCTCCTGATGGAACACTACTTGGTTCCGTCTCCCGCTCAGCCGATCCTGCGTCCTCGACCGACGTGGAGACTCACGCCTCTTCCTCGTAGACCACGCCTTCAGAGAGCACGCCGGCCTCGGAGCCACGGCCGGCGAAGGAGAAGAAGCCGACCCATCCGCCGATCGTGAGGATGCCGAACACCAGCTTGACCTCGGGGGGGATGAAGGCCGGTGGGGTGATGATGCCCTCAATCAGGCCGGCGATGACGAGCATGGCGGCTCCGCCCATCGCAAGCAGCAGAGCCGGCCGGCCCCGCTCCACCAATGCGTCCCTCCGCGTGCGGTTGCCGGGCGCGATGATGGCGTGGGTGAGCATGAATCCCGCGGCGCCCATCACGCAGATTGCCAAGAGCTCCGTCACGCCATGCGGGATGATGAGCGACCAGAAGACCAACGCCGTCGGGGCGGTCCGACTCATCTCCTGGCCCATGACGCCGACCATCGCGCCCGTCTGAATCATCCCGTACAGCGGTCCCAGCCCGAAGAAGAGTCCGCCGGCGAACGCCAGGATTCCCAGCCCAATGTTGTGCGTCATCAAGAAAGAGCTGGTCGCCAGCGCGGTCTGGGGGGTGAGCACGTGACCGGTGGCATTGCCCCAGTGTTCGCGTAGTTGTGGGAACTGCTTGATCATGCCGGCCGGCAGGATGGCGCTACCTACGGCGGGGTCAACCGCGTTCACGCACCAGCCGGCGATGCCCGAGGCCAGCATGATTCCGATGCATACCGCGACGTAGCCGATGGACTGGCGGAAGAGGCTCGGGAAGTCGCGCAGTAGGAATCCACTCAAATCGCGCAGCTCGAATCGACGCGCCCGATAGACCTGGGCGTAGGATCGGGCGACCAGCGCGTTTAAATACTGAAGGACGTCGGCATTTGCGGTCTTGGCCCGTGCGGTCAACAGATCGGATGACGCCTTGCGGTAGAGGGCGCCGAATTCCCTCACTTCCGCCGTGGTGAGAGAATCGAGGCCGGCCGTCTCGACGCGCGTCAGGTACTCTTCCAGTCGCGACCACGCCGGTTGACGACGGTTCAAGAATTGGTTGATGTCTGGCTTCCGGTTCAGTCTCATCCCGAGTCGACCTGACCCTCTGCAACGCGATGTATGAACAGCACCGAGTAGTAACCCCGGAGAACGTCGAGTTCGTCTATGAGGTGGCCGGCCTGGCAAGTCGGCTGTCGGCAGTGCTGATCGACCACTTGATTCTCCTCGCTGGAGTGATCGCCGTGGTCCTGGGGATGGTGTTCGCCGGCGGAGCCAGCTTCGGTTTCAGCCCCTTCATCGCGCTCGCGGTCATCTTCCTGCTCTATTTTGGCTACTTCGCCGGGTTTGAGTGGCGGCGTCAGGGTCAGACCCCGGGCAAGAAACTGGCGGGCATCCGCGTCATCGACGACAGGGGACTCAACCCGGATCTCTTCCAGGCGATTCTGCGCAACCTCGTGCGGACGATCGACATGATGCCGCTGCTATTCAGCCTGGACTTCGTCGCCTTCGGGATGTACGGTCTGGGAGGCGGCGTAGCACTTGCCGGTGCGCGCGGAAAACGCCTCGGCGATTGGGCGGCCGGAACGATGGTGGTCCGCGTCCGGACCGCCGTCCGCCCGGCAGCGATCGTCGCTCCCGGTGACAAGTACAACTCGCTTCAGGAAGACGCGTCCGTGCGTCGCCGCATCCGAACCACGCTGGGCCTCGAGGAGCGGGAGGTGCTCCTGCAGCTCTGCCTCCGGCGCCACGAGTTGGACTTCGAGTCGCGACAGCGGTTGTTCGCGCAGGCCTCGACCTACCTGGAGCGCCGCCTCGAGCTTCCGCGCGACTCATTCTTGAGCGAGGAGAAGTTCGTGCAGAACGTCGCTGCCATCGCCCTGGCGGAGGATCGTCAATTCCCGGGCTTTGCTCCGGCGTCACTCTCGGGCGTTGCGGCTCGATGAACACCATCTTCGCCGACCTGGCCCGATCCCGTTGGGCATCCGCCGTGGCCGCGATCGCCATCGTCGTCGCCTGCCTGCTGCCGACACGCGGGGTGGTGATCCCCGGCCTCGGCGCTGTTCCGCCGTGTACCTTCCACCAACTGACACGCCTGCCGTGCCCGGGCTGCGGGCTGACACGGTGCTTCATCCAGTGTGCGCGACTGCGCCCCGACCGCGCCGCTTTCTATCACCCCCCGGGGGTTGGGCTTTTTCTCCTGGTCGTGGCCGTGGCGGCGCTGGGATTCGTCCGCACGTCCCGACGGGAGGCTGTCGCCGAGTGGATTGAGCGCCGCCCCAGGCTGGCCAACATCGTCGCCGGAGCGTATGGGTGTGTGTTTTTTGCCTACGGGTTCGGGCGCATTGCGTGGCTGATGCTGACTCGGCAGCCGTCGCCATGGTAGGGATCCACGTTCGGCGGCCGTCGTCGCCAGCCGCGTCCGGCATCATGCTGCGAGGGCAAATCCGTGTCCATGGGTGACACTCCACGGCGACCGGAAACCGATTCGGTCGGGCCGTTTATTCTCCCGCACGCCGCCGCAGAAGGCTCGCCGGAACCCGCCGTCACGGCTGAGCCGGCTGCCATCCCGCCGCCGCCCGCGTGGGCAGCCTCGCCGTCGCCGTCAGCGGATCTCGAGCTTGAGGACCCCCGGCATCAGTCGCTGCCGCCACTCCAGCCGGCCTCGGCTCCGCCCCCAGGGTTTGTCGCGCCACAAGCGCCCTCGAGCCCCTGCGCTCATCACCCGGGCAATGCCGCGGTGGGGGTGTGCGACCGCTGCGGCGACTTCATCTGTCGCCTCTGCGCTACGCCCATCGAGGGGCGAGTTTATTGTCCCAGGTGCTTCGAACTCCTGTTCGATCGGGGTTCGCTTGG
This sequence comes from uncultured bacterium, assembly GCA_964609085.1. Lineage (GTDB taxonomy): Bacteria > Armatimonadota > SYMT01 > SYMT01 > SYMT01 > JANPLG01. The sequence continues at coordinate 3,277 of CAZSRZ010000088.1, read as the reverse complement.
TTTCAAACAGCGGGCGTTTCATCGTCCGGCGATTGCCGCCACCACGGCTGTGCTCGCGTTGTTGGGGTCCGTGATTCCGTGCTACGGACTGGCGGCGGTGCCAACGGGCGCGATCGCCATCTGGGTGGCGGTGCTGGCCCTGCGCGAGATAGACCGGAGCCCCGATCTCCCCGGACGTCGCGCTGCCGTGGTCGCGATCTGGCTTGGATCACTCGCCGCCCTGGTCACTCTCTCCGAGACGGCCCTCTTCATCTGGCTGCTTACGCGCGTCGGCTAGCCCGTCGGCCACCATGCGAGCGACGGGGCCGAAGGTCCGACGGTGGCACGGCGCCGGCCCAAGCCGGTGGAGCGCCTCCATGTGGGCGCGAGTGGGATAGCCCTTGTGCTCGGCGAGACCGTAGCCGGGGTGTTGCTCGTCCAACTGGCGCATGCGCCGGTCGCGGGTCACTTTGGCGAGCACAGAGGCTGCGGCGATGCTCACGGCCCGACGATCGCCCTTCACGAGAGCGGCGTGGGGGCAGGGCAGGCCCCTTACCGGCAACCCGTCGACGATGGCAAATCTCGGCGGGCTCCGCAGGCCTGCCAGCGCCCTTGCCATAGCCCGGTGGGTGGCTACCAGGATGTTGCAGCCATCGATCTCATCCGGCTCCACGGCACACACCGACCAATCCACCGCCGCGTCCAGCACGAGAGGATAGATAGCTTCCCGGGCGGCTTCAGTGAGTAGCTTGCTGTCCCTCAACCCGGGGAGTTCCACGCCGACGGGCAAGACCACCGCCGCCGCGACGACGGGGCCCGCCAGGGGGCCGCGTCCGGCCTCGTCCACGCCAGCCAGGGGCGCGAGTCCCTGCTCGATGTAGGCGAGATCGCAGGCCCAGTCCGGCGTTTGGGGCAGGGCGTCCACCGCGAACAGCACACCGGAGTCCCCCAATCGCCGTCTCAACGGGCGCTCCCCAAAATCCTCGCCCGCCGTGTCGGCCAGAAGATGCACTCGGCCCTTCCCTCCAGGAATCTCATCTCCAGCGGGCCCCACACGTGGCTGTCGAGACTATCGTTGCGGTTGTCTCCCATGACGAACAGCGTGCCTGGAGGGACCCGGGTGGGGGACATCGCGTAGCCGGGCGGCTGTTGGAGGTAGCGTTCGTCCACGGCCCGTCCATTGACCCGCAGGTGGCCTCGCTCCAGCGACAGACGCCTCCCCCTGAGCAGGATCAGTCGAGGGCTGCCCGACAGCGTCACGATGAGACCCGGCACTCCATGGTCGCCACCCAAATGAGTAAAGTCCGATGAGGCTTCCGGCCTGGCGAACACGCCGGTGAGCCGCCGCTTGCCGCCAACGCGAACGTCGCTGCCCACGATGCGGATCGGGAGGGACGCGTCAACCAGCTCCACCTCGACCTCCGGCCCACCTTCCGGCCGAATGCGCGCTGATTGGTCACGCACATCCACGCTGCCTCCCCCCACCGGGAGCGTGAATCCGATCGACCGATCGCCCGCGTCCTGCGCCCGCAGGTGGGACGCCGCCTCGCGGGTGAGGCTGAGCACGACGCGGCCATCCAGCCAGAGGCGGTCGGGGACGGTCTCCACCATGTCGCCCGGCATGGCGACAACGCGCTTGATGTATTCTCGATCGGCGAGCGGCGTGTTCGGCGGTGGACGAAAGACCACGATTTCGCCGCGGCGAGGCGGACGGATCCGGTAGATCAGCTTGTTGACCAGAAGCCGATCGGTGACCAGCAGCGTGGGCTGCATGCTCGGCGAAGACACGAAAAACGCCTGCAGGCAGTAGGGACGCACGAGGAGGAAGATCAGCGTCAACGCGGTGAGGGCGGCGTCCGTCACCTCCCGTGCGATCGCGGGAGCGGGACCACGGCGGGAGTGCGCGAGGCCGGTACGTAGGAGAAAGAGTGAGCCGACCAGGACGAGGATCCACTTGACGCTGAGATTGGCAAGCCACTCCATCGTCGTGTGCTCTCACATTTTCACGGGGTCGCCGGAAGCAGAAGAGGCACGAGCTGATGCTCGTGCCTCGAAGAAACAGGGATGCAGGTTTCCCCGCGGCCGGGCCTACTGGGGCTTGCGGTTGCGATCTTCCTTGATGCGAGCGGCCCGACCCACTTTGTCTCGCAGGTAGTAGAGCTTGGCCCGGCGGACAGCGCCGTGGCGGAGGACTTCGATGCGGTCGATCCGGGGCGAATGGAGCATGAAGCTCCGCTCGACTCCGATGGCGTGGGAAATCTTGCGCACGGTGAACGAGGACCGTAGGCCCTCATTGCGTTTGGTGATCACAACACCCTCGAATGGCTGGACGCGCTCCTTGTTGCCCTCGATGACTCGGACGTAGACGCGCACGGTGTCGCCGGCGCGGAAGTCGGGAACGTTGTCTTTAAGCTGTTCCTGCTCGATGGCCCGAATCAGATCCATGAGTGCAGTCCTCCTCGGCCGGGATCATACCACAGGCCCCGGGGAGGCGCAATCCGCCGGCCCAACTACTCAGGTGCCCAACCACCTAACGGGAAAGGGCAGGTTCGTGGCGGAAGGGGCCGACGAGGATTGCGGGCCTACCCCTTGCGGTTCCGCGGCCGATCGGCTCGGGGTCAGACCTCGTAGGTGCGGATCGCCAGGACCTGGAATTCCACGACGCCGGCGGGCACGTCTGCGCGGACGGTCTGCCCCACCGCGGCTCCCCACAGCGCCGCCCCAAGCGGCGATTCATTCGAGATTCGGTCCAGATCGGGGTTTGCCTCCAGGGGGCCTACGATCTGCACCTCCCACTCATCGCCGGTCTCTTCCCGCAGGGTGACCACTGCCCCAAAGCCGACCACGTCGGTCCGCACCTGATCCGGTGGGACCACCACCATGTCCGGGATGATCACGCGGAGCTGGGAGATTCGGCCCTCAAGGAACCCCTGTTCTCGCTTCGCTTCGTGGTACTCGAAGTTCTCGCTCAGATCCCCATAGGCTTTGGCCGTGCGGATGTTGCCCGCCACATCACCCCGCTTGCGCTGCAGTTGTTCATACTCCGCCTGCAGCTCGGCGCCGCCCGCGACCGTGACGTAGTACTTGCCCTTCTGCAACGTGATCACGAGCTCACCTCACCCTTCGCGCCAGTGCGCATCTGATCGGGACGTCCATCCTAGCATGCCGCTGACAGGCGGCGAAACCATCCGGGCGACGGCACGCTCGGCGGTCGGCCTCGCGCACCCCCCGAGGAGGGGCAGGACCGATGCGCAGCGCGAGGTTGGCCAACCTGACCTCCACGATCCATGGACCCGTC
>CAZSRZ010000087.1:0-22064 GCA_964609085.1 uncultured bacterium | reverse complement strand
CCGAGGCGTCAGGACGGGCTCAGTCATGGACAACTCCTGGTGCGTGGATCAATGGCGAGCCACGTCGCGAAGCGGAGCCCACCCGGCCTCGCGTGGGCCTGCTGCTCGACTTGTCTCTATTTGTTCTAATTGTCGCAGCAAATTCTCAATTAGGGGGGCGCTTGATAACAGGTGGGATAGCATGGGGGCGAAGGTAGGTGTACTTGGACCTACACACTGCTCGAACCGAATGGAGATGTATTGATGTCAATCCGATCCAGGCTCCGCGCCTACCGTCAACTTCTGCTCGCGGGCGGACTCGGCAGCCTGTGCGTTGTGGGCATGGGAACCACTTGGGCCGCTTACAGCACCGTGTATACCACCGACCCGAGCTACACGGTGACGATGAGTGGTGTGAGCAACCATTCGGCGGACACCCAGTGGACTGACGGCGGACACGTGGGGCGACAGGCGACCACAACGGATTGAACACGAACAACGCAGTCGAATAAGAGGTGGCCTCATGGCGGGGAGACCAATACGCTTATATGACGCGGGCCTCAACTCCGGGGCTCTGGCAGTGCCAAAGCCACCCATGCGCGCGGGCAGTCGCTGGCTTGGGTCGTTGGCGGGTATCGTGCTCGTTGTGTCGCTCTGCGGAGCGGGCGGACAGGCAGCGGAGGACGAGGGCGCACTGGCAGGACTCACACAGCGCGAAGCTGCTCGTGAAGTGGAAGCCGCCGGCGAGTCCATCCGACTGCGGGAGTTGCTGACCGACCTCACCCGCCAGACGGGCGTCCGGTTGCGCGCCGAGCCGCGGCTCGCCGATGCCTGGGTGGCTGTCCGCTCCGAGGGCTCGCCGCTGGGTGAGTTGATGTCCCGACTGGCTTCCCTCGTGGCAACGCGGCCTGGCACGGCGCGATGGGTGCGAGTCCGGGGCAAATCCGGTGACTATCGGGAGTTGCGCGAGGACCCATCGAGCCGGGAGAGTCGCCGCGCCCTGACCACGGCCAGGAACAACAGCTTCAGGACGAGATACCGGGAGGCCATGGGGATCGCCGGGACGCCCCCGGGGAGGCGGGACTTCGACCGTGGTACCAACTTTCGGGTGGCGGCGAGCGCGGAAGGATACTCCTTCCTCTACCGGCTGGCGGCCCTGGCGGGTGAGAGGGTGCCATCGGGGCTGATGCTGCAGCGCACCCTCTCCATTCCGTACGAGCAGCTCTCAGAACCGATGCGTGCCGTCTTTGGGAAAGCTCTGGTCGGCTCCTCCTATTCCTCCGGCAAGGAGCACCCGGATGGACGCTATGAGAAGAGAGTGAGCTTTGATGAACGGAAAGACATGGCCCTGACCCGGCTTGAGTTCGCTCTGTACGGATTGCCGGAACGCCCGGGTGTCAGCGCCTTTATCGTGATCAGCCGGAGCGTTCGACTCGGGTGCCCAAACTTGCTGAATCCCCCGATCGCCCCGCCGGAGGACCAGCCCGAGTGGTTGAAGAGGCGATTGGCTCGCGAGAAGGACGATCTGCGCAGCCGGCGCTCCGGCAGGCGTCCGGAGGAGCCTGCAGAACCCCGCCTCTCCCGGCGGGTGACCATTCCGGAACGTACCGTCCTACAGACCGGGAACGGTGCCCCGAGCGCCCGGCTGACGACCCCGTCCGAAGCGCTTGCAATCCTGTCGCAGCGGACCGGCATCCCGTTGGTCGCACATTCCGATCCCGGCCTGCTGGACTACTACGGTTGGCAAACCAACTTTCGCAAGCTGGATCGCCCCCTCAGGGATGTCAAAGGGGCAGAGGCACTCGACACTCTCTGCGAAGCCCACCTGCTCACCTGGCAAATGGTCGATGGCTGGCTTGAGATTCGCAGCCCGCGGTTCCCGTTCGCCCTCACCAGGGAGGTCGACCTGACACCCGTTGACCGTCGCACCGTGCACCTGCCTCCGCTGGAGCCTGTTGACCTTCGCGAGCCGTAGGGGCCGCCGTTGGTGTGGCCGACCTGTCAGGCGCCGGTCAGGGTGGTGAGGAAAACCTGGGCCGCGAGCAGTGTCCCGGCCGGGCTGGGATGGCTGCCGTCGGTGTCGAACAGATCCGGGGGGTCGGCGCTGCGGAGGGCTGCTTCCCACGCTGGGCCAACGGGCACGATTTCGGCGCCGAGCTCGGTGGCTATGGCCTCGGTCGCGTGGTTGAGCGCTGTCTGCGTCTCGGGCGCGTGCCGCCTGGCCCAGGTCAGATAGAGGAGTGTTCGCGCTCCCGCTTCGCGTATGGCTGCGTCGAAGAGACGAACGTTTTCGTGAAAGCGGGCGGCATTCTTGATCGGCAGGGTGCTTTGCTCTTGCAGCACCACCGCATCCCACGTTGCCTGGCGGATGTGGGCGAGCGCCACGCCCTGGTTCCAGTGCTGCCGCAGGCTGGCGCCGTTGGCGATCACCCGTTCCGACCGGATCTCCACGGGCGGATCCAGCTCGGCAGCCAGCCGTGCGAGTTGACCCGGGAGGTCATTTCGCTGGGTAAAGCTGTTGCCGATGAAGAGCACCCGGAGGGTCACTCCGCTCCCTCCCCGTCGTCCCCCGCCGGGGTTGGGGCGTCGGACTTCGCCGCCCTGCTGTGCCGGGCCTCCCGCCAGAAGTGGATGATCGCAGGCGTGATGGAAAGCAGGATGATGACGATGATCACCTTCTCGAAGTGCTTCTTCACCGGTTCGAGATTGCCGAGCAGAAAGCCGGCGGTGGTGCAACTGAAGATCCACGTCACACCGCCGACCACGCTGAACTTCAGGAACTCCAGAAACTCCATCTCCGCGACGCCGGCGACGATGGGGGCGAAGGTGCGGGCGAACGGCATCCACCGGGCGAGGATCAGCGTCTTGCCGCCGTGCCGCTCGTAGAAGGCCTGGGTCCGGAGCAGGTGCTCTCGCTTGAAGAATCGACTCTCGCGGCGGGTGAAGAGCTTGCGCCCGGCCTTCCGACCGAACCAGTAGCCTGTTTGATCTCCGAGGATGGCCGCTGTCATCAACACGGCATTCAGCATCAGCCAGGAGGCGACTGCCGTCTCTGGGAACGGTGGGGGCGCTTTCAGGACTCCAGCACCCACCAGCGCTCCCGCGGTGAAGAGCAGCGAGTCACCGGGGAGAAAAAAGCCGAAGAAGAGGCCGGTCTCGGCAAAGACGATGCTGAAGAGGACGACGAAGCCGCCGGTCTGGATCAGGTGCTCCAGGCCCTTCCCATGAAGGTTGTGAAAAAGATCGCGAACGAAATCCATCAGGGAAGAGGTTCTCCAAGGACCGCATCCAGGTCCGGCGGCGGGGCACCGGCAGGCTGATAGTCAACACCATGGCCGGACCACGACTCCCTGGCTTCGCGAGGTCCGGATGGTCGGCCGACGCCAGACGGTCGGTTTTGCGGACGGGGCGCGGGCGGCGCGGACGCGAAGGCCGCATCCAGGTCTTCCGCAAGCCGGGTGATGCGCCGGGCATCCGGGAGGGAACGGAGGATGGAATCGCCGTAGCGGTGGGTCAGCAAGCGGCGATCGAGGATCGCGACGATCCCGCGATCTGAGCGTGTCCGGATCAGGCGCCCGAAGCCTTGCTTCAACGTCAGCGTGGCGCGGGGGAGCATGTAGCCGCCGAACCAGTCCTCATCTTTCAGCTTCATGCGCTCGGTTCTCGCCTGCACGATGGGGTCGTCGGGGCTCGCAAACGGAAGCTTGTCGATGATGACGCAGGAAAGCGCCTCTCCGGGCACATCCACCCCCTCCCAAAAGGTCGCCGTCGCGAACAGCACCGCATTCGGAGTGGTCTTGAACCACTCGATCAACCGGGCCCGCGGCAACTCTTCCTGAGTCTTGCAGGGCCAGGGCACCCGGCCGACGAGCATCCCCGCCAGTTCCCGCAGTGACCGGTACGAGGTGCACAGCACGAAGGCACGGCCGTGAGTCATGGCGAGGATCTTCTCGATCTCGTTGGCTGCCTCCGCCAGAAAATCGGCCTCGGCGGGGACCGGTAGGTGCCGTGGGACGTAGAGCAGTGCCTGCTCGCCGTAACTGAAGGGTGAGCCGAGGCACGCTTCCAGCACGTCGGCGGGCAACCCCAGCTCCTGCCGCAGGAAATCGAACTTGCCGTCAACGGCGAGCGTGGCCGAGGTGAGGACCGCCGGGCGTCCGCCCCAGAGCGAACTGTGCAGAATCGGGCCGATGTCCAGGGGGGACGAGTGCAGTTCGTAGTGGTCGCGCTCGGGATTGAGCACCATGTACGTGGCCCGCTCCACCGGCGGAGCGATCTGCGCGAAGTGTCCCCAGGCGGAGGCCATCCCGCTGGCTACGGACTGCATCTGATCCCGCACGCTCTCCGCCTGCGACTTCGCGACTTGCGGGTCGTCGGCGAGCAACTGCATCTGCTGCGTGTCCACGGTCGCCAGATAGGCGCCCAGACGACTGAGCACCTCGCCCATGCGGCCGGCACGAAGCTGGGACTCGGGTTCCGGCTCCATGCGGAACTGGCCCTTACCCCGCTTGAAGATCTCGTCCATGAAGTCGAGCTCGGCATCCTGGAGATCCTGGAGGAGCGCGGCGGGGCAATTCGGAAACCGCCGCTGTACTCGCTGCAAGAGCTTCGTGGCCATCCAGCGCTGGATCTCGACGGAGAAGGCGCCGATTGCGGCCCGATCCAGATGCTGGGCTTCGTCGAAGACGACGATGTCGTGTTGCGGCAGGATGCCGGCCTCGGTGGCGAGATCCGTCAGGTAGAGCGCGTGGTTGGCGATGATCACCTGGGCTTCTTCGCAAGCCAGGCGCGCAACGCGGTGGGGAGTGTGGCCCCAGTTCGCGCACCGCGGCCCCAGACAGTCCTCGCCGTCGGAAGCGAGGAGGTCGGCCCAACCTCGCCCCTCGATCATGAACGGCAGGTCCGCCCTATCACCGCTCCACTCGCCTGTGTCTAGCAATTGCAGCAATTGCTCCACCTGCGGGCGCAGGACGTCGGTCACCGGCAGGTGTTGATGGGTCTCCATCATCCGACGAATGCAAACGTAGTTGGATCTGCCCTTGGCGATGGCTGCCTTGATCTCCCGGCCGTAGGCCTGGCTAAGGAAGGGGATGTCCTTGTGCAGGAGCTGTTCCTGCAGGGCGATCGTCCCTGTGGAGATGACCACTCGCTTGCCGGCCTCGAGCACGGGAATCAGATACCCGAAGGACTTACCGCTGCCGGTCCCGGCCTCAATAATGGCGTGGCGGCCGGACTCCAGGGCCTTCTCCACCAGCCTCGCCATCTGGATCTGCTGGGGGCGCGGCTCGTAGCCGGGAAGCTGCGAGACGATGTTCTCGAAGGCGCGATCGAGGGTGGACACGGTCAGCCACTCGGCTCCGCTGCGCTCGTTCCATCGGCCGGACTGGCGGCAGCCGGATCCGCGGTAGCCTCGGCGTCGACTGATGGCTCCCCCTCCGTGAGGGGAGCGACGTCTCCAATCTGCGGAGCCTGGTCGGGCGCGACCGCCTCGGGAGGCAGCGCTAGCACGAGGACGTCGTGGAGATGAAGTTCCGGAAGGAAAGCCGTCAGGGTGCCCTCGTTCCACGTCCACTCAGTGGTTCGGTTGCCCGGCTGCAGCAGCGCGGAGACCGGTTGGATGCCCGTGCACAGCGTGACGCTGAAGGGCGCGGCGAGGGGAACTTCCTCGATGAAGGCGCTGTTCTGCGCGAGGCTCTTTCCGGGAGCCAGATGCACGAAGTGGAGGGCCAGGAAATCCCGTCCGTGACGAGCAGTGATTTCGACGGTCGGCGGTGCGCCGGTCAGCAGCAGCGGCTCGGGCAGCGCGTGTGCGAGGAGTTCGGCGAAGAGGTCCCTGAGGCCCGGGTACTGCTGGCGATGGTAGGCTGTAAAGATCTCGGCAGCCACATAGATGCCTGCTCCCTCGCCGTAGGCCTGACGCGTGGCGAAGGGGAACACCGTGGCCGCTGCGCGGCTGGGGTGCCCGCAGTCGAGCATCGGCATCAGCACCTCTGCATCCACCCGCGCGACGTGGCAGGAGGGGGCGACAATGCGGAGCGGCTCGTCCCGGTGACGGACCCACACCTCCGGTTCCTGGCGGCCGGTCCAGCGTACCCCGAGGCACTCCTCGAGCGCGAAGGTGGGGAGATCCTCAAGGATTCGTGGGGCCACGCGCCCGGTGGCGAGGATCCGACCGCCGCCGCGAACCCAGTCGCGCAAGGCATCCTCGCACCGTGCTGAAAGCCCAAGCTGTTCCGGGAGGATGACGAGCTGGTACTCCTCCAGGCGGGCGAGCAGGGCCTCTTCGTTGACGATGTCATGCGGATGGTGCAGCTCCTGGAGAAGCTGATGGGCTCCGCGAACCCGATCGAGACAGGGGCCCGGATCGTAGAGTCCGTTGCCGGTACGCTGGTGGGTCTCGGCGGTCTGCAGCACGGCGACATAGGCAGCGCTGGTGGTGCCCACGCTCCACTCGGCCCGCTCCCGGACGAATTGGCCCAGATGTTCCGCAAGCTCCAACTCCGCGGGAGCGAGACTACCCCCTGGGCCGGGCTCCATCCAGAGGGCGACCCGACCGCCGTTGGCGAGGGCGACGCCAGCCTCCTGACACAGGTGATCCCGCGACTTGGGATACGTCGGCAGCGCGGGAAGCCTGCCCTGGGCATAAGGTCGGGCGGAACAACGAAGCGCGATGCCCAGATCAAACGGGATGCCGCGGGCGTCGAGGCAGCGCGCCTCCAGCCCGGCCTGGCGCAGCGAGTAGGCGGGAGATAGGTCGAAGGTCAGCCGCGAGGGTCCCGTCGGCATGGGGTCGGGGTGCAAAGAAGCTCCGGCCCGATTGGCCGCGTAGACCGCGGTGTGCGCGTGGTCGTGCAGGAAGTGCCCGATCCGCGTCATCATTCGTTCCAGGCTCGTTCGGTGGAAGCGCAGCCAGTCCGACCAGAACGGGTCGTCGCGGTCGACCGGTGCCGACCGCGCGTGCAGCAACTGGAACTCGCTCTCGCACGCGGAGCAATAGCAGGGGCTCACGGTGGCATTGTCGGCGTCCATCCAGAGGCCGTCGGGGTGGTAGGCCGCGACCAACTCTTCCAACTGCGGCAGCAACAGCTCTTCGATGTAGCCGCCGTTGGGGCAGAGCGCCCGGTTCGGATAGGGACTGCGATACCGGTCGACCCGCAGCCACTCGTAGCGGTCCCGCCCCGCCGCCGCGTCCGTCAGGCCACTCAGTGCCAGGACCAGCGGGATCTGCGCTTCCGCGCATATCTCGCGCAGATCGGCCAGAGGATCCCCCGCGTCCGGCAGCGAGACTGCGGGCGCAGGCGTCCCATACTGTGTCCCGATCGGGAGCCACCCATGGGCGTTACGGACGGTGACGGTCAGCGCGTCCGGCTTGAGACGATCCAGCAACGATCGCAGGTCATCGGGATCGCAGACCGCCAGATCCTCGACGCGCGTAGGTGCCGGTCGGGAGTGGTGCAGGTGAAGCAGCAACGCCGCGGGATCGTACCAGTAGGGCATCCGGTCAGCCGATCGGGCGCAGGCCCGGTAGAGGAGGTTAGCGGCGGGGAGGACAACAGTTGGTCGCCGTTCCGCCGTCTCAGGAAGTCCAATTATGCCCGATCCACTTGCCGTCGTCGCCAATCCATCGCCCGCCCCCGACACCTCCGCGGACGTTCTGCTGGCTCCCGCGTTCCGTGATGGAGAGTTGCCCACCACCGCGGCAGCCGTGGAGCGGAGCCTGGACGGCTATCTGACGGATGCCCGGAGCCGGGGAGAGTGGTCCGGCGAGGCGAATGAGGTGCTCATCGTACCGACCTTTGGAAGACTCCCCGCCGCTCGAGTCGCTTTTGTCGGGCTGGGGAATCGGTCGGAGTTCAGCCCCAACGTCCTGCGCCTCGCCACTGCCTCGGCAGCGCGAGCGCTCGGAAAACGGGGGCTACGCCGCGCGGCCGTGAATGCCTCGGAGCTTCCCCCAACCGCGGACCTGGCAGCGACGGCGTTGGTGGAGGGAGCCGAGCTGGCACGTTATGTTCCGGACCCCTACCGCACGGGGGACCGCAAGGACATCCACCTCCATGAGCTGCTGGTTTCCGGCGCCTCTGAGGCGGCGCTCCGGGCAGGCTGCGCGCGTGGCCGCGGCAAGAACCTGGCTCGAGAGCTGGCCAACGAGCCGGCCAACTACCTCTCCCCGGTGGATCTCGCCAACCGGGCCGAGGCGATGGCGGGGACTGCCGGTCTCGAGTGCGAAATCCTGGATGAGGAAGGGATGGCAAGGCTCGGGATGACCTCCATTCTGACCGTAAGTCGCGGCTCGGAGATTCCTGCCCGCTACATCATTCTTCGCCACCGCGGCCGGCGCAGGGATCAGCCGGACCTGGCTCTGGTCGGCAAGGGCGTGTGCTTCGACACCGGCGGCATCTCCATCAAGCCCGCGGCGGAGATGGGCCGGATGAAGGGCGACATGGCGGGAGGCGCCGCCGTGATCGGCGCGATGCAGGCCATCGCGGCGCTCGCCCCCGCGGTGGACGTGCTCGGCATCGTTCCCGCGGTCTTCAACATGCCGGACGGCCGAGCGTGGTTGCCCGGAGACGTCGTCACGACGATGAAGGGGCGGACGGTCGAGACGCTGTCGACGGACGCCGAAGGCCGCATGTTGCTGGCGGACGCCCTGCACCATGCCTGCGTCCTCGGCGCGCGGCGAATTGTGGACATCGCCACACTCACCGGGGCGTGCGGCGTAGCCCTGGGCGGCGCGGCGGCGGGGATGTGGGGAACGGACGACGAGTTGATCGCCCAGGTGCGCGAGTGTGGTGCGGACGCCGGAGAGCGGCACTGGCACATGCCGCTGCTCCCCGAGTATCGCGAGCAGATTCGGAGCGACATCGCCGATCTGAAAAACAGTGGCGGACGCCCGGGCGGGGCCAATACGGCCGCCGCGTTCCTGCGGGAGTTCGTCGGCGACACGCCCTGGGTTCACCTGGATATCGCTGCGGCCAGTTTCATCGACAAGGCGCGCGCTTACGCCCCCGCCGGCCCCACGGGCACCGGTGTCGGCACGTTCATCAACCTGGCGCTGCGCCTGGCGACGGAGTAGCCCGGCCGGTCAGCAGGATCATCTCCACTCTCGCGCCGCGCCGCGCCAGTTCGTTCATGGTGACGGATCCCGTGAGGTGCAGTCGTGCGGGTCCGGGGAAGAGGAAAGCATAGCCCGGCGTCCGACCGCACGTCACCCGCACTCTGCCGGGCGTGACGGCGGGCGTCCCGGGGCCGCACGCCTGCTCCAGCTCAGCGACAGTCATCCCCACGCGGGCACCCTCGGGGGTCGCGAAATCCGGGCTGAGCACCCGCAGCCGGGCTATCCTGCCGTCGCGGACCTCTGCAAGGGCCACGTTGAGCCCGAACTGTGAGAACCGCAGGAACTTCCCGCGCAAGTCCGGCAGTGCAATGGCGGTTTCCACCACGTTGAGGTTAGGCAGCGAGCGCGCCTCCCGTGCGGTCATGCCCAGGCGGATCAGCCCGGCTGAGACAGGCGTCACCGCCCGCTGGGGAACGGTAGGGACGGCCGGTCCGCCAGCGGGGGCGGGTTGATCGCCCCCGACACGCGGGGAGTTTGTCGGCGGTGGGGCGACCGAGGGCCGCGGCGGCGCGCATCCGGCAATCCAGACGGCCGCCGCCACGCTCCATCCCCACCTCAGCCCCAGGGCGGTGCCGCCACGGTCAGGCATCGTCAGTCCCGTTCTGGACCACGCCTCCCGGGAGATCAGAAGTTGAAGTTATCGATGTTGGTCGCATCGAAACGCATCGGCTTTCCGAGCAGGACCACATCTCCCTTGACTTCCTTCTTGCCGAGCGGGCCGGCCACGAACTCCGTCGCCCCGGGCTTCAGCTCGCCCTTCCAGACAGCGTGCGCCACCCGGACCGCGAGGTTCCCCAACTCCCGGGGATCCCAGAGGATCACCGTCTTCACGACGCCGCTCTTGACGTACTTCTTCATCTCGCTGGGAAGACCGAGCCCGACCACGGCGACGCGCCCCTTCTTGCCGGCCTTCTCCACCGCCTCGGCTGCAGCCGGGAACGCCCGGGAGGTGAGGCCCCAGATTCCCTTCACATCGGGATACGCCTTGAGAATGTTCTGGGCCATCTGCTGCGATTGCACCTGATCCTCCCCGGCGTACTCGGTGGTGACGATGGTCAGCTTCGGGTGCTTCTCCTTGATGTAGGCGTCCATGGCCTTCGTCCAGGCGGATTGGTTGGGCGCCGTGGAGGATGAGCTGACGATAGCGACCTTCGCATCCTCCCCGGCCTGCTCCACCATCTCATCGACGAGCGCCTCGGCGATGGCCTGAACGTCGGCCTGGTTGACGAAGAACTGGCGCTTCGAAGCGGCCGGGTCCGCGTCGGCATCGTAGGTGATCGCAGTGAGCCCGGCATCGCGAGCCGCCGCCAACGAGGGCGCGATCTGGCTCGGATCATTGCAGGCGACGGCCACCGCGTTGATCTTCTGGGTGACCCAGGAGTCCACCTGGGTGCTCTGCTCCTCGCTGTTTGCCTTCACGGGACCTGCATAGAGCACCTCGACGTCGCCGAGGTCCTTCGCCGCGTCGCGCGCGCCGGCTTCGCAGGCGTTGAAGTAGGGATTGCCCGTCTGCTTCGGCATGACGCCGATCACGAACTTGCCCTGTCCGGCGGTTCCGCCGTCGGGGGCATTCGAAAGCGGTGGGGTGTTTCCCGCCCCGCCGTCGTTGGCGGGCGTGCAGCCCATGGGAAGAACTAGCAGGCCGAGGCCGAAAAGGCCCATCAGGCGCAGCCGGCCCAGCCGACGCGTCACTCTTTGCACCATGTCTCCTCCGTACAGATCACACGGCCCCATGGGGTGGGGGCCGCTCCCGTCGGACACGCCGCCGGTCCACCATCTTCGTCGCGTCGTCCCCTGCGGGAGTTCGGCTAATTCTCCGCCGCAAAGAGGAGCCGGGCCAGAAAGATCTCGCCCTTCCGCCCGCTCTCGACTCCCGGCAGTTGGTCCTTGCCATTCACATCGTCGATGACGATGGCGTAGAACTTGACGGGGAATTTCTCCATCACGGCGTTGACGTCCTGGCTGTCGGGATCCTTCAGCGTGCGTGTGTTGAGGTAGAGCGTCTTCCAACCGGACCAATCCACCAGAATCGTGGGCAGGTTGGCTCCCCAGACGTGGTCCTGACCGTCCAGCATGCGGAAGCGGAGAACGTTGTTCGAACCGTCCCCGAAGACCTCGGCGATCAGCGTGCCGTGGCCGTTGCCGGCCACCATCGTCTTCCCAAACTCGACGGAAGCGTCCCCGCTGTTCTCATATTGGTACTCCAGCTTCAACACGGCCTGATCCTTGCCGTTGCGGGGCACCAGGTTGTCGGCCACCGTCCCGATGACGCTGCGGTTCTTCACCGTGCGCCAGCCCTCCGGCTTCACGCCGTCGGCAACGTCGTAGAGCGTCGTCACCCGGCCAAATCGACAGACAGCCTCGATGTCGTCGATCAGGACCTTCCCCTTGGGGATGCCGGCGGCCGTGCGGATCACCCGTACGTCGCTGAAGGTGAGGGGCAGGTCGAGGCTTCCGTTCGCCGGGGTGCCCCCCGAGCGAGCGGCTGTCCTGGGATCCAGATCGAAGACGACCTTCTTCCATCCGTTCCACGTGATGGGAGACTGCCACTCGAAGTTCTCCCCCACGCGGTCCTGCACGCGGATGGCGACGGCATTCTTGCCGGCGTCGCCGTAGACCATCACCGCGAGACTGGACACGCTGCCTGGCAGGGCCTGCCCACCCGGGCCGGCAATCAGCGCGGGTGTGCCTGCGGCCGGGAACAGATACTCGAACTGGATCGCCTTGTTCGAAGCGACGCCGTTCAGTTCCACCTTCTCCACGGCGATCACCGACCTCGGCGCTTGAGCGACGTTTAACTTCCAGAGGTAGGGCTTGGAGCCGAGGGCCGACTCTTCAAAGTCGGCCAGGATCAACGGCGGCACTCCACCCTCCTGGAATCCCGTTACCGCCGGCGACCACGATGCGGATAGCAGCGCAAACGCTGCTATCCAGAACCGATGTGACCATCGCGACTGCATGTAGCCCCTCCCCACCCGCCGGGCGAGTGGACCCTGATCCTCAGCCAACCAGATTCAACGCCTGGGGCCAAAGACCTCCGACACCTCACTTCAGGCGCAGGCGAGTCCGAGGCAGCGGAAGCTCCGGAGGCCAGGCGCCGGCAAGGCGCGCAAAGTCTGCGGGCGTCAGTGTCTCCCCTCGGCGCCGCTGATCGATACCCGTTGCCTCCAGGACCGAGAGCGCCTGCTCCCGGTTCCAACCCGTGCGAGCGCTCACCAGCGCATTCGCCAGGTTCTTCCGTCGCTGCTGGAAACAGGATTGGACCACGGCGAGAAAGCGGCCCTCATCCACGCCCGGAAACGCTGGCTGCTCCCGGATATCCAACCGCACGATGGCGCTGTCCACCTTCGGGACGGGGGTGAAGACATTGCGGGACACCTTCGCGAGCTTCCGGGCGACGGCGTAGAGATGGACGAACAGCGTGAGGGAACCATAGGCCCGGGTATCCGGATCCGCGGTGATACGATCCGCTACCTCCTCCTGCATCATCAGGACGATCCTTCGGAACAGCGATCGGTGTTCCAGTGCCCGCACGATGACGGGGCTGGTGATGGAGTAGGGCATGTTCGCAATCAAGAGGTGCCGCCCCGGACCCAGTGCCTCCGGCAACTCCTGATCCAACTGCACCCGCATGAAATCCGCCTCGCGGAGGTCGACGTTTGGGATCCCGCGCAGGGTCTCCTCCCGCAGCACCCCCACCAGTCCGCTGTCGATCTCATAGGCGAGCACGCGCCTCGCACGCTCAGCGAGCGCCAGGGTGAGCGTTCCCAGCCCCGGGCCGATCTCGACGACGGAATCGTCGGGACCGATCTCGCCAGCCTCCACCACCCGGCGGAGGATGTTGGCGTCCACAAGGAAGTTCTGGCCGAACCGGGCGTGAGGTCGCAGGTCACGACGGCGCAGGATTCCCCACACGTCCGCCGGCGAATTCAGGTTCGGAGGCGCGGCATGTAGCTCGGGATCAGTCAAGCACTTGCACGCGCACCCAGCGCTTGCCCCAGGCCATGGCGCCGGACCGGGAGTTGAATCCCAGGTCGATCCGGTTGCCCTTGATGGCGCTGCCGACATCCGCGGCCACGCCGTAGCCGTAACCCGGAACATAGAGCTTGACGCCAAGCGGGATCACGCGTGGATCGACAGCGATGACGCCGTAGCCCGCGCGCTTGCCGTTGGTCGTCTTGCCGTCGGCATGTTTGCCGCAACTTCCGGGGCCCGGGTCGTAGGCGCTGGAAAGCAGATTGAGCGTGCGTTTGCCCGTGTAGGCGCCGCGGCTAAGCAGACGAGCGGGGGTGCGAGAGGTGACGATCTGGTCCACGGGAGCCCGAACCAGCGAATCTGCTAGGGTCTCCCGACCCCGCTCCACGCCGTCTTCCAGTCGGATCCTGATCGTGACTTGCTTCAGCCCCACCACGCCTTCCCGGGTGACGGTCGGATGGAACGGCCGGTTGCTGGGGGTTGCCTGCCTGACGAGGGTTCGGTAAGGCACTCGGACTTCGGAGACGATCTCCCGGAACTGCACGCGCTTGACAACGATGACGCAGTTCGGCGAGAGGAGAGTGTCTGGGGCTGGGGTCACCGCGTCCTCGACGCCGAGGGACACATCGGCAGCTCGGAGGGCCTCCCCGACACTGGCAGCGGTCTCGGAAACCGGGTGGACTCTGCCGTCTACCTGGATGCGGACCCCAGGCGCGGCCGCCAATGGCGTGACGCAAAGGGCAAGGGCCAGCACAAATGGGGCGGAGTGACACCGCCGCGTGGAGACGCGACGAAGGAATCTGAACGAACCCAAAAGCACTTCCTCCAGGACGTCGGCGATAGGGGGTGGGGCCGACGGTGGTGTGTTTCGAGGGGACCGACGAGGCCGCTAGCTTATAGCAAGGGAATCCAGGGACGTCAAACCGCGGGCGAGTTCACGCCTGCTGGCTCGCCCCGCCGGGGTCTCATTCTGGCGAGCCGATCGAATCTCAAGAGGGCCTAAAGGCTCCGTGACTCTCGCGGGCGCATCGAGTCACGGGAATGCAACACTCGTGCAGCGTAAGTATCCGAAGCTCGGACCCCCCTTCGAACCACAATTCTAGTGCCTGACAGCGGAAGGCAACTTCAGTCATGCACGCTCAACGACAAGCACAACCCGGAGCCCGAAACCTCATCCCCCTCCTCCTGGGGGTGTTCTTCGTGGCTCAGGTGGCACTGGCGCAGACGCCCCCGGCAAATCCGGCGGGTGGTGCCACCGGCATTCCCGGTCTCCCGGCTGCCCTGCCCTCCGGCACCGTCGTGCGGCGCGTTGTCATGAAAGACGCGCAGTCGGCCGAACAGTTCAAGCTAAAACTCGAGACGATGAAGGCGACGAACCTGTTTCGTGACACGATCCCAGGTCCCGACCCGAAAAAGCCGGTCGTCATCGAGATTTCGTTCCTCTCCAGCGGCAACTACCTACTGGTGATCGGCAGCAGGGAATGGGTCGACGCGCACCTCGAGTCGATCCGCCTGATGGCCTACCTCTTCGAGCGACCGCGGGCACACCTGCAGCTCAACCTGCGCGTGGTACAACTGACCGGTCCCGCCAACGCCGACGTGATCCAGATGACCGAGACCATTCGCGCCCTGGTGGACTCGCAGCGTGAAGAGGTCGTCCGCACCTTCGCGGACCTGGACGACTACCTGACCGCGCGAGCCCAGAGCCGGAAGGGGGCGGATGGGGCGGTGCTGACGGCGGCCCGCAGACTACTCCCGACCCTCGGCACGGGTGAGCGTCCGCTGACGGTGCCCGAAATCCTGATTCTGCTGATGCTGGATCGCTCCTCGCCGGCCGCCCTTGCTGCTCCCGGCATCGGCGGGGCCGAGGATAGCTCTCCCGAGGTCGAAGAAGCATTCATGGCGCTCCCGCGGGAGCTGGGCATCCTGATCAACGACCCGCGAAAGGACCCGGCCGCAGCCATGGCTGCTGTCGCGGAGGAGCTGACTGCGTGGAAGCAGGCCGTCTCCCGAGCACGGGACTGGTGCGCCACCTTCGGCGAGGAGTTCAAGAAGAGCAAATCCGGTGCGGGCGTCCCCGCCTTCCGAGAAGCCCTTCAGGGGCGCGGCGCGGCATTGCCCTTCTGGATTGCCCGCCGCCTCAACCGTTCGCTGGAGCTGACCGAGCGACTCTACCCCAGCCTCTTGCGCAAACACTGCGAGGGCAGCCTGAAGGCCCTGGAAGGCCGATACACGGCAGCGCTGGAGCGAGAGGCGCGCATAGAAGACGCGATCGGCAAGCGTGAGAAGGCACCGATGCCCGAGAAGCCGGCCGACGGCCGGCGCGGACCCGCGCGCCCGGCACCCGTGGACGCGACTGCGCACAACATGATCGCTCTCAAGACTCTTGCCGAGGAGTTGATCCCGACGCCGATGGCGCTGTTCGACTCCGTGGCGATGACGAACGACAACTCCGCCCCGGATCCGGGCCAGGTGTTGACGATGCTGCAGCAGTACGCCGATGAGCGGACCAAAGTTGACGAGCGTCTTTCCATGGACGTGCAGCCTGCCCGTACGGATGTGAACTACAGCCGGCTCCAGAGCCTCGAAGCCGGCCTCAACCTCTGGCTCCGACGGGTGAGCGAGGCGATGGCGCGCGCTCTGGATGCCCAGGTCTATCGGCGCTACGTCAACGAGGTGCGCCTGCTGGCCAATAAGCAGCTCGGACGCGGCAGCAACCGGGACCTCCTCAACGAGATCAGCCTGGACCAGATCCCTGATGTCTCTCGAGACGTGCTGCTATCGGATACCGGCGTGAACATCTTCGTTTCCAACAGCATCTCGCTGCAGTTCTCGCCGGACACGACCAACAGCGTCACCGCACAGGTGCAGAGTTCGCTGCCTCAGAAGACCAGCATCATCGAACGGCTGCAGCAGGCCAATCAGGCGCAGGGGCTGGTGAACAGCCTCGCTCAGACCTACGGAATCAGTGGCGAGGACATCGTGAAGTCGCTGCTGGGCGGCGGCCAGGCCGTCCCCGTCCAGGGCGGGATCAGCCTCTCCGCCACACCGAGCGTCGGCTTCGACGCGGGCACGGTCAGCCTCAGCCTGACCGCCAACCAGACTCTGGCTCCGGGCACTGACAAAGTCGCGGACCGGGTGACCAACCACACCATCAACAACGCGACAGTCACGGCGATCTCCTACGAGCCGATGGTGCTTTCCACTCTGGCGAGCAACATCAGCTATTACGAGACCACCGGCGGCATTCCGATTCTCCGCAAGATCCCGATCGTCGGCAAGCTGACCAAGGACGTCCCGCTACCCGGGTTTAAGGAAAGCAAGCGACAGAAGGGCGTCTTCCAGAGCAGCGTCATCATCCTCGAACCGGTGGTGATTCCCACGATTGAGGACCTGGTCCGCTACCACGCCGGGTGGCGAGAGATGCTGCAGTCGCAGCCCACCGCCGCTCCGGCCGCTCCTGCCAAACCGTAGCAGCCCCAACCGGGACATCGGCGCCCTCCCAGAAGCGCTGGTGCCCCGCCGGCAGCGGACGACACCTCGGTCCACCCACCCCCCACCCGCAACGGTTGCGCTCGCCGACTTCGGGGGGCAGGCCACGCGTGCCGGCGTCGGCTCACCCGGCGAGCACGCAGCTCCCGGCCAGGCCTGCACGCCTTCCATCGTTCAGCGAGCGCGGCTGGTGATCAGCACGGTGTCGGTCCCCCAGTAGTCCGGCGGCACGGTGCCCGTGGCCCTGGTTCTGGTTTGAGTGCTCAGCAGGAGGCGGGCGAGCGGGCTGACGCGGGGGCTTGCCTGCTGCACCGCACTCTTCGCCGACCTCGTGCGCGCGCCTCGCGTGGTCCCGGTCGGTGGCTCGTCGTCGAAGATCAGGGCGGCGATATCGATCGGATCCGCCGTGGCGATGAGTCGGTACAGGTCCGCACCGAGCGGCTCCTGGATGACGTAGTCGGCGGAAATGGTCACTGTCTGACGAGCGGGCAGCCGGTTGTCATCCGGAACATCACGGTTGGGGAAGATCGGGTAGAGGGAGCCGTCCGGCTGAACGTTGACCACGTAGACGTAAACGGGGATGTTGCTCTTGTTCTCGATCTCGAACTTGAAGAGATCGCCCGTGCGGAGCACCAGCCGACCCTGCTCCATTGTCCCAGCGCCGCCGACCGGCCGGAGGCGAAGTTGTGCCTGGATGGTCGGTGTCGCCGTGGCGGCACCGCCCTCCAGATCGAACAGGAGACGTCTCCTGGCGATGCGGCGCAGACGCTGCCGGAGAGTGGCGATGCCGGCCTCCGAGTCCGGTTGCTCGGTCACAACCTGCCCGTCGGGTCGACGCAGGGAGAGGGACCGGCTTCCGCCACTGGTCTCCCGCACCAGGTAGAGATCGTGCTGCGGCGCGCCCTCGGCTGCCCCGCGCGCCCGACCGGGGGCAGGTGTGTAGGCGATCAACTCCACGGAATCTTGGGCAGCCGCAACACCGGGTTCCGCCAGCTTCTGACGGAGGTCGGCCGTGCCCTCCATTAAGACTCGCAGCCGCTGATTGTCGTAGTTGGCGGCGCTGAGCACCGCCCGGAAGCCGGGCAGACGGTCGGCACCGATCGCGCGCACCTGAGCCGGGTCCAGGCTGGCCTTGCAGGTGCTGAAGCCGACCTCGGTCACGCGGGCGACCGCCCTGCGGTTCTTGACGTCTGTGGTATCTGCGCCAGGCGGGTAGAGGCTGAAGGAGCTCCCCTTCGTAATGCCGTGAAGCCGCCCGGCGGAGATCTCGAGGATTCCCGCGGCACGGTTCCCCCGTGTCGTGACGGTGGGCAGCAATGGCTGCGGCTTGACCCTGCCGGAGAAGAGTTCCTGATTGAAGTTGCCTTCCAGAGCCGGCATCTGGGGTGCCGGGGCACCGGAGATCACGCGGGGGCTGACGGCATCGAACAGGTCGCGGTAGGTTGCTCCCGGCCGTAAGGTCTCCAGCGCCCGGCACAGATACCACGAAAGCCGCCCCCCCTGCTCCGGCAGGTCCATCTCCCACGCAAGCTGGTGGCTCTGGGCCGCCCCGATGGAGACGTAATTGCCTGTCGCCCGATCCCCGCTGTCCTGGTAACCGCTGCCTGCGGGATCCACCCCCGGGAACCTGATGCCGCCTTGAGCCGCTCGGGAGCGTGGCTTTGCTTCCTCGCGCTCGCCGTCGTAGCGCGGGTCGAACGGACGACCGCGCATGCGGGGAGTGCCGCCGCGAGGCAGGGTGCCGGAGTGGCAACAATCGAAGACCAGTGTCAGATTGCCTTCCTGCCCGATGCGCGCCGTGGCCTCGTTGATGAGCTGGCGGACATCGTCATCCAGGACGTCCGCACGGGCGTTCGCTGCGCCCCCGGCGACATAGTCGTACGGCACCAGCGCCTCGTCCTTGCGGTCAAGCACCTCATCCCCGCTGCGGTCCGGCACCTGTTCTCCGTGACCGGAGAACGCGAAAAACAGCACGTCGCCCGGTACGGTGGCCGGTCCGAGCAGATGCTCGCGGAACGCTTTCAGGATCCCCGCCCGGGTGGCGTTGCCCGGCACACGCTTTCCGGCACGGAACGCGGCCAGGTCCTTTAACACCAGGATGTCGGTATCGGCGAATCCCCAGCGGTCCCGCAGCACTGTTCGCAGGTGCTCCGCGTCCCGACTGCCGTTCAAGTTCGGCCAGACGGTCAGGTCCTTCCGCACCTTCCCGTAGGGGGAGGAATAGTCATTGAGGCCAACCAGCAAGGCGCGCTTCCCCACCGGCCGCTGCGCGGGGGAGGGTCTGGATGCGCCGACGAAGAGGGCGGCGGCCAGCGGTGCCAGGACGGCGATTCTCCATTTCGAGATCATTCTCACTCCTGATCCACGGATTACGCGGGAGGTATGCCCGCGGTTTCCACGATGACGATGGCGGCAGCAACTTTGACATCCCTACGTCGTCGTCACTACCGTTTCCTCCAGCGACTCCCACTCTCACCCGGATGCCGGTGTGCCGCTCGCCTGACACCCCGGCGTTTATTTGTTCGCGGTGGGAGGGTCTCGCGGGCGATGCGCCAAACTCCCTGCATGGACATCTCCGGCGCCCTCCCCGGGCAATCCCGTGGTTCACCCCTCCGAAACCCGCATGTCCGCGACTACATCCAGCGCGTTAGACCCCCGCCTTCGCGAATTCCTCGCGGCCCGCACCGTCGCCGATGAGGACCGGGCCCTGGAGGCGCTGGTGGCGGACATCGAGCCTTCCATCCGGGCGATCATCCGTCGAAAGGCGCTGCTGTTCGACGGCAGTGTGCCGCGCGGCTATATCAGCCGAAATCGGGAACAGGCCGAAGACGTGTGCCGCGCCGCGATACTCAAGGTCCTGGAACAGCTTGCGTCCCTGCGGAGTGGTGCCCGCATCGACGCAGGAGAGGGGGGAGCAGAGGGCGCCACGGAGGGGGGCTCGGGCCTCCGCGATGTGCAGGCATTCGCGGAGACGATCACGCGGAACCTGCTCAACGAGCAGCTTCGACGAAAGTACCCCAACCGAACGCGGCTGCGGCGACGGGTGATCTATGTGCTGGAGCATGCTCCGGATCCACGCACCGGCCGGATGCGGTTCTCGATCTGGCTGCTCGACCGAGAACGCCTGGCGGGATTCCTGGAATGGTCGGGGCAGCGCGCCGCAGCCACCCGGAAGTACCAACAGTTCCGGGAGAACCCCGATGGACTGCGCACCGAGATCGCCGCGCATGGCGATCCCGCCGACATGCCGATGGAAGAGTTGATCGCAGCGCTGTTCCGGTGGCTGGGGTCTCCCTCCGAGCTTGACGATCTGGTCGGCTCCATCTCCCGGTTGCGTCGCGTGGAGGACCACAGTGAACTGACTCTCTCGCCGACGCCTGGCGCGGAGGACGAGGAGCACACCGGCATTGATCCGTCCGCGGACGAGCCCTCGCCGGAAGAGCAGGCGGTGATGCGCCAGGTCCTGCATCGTGTCTGGGAGGGGATCAAGGCACTGCCGCCCCAACGCTGCGCCGTGCTGCTGCTGAACCTGACCGACCACCAGGGTCGTGGGGTCGTGCACCTGCTCCCGCTGCTGGGGATCGCGACCCTCCGACAGATCGCGGGAGTGCTGGACATGGCCCCGGAAGCGCTGGCGGAAGTCTGGAACAACCTGCCGCTGCCGGACTCGGAGATCGCTCGAATCCTCGGCTGCGCTCCGGCCAGCATTCCTGTGTTCCGCCTGCGGGCAAGGAAGAAACTCCAGGAGCTGTGCCCCGATGTGTGAGACGGTCTGGCAGGCAGATGCTGGGCCGCACGGGTCCGGCAGCCGGGGTGTAATCCGCCCCCCCATTCTGCGTCCATTACCCATGAACCCCGCCGCGTGGGAGTACGCACGATGAGTATGGAAAGCGATCATCTCTCTGCGGAGATGATCCAGCGTTACCGACGGAAGAGCCTCTCTCCCGTCGAGCTACTGCAATTCGACGACCACTTGGGCGCTTGCGAGAGCTGCCGGCAGCAAGTAGCCCGGACGACCGACGTCCTGGCCGTGCACGCCGCCGTGGCCTCGCCTCCGGCGGAGCCGCGCCATCTGAGCTACGAGGAGTTGGCCGGCTACGTCAACGACACGCTGGCGGGCCCCGAGCGGCGTGAGGTGCAGGCTCACATCGACGGCTGTCGCGCCTGCCGGAATGAGACGCGGGAACTGGCCGCGGACCGAGCACGCTTCCTGGCAGCCGCCCCGGACGCGCCCGCCCCGGACCGGGCCGATGAGAAGCGGCCAGCCTGGCTGAGCGGTCTGTTCGCCGGGATGCTCCGCCCGGCGGTGTTCATCCCGGCACAGGTGGTAACCGCGATCGCGGCGGTTGCCGTCGTCTTCGTGCTGCAGGTCCAACCGCTTCGTCGGGGGTTGGCCAGCAAGGACGGGCTGATCGCCGAGCGCGAAGCCCAACTCGCCCGCGCCACCGACGACCGTGATCGGGTTGCGGAACTCGTGGAGCAGGAGCGGAGGCGGTCGGCGGCGCTGGAGGAGCGGCTCAAGAACCGGGGACCGGCCTTCCGCGTGCTCTCCGACGGCACCACAAAGACCATCCTGTCGCCCGACGGGACTGTGCTGCGTCCAGCCCCCGCCGACGACCCGGTCGGGACGGTGATGGCGAGTGGGCAACTGGAACTTCCCGCCGAGTTGCGAGGACTGGTCGCCGCCGGCGGTGGGCCGCGGAGCCGGGGGAAGCGCTTCGCCATCACTGCCCCGGTGCAGACGATGGTCAACACGGTCAACCCCGTCATCACCTGGAGTCCTGTGGATGGAGCGAGTCACTACGAAGTCCGCCTTCGGGATCTTACCGATGATCAAGATGTGGATCTTGGGAGTTCACAAGCAAGGGACACACAGTACTCGATACCGGTTCCCCTAAATCGTGGACATTCCTACTCCTTCACGGTGACTGCCAGGCAGGATGGCACCGACGAGATCGTTGCCATCTCCCCGACGCAGGAGGACCCCGCGGCCAGATTCCGCGTGATGACGACGACCGAAGCGGACCGGCTGGCCGATGCGCTCAAGGTCGCCGGGGGTTCCCTGCTGGCGCAGGCCGTCGCCTACGCGAAGGCGGGGGTGCGGGACGAGGCCGAGCGACGGTTTGCCGAACTTGCCCGTCAGAACCCGGATGTGCCGGAGCTGAGGAAGTTCGCGGAGAGCCTCCGGGTGAAGCCGCCGGACACCCCCGCGAAGGGCTGACAGGCAAGGCGCCCGCCCTCGCGTTGAATGCTACAGCACCTGGGCAACGCGCTGCTCTTACCTCAAGTCGGCCTGACTGATTTAACGCAATGACGCCGAGGCGCAAAGGAACTCTGGGCTGTCTTCCTCGCCTCTTCAGGCCTTTGCGTTGAATACTCGAGGGCCTCTGCCACCGGTGGCCTGCTCTCGTTCCCCCAGGTCGGGCCGACTGTCTTCTTTGCGTCTTCGCGCCTTTGCGTTGAATCCTGCAGGGCCTGGAACTCGGGCTAGTTCGACGTTGTT
>CAZSRZ010000086.1:0-22522 GCA_964609085.1 uncultured bacterium | reverse complement strand
GACCGGGCTCTCGGGAAGTGCGTCATGCTCCACGAGCATCCGGAAGAGCGACCGGACCGGGATCCAGAGCCGCAGGCGGCTACGGGGCCGAAGCCCTTGCTCGCTCAGTGAGTAGAGGTAGCGCCGGGCCAGCGGCGTGGAGATGTCGCCAATCGTCGGCGTCGGATGCCCGTTGGCCTCGACCCACTCGCGGAACCTCCGCAGCGAAGGACGGTAGGAGCGGATGGTCTCAGCGGATGCGCTACGCTCGTGCTGGAGGTAGAGCAGGTAGTCTTCGATGGCTTCCCGGAGAAGCATGAACGTCCTCTTTCTTACGGAATATCATCCCGCGAGAACGAGGGTCGGTTTCGGACTCGAAGCCTTGAGGTTGAGGGGCGGAAAACAGGTTCTGCCCCCGAATGTAGGGGGGTGGAAGCGGGAGATGGGGCTCGAACCCACGACATCCAGCTTGGGAAGCTGACGTTCTACCACTGAACTACTCCCGCAGTGGCCTGTGGTTTATACCACGGCTGCCGGCCGGCTGCAATTGCGAGGAGCGCTCCGGGGGCCGGTGCAGATGGTCTGGGTTCGGGGGTCGGTGGGGCTGTGCCCGTCCGGGGCCAGTGGAGGTCCCGGGAGCGGCGCGCATGCGGCCGTGAGCCGGCGGCGGCGGCTTCGGCGGGTCAGTCGTGCGGAGCCGTGGTTGGTGTGCGCCATGCTGCCAGGTCACCGCGGTGCTGATCAATGCCGGAGGGAGGTGCTTCGGCATGGCCTGCATCCCGGCGCTGACGTGCTCGGCTCTTGACGGAGGCGTTGCTGGCTGACCGTCCACGGCATGGTCTCGGCTGGGGCTTCGGGCCGGTGATACGATATATCGACATGCGTTGAACTATTGATGGCCGCCGCAGGCGGTCCGGCCAGGGAGAGTGGGCGCGGATGACTGCCCCGAACAACGGTGCTGGAGCGGGGAGGCTGTCGTTTCTCGATCGCTACCTGACCCTCTGGATTTTCCTCGCGATGGGCCTGGGGATCGCTCTCGGCTACGCGGTTCCGTCGCTGGTCCGGGGGATCACGAGCCTGTCGGTGGGCACTACTTCGATCCCCATTGCGGTCGGGCTGATCCTCATGATGTACCCGCCGCTGGCGAAGGTGCGTTACGAGGAGCTGGGGCGGGTGTTCCGCGATGTGCGGGTGCTCGCACTCTCCCTGGTGCAGAACTGGATCATTGGTCCGGTGTTGATGTTCGTGCTGGCGATCGTTTTCCTGCCTGACAAGCCGGACTACGCCATCGGCCTCATCATGATCGGGTTGGCCCGGTGCATCGCGATGGTCATTGTCTGGAATGACCTCGCGGATGGCGATCGGGAGTATGCTGCCGGACTGGTCGCCTTTAACTCGATCTTTCAGGTCCTCTTTTTCTCTGTCTACGCATACGTCTTCGTGAAGGTGCTGCCACCGCTGCTCGGGGTGAGCTTTGGCGCGGTGGATCTCTCCCGCATCACGATCGTGGAGATCGCGAAGAGTGTGCTGATCTATCTCGGCATCCCTTTTTTCGCGGGGATGCTCTCCAGGCTGCTGCTGGTGCGGGCGCGGGGTCGCGACTGGTACGAGCGCGAGTTCATCCCTCGCATCAGCCCCATCACCCTGGTGGCGCTCCTCTTCACCATCATCGTGATGTTCTCCCTGAAGGGCGAGTTCATCGTCCGGATCCCGCTGGATGTGGTCCGCATCGCCATCCCGCTGCTGGTCTACTTCGTCGTCATGTTCTTGGTGTCGTTCGCCATGAGCAAGAAGCTCGGCGCGGACTATGGCAAGAGCACGACGCTGTCGTTCACTGCGGCCAGCAACAATTTCGAGCTGGCGATCGCCGTGGCTGTCGCGGTGTTCGGCATCAACTCGGGGGCTGCTTTTGCCGCCGTGATCGGACCACTCGTGGAAGTCCCGGTGATGATCGCGCTGGTGAACGTGGCGTTCTGGTTCCGGCGGCGGTGGTTCGACGGCGTCTCCACGTAGATCCCACGGGGCGCAGACAGGTGGTGGAAACTCGCGGGGCCGCAGGGGGGTCTCACCGGGTGCGCGGATGCGTCCGTCTCGCGTCTGCGGTTTACCACAATGAAGACCCCCCGCTTCTCACCACTCTCCCGCCGCGAGGTGCTGCGCGTCGGCAGCCTCGGGCTGAGTGGCCTCTCCCTGGCGGATCTGCTCGCGATGCCGCGGGCGGCCGGGGCGGGCCTGGCGGGTCGTTCGTTCGGCAGGGCGAGGTCGGTCATCCTCCTCTACATGGTCGGTGGGCCGCCGCAGCACGAGACCTTCGACCCGAAACCCGAGGCTGCCTCGGAAGTCCGCGGGGCATTTGGCGCGATCCCGACGCCTGTGCCGGGGTTGCAGGTCGGAGAGTTGATGCCCCGGCTGGCCAAGCTGGCGGATCGCTACGCCGTCATCCGGTCGATGTCCACTGGCATCGACGCGCACACCGGCAGTGGCTACGCCGTGCTCACGGGGCGGCCGCATGCCTCCAGCCCCAATGGCGAGAGCATCCCTCCCTCCTCATCCGACTGGCCGACGCTGGCCTCCGTGATGCACCGCTTTCTGCCGGGCAGGGGGCGCGATCTGCCGACCGTGGTGGTGCTGCCGGAAATGGTGAAGAACAATCCAGCGGTGATCGTGGCAGGGCAATTCGCCGGCATCCTGGGCGTGGAGCACGAACCGATGTTCCTGGAGTGCGACCCGCACCTTCCGACCTATCAGGTGCCCGGGTTGACGCCGCTGGCGGATGTGGGGCCGGCCCGGTTCGAGCGACGACGCGGCCTCCTGGCCACGGTCAACTCGGCCACGGATGACGTCCTGCGGTCGGCGATGGTCGCGAAAATCGACAGTCTCATCGGCCAGGCGCTGGACCTGTTGACCTCGGACAGAACTCGCCGGGCTTTCGACGTGAAGTCGGAGCCGCCGGCGGTGCGGGAGCGCTATGGCCCGCACAAATACGGCCAGAGTTGCCTGCTGGCCCGCCGACTGGTGGAAGCCGGTGTGCGACTCGTTACCGTCAACTGGCCGCGCGAGCCCGGGGATACCCTCATCGGCAACCCGGTGTGGGACACGCACTCCGACAACGCCGGCCGGCTGAAGAGTGCGCTGATGCCGCCGATGGATCAGGGGACCTCTGCCCTGCTGGAAGATCTGGAAACGCGTGGACTGCTGGATGAAACCCTGGTCGTCTGGGTGGGCGAGTTCGGTCGAACGCCTAAGCACAATCCCGGCGGCGGCCGCGACCACTGGGGCTCGGTCTTCTGTGCCATGCTCGCGGGCGGCGGCATTCGCGGCGGCGTGGTGCACGGGAGCAGCGACCGCATCGGCGCCTACCCGGATGCCGATCCCGTTGGGCCCGCGGAACTCCACGCCACGCTCTATCACTGCCTCGGACTGGCACCCAACGTGGAGTTCACTGACCGGCTCAACCGGCCGCTCCGTGCCTGCGAAGGCGAACCGATCGCCCCCATCCTGCTCTAACCTCGCAGTTCCGCAGCGGGCCGGAGCCCCGGGTCGGCCAGCTTCACACCCTCTCGGGGCAGCCTGACGCGGTGCCCGGCCTAATCGAGACATCGGTCCCGCAGAGGAATCCCGCGACAAGGGTCGGGAACTGCAGCGCGAAGAGTCCCTGGAGCGGCCTCGGGAGCATCAGATGCGGTTCGGTATGAGCGGGTGTTTCCTGCCCGAGGACATGAACGACCTCACCCCGGAGATCTGCCGCCGGGTGCGTGGGCACGGATTCACCGGCATCTTCACCCGCTTTCGCCACAACGACCCTCACACCACGCCGATTGAACAGGCGCTGAGGGTCCGCGAGATCCTCGCCCAGGAGCGGGTTCATCTGTTCCAGGTGACCGGCTACTGGCAAAACCTGGTGAATCCCGACGAGGAACGCCGACGCGAGGCCGTCGGAACCTTGCAGGCGGCTTTGCGCCTGGCGGGTGCGCTTGGCGCCCGGGCCATCGACACCGGTCCCGGATCCATGAACGAGGCGGGCCCCTGGACACCCCACCCTTCCAACTGGGTGTTCGACTCCCGCCGGCAATTGGTGAAGAGCCTGAGAGAAGCGGCTCCCGTAGCGCAGGAGTTCGGCGTGCTGCTTTCGCTCGAGGGTCACCAACTCGTCACCCTGGAGTCCGCGGAGGTGATGCGCGATGTCATTGACGAGGTCGATTCACCCTGGGTGAAGTGCGACTTCGACAGCGCCAACTGGATCACGCTCAAGACCGTGTTCAACACCGGCCCGGCGCTGGAGTCCATGTTCGACACCCTGGGCGATCGCATCGTCAGTTGCCACGCCAAGGACATCTGGATCGAGAACCGGCTGTGCGTGCATCTTCAGGACGGGTGCCCCGGCAAAGGCTTGATGGACTTCGGCACCCTCTTCCGCCGCATGGAGGACCTGAGCCCGGATTACCCCGTCATCGTGGAGGGAGCGGTGACTGAGGACCTCCCTGCCGTGGGTGAGCTGTTCCACCGCACCGCCTCGGATCTCGGTATCCGCGTGCTGGACTACGATGAGCGCGTCGGTTGAGGCAGCGCGGGTGGCGCTGGTCACCGGCGGCGCGGCGGGGATCGGCAAGGCCACCGTCGAGCGGCTCGCTCGGGCCGGTCGGCGAACGGTCGTCGTCGATAGGGACCCGGCCGGAGCCGAGCTGGCAGCCTCGCTTTCCAGAGCTTGTCCGGGTGTGACCTTCCTACAGCTCGATGTGACCGACTCTGCCGCAGTCCAGGCAGCGGTGCGCGAGACGCACGACCGATACGGTCGGCTGGATATCCTCGTCTGTTGCGCCGGGACACTCGGCTGGGAACGGCCCTTTCCGGAGCAGACGCTCGAGCAGTTCCGACACGTGATGGCGGTCAACGTGGAGGCCGTCTACAACTTTCACCAGGCAGTGATGCCCCTGATGCTTGCGGGCGGTTGGGGGCGGTGTGTCACGATCACCTCCGGTGCCCGCAAGGGCAATCCGAACCAGGTGCCGTATTCGGTGTCAAAGGCCGCGGTCTATGCCCTGGTGCAGTCGCTCGGCCGAGCCTATCCAGAGAAGGGCGTCTTCGTCAACGGCGTTGAACCCGGGCGCGTTCTCACGCAGATGGTCATCCCGCGCTTCTCGTCCGAGTTCCTGGCGCACCCCCCGGTGCCGATCGGAAGGTATGCGGACGCCGAGGAAATCGCTGAAGTGATCGAGTTTCTCTGCTCGGAGCGCAACAGCTACACCAGCGGCGCAGTCTGGGAAGTGAAGGGTGGGGCAGTATGAGCACAGCTTTGCCGAGTATGCACGCATCCGCGGAAACGGAGGTCGACGCAGCGTCCTTCGAGCGGCAGGGGTATCTGCTTGCGGCCGGGCTCTTCTCCCCGGATGAGACCGCCAGGCTGCGCGACCACTACATGGCCCTGCGGACCGCCGGAGCCTATCCAGGGGACTCTGCCGGGGTGGACGCGGAGTCCAACGATCCGCTGCGGCGCTTCCCCCGGATGATTCATATGCACAGGTGGGACGAGATCAGCCTACGCTGGATGTTGGATCCGCGGCTCGCTCGCCGCATGACCCGCCTCGCCGGCGTGGAACCGCTCGCCGTCCAGACGATGCTCTACTTCAAGCCTCCGGGGGCCAGAGGTCAGGCGCTCCACCAGGACCAGTACTATCTGAAAGTGTCCCCCGGCACTTGCCTGGCCGCCTGGATGGCGCTGGATCCATGCGACGAGGAGAATGGCTGCCTCTGCGTTGTCCCCGGCACCCACCACCTTCCGATCCTCTGCACTCGGGGCGCCGATACCGGCCGCAGTTTCACGGAGGTGGAGGTTCCCCTTGCGGAGGGGATGCACGCGGTCCCGATCCCGATGCAGCCCGGCGATGTGCTCTTCTTCAACGGCTCCCTGATCCACGGCAGCTTTCCGAACGAGTCGACCACGCGGTTCCGTCGCGCCTTGATCGGGCACTACATCTCCGGAGCCGCCAGACAGGTGGCTCGGTACTACCACCCGGTACTGCGCTTCGATGGTTCCACCGCGGCACTGGATGTGAGCGAGGAAGGCGGCCCCTGCGGCCGGTGGGTCTCGCGAAACGGGCAGCCGGAGGTCGAACTCTGAGAGGTACGCGGTTCTGCTACTCGGGTGTTCCCGGCAGCAGAACATCGGCCAGTCCCAGATTGGGATCATCCACGGGGAGGTGGAGCACGCGGCGATAGATGGCATCACGGGCAGGCCGGGCGAGGGGAAGACTGCCCTCCGCCGTGAAGTAGAGGTGGATTGCGGGGCGGACCAGCCGAACGTTGGTCTGCGAATCCTGGCGTATCGCGAGTTCGGCCAGCTTCCCCGGCGTCGGCCGCTTCGCCTCGGGCTGCTCCACGTAGGTCGATCGTAGGCGATCCGCCGTGGCGGGAAGATGACTGATATCCTCGATCTGCCGGCAGATGGCCTCCAGAGCAGCCCGCGGGTCGGCGTCGACCTGAAGCGCGGCACCCTTGCTTCCTTGCAGCGTCGCGGCTTCCCGGCGAACCCCGAGTGCGGAGAGCAGGGGACTCTCTACAACTGCCTTGCTCAAGGTGGTCCGCCGGACCTCACTGCGCACGAGATCAACCGCCAATTGCCTGTGCCAGGCGGCCGTAGCAGCCTTTGATGGAGTTGCTCCGCCACAGGCCGCGGGGTTGGCGAGGAAATCGAGCACGGGCCGGATCTCGGACAGGAAGTCCTCGGGCGTGTAGATCCCGGGCAAGGCGTCGACCATGCGCCCGTCCGCTGTGAGAACGGAGAGGATGGTGTTGCCTGTGAGTGTGCGCCGAATCACCCGCCCGTCACCGAGATCGATGGTGATCTTCGGGACGGGGCGAACCGACTCCCAGCAGGGGATAAAGCGCTCGTTGACCAGCGAGATGAAGCGGGTGTCTGAGAGCAACACGGCCCTCAGCGTGCGTGCGTTCGTTCAGCAGAACTCCTGATCGAGCCGGCCGAGAAGCGAGAGCCACAAGACCGGTCGTCGAGCCTCCCCGGCGCGGCGCAGTGCCGACGTCAAGTCGGTCGCCCAGCCGATTCGAGTGAGGCCGGGCCAGGAGTCGGCGGCCGGCGCTGGCCAGGCATAGCCCGTGGCGGCTACGCCGAGTGAGGTCGAAATGAGTGCCCGTCGGGTGAGTTGCATGGTCGTCTCCGAATAATCAGATGGCGACTGATGCACGTTGGGTTACACCCGCCTGGCGGGACTCCTCGGCCTAGCCTGAGGTGATGGCCAGCACGCACAGGGTGCTCTCAGCGGTGTTGAGCACGAAGATAAGGTCGTCCCAAAACACGCCGTGGAACCACGGGCTTACCCCATCCGCCGGCCAGATGCCGTCGCGGATCCGCTCGGAACTCCCCAGTCGCTCGTCCGGAGTGAACAGTCGGAGCTTGGTACAGCTCCACACGGCGGTGGTGCGAGAAGTCCCGACCAGCCCACGCAGCAGCCGGTCATGAAGCCGCTTCGCTTCTTCGGCCGAGCGACCGGGTGCCTGACCGGTGCCATATCGCAAGAACGCCTTCACCGAGCGCAGGCCTCGCGTTTCCAGCAGTACCTCGGCCAGATCAAAATCCCACCACTCCAATCGCATCTCTCCCCGGCGGGCACCCAGGTCGTTGTAGGGGCTCCCGTAGAGCATTTCGGCCCCTTCCTCCTGGTCAAGAGCCTGGAGGAGCTTGTTTAGCAGCGACCGAGTTGGCCGGGTGCCGGGACTGAGGGGCCGCCCATTGATCGTGACGTGGAAGACGGCCAGCAGGAACTCGAGGCGGCTATCCCGCTGCAGCGCCCGCAGGGCTTCGTCGATCGCCGACTGCCTATCCAGGGGCAAGAAGTGGTAATCCAGCCCCACGATCTCTTCGGGGATGGAGATTTCTTCGTTCATTCGCGGTCCGGGTCCCGTCACCATAGCTTCCACCGCGGCCGCTGCGGCGCTGGAGCCGGGGCGGCTGCCCTGGGAGAGATGGACCGGATCAGTTCCTCAAGGTTTCCGGCATGCAGGGCGTGTCCCCACTGAACATCCTCGATCGACATCCCCAACTCCCCGGCTATGGCCAGCGAGCCCTCGGCCACGGCCCGAAGCATCTCCACGGACGTGAAGTCAAACTCCACGTGGATGCTCTCAACCGGATCTTTCGTGCCGATGTTCACCTGTGCCGCGCCAGCACTCGTTGCCAGCCAGTACCGATTCTCCACCGCAAGATCCGGGCGCACGTCCGTCCGGCTCGACAGCAGCGCGATCACGCGATCTCGTGAGGGACCGGGGTCTGCCAGCAGCATGAGGTCGTAGGCTGTCACCCAGACGTCCTGGGAAGAGTGAGCGCGGTGGTGCACAAGATCATCAAGGCGGAGCGGCGAACGGGTGGGGCGAAGGGACCCGGCCGGTAATTCTCGGACAGCCACACCCGAGTGTCCAGTCCCGACGATCCGTGGGAGGCCGACGGCGCCGACGGCGCGCACCGACCGCGCCGTATCCGCCGCTCCCCCACCCTGACGGAGCCGCGCGTGGGATCGCCGCGCGGCCCGTCGTCTGGGCGTGGCGCTATCGCGCGCCGAGGGCGTAGCGCTGGTTGACCTGGCTGCATACCTGCTCGAAGTAGTCGCGACGGTCTTCCGCGCCGTCTCCGAGCACTTCCAGCATCACGCGGGGGTCAACCGTCCCCACGTTTTCAGAGATCATCCGTGTCAGGCCGACATCACACCGGCGCATCACGTCCTCGGGCTGGATCTCTGTCCCGGCGATCCGGGTGGGTCTGTCCCACAGAGGGACATCATCCTCGGGGGCTTCGCCGAACTCGAAGCAGTAGGTCCAGAAGAGATGGTAGACGGTGTTATTCACACTGTCCCATGGAACCGCCGGGTCGTTGGCCTCGAACCACTGGTGCAGGCGATCTTTCGCGTCTTTGAGGGAGATTTCGTCTCCGCGCTCCTGGGCCTCGGCGAAGATGGTGCACAAAGTCTGGATCACCTTGTAGCGGTCCGCCATCGGCACGTGTCGGATCCTTCGTTGACGGAGGACTCCGAGGTAGGACTGCGCCGGAGTCGGAGCCCAGTTCGACGCGTAGCCGCCCGAAGTGGCCTCCGGGAGGGAGAGCACTTGCTGCTCCGCCGGGCTACCACACTCGGCCACCAGTGGATCCCGGGCGTCGGCCCGCACCGTGCGGAAGTTCTCTTTCAGGCTCAAGACAAGATCCACGAAGCTGGAGTATCCATACTGTCGCTCGTGGAAACCCGGATAGCTTTGCTGCAACCGGGCCCGAAGCACCCCGGAGCGAACCGGGCTGTGCTGGGGGGTTTCCGGATCGGAGCCGGCACCCTGAAGTTCGCGCGCCGCCAATCGGATGGCTGCGATCAACTCTTCGGTGCTCAAGGTCGGTGCCGCGGACGGCTCCTCGGACTCGGTACCGTTGGCGGACGGAAGTCGCGCGTCCAGCATCCGGCGGAGGTTCACCTCGGCGAGTGTTCCTCGCTCGGCGAGGAAGAACTCCGATCCTTCCAGTGGCTGCCCCAGGAGGAACAGGTCCTCATGGGCGCGGACCATATCCAGAAAGCTGGGATACCCCTCGAACCGCTCGTCCCAACCCGGGTCCATCCGGCGCATAGCGGCCGCCACCGCACCGACTTTCAGCGGCGTCCCCGGCGGAGGCATCCCGGGCAGTCCCTGCCTGTCCGACATCCGACGCACCGTTGCAAGCAGCAGGGCACGCGAGTCGCGCTTCCCGCCTTCTTCGCCCGGCTCGGAGTTGAGCCAATCGACGATCTCCTCGTACACGAGGAAGTGGTCGCAGCTCTTCATGAGATACTGGCTGCTGGCCGAGCGGAGCCCCACACCCCACACAGTCTTGCCGTTCTCGCGCAGCCTCGTTACCAGCGACAGGAAGTCGCTATCGCCCGAGACGATGACGAAGTCCGTGATCTCGGGAAACCGGTAGGCGGTCTCGACGGCGTCGATGGCGATGCGAATGTCGGCACCGTTCTTCCAGCCCTCCCGCTCCCGGAGGGCGGCGAAGACCTGCACTGGCTCGATGCCGTTCTGCAGCAGGTCGCTACGGTAGTCCTTGAAGTGGCCCCAGTCTCCGTAGGCACGTTTGACAAGCAGGCGCCCCTGTTCTTCGAGCTGGTCGAGGATCGAACGAAGGTCGACGCGCTCCTCGGGGTGACGCAGCCGAACACCTCGCGCGATGTTCTCGAAGTCGATGAACAGCGCAATGCGCTTTTCCATTTTTTCCCTCTATCGTGAGTTTGCAGATTCGATTCCCGCTGACCGGCTCCTGGTTCCGATCGGGCCACGCGACTAAACGCGGATGGAGCGCCGCGAGCGGAAGATCGAAAGATCCACTGCTGCACGACGCCGGGAATCGACGCACCTTATCTTATCCTTCCTGCTGTCCGCTGACCCTCAGCGGCCGATCGGAAAGACGAGATTCAACATCAGCACGATGAAGCCGTTGTTGCACGCGTGCGCGACAATAGCTGGAAGCAGGCTCCGCCGCCACTCGTAGAGCAGGGAGAAGCCGAGCCCCATGGTCATCAGGGGCAAGAATCCGAGCGGGAGCTGTGGGTGCAGCGCCGCGAAGATGGCCGAAGAGGTTGCCAGGGCGGCGACCACGCCTGCACGGCGTCGTACTGCTCCGTAGAGCACGCCGCGGAAAAAGATCTCCTCGAACAGCGGCGCCCCGACCGCCGCCGAGGCCAGAAGCGCCGCACGTATCAGCGGGCTCCCGCTGAATGCGACCATCCCCTGCAGCGGGTGGAACGGCTCGGACACGCTCGGGAAGAGCTTGCGGGAGAGTTGCTCAGTGAGCATCCCCACGGCGACTCCCGCTGTCATGATCACGGCGGCTCCCGCCAGCCCGATGCCGACATTCGGCCAGAATCCCTCCGCGGTGAGACCAATCTCCCGGAGACCGAGCCCCTGGCTGCGCAGTCTCCACCAGAGGTACCCCAGTGCCAACACGTAGATCAGATCCTGGGCCACCAGGATGAAGGCAACAGCCTGCGGCGCCGGCTGGGATGACCCCAGCATCGCGCGCACAGGGAGGAACTGGGCGCACTGGACGAGCGCCATCATCAGAATGAAGCTCTCCCAGAGATAGGGAGCGATCGGATGCAGCGCCTTCGGGTCGCTCCTGAGGGCGCCGGTCCGGTGAAGCAACGCCAGGCAGACGACCACGATCAATGCCAGTTGAGGGATCCCCATCGACCCTCCAAATCCGGCGATCAGCGTGGTCACGAAAAACGTGGTTGCCTCGGAGCGGATTCGCTCCGAGAGTGTCTTCGGCGGCTCCGACCCGCCCCTCCGATAGGCTGCGGCCAGCCCAACGCGCCCGATCCATCCCAGTTCCAGACGGGCCATCGCCGCCTCTGCGTCCCGCAGTTGGCCGGGTGAGGGCGGCATCGGACCGTACAGGTCGTCCCAGAGAGCGCGCTCTTCCGCGGCCCGGGTTGGCGTCTGACGCTGCAATAGAGCAACCGATCGCCCGAGATACTCCCGGCCGCGCTCCAGCCGCCCCGCATGCACCAACGCCAGTCCGGCGTACCGGGCGCAGTAGGCGTTGCCGTCCATCAGGTCGGCTCCGGCGGCCAACTCTTCCGCCGGCTCGGTCGGCTGATCGCGCTGCGACAGTGAGTCGCGCATCGCCGGAATGAAGCTCCAGCGGAATTGCAGACTGCCAGACATGAACCGTCGCCACCCTGCTCCCTGAGACGATGGGCCAACCTCCCGGTCAGGCTCGAGGCGCTGGGTGGCACCGATGAACACAACGGCGCCCATCACCGCGAAGAGTAAACGACGTGGGAGATCCTCGCGAAATGACTGCCCTTCGCGACGTAACACGAGGTAGAGCAGGGGGAGTAACGCCGCGGCGACGGCGATGCGTCCGATCAGCAGCAGGTCCGTGCCCGCCGCCGCAAGCACCCAGGGAAGTGCCAGCCCATCGGGAGGCGGGATCATCCAGCCAGCCGCGGAGAACGATGTGCACGCCACTCGTCGCGGGTGATCTGCATGTCGAGCAGCAGCGGCCGAATGAGACCGTTCTCGTGGCGGAAGTAGCGACGGAGTTCCAATCGGCGCGAACTCGAGTAGATGCCGGCGGTATCGAGTTGGGCCTCTCCCCACCGTCTTCCCCGCTCGCTGAACCCAAGATTCTCGTAGACGCGGCGAGCCCGGAGGTTGAACGCCGCCACGTCGAGGACCAGCACCCGCATGTCGAGCGAGCCGAAGTAATACTCCAGGAACGCGGTGAGGGCGTCCGTCCCCAAGCCCTGCCCGAGCCGCCCCGGATGGAAAGACACGCCCAAAACGGCGCTGCGCAGGGCGGAATCGATCTCGCGAAGCGAAATCCTTCCAACAAAAGCGAACTGCAAGTCATAGACCGCGAACTGTCGCGTGTGACCCGCCCGGAAAAGATTGCGGAAATACTCGTCCCGCTGACGTTCGTCCAGGTTGGGAGGGTTGTAGCCGTCGAAGAGGGGGTCCGCATGGCGCGGCCATGTGCTCCAGCGGTCGAGGTCCTCTCTGCGGAAGACCCGCAGGCGGGTCTGGCGGCCTTCCGCCACCCAGCCATCCTGCGACCTGCCCGGTTCCGATACGGGCGTGTTTCGGCGAAACAAAAACATGACTCGACGAGCCGCGGCCGTAGCCGCATCCGGCGCGGTGCGGGAGAGTTTAGTGGGCGGTCCCCGCCGGGACCGAGCCTTAACCTGCAGCTACTATAGACCATGACGTTGCCGAAGGGCGACCGGCACGGAGGGCGGCCCGTGTCCCGCGCTGAACCATTGCGCGACCCCCACCCGGAGCCCTGCCATGCCTGATTCCACGCGCGTCTACGTCGGCACCATCGGCCAGAGCCTCTGGCGCAGCACAGACGGCGGTCTCAACTTCTCGCGAGCGAGTGCGGGTGTCCACTCCGAGTCCGATGTCCGTGCCGTCGACGCGGATCCCAGGGACCCTCTCTCGCTCCTGCTCGGCACAGAGACGGGTCTATTCCGAAGCGATGACGGTGCCGACACCTGGCGGCCGGTCGTTTCCGGGTTGGACGGACGGCAGGTCTGGTGCCTCAAGCGGCATCCGGCAAATCCTGACACCGTGTTCGCAGGGAGCTGCCCGGCCGCCCTCTTTCGTTCCGACGATGGCGGCGCCACCTGGCGGGAACTGCCGGCCCGGATGCCGGATCGGTGCGTCAACGGCGCTCCCCTGACGCCTCGCGTTACCTGCATTGCCGTGGACTCCGTGGACGGAACGCTGTACGCCAGCGTCGAGATCGGCGGGCTGCGGAGGAGCCGGGACGGCGGCGAGACATGGGAAGAGCTGGGTGAGGGCCTCTCCAGCCCGGACGTTCATGGGCTCTGCCCACTGCGCCTCGACAGATCGATTCTCATCGCCACCACCAACAACGACGTCAACCGCAGCGAGGACGGCGGCGAGACATGGCAGCCTCTCGGCGTTTCGCATCACCTGCCGTGGCGCTACTCGCGGGCCTGCGCTCCCGACCCGATGCTGCCGGGAGCGGTATGGGTCGGAGCGGGGAACGGACCTCCAGGAAACCAGGGTGGTCTCTTCCGCACGGCGGATGGCGGGGAGACCTGGGAGCGATTGGGGCTGCCGCAGGTGACCAACAGCACCGTGTGGTCGATCGCAGCAAATGCGGCTGATCCTCGTCGG
Source organism: uncultured bacterium (assembly GCA_964609085.1). Taxonomy (GTDB): domain Bacteria; phylum Armatimonadota; class SYMT01; order SYMT01; family SYMT01; genus JANPLG01. The sequence goes on along the minus strand of CAZSRZ010000086.1, from coordinate 8,866 downwards.
GCGTACGTGAGCAGTGTCTCCGGCCAGCTCTACCGCACGCTGGACGGCGGGGATTGCTGGTCCAAACTTCCGATGGAGTTCGGAGAGGTGCGGGCCGTGATCTGGACCCCCGGGACTTGAGGCACGGGACTCCCCCGGCTCGCGTATGAGTAATCTGCATCGCGGTATGAAGGACGTGGTATCCCTGGCTGACACCCACTGAGTCCACGGGTAAGATAAGTGGAGTGCGTCCTCGATCCTACCCGGGCCTGCCCTTGTCACACCAAGTACTCTCTCCGGCGACTGCCGCTCCCGCTGTGGATGATCCGCTCTGGCGCTGGGGATTACGGGCCATCGAGGAGCGGGTGGACGGACTGCTGTCCCCGGTCGACCGGGTGCGCGAGGGGGTGGACATCGAGGGCGTCCACGACATGCGTGTCGGCTCGCGACGCCTCGTCGCGGCTCTCCGCGTGTTCCACGACTGCGTACCGGGGCCGGAATTCCGCGGACTCACGCGTGAAGCGCGCCGGGTCACGCGGATGCTCGGTGCCGTGCGAGATCTCGACGTGCTCATCGATTGGTTCCAGAAGCTGGAGCGCTGGGACGAGGAACCCGCCCGCACCGGCATCGCTTATCTGATCGGCGCCCTGCGAGAGCGGCGCGACAAGGCCCGTCAGCCCATGCTCGCCTACCTCGACGAAATGATCCGGGACCGATTCACATCCCGGCTTGTCCGCACCATCCACGGTGCCCAGGATGCCTACCGCGTGGGGCTGGATACGGGGAGTATTGTTGACCACGAACTTCGTCGTCGCACCGGCGACCCCACTGCTGCAATGCCGGATCCAGCGCGCGAGCCCTTTCGGAGCGCCGCGGTGCGCTGCCTTCTGGAGAGGTACGAGTTCCTGATGGGCTTCGCCGAGCACGTCCCCCACCCCGAGCGGATGGTGGAACTCCACGATATGCGGATCGCGGCCAAGTGGCTGCGTTACACGATGGAGCTTTTCGCTCCCGCCTACGCGGACTCGCTCAAGCAACCCCTCGGCGTCATCAAGCAGTACCAGGAACTGCTGGGGGACCTGCACGATGCTGACGTGCGTCTGGACGAGATCCGGCTGGCGCTCACCCACGTCTTGCGCCCCGGCCCGGTGGAGCAGCTCGGATGGGACCGTCTCGAGCTCATTAAGCCAGGCCTCCGCGTGGTGCTGGCGCAGGAGACCGTGACGCGCGCGAAGTGCTACCGAGCGTTCGCGATGGAGTGGCGGCGGCAAGAAAAGCGCGAATTCTCTTCTCGATTGCGCGAACGACTCCAGAAGCCAAGGGCTGCATAGCCCGGCAAGGAAGGGACAGCATGGACGAACACGATCTCTCCACGATCCCGGGGCTTGGCCCGGCCAGACGAGCCGCGCTCATTGCGGCGGGCATCCATGATCTGAAGAGTCTCCTGGAGCTCAAAGTGGCAGAGTTGGCGGCCATACGCGGAATCGGTGCCTGGCAGGCCCGACGGATCCACGAACACCTCCGGCAGCGCGGACTGCTCATCGACGCGGAGACCCCCTCGGGAGAACCCGTCGTGCTCGTGCGCCCCAGCACCCCGGACGAGGTTGAAGAAGTGCAGCAGATCGTGCAGACCCTGGAGCAGCAGGCTGCCATGGAGGCGGAGCTGGCGAGAGAAGTACGCGAGCTGCAGTCGGCCGTAGCCGAGGCCGAGGCGGCCCCGCAGACTCGGATCAAACCATCCCGGCGGCGATCCGCCGAGGCGGACGAGCCGGCGGAGGAAAGGTCCATCGGGGACGAGGCGCCGCCCGAGCCGCCAGCCGAGCTGCTCGCGGAGCCGCCCGCTGATTCAGCCGATTCAGAGGAGGAGGGGCCGGAGGCAGAGCCGGCCCCCGAGGCGCTGGAGCTCAGGCGGCGGCGAGAGCAACTTCCCGAAACGGCTCTCGCGTTGATGGAGGCTATCCGGGCCGCCTCTGTGGCTCCGCAGCTCACGCGTCAGCTCACTCGGTTGCTCATCATTACCGGCGAAATCGTCGATGCGGGAGGCGGCGCCGAGACGGCGGCACAGGAGGCAGCGGCGACGGCGCTGGCAGAGGTCGACGGCCTGCTGCATCAGGCACTCGAACGCGAGGCTTTCAGCCCCCGCGCCCAGCGGGTGCTCGCCACTCGCGTTCGCCGATGCCGCAAAGGGGTTCAACGTCACCTTGGAGAGAGTGCGTCGACGGGATGAGTCCCTTCGCCGTCGTCGACATCGGCACGAACTCCATCCGACTCGGGGTCGTGAAGCCTGAGCCGGACCTGTCCTACAGCATCCTCGCCCTCCACAAGGAGACGATTCGCCTGGGAGAAGGCGAGTTCGCAAGCAACCGGATCACGCCTGCCGCGATGGATCGCGGGATCCTCGTGCTCACGAAGTTCGCGCAGGTGGCCCGGGGATTCCAGGTAGACGACGTCGTGGTGATCGCCACAGCGGCGCTGCGAGAGGCGGAGAATCAGGCCGAGTTCGTCGAGCGCGCCCGCGACGAAGCCGGGGTGGACGTCAGCATCGTCTCCGGAGCAGAGGAGGCCCGGCTGATCTTCCTCGGAGTCGCCTCCGGTCTCGATCTCCACCAGGATCGCGCCCTGGTTATCGACATCGGCGGTGGCAGCACCGAACTCTCCATCGGCACGGGTGCCGGTCCGGAACTGCTGGAGAGCACCAAGCTGGGCGCCATCCGCGTGGCGGGGATCTTCACCGAGGGCGAGCTGGGGCCGATCCAGCCCCAGCTTTACCGGCGAATCATGGATTACGTTCGCGGCGTCGCCATCCACTCCGTCCAGAGAGCGAGGGAGCACGGGTTCGATGCCGTTTTCGGCAGTTCAGGCACCATCGTGAACCTGGCCGAGATCACCGCCCGCCACCGGGGTGACGCGCCCGTGGAGGGTCGCGGCCGCACGCTGCGGCTGGAAGAGCTCGAAGCACAGGCCCAGCGGCTGTGCGGGATGACGCTGGAGCAGCGCCGCCGCGTTCATGGAATCAACCCAGAGCGGGCGGACATCATCGTGGCCGGGGCCGCCGTGCTCACCAGCTTCATGCGGGAACTCGGCGTCGCCGAGCTCACCACCAGCGATCGCTCCCTCCGCGAGGGCGTGATCGTCGACCGGCTGCGCCGTCTCGGCGCACAGACGTCGACTGACTCGATTCGTGAACGAAGTGTGCTCCAACTCGCGCGGCGATGCCAGTTTGAAGAGGAGCATGCCCGCAACGTCGCGCGGCTAACGCTCAGCCTCTTTGACCAGTTCAGAGAACTCAAGCTGCACTCACTCGGAGATCGAGAGCGGGAACTGGCCCTCTACGGCGCGCTGCTCCACGATATCGGCGGGTTCGTCTCCTACACGGACCACCACCGACACGGCTACTACCTGGTGCGCTACAGCCCGATGCTCGGTTTCGACGGCACGGAAACACAGATCCTGGCTGCGGTGGTGCTCCACCATCGCAAGGCGGTCCCCAAGCGAAAGAGCGATGCCCTCGCGGAACTCAACCGCCTCCAGCGGGAGGCGGTGACGGTGCTCTCGACCCTCGTCCGGCTCGCGGAAGCGATGGACCGTGGGCATCTGTCGCAGGTCGAGGATGTACGGGTTGCCCTCAAAGACAAGGGCCGAACTCTGGAACTCACCCTCATCTCAGACCAGGATTGCCAGATGGAACTCTGGGGTCTGCGCAATCACGCCGGGGCGGTCGAGGATGTGTTCGGCCTCCGGCTGGAAGCCGGCCACCGCCATCCCTCGACGGAGGGCTGCCTGTCCGGGACCTAGGTCGCGGCGGCCGGGTCGATGTAGAGCAGCGGTTCGCCATGCGTCACCTGCCGGCCATTGGCCGCGGCGAGTTCCACCAAGAGGCCTGTCCGGTCCGAGGTGACCGGGCTGAACACCTTCATGGCCTCGATGATGCCGACCTGCTGCCCTTCCTCGATCATCTGGCCGACCTCAACGAACGGCGGCTCATCGGGGGATGGGCTCCGGTAGTAGATGCCGGTCAGAGGGGCCAGGAGTGGCTCGGCCGTAGCCGGCCTGGTGGGAGAGCCGGTGCCGGGGCTCCCTAGAGCCAGCGGCGGTGCCCACAGGGAGTACCTGAGTTCGCCGTTTTCTCCCGGCTCTCCGGAGGAGAGGCGCTGGGCCCGGAGCGTCACTGAAAGCCCACCCTCCTCGGCCTGCAACTCCTCCAGGCCGTATCGGTGCGCGAGCTGGATCAGTCGGCCGATCACCTCCACCTCGGGCATGTCCGCCATCATAAGGACTCCGCCGACCCGCGGGCCAGCATGTCGGTGGCCCGATTAAGGGCCTTGCGCAGTTCTTCACCCTGCAGGGCGGTCGTCAGCTCGCCGCGTGTCTTCTCGATGATACCCCGGCTGGCATCCGTGGTGCGCCGGAGCCCGCCCGTGAGACCGTCTGAGTAGTCCAGAGTGACCAGCAGGTAGTAGATCTCATCCATCAGGCCAAGGATCCTCTCCGCTTCTTCCAACTCTCCCCGGCGCATCACGTCCAGCGTGTGCCGGCGCAGCTCCCCGATGGTCTCGCCCAGTCCATTGAGGTAGGCGGCCCATTCCACGCCCAGCTCGGCGGGCGACGGGAGCGGCTCGTTGCCCAGGAGGCTGATGAAGCATCGCCCTTCGGCATACTCCTTCTGGCAATCGTGGACATAGCCCGCGCCGTAGAGGTCGGGGAAGACATCCCGGAGCTCGGCGAGGGGCGTCATCGCGTTGGCCGCGGTGGCCAACAACTCGCCGGCACGGAGCAGCTCGCCGCGATGCCCGGCGCGGATGGCGTTCGCGCAGGTGCGGATGGTCTCCCGTGAAAGGGCCAGGCAGCGATCACGGGCGACGCTGCGTTGATCCAGGGCGGCACGGGCTAATTCGCCCAGGGTCTCGAGGCTCGGCATGGGGGAAACGTGGCAGACGTGGGCATTATAGCGGCTCCGCGCCGCCGTTCGTCGCCTGCGCACGCAACCAGTCGGAGAGCAGCGCGCGGATGGGATCGGGCTCCTTGCGACGCCGGTCGAACTCGCGCTCCAATTCGCCGGCAAACAATCCAAGGGCTTCCTGCAGGGTCGCCTCGTCTTCCGGCGAGGCCGCTTCGTGGAAGCTCGGGACATCAGGACGGTTGAGGTCGCGGAAGGTGCCGTCGTCGGGCTCGAGGCCCAGGTGATGCACCGCAGCCACAATCTTTCGCTCAAACAGAACGACGCGCACCGTGCCTCGGTGGAGCTTGCCTGTGCGACGGGAGCGGACCGGGCGCGCCTCCACGAACTCGCGCAGCAAGGATACGGTGCACTCGAGGAACGGGTACTCCGCTGAGAAGTGGAACGTTCCGTCGCCATGGTCGTGCACCTTAGCGTGCCGGGTGCGAAGCAGGTTGTCGAGCTGCTTTCCCCGGTATGACCCTATTTCTTCGTAGGCGTGTGAGACACTGGGGGCAAGCAACGACTCGGCCAGTTCTGGTCGAACACGACTCTCCGGCTGATGCGACGCCAGCGCCCGGAGTGCTGTGCGATCGAGATAGCGCAGCCCGGGCAACAGGCTTTGCAGGCTCGGCTCCAGGACGGCGAGCGGAAATCCCCCCGGTGCCTGCAGGTCCGTCGCAAACGCCTGAATCTCCGCTCGGGAACGCAGCCCCATACCGACAGGGATGCGCCGCGGCAAGAAGCTTGCCCCTCGGGTACCCTGCAGCAGGGCCGGCACCAGCCACTTGTGCTCCAGCAACTCGTCGAAGACCGGCGGATTGACGACCGGGAACCAGTCCTGGTTGCGCAAATCATCCGGAAACCGCGCCGCCGCCCCGGTGAAGACGAGTACTCCGACATCCTCGGGGCTCAGGATCGCGCTGGTCCCATCCTGGCGTGCCCGCTCTCGAAACCCGGAGAGCAGTAGCTTCGGCTCACCGTGCTGATAGTCCACTCGCGCCGTGGAGCAATAAGCCAACCGCAGGCGTAGCCGCCGAGCGAGCGGATCCAGAAAGGCACCCATCTCCTCCAGCCCGGGACGGCGTGCTCCCCCGACAGGCGTTCTGGCCGATTGTAGATCGGGAACCCAATCCGTGATGGGGCCGTAGGCGGCGTACGTCTCAACGAGGTTGAAGAAGTCGTCGGGGAAGGGCTGACGGTCCGAGAACGGGTCGTGAACGAAGAGGATCCTCCGACGCTCCGCCAGTTCCCCGAACTTGCGCAGGCAGGGCTCCAGGCGCGATGCCGCAGCGCGTCCCCCGTAGGCCCCGGCGAGGCTCGTCAGGCCGCCGCCGACTCCGCCCTGGGTGTCCAGAACGCGGACTCCGTCGGCGGTCAGGATGCAATGGACAGCGAGGTATCGAGGACCCACCCGCTCAGTATGAGCCGGCGAACCACCGCGCACAAGGGCAAGCCGAGACCTCAATGTCCCGTGCCCGCCCGAGGGACCTCGAAACCGTACGCCACTCGCCCGCCTGACGGACCCGCGCGGCACGCGGCATTCCCCCAGTGACCCCGGTGACCTGAGATGCGGCGGGCGTCCCGCACGCATGGCCTCCACCCACCCGACCCCCATGCCCTGGGTGCCCATCTCCAGCTCGGTGTGGCGAATCCAGGACCCGGCTGAGCTCCAGCTGGACATCCGCGAAGCGCCAGCTAAGGCTCCCTCTGCGAGCTCGTGTCCCTGTCAAGGATTAAGATCGATCTCTGTCGAACCTGAGTGGAATTGTCATGCTGCGCATGTTAGAGCAGCGTTGATGGGCGCGGTGGTTGCGGCAGGTCCTGCGCTGGGCACCACACTTGCTTCGGACAAGCTCTGGTCCGGTGATTTCGGGACCGCCCGAGACGACTCACTGGCGACACCACCCGGTCACGTTAGAGAGGGGTGTTAAGATGGATGCAATCGACACGATCCAATCAGAGAAACTAGCTTACTGGTACTTTCGCCTGAATGGTTGTCTGATGATCGAGAACCTCGTTGTTCACCCCGATCACAGAGGGGGGCAGCGAACGGATGTGGATATTGTCGGGGTCCGGTTCCCTCATAGATGTGAGTTGCGATGCCGCCCCATGATCGATGACGATGTCTTTCGGAGTGAGCGCAGTAAACCGCTCCTCTTCATTGCAGAAGTGAAGCTTGGGGAGTGTGAGCTCAACGGTCCATGGACAAACTCTGGCGCTAAAAATTTGGAGCGCGTATTGCGTTGGATGGGCGCAATTCCAACCGATAGCATTGGAGACGTTGCGGACGCTCTGTACAAGAATCATCAGTTTGAGTGCGACGATTATTCTTTTCGTCTGTTCGCTGTGGGCAATCAAGTGAACCAGAGGTACAGTCGTGAGCGTCCCAACGTGATTCAACTCATTTGGAGTGAGATACTGGAATTCATCCATAAGAGGTTTAGAGATTATTGGGATGAGAAGAAAGATCACAGTCAGTGGGATCGCGTAGGTAGGTTCCTCTGGGACACTGCGGGGTCGACGCAGTGTACTGAGTTCGTGCAGCGCATCAAAGCGGCTCTCGTGGACGACCGGGGGCGTAGGCTGATAATCCCCAATGCCAGTGCCACAGCCAGGCGGGAGGGGCGAGTTGAACTCCAGGAGCACTGACCCTCAACTCGTGAGCGACTTCGTGCGAGACTTGCTTGAACCGGGGATATCGCCCGAATGCGGGGCCCTACGTCTATTGGCAGCACGTGGATTCCTGCTGGATCAAGGGGCAGATGGCCTGACGGTCAGCGACAACGCGTGCTGCGTTGACGCCCTGATTCTGGACGAATTGCTCCGCGAATCCCAAACGGGCCACGTCGATCAAGATGCAGTCCACTTCGTTGAGCACCTCGCGGCGGAGGACCTGTGCGTCATCTTCCGCGTGTTAGGTGGCGGTGAGACGCAGCTTTGGGACCACTGGGACAGATGGGGGAACTTCAGGAATCGTGTCCACGGGCCCAAGGTGGCCCTCAGGCTGCTCGACCCATTCGTTGCACGGCTGGTGAAGTCTGTGACCGCAGCCGGGCTCGGAACGAGCATGTCCTGCGATGGGCATGGAAGGAATACATCGATTCTGTGGTTCACAGGGCCTTACTACAGGATCTGGTTTCACGTTATTCTACGAGAATTCGTGCGGCCGCAACTGCGACTCACTTGTAGTTGGGGATTGCCAAGGTTCATTGAGAGGGGCCGAATGGACTACAGCGGTTACTTCACCGTCCGCCACCCCCGAGGCGATACGCTCGCCCTGTACCACGAATTGCAGGCGGTGGCTGCGCTCCTGTACCTCCACAGGATTGCGCTACGGCAGGTCAAGCAACAGGTAGCAAGCAGAATAAACGAAAGTGTAAGAAGTATTCGCGATGCCTCTGAGTTATATGCGCTGATGGCGCGTAGCTCCGAGGATCTGTGGCAGGAGCTTCCGCGAGGCCCGTTGACGGGTCAAGGGGTCGGGTCTCAGCCTGCAGCCCCGAGGCCCGCTCCAGCTTGCCAACAGCTAGCCCTGCCCGACGCCTCTGGTTGGTGAGTGCTGTGAGATGCCAGCCGTAGTCCCCAGGGGTGACGGACTCGCCCACCTGACGGACCCGCGCGGCCCACGACATACCCCCAGTGACCTGGGGGCACGGCCCTGCGCCTCGAAAGCCAGCCTTAGTGCGGGGCGCGGCACGCGGGGCTTCCCGGTATCAGCCCTCTACTACTTTGTGCAGACGAACAGGACGCGGACCTGGCTACCCAGAACCCGCTCGGCTATGTCCAGTCGTGCCTCTTCTACGCCGTGAGTTACCCCATCGCCTCAGCCTTGCGCCTGACATTCCGGTATCTCGCGCCTGTCTTTGTCTTCCTCTGCATTGCAGCCGAGCCTGGCCCATCAGCTAGTGCGACGTCCCACTCCGCGCGACCGCTACTAATATGGTCAGA
>CAZSRZ010000085.1:0-22820 GCA_964609085.1 uncultured bacterium | reverse complement strand
CCGTACAGAGCCGAGCGCGTCAGCGCCGGGATGCAGCCTGTGCCGAAGTGCCCCGTCGCCGAACTCCGTGGCGGGTCCGTGACCCAGGGGTTCGCGCTACCAGCCATCGGTGATCGGACTCCAGGACGGTACCCGGCTGACGGAGGCGGGGATCCCGGCACTGACGTGCACGGTTCTGAGCCAGAGCGGGTCTGTCACCGGAGGCCTGGCAGCGGCATCGTCGGCCGGACGGACGGAAGCCCGTTGGGCGCTTCGCGCATGCCGAGCTGGAGCTCAGCGGTCCCGGAGGGTGCGCGCGCATCGAGCTGAATGCTCCCCACGGAGTGAATTCGCACGCCTGTAAGGCAGCGGCCTCTTGTCCGTCATGGATTGGCAGGACTCACGGATGGGCGCACCCGTGTCGATCCGGCCCACCGGATCAGAGGCCCTGCAATGGACGATTACCCGTTCGCGGTGCGTGACGGCGCTGTGCCGACGCACGTCGACGATGGCGCAGATCTGACCCCGGAGAACAACTGCAGCCATGAGGCCCGCCGGCCTCTGTGGCTCTCTCGCCATGAGGCGGAGGCGTTGTTGACGTTGTTGGCCGCTGCACCTCCCTGTGTGCCGGAAGAGGTGGAACTCCGCTTGTTCCGCTGGATGGGAGACCTGTTGCGATCTTACGGCCGCGCGGTTGCCTGAAGTGCCCCCGGGGGGACGCGATACTGGGGGCTCACTTCTGCTTCAGCCCAGGCTCCTTCAGCAACTCCTCCACGGCGCGCTGTAGCTGCGGGTCCCGGCCCAGTAGAAAGTCCTCGGGACTCCGCTCGACGCGGATGTCCGGCGGCACGCCCCAGTTCTCCATGTCTTTGCCGCTCAACGTGAAGCACCCCAGGTGCGGGGTACGGATGAAGCTGCCGTCCACCAGCGCACGCCCACTGGTGAAGATGATCCAGCCCATGGTCGGTTGGCCCACGATCTTGCCCAGCTTCAGCTCCCGGAATCCGTTGGCGAAAACCTCCGCGTCGCTCAACGCGGCCTCGTCGATCAGCAGGATCACCGGTCGGGTATAGGCTTTCTCCGGCTGCGGGAATGCCGTCTCGGTGCGAGGGGCGAAGTTGAAATAGTGGCGGTTGCGAGAGAGGATGCGGAGGAGGCTGTCGTGCGTGTCGCCCCCGCCGTTGCCCCGGAAATCGAGGACCATCCCCTCGCGGCGCATGCCGACGCTCAGCAGCTCCCGTTCGAACCGGTTCCTGGCGGCGTCGCCCATGTCGTCCACGTGCAGGTACCCGATCCGCCGGCCGGAGAACCGATCCACCAGTTCCCGCCGCTCGTCGAGCCAGCGCTCATACAGCAGGTTGTTCCACGCCGCTCTGCCGATCGGTTTGATGCGCACCTTGCGCGCTCCCTCGGCCGTGGGCCGGTCGTTCACGGTCAGGGTGACCACTCGCCCGACCTTTTCCAACAGCGCTCGGTCGAACTGCGCGTCCGGCTGGACGGCCTTGCCATCCACCTCCACGATCACCTCTCCCGGTTTGAGCCGACTCTCCTCACGATCGGCGGGGGAGCGCTTCAGCACCTCGCGGATACGAACGCCCGGCCCGGCGTGCGCTTCGTCCACGCGGATCCCGAGGTAACCGCTCTCGCGCGCAGCACTGGGTGGCCCAGCCGGCGTCGGGGTGGGCGTGACGCCACCAAAGAAGCCGGTGTGGGAGCTGTTCAACTCGCCCAGCATCTGCGTGATGAGGTAGTTGAAGTCGCGGCGGCCGCTCACATGCTCGACCAGGGCGCGGTAGCGGGTCCCGACGGCTTTCCAGTCGACGCCGTGGTGAGTGCGATCGTAGTAGGTGTCGTTCATCACCTGCCACGCTTCATCGAAGACAGCGCGGTAATCTTCGAGGCGATCCACCTCCAGCCGGACCGTGAATGCCACGGTGCCGGTCCCGCCGCCGCCCTTGCTCACCCATTTGATCTGGCCGCCGCCCAGGTAGTAGACACGCCCGGAATCCGGTGCCCAGCGGAGAGTGGTCGGCGACTCGCCTGTGGTTGTCAGCCGCTGGTTGGCGCCGCCATCTGCGCTCGTCTGCCACAGATCCGACTGCCCCATCGTGCGCGTGACGAACACCACCGTCTTGCTGTCCGGCGACACGGCGAAGCTGGAGACGCCCTCGTCCAGCCCGACGATGCGCTTGGCGCGTCGCTCAATCTCATCCGGATCGACTTTCACCGCGGGCGTCGCCGCGGGCACGGGAGGCGTGGGCGGCGGCGACACGCCGTCATCCTCGTCCGGTAGTGTCTCCTTCTCTTTCTGAAGGCTCACCGTGTACAGGGCGTAGCGGCCGGAGTCGTTGATGGTCTCGATGTCGCGGTTACGATAGCGGTTGGAAACGAACGCCACGCGACTGCCGTCCTTGAACCAGGCGGGATCCTCGTTGTAGCCGGGGTGGTCCGTGACGTTGATCGCCGTTCCAAAGGCAAGCGCTTCTCCCTGGGCCTCCACCGGAACGACGAAGACGTCCACGGTTCGGATGTCGTTCTCCCGCTCGAATGCCAGCCACTTGCCGTCGGGAGACCAGGAGACGACACGCGCCTTCGGCCCGGGGACGGCGGCCTGTTCGCCGCTGCCGTCCGGTCGGATCACGTGAATGCCGGTCTGCGGCGCGCGGAGGAAGGCGATCCACTTCCCGTCCGGGGAATAGACGGGATCGCTGTCGATCCCTGTGGAGCGGGTGAGGGGAGTGACGGCCCGGGTGGCGATGTCGAGCCGGTAGAGACGGTTGTTCCCCTCTTTGTTGGAGACAAAGGCCAGCGACTTCCCGTCCGGAGCCCAGGCCAGATCGCGCTCCCGTTCCGGTGTTTCCGTCAGCCGTCGAGCGTCCGCGCCCTTCTCAATCGGGACGGTGTAGAGATCGCCTCTAAGGGCGAATGCGACCCGCCGGCCGTCGGGCGAAATCTCGAACTCTTGCACACCCGTTCCGGTGAAGGCGGTTCGGGTGGTACGCGGACCTCGCTGATCCGTGCGGCAGAGGATCTCCACCGCGCGGGCCGGGCCGCCGGCCGCGGGGGTGACACACGCTCTGTTGTCGCATTCATACACCAACCGGTTGCCCGACCGCGCCGCCGCGAGGTAGCGCACGGCATCCGGAGGCGAGGTCACCACCTGCTCCGGCTTGCCTCCATCCCGCATCTGCTTCCAGACCGTCTGCATGCCAGCCCGTTCGCTGCAGTAATAGACGGTGCGGTTATCCGCGCCCCACACCGGCCACATGTCATTCCGGGCACTATGGGTGAGCCGGCGAGGCGGTTCAGATCGATCGGTGGGCATCACCCAAATGTCGAAGTTGGCCGCACCCTCGTAGCCCTTGCGGATGAGGTCCACGATCGCTCCCCGGGTGTAGGCGAGCCACTTGCCGTCCGGAGAGAGCGCGGCCATCAAGGACGGGGTGTCGTCCTCCACCAGCAGCTTCAGCCGTCCGCCCGGCAGTTCCATCCGGTAGAGGGCGGGCGACCGCGTGTCGCGACTGCTGCCGACGAGCAACTCCTTGCCGTCCGGGAACCAGTCAAACACGGTGGTGGCGACGCTGTGGAACGTGATTTGACGAACCGGCCCGCCGGTACTGGGGATCAGAAAGATCTGATTGCCTCCCTCGCGGTCCGAGTTGAAAGCCAGCCAGGCACCATCCGGGGACCAGCGGGGGTTCAGGTCATTGGCGTCGGTCGCAGTCAATCGCGTCGCCGCCCCGCCCTCGACCGGCGCCACCCACAGATTTCCCTGCCAGGAGAAACTGATTCTGGTGCCGTCGGGAGAAAGCGCCGGCGTACGGCAGAACCGCGCCGGCTGCTCGGCGGGGGGAACCAACTGAAGGGCGGGAACGGGCACCCCGCAGGCGAGCAGGAGCAGGCAGGCGATCAGAGCGCGTGGACGAGGCATGCAAGCGGTTCCTGGGGCGACTCCCAGGCTATCGGGCCGGGAGACTCATCAGCATCAAGATGATGTCGTACACACCATGAACGATGCAGCAGGTCGTGGTGTTGGATCGTGACCGGACCACGCCGAGCACGGTGCCCACGACGAACACCGAGAGCAGGCCGTCGAACCCGTACTGCATCGCGTGCAGGCTGGTGAAGAAGAGGTTCGGGAGCAGGATGCCGAACCGGGGCTGCAGCACGCCGCGGATCATCAGCTCTTCTCCGACGCCCGCCGTCAACCCCAGCACGAGCGAACCCACGACCGTCATCGCCGGCGCGAGAATCTGCTCGAAGCTGGAGGTGTCCGTCATCGGCCATCGGAACCGCGACCAGAGGTAACCGACGGCCGGATCGAGGGCATAGTGACCGAAAGCGACCATCCCGGCGGCGACCACAACTCCCGCCGTCACTTGTTTCCAGGTGGGCCGGACGAGCCCCAGCCTGCCGAAGGCGGCACGAAGACTGCGCGTCGCCGGGAAGCCCACTACCATCACCGTGCCGAGGATGGTCCACGCCAGGCTCAGCAGCATGTTCAACGGCAGACTCGATTCCGCCATGCTCTCGCCTGCCGTCGGGTCCATCTGGATCTGCATGAGCAGCGGCGGTCGGCTCGCCAGGCCGATGAGCACGCCCGTCAGCGAAACCATCGCTGCCGTAATCAGGCTCAGCGCCAGCACATGCCCGGGCGAGTTGGGGTCAAACGGCAGCACCGCCGCCAGCGAGCGACGCACGGGAGGCAGCAGCAGGGTGAGCGCCATCAGTCCGCTCAGCAACGACCAGTAGCCGAGCAGAAAGAGCTGGGCCTGACCCGCCTCCGACGCGAACCAGAGCGCATCGGGATTCATCCGGCCGGCGTCGGTCGCCTCCTGGGCGGCCTGACCGACCATGAGACCCATCCCCGCCGGCAGTAAGACGATACCGAACAACACGATGCCGTAGATCATCACCGCGCCGACCAGGCTCACGGCCCGATACCGGGCTGCCGCCGCCAGCAGGCCGAGCGTCGCGATCGGGAGTACCTCCAGAGCGGCCGTCAGCGCCTCCTCCGCGTGCGGAACCCTGAGCGCCCAGAGTACGGATAGGCCCAGCAGCAGCCCAACCAGCAGCAGGACAAAGCCCCACCGCTCCCGACGGGAAGGGGCCGCTTCAGCCGTGGGCGCGAATAGGGGGTGGCTGGGGTCTACCATGGTTGGGTAGGCGCGACCGGGGACGCCTTCAGATGGTCACCGCCTGGCCGGTGCGGGCCGACTCGTAGGCGGCCTCGGCGATCCGCACATTGCGCCGGCCTTCGGCGGCTGTCACGGGGACACGGCCCCCGTCCAGGAGCGCCTCGACGAAGAGTCTCAGCTCCTTCCGGACGGGCTGTTCGATCTGGATGTCGCGCACGCGGATGGTCCGCGGCTCTTCGTCTCGTCGCGCTATGCGGATCTCACCGGTCGGCGAGAAGCCGTCCGTGTAGCTGATGGCACCCTCCGCTCCCTGAACCGTTCCGCTCATGTCGTTGAGGGCGGACTGCGTGCTGGAATGCAGATGCCCCACCGCGCCGCTGGCGAAGCGGAATGAGACGAAGTAGAGGTTGGGGTAGTCGCTGGGATCCTCCGTCCCAAAGTGATCCGCTTCCGCGTAGACCCGGGTCACCTCGCCGCCGAGCTGGCAAAGGAAGTCGATCTCGTGAGCGTTGACCTCCATGAGCAAGCCCCCGCACTTCGCCAGCTCATTGCGCCAACCCTGGGGCCAGCCCTTCCATCCGCCGCTGATGCGGGTGACGGTGACCCCCAGCGGACGGCCGATCTCGCCGCCGCGGACGAGTTCCAGAACCTGCCACCAGCACGGGTAGTAGCGAAGCACTTGCCCGATCATCAGCCGCACCCCGGCGCGTTCGGCGGCAGCGATGATGCGGTCGCAGTCCGCGGTGCTGGCCGCCATCGGCTTCTCCAGGAAGAGGTGCTTCCCCGCGGCAGCGGCCATCTCGGCATGGTCTCGATGCATGAACGGCGGCGTGGCGATCACCACGGCGTCGATGGCGGGCTGAGCCAGCAACTCCTCGACGGCGGCGTAGGCCGGGGCCCCGAGCTCTTCCGCGGCCTGTGAGCGCGCCTCTCCACTGGGATCCGCCATGCCGACCAGTCGCGCCCGGTCGAGAGTCCGCAATTGCCGACCGAGGCTGCGCCCCATCCCGCCGCAGCCGATCAAGCCGATGCCGATGGTCTTCACGTCTGGCCCTCACACCGCCGCATCCACGGCAGCTCACCCGCGCACGAAGAGCGATCCGTGCCCGGATCGCTCTTCCCTAACCATATCCAGACGGAAGCCGAATTCGCCGCGTCCTACTCGTATCGGAGGGCCACGATCGGATCCAGCCGGCTCGCCTTCATCGCGGGGTAGATGCCGAAGAACACGCCCACCAGCGCCGAGAAGACAAACGAGAGCACGATCGGCTCCGTCTTGAGGACCATCGGAATCCCCGGCCCTCCCTGAGTGGCGGGCGTGCCCAGCCAGAGGCTGATGGAGACGGCGAGCACGACGCCGATGAGGCCGCCGATGAGGCTCAAGGTGATCGACTCGATCAAGAACTGGTAGAGAATGTCCCGCCGCTTGGCCCCGATGGCTTTCCGGATGCCGATCTCCCGTGTGCGCTCCGTGACGGTGACCAGCATGATGTTCATAATGCCGATCCCGCCCACGAGCAGCGAAACGGTCGCGATCCCCGTAAGGAGCATCGTCAGGACGGCGCTCTGCGCCGCGGCACCTTCGGAGAGGTCCGCCTGGTTGAAGACCCGGACATCGGACTCTTCGTCCGAGCGGCGCTTGTGCCGACGGTCGATGGCTTCCTGGCACTGCTTCTCGGCCTCTTTCATCTTCGCTTCGTCAACCGCCTGGACGCTGATGCTGCCGATGTAGTCGACGCCGAAAACGCGGTTCATCGCGGTAGTGATCGGCATGGTGACCTGATCATCCGGGTTGCGGAACATCATCCCGCCGCGTTTCTTCGTGGTGCCGACAACCTTGAATGCCTGCCCGTTGATCCGGACGGACTTGTTGAGGGCCTCTGCGTCGCCGAAGAGCTGCTCTCGCACGCTGTCGCCGAGGACCACGACCTTGGCCTTGCGCTTCAGTTCCGCTTCCGTGAAGGAGCGCCCCTCACCGATGGGGAGATTGCGGATTTCGAAGTACGACGGGGTGGAGCCGAAGATCGTCGTCCGTGTGTTCTCATTGGCATATTTCACGGAACCGGACTGGCGGGATTCCGGTGCCACGGCCTTGACCGTCGGCAGATTCTCCAGCGCCTCACTGTCTTCCAGCTTCAGATTCTGCTGGCTCCCCAGCCCCTGGCTGACTCCGCCCCGCATCATGCTGTTGGGGACGATGGTCATCACATTCGTCCCCAGCCGGCGGATCACGTCCTGCGTCGCCTGCGCCGCCCCCTCACCGAAGGCGACCATCACGATCACCGAGAAAACGCCGATGATGATGCCCAGCATCGTGAGGAAGGACCGCATGGGGTTCGAGAGCAGCCCCATCGCCGCGATCCGGAACGCCTCCATCAACCCCATTCCGGGGAGTCGGCGGCGCGGCCTGGCCGAGGGCATCAGACGAGGAGCCGCCTGATTCATCACGCTCATACCGGCACCTCCGCAGCATCGATGTCTGGCATCTTTGCCAGCTCCTCCAGGGCATTCTTGGGTTCGGGGAGGATCTCGTCGGACATGACATGTCCGTCCTTGAAGCGGATGATCCTGTCGCAGTGGAGGGCGATGTCCCACTCGTGCGTGACCAGGATGACGGTCTTCCCTTCACGGTGCAGTCGCTGGAAGATCGCCATGATCTCCTCGCCGGTGCGTGTGTCCAGGGCACCGGTCGGCTCATCCGCCAGCAGCACGACCGGGTCGTTTACGAGGGCACGGGCGATCGCTACGCGCTGTTGCTGCCCACCCGAGAGCTCCGCGGGCGTGTGATGATGGCGGTCCGCCAACCCCACGGCCTCCAGCGCCGCCAGCCCCCGGGCCCGCCGATCCGGGAAGCCGCTGTAGAGCATCGGCAGCTCCACCTGGCGGAGTGCCGAGGTCCGCGGCAGCAGGTTGAATTGCTGGAACACGAACCCGATCTTCTGGTTGCGAACCTCGGCCAACTGGTTGTCGTTCATGCGCGAGACGCTGATGCCGTCCAGAGTGTACTCCCCGGATGTAGGGCGGTCCAGGCAGCCGACAAGGTTCATAAACGTCGACTTCCCGGACCCGGATGGACCCATGATGGCCACCATCTCGCCCGTCTGGATCTCCAGGTCGATCCCTCGCAGCGCGTGCACCTTGGTGGCGCCCATCTGGTACACCTTGGTCAGCTTCTCGGCGCGAATCATCGGCTAGCGGCCCCCGGGACGCGCGCCGCCACCGCCGCCGGCACCACCACCGGGCCGACCGCCACCGCCGGGCCGACCGCCGCCACCGCCGAACGGACTGCCGAATGGGCTGCCCATCATCGGCTTCTCCGGCTCAATGATGCGCGTGATGACCTGGTCGCCTTCCTTCAAGCCTTCCTTCACCTGGGTCGTCGACTCGCCCACCAGGCCCGCCTTGATTGGCTGATCCTTCGGCTTGCCGGCTTCCAACACCTGAACGACCGTCCCCGTCTTGCGCTCCTTGATGGCCTCGTTCGGGACCTGGAGCACCTGCCGCGCGCGGGCAGTGATGAAATCGCACGTCGCATTCATCTCCGGCTTGAAGATGGGGAGCGACTTCTTCAACTCGACCGTTACCGGGATCGTGGTCACGTTCTGATTGACGACCGCCTGCGGGTCGATCCGGATCACCCGACCCTCGACCTTCATGTCGGGGTAGGCGTCCACCTTCACGTCCACCTCCTGCCCAACCCGCACCTGGCTCACGTCGGTCTCATCCACCTGGCAGACCACCCAGAGCCGGGTGGTATCGCCGATCTGGAGCAGGGCATTGGTGCCGCCGATGGATCCCCGGCTGCTGGCGATGACGGTGCCCTCTTCCACGTTCTTGGCGATCACGACGCCGTCACGAGGGGCGAGGATGCGGGTGTAGCTGAGGGTTCGAACGGCTTGATCTCGCTTGGCCACGTTGCTCGCGATGCTGGACCGCGCCGCCAGGTACTCCTGGTGCCGCATGGAAATCGTGCGCGCTTCGGCGATCGCCGAGTTCAGCTCCTCGCGACTCTGGTCCACGGCGGCCTGGGCTGCATCGTATTCCGCCGCGCGAACCTCGATCTGGACACCATTCTTACGGGCGAGATCCAGAGCGGCCTGCGCCTGCACCACCCTCGACTGCGCTTCCTCAATGCTGGACGCCGCCGCGGAAACGCGGGCTTCCAACTCGCGGATACTGAGTTCGTTCTCGCGCTTGATCGTGAGCTGGCGCTGTTCGGCGGTGCGCACCGCGGCTCGAGCACTGGCGACGCGGGCAAAGGTGGCCTCTACGTCGCTCTTGGCGATGAACCCTTGAGCGTTCAACTCCCGAAGCCGCGTATGTTCGGCCTCCAGGGTCTGCAGGCTGGCCTTGGCCTGTTCCAGGTTGGCGCTCACCGTCTCGATGTTGAGCGGGATCGTCACTTCCTTGAGTTGCCCGAGGGCCTCCGTCAGTTGATTCTTGGTCTGCTGCGCCTGCATCACGCTCTTCTGCGCGGTGACGAGCGCGGCCGCCGCCTGGGCGACGCTCAGGTTGGTGAGCGCCGGTTGAACATCCCGGTTTGCCTGCGCCTGCTTCAGCCGGGCCTCGGCGGCCATCACCGCCTTGCGGGCGCCAGCGATGCGCGCCTTCGACTGCTCCTGCTGGTAAATCTCGTTGACTCGGGCCTGCTCCAGACGCGCTTCCGACGCCTGAAGATCTGCCCGGGCGGTGTCGAGCGAGGCCCGGGGGTCCGTCGGGTCGATATCCATCACCACCTGGTCCCGGCGCACGCGAGCGCCCAGGTCGACATAGAGCCGGTCGATGCGGCCGCCGACGTTCGACTTCACATCGACCGTTTTCCAACACTTAACCACGCCCGTCGCCGTCACGAAGCTGGTGACGTCGCCGCGGGTAACCGGGGCCTGATCGTAGGTGGTCTCTTCCTTCTTGCCGGAGCCCTGCCCCCGCTTGAAGAGGGCAATCCCGCCGGCAACGACGCCGACGATCACGCCCAAAAGCAAGAGGCGTTTGATCCAGGTCCACATAATCAGCGATCTCCCCGCACCGGGCCCGTACCCGGATGGTGTGCCGCGATGCCTGCCGCGGCAGTCGCTCGTCGCACGAATCGTCCAGAGAGGGACGGCCGGATCGGCCTGCCCCGTCGAGTCCCTATTACTATACGATGGTCGGCCGTCCCGGTAGCTGTGAGCCCTACGAAGGTTGCGGCGGGTATAACCAGCCTATGAGCCGAGTGGACGCCGTCATCCTGCTGGGGTTCGGAGGGCCGACTCGTCCGCAAGACGTGATGCCCTTCCTGCGGCTCTCCGTTCGCGGTCGAAACACGCCTCCCGAGCGCCTGGAGGAAGTTGCCCACCACTACGAAGTTGTGGGAGGAAGATCTCCTTACAACGAAATCACCTTGCGCCAGGCGATCGCGTTGAAACGCAGGCTGCGTGACGGCTACGGTCTCGCCCTGCCGGTCTACGTCGGCATGCGAAACTGGCGGCCCTTCATGCACCGTGTCGTCCGCTGCATGAACAAGGCCGGCCGCCGACGGGTGATCGGCATACCGCTCGCCGCACACCGCAGCAGCGCCAGCGGGGACCGCTACCGCGGCGACCTGGCGCGCGCCATCGAGATGAACTGGGGGCAAGGGCCGGAGATTCTCTATTTCGCGGACGACTGGTTCGCTGACCCGCTGTTCCTTGAGGCGAATGCCGCCCGGGTGGAAGCGGGCAGCGGCTTCCATCGCGGTGAGTGGCCTCTCGAGGAGCCCCTCATCTTCACCGCACACTCCATACCGCTCCCGGCCGCCCGCGCATCGCCCTATGTGGAGGATCTGACCGCATCCTGCCGAGGGGTGGCCGAGATCCTGGGGGTGAAGGATTGGCGGCTGGCGTGGCAAAGCGCCAGCGGCGATGGACGGGTGCCGTGGCTCAGCCCAGACGTCAACGACGTTCTGAAAGAGCTGGCCGAGCAGGGCATCCGTGATTGCGTCGTCCAACCGATCGGGTTCCTGCACGACCACGTGGAAGTGCTTTTCGATCTGGACGTGGAGGCGGCGGCCACCGCTCGGAGCCTGGGAATGCGGATGCGCCGAGCGCAGACGGTCGGCGACCATCCGCTTTTCATCGACATGCTCGCCGGCCGTGTGGCCGCACTGGCCCGCCGGGAGTCGGCATGAGCCGTCGGCGGCTGGTGATTGTCGGCGGCGGCATTACCGGTCTGGCCGCCGCCCATGCCGCGGTCACGTCCGGAGAGCCGTGGGACGTGACAGTACTGGAGGCGGGGTCTCAGCCGGGCGGACTGCTTCGGACCGCACGTCGGGACGGAATGGTGATCGAGCGCGGGCCGGACTCCATGATCACGGACAAGCCCTGGGGCATCGAACTCGCGCGGCGCGTCGGTCTGGAGGACCAGATCATCAGCACCGGCCCTGACCATCGCCGGAGCTTCGTCGTGGCCGGCGGCAGGCTCGAGCCCGTGCCGGAGGGGTTCCAACTTCTGGCGCCGGCCCGGTTTGCTCCGCTGCTCGGCAGCCGAATCTTCTCCCTCGGCGGCAAGCTTCGGATGGGAATGGATCTGTTCATTCCCCGTCGGAGCGAAGATCGGGACGAAAGCCTGGGCGACTTCGTGCTTCGTCGCCTGGGCCGCGAAGCGCTCGAGCGAATGGCCGAACCGATGATTGCGGGAATCTACGGCGGCGATCCGATGCAGCTCAGTCTGCGGGCCACCCTGCCCCGTTTCCACGAGATGGAGCGCGATCACGGGAGCGTGATCCGCGGGATGTGGGCTCGCTCCCGTCACGCCGCGGAGAAGAGCGGCGTCAGTGGCGCCCGCTACGGTCTCTTCGTCTCCTTCCGGGGTGGGATGCAGTCGCTTGCCGACGGCGTTCTCGCCGCGCTCCCACCCGGCACGGTCCGTCCCATGACGCCCGTCGACTCCCTTCGGCGGTCAAGGAACGATTGGGAACTGCGGCTCCGGAGCGGTGAGGTAGCGCGGGCGGATGCCGTGCTGGTTGCCTCCCCCGCGCACCTGGCCGCGAAAGCCCTCGCGGAGTTGGATGCGGAGCTCTCGCGAGAGTTGGCCGCGATCCCGTATGCTTCCGCGGCAACGATCACGCTTGTCTACGATCGCGATCTCGTGGCGCATCCGTTGAACGGGTTCGGCTTCGTGGTTCCCAGTCGGGAGCGGATGACCATCCTTGGGTGCACTTTCAGTCACGTGAAGTGGCACCATCGCGCACCGGCGGGCACTGTCCTGCTCCGTGCGTTCTTCGGTAATCAGGCGGTGGAGACCATGGACGACACCGCGCTGGAAGCGGCCGCCCGACGGGATTTGGAACCCTTGCTCGGTATCACGGGGGCACCGAAGGACCGCGAGGTCGCGCGGGCGCCCCGGGCGATGCCGCACTACCTCGTGGGCCACCTGGAGCGGGTCGAGCGGATCGAGGCACTGGCGGCTCGTCACCCTGGTCTCGCGCTGGCGGGGAACGCCTACCGCGGCGTGGGAATCCCCGACTCCGTCCGCAGCGGCGAGGAAGCCGCGCGTCGCCTGCTGGACCACCAACCCAGCTCGATGGCCCCCGCCGCCGTCGTCTGACCGCTCGAGAAAGGGATCCGCGTGCACATCGCCTGCTCCACAGCCAGCTTTCCGGCCGACTCGCTCGAACGGGCTCTCAGCAAGATCGCCTGGGCGGGATACCGCGGCGCCGAGTTGGACTTGGCGGCCGAGCCCCTCCCGCCGGAGGCGGCTGTGCGGCGCAGGCTCGTGGCCGAGGGGTTGGAACCCGTGGCGGTTGCCGCCGGGCCGCTCCCTTCCACGCAGGATGTGGAGGGACTCGCCCGGATCGGGCGACGCGCAACCTTCGCCCGGAGCATCGACGCGCCGCTGGTGGTCGTCACCGCCCCATCGACCGGGGATCTGCCCGAACTCGTCGCCACGCTCTGCCTGCTCGATCGGGCTCTCGGCAATCTTCCGGTCGCGCTGGCCCTGCGGCATGCTCCGGACACCGTGCTGCGGAGCCCGGACGATTACCGTCAGCTCTGGCGAATCGCCGAGCTTCCGGGCAGGTGCGGAATTGCTCTCGACCCGTGCGCAGCGATCCTGGCGGGCTGGGATCCGGCCGAGACGGACGTCCTGCCGGTATTGCCCCGGCACATCTATCTGACCGATGCGCGTGATGACCGACCCGTCCCCCTGGGCGAAGGTATGCTGGGGGCGATCCGCCTGCTCGACGGGCTGCGACAAGCGGAGTTCGCCGGGACCCTGGTGTTGGAACTGGCCGGAGCCGACCCGTGGGCGGTGGAGCCCACTGCCCGCGAGATTCAGGAGACGGTCTCGGCGCTGTTGGTGTAACGTCCACCCGTCAGCGGTGGAGATCCGGATCGTCCTGGATCATTCGGGTCCGTACCGTATAGAGCCCGTCCCCGGAGAGGATGCCTCCTCGCCCAAGCAGCCGGCCGTGTTGCCAGTTGCTCAACCCCAACTCCGGGCGATGCAACGCATACTGCCCATCCACCCACCGGGTAAACCCCGTCCCGACGAACGGGCAATCCACACCCCGCTGAAAGAGCTCGTGGGCCTCCGCGTCCTCAGCGCAAAGGGAGGCGATAAAGCGTGGGCTGTGCGTGTTGAACAGCCGGATGGCGTCCGCCAGGCCATCGACGATGCCGAGGGTCACCTCGGGAGTCTCCTCCCACTCCCACTCCCGACCCAGATCGGCCTCATCCAGGCATTGCGCCCAGGGTTCTTCCCGGTCACCCTCCGCGCGCCGAACGACGGTCCGCCTGGCACGGTCGGCTTCGGAGAGCGTGTTCGGGTCGAGCACCCAGAGACGCGTCCCGTGTCCTCGTGAGCGACCCGCGGCTTCGAGGGAGTCCAGAAACCGCGGGACTAATTCGGTAGCCCGGGCGCGATGGATGAGGCAGACGTTCAGGGTATTGCAGACCTTTCGGTCCAGGCTGTGCCGAACGGCCAGCTCAAACCGGTCCGCGTCCGCCGATGAGTCTGCGATCAGCCAGGCGCCGCCGGTGCCGTGCAGGCTAACGGGAACCCCGGCCTGACGGGCCACGGCCCCGAGTTGCGCCACCGCCGGGCCCGACCCTCTGGCCACGGCCAGCGACAGGCGGGGATCGCTGAAGAGGGCCCATCCAGCGGCGCGGGCCGCGCGATCCAGCAGAACCACCGCGTCCGGGGGCAGCCGGGCGGCGGAGAGCGCGGGGCGAAGAGCCGTGCCGACGATCGCCCGGGCCGTCCCAAGGGCGTCGCTGCCGATCCGGAAAACCACCGTGTTGCCGCTCCGGAGCACGCCCGTCGCATCGGCGAACACGTTCGGGCGGCCCTCGAAGACGAACGCCGCGACGCCCAATGGGGCAGCGAACTGCTCGACTCGCCAGCCGGGGTGTCGCACCGTCTCCAACACGCGTCCGCGTGGTGAAGGCATCTCCGCCCAGGCGCGCAACCCGGCGACCATCTCCGCCTGCATCCGGTGGTTGACCACCAGGCGGGTGACGCTGCGCCCCCGTGAGCGGGCCGCCGCGACGTCGTCAGCATTCGCCGCCGCGATGGCTCGCCAGCAGTTGTCGTCGGCCAGGCGGTCAGCGAAATGATGAAAGAAGGCGGTGATGGCGACATCCGGCACCTGTTGCAAGGCCCCGAAGGCGTCCATCGCGGCGTCCACCGCGTCTCGGGCCGCCGCCAATTCCTCGCCTCCGACAACCAGGGGCGTTTCCGCGCCGGGGAGCAGCAGAAGCCGGTCCCCGGCACGAACGCCAGCGATCACCTCAGGCGGCAGCTTCAGCAGCCGCCCGTCAGGGGCCACCATCCAGGTTGAGTCGGAAGTCTCGCTCACCCCCCGCCAGCTTGAAGAGGCATCGCCGCGGACCGGTTCACTTGCGCGCGAGCGCTGCGATTCGGTTCAGCTCGGGAGCGATCTTCTCGGGCGGTCCGTAGCCGGGGATCTCCCCGATCTTGCTGCCGTCGCTCTTCAAGAACAGGATGTAGGGATAGCCCCGCACGTTGAAGCGCTGCGCCAGGGCTCGGCCTTCCTTCTCCGCATCCAGCTTGATCGCCACAAACTGCTGCGCGGACTTGACCACCCGCTTATCCGGCCAGGTCTTCTTGTCGAGCTCCTTACACCACCCGCACCAGTCCGTATAGAAGTCGATCATCATCGGCTTGCCGGCCTTGCGAGCCAGCGCCTGGCCTTTGTCGTAGTTTCTCTGCCAGGCGATCTTCGTGGGGCCGGCGGCTGCCGTGCCCGCGACGGCGGCGACAGCAAGCGCGACTGCGATGAGGGAACGTCGAATCATTTTGCCAAACTCCTTCTCCAGTTAGGTTATCGGCCGAGCCCGCCATCGGACGCAGCTCACCCGGTCAACTCAGGAAACGGTCGAGCACGTTTCCGGTCACGCTGCTCACCCCCGGATCCACCAGGATGCACGCGGGCCAGGTGATAGACCCGACCGAAAACACCGCGCCTCCGCTCCCTGTTTCGTGAAGGACGATCTCGGCGCCTCCCTCACCCGGATTCAATCCCCGCGCGAGCAGAATGGTTCCCTCGGGGGAAGACGGGCTTCGCTTGTCCGTCTCGTGGCCGGAGGCTCCGCCGGGGATCCGCTCGTGCAAACTCACCCTCCCGAATAGGTCCCCCGCCGCCAGACCGGATCCACGGAAGACCCAGTGATCGGGCTCCAGCACCTCGTACGGCGCGGCCGTCATCACCCCCGCCTCAGTGAAGACGACCCCCAGCAGGTTGGCTTCGGATTCATGGGTGCGACCGAACCGGCTCTCCGGAGCTAGGCCACCGGCGGGGTCCGGGACACCACCGTGCCCCAGCACCTGCGTCCGGCACCGCATGGTGCCGTCGCCCGGCAGCTCCACCTCACAGTTCAGCCCGTTGCCGCCCAGGTACATCAGCTTCCCGCCCCGGTCGAACACCCAGGCTTTCACCCGATCGTACATCGCCGCCGACCAGTACTCCGGATGGGTGCTCAGCACCAGGACTTTGTAGGCATCCAGGTTCAGTTCGCCAGAATGGAGCTGCCCTTCGGCATAGAGATCGTAGTCGTAGCCCTCTCGCTCCATCCACGCCAACAGGCGCCACTCCGCAGCGGCGAGGTGGCACTGTTGACGTCCGCGGATCGGGTCCGACACCTCCTCGTCGCGTCCCACTGTATTGTTCGGCTCGGGGCGATCAAAGGAGAGCGGCGGGTAGGCGTCGTTCGGCCGACGCCATTCCGGGTAGGCCCCGCCTGCCTGGTAGCGCGGCAGCTCGAGCCGGGCATTCACCGTGGGCAGGGACGGCAGTCCGGCCGCGTGGATGTAGTTGCTCCGACCGCCGAAGTTGTTGTAGGCGTTCCAGTTGTTCGTGGCGGCGAGCACCGCGACCTGGGCCCGCGGCGAGGCGGGGGCCACCACCCATGGGAACGAGAAGAACTCGCCGCTCTCCCCCTCCGCCCGAAAGAAGTAAAGACCGCTTCTCTCCGGGGCGATCACCCGTTGGGAGAGGTGTGCTGTGCGGTGCCCGTGCAGATTCCACTGTGCCCCGACCTGGCTGATGTCGCCGGTGATGCTGTCCGGGAGAACCTGCTGGTTGGCGTTCGGTCCGTGCTCGTCCAACCAACCCAGCAGGCTCACCTGCTCGCGGTACCGGCCGTACCGCCAGAGGGTGAGGCGGTAGGCTCCCATGGAATGCACGCGGTATTCGCCCGTCTCTCCGCCGCGCGCCCACTTGGGCCACACGTAGCCCAGCAGGCGGTTGGACAACAAGCGGAAATGCACCGGCTCCGAGCCGAGGCGGCAGTGAACTACCTTTGGGCCATACCCGGCGCAGGCCAGGGAGATCCGGTACTCGCCGGGCGTCAACGTGGCGTACAGACCGCCCCTCGGAGAACTCGTGAGCACCAGGGGATCAGCACCGGAGCCGTCGTCGATCTCCACCTGTGCCCCCGCTAGCGCGACGAAGCGCTCATCACTCACGGTCCCGAGCAACATCTTCACCTCCGCCGCCTGCACCGCCGGGAACATGAAACCCGGCACTCGCCCGTTCCCCCCGAAGGCGGCAATTCCCTAACCGGGTCGGGGCCCAGTCCGGGAGTTGCGGTCCGGCGAACCGTGGCAGGGAGGGCGCGGACGCCTCGACGCGGAATAGCCGCGAGTGGGCCGGACGTGTTCGGCGGGGAGAGGTGGATGTACCGGTTGGTGCTGGGCTTCGTCTTGATGCTTGTCGTCGCCGCCATGGCCGGGGCCGCGGAGCCGACAACGC
The DNA here is from genome assembly GCA_964609085.1 of uncultured bacterium. Lineage (GTDB taxonomy): Bacteria > Armatimonadota > SYMT01 > SYMT01 > SYMT01 > JANPLG01. The sequence goes on along the minus strand of CAZSRZ010000085.1, from coordinate 5,474 downwards.
CGGCGCCTTTCGGGCCGGGACGGCGTATCGTCTTCCTGGGTGACAGCATCACCTATGCCGGACCTTACGTTCAGTACTTCGATGCCTACATGCAGACGCGGTACCCGGATCTCGGCGTAGAAGTGCTCAATCTGGGGCTGCCGAGCGAAACGGTATCCGGCCTTTCGGAGCCGGACCATCCCTGGCCCCGTCCCAACGTCCACGAGCGGCTGGATCGCGTGCTGAAGACGTTGAAGCCGTCGGTGGTCGTCGCCTGTTACGGAATGAACGACGGGATCTACCACCCCTACTCGCGCGACCGGTTTCTCAAGTTCTCCGAGGGCATTCTCTCGCTGGTCGCGAAAGTGCGCGCAGCGGGGGCTGAGATCATCCTCGTGACGCCCTCGATGTTTGACGCCGAACCACTTGGCGACAAGACGCAACCCATCACGGCGACGAATTTCTCATGGGTGCGGCCCTACTCGGGGTACGACGACGTGCTGGCGCGGTACTCGGCGTGGCTGCTGGGGCTGGAGGAGCAGGGCGTCCGGGTCGCCGATGCGCACACGTTCATTCGTCGCTACATGGAGGCAGCCAGGTTCAATGAGCCAACCTACACCCTGGCCGCGGACGGCGTGCACCCCAACCCCGCTGGGGGCTGGCTGCTGACGCACGCCTTGCTGGATCGGCTCGGCGTCACCTCCGAGGCGGGTGCCGCATCCGTGGACGTGCTCCAGCGAACGGCTTCCCCAGGAGTTGATCGGCTGCGTCAGACGGACGGCGGTTGGAGCTTCCGCTGGCAGACCGCGCTCCCCCTGCCGATCGACCCGGAGTGGAAGGGACCGCTGCTGAAGGAGACGAAGCTCGTCGACCGCTTCAGCCGATTTACCTTGAAGGTGATCGGGCTCGAGGGAAACTACGACCTGTACGAGGACAGTTTGCGCCTGGCGACGGTTACCGGCGAAGCGCTCGAAGCAGGCGTGGACCTGACCCGATTCTCGGAGTTGACGGCGAACCGTCGCGCCCGCGAGGTGCTGGAGTTCATCCGCCGACGGGAACGATTGCTGGGTGGCGCTTACCTGGACGCCGCCGGCCATAAGCGGCCGGATACGCCAAAAGGCAAGCCTCTCGCCGAGGCATTGCGGCTGGCCGCCCCGCTGACCGCGCGAATCGCCGAACAGACCCGGCCCGTGCGGATGAACCTGCGGCTATTGCCCGGCAAGCCCTGATGCGCGCCCCGACTCCTTAGCCTGGGTCGCCGAGATCGTAGGCATCGGTAGCGAGCAGGCGGGTGCGGAAGCTGCCGATGTTGTTCTGCCAGTGCTCATTGTCGTTGATGACGAAGTAGAGGCGGCCACCCGGGAGGTCGCCCCGGCTCAGATGGGCACCCACAAGCCAGCGTTCCCCCATGGCGCCGACGCGACCGAGGATTGCCCCCCACCGGAATCCCTCCTGCAGCCGGCGCTTCCCCGGCAGCGGATCCTTGATTCCGTCCGGATCGCTGGCCCACCCGTCCTCGTCGAACGAAAGCCGAACGAGGCCGGAGCTGTCGGAGCGCAGCCGGGTTGCGGCGGTCAGACCCACGCCGGTGTCCAGCCAGGAGACATAGGTGCAGTCCTGCAGCGCCCTCAGTTCAAAGCTCCTCTCCACTTTCGCTCGACGGACTGCGAGCCGGCGAAGGGTGGAGCCCGAAACCCGCTCTTCGGTGCCACTCGCCGTTCGGATGCGGAGTTCAACTGGCTGCAGTTTTCCACGCAGGATCTCCCCACCCGCGAGACGGATCAGGTCGAGCCCGCGGTTCAGACCATCGGCATAGCCGGGTAGGATGTGTCCGAAGAGGCGGTAGAGGGGCTGGGGTTCGCGGGCGTCCGTGTCCTTGTAGCCGGCGAGCAGGGGCGACACCACCGGCAGGCCGATGTCGACCAGCGCCTCGAGTGCCACGTCGGCGGTCTTTCGGTCCGGACCGCCTGCGGCGGCCAAACCGGCGGCGATTCGTGCCGACTCGCCGGGAGTGGCGGGGGCGGCCGAGTGGAAGGATAGGAGCTCCCGCATCCCCACTCGCCGGCTGCGGCCGTCGGCGTCAATCGTCAAGGAAGCGGTTGAGCAGGCGCCTTCAATTCGACGACCCTCGGTGGTCAGGACGAGGAGTTGCGTCTCCGACGCCGCCGGCAATTCCCTCGGCTGCAACAGAAACGCGGCGCAGAGCAGCGCGACCAGTGAGGCGGGGAGGCGGTAGTTCATGGGGCGGACTCCTGCATGGGGACCCCTGATCGGCTTGAGCAGGGCAGGAGACAGTTCGTCGTGAACGCACTCAGACCCTGGGACCATCGACCAGCCGCGGGGTGAGCTTTGGGAAGGCGGGCCGTATGGCAATGGAGAACCTGGCATACCGGCGTACTTCGGCCGGGGAGGAACGGCTATGAGGCATCTGATTACGCGCCGCGGACTACCGGCCATCCTTGCGGGCGCAGCCGTCGTCGCAACCTCGCCGGAGGCCCGCGCGGTGGATCCCGTTCAGGAGCCGGAGCGCGACTACCCCGCGCCCAAGTTTACCCCGCGCGCCCGCAAGCCGAAGCTCGGTCCGACCTTTGTTCAGGATTTCGTTATCTTTGCCCACTACGACCTGGACCTCGTGAAGCGGCTGTACGAGAAAGACCCGACGATCCTGAACGCCACGGTCGATTGGGGTGGCGGAGACTGGGAGTCGGCGCTCGGCGGTGCCTCCCACATCGGTCGCCGGGATATCGCCGAGTTCCTGCTGGAAAAAGGGGCGCGAATCGACATCTTCGCCGCGGCGATGCTGGGGCATCTGGACGCCGTTAAGTCCGTGCTGGCGGCGCGACCGGCGCTGATTGATGCCCGGGGGCCTCACGGGATTCCGCTGCTCGCCCACGCAAAAGCAGGCGGGGAGCAGGCCGCAGAGGTGTTCCGTTACCTGGAATCGCTCAAGAAGCCCACCTGATGGGCTAGCCGAGCCGGGTGACGAATCCCGCCATCAGCACGAAGTGGCAGGCGCTGCCGCCGAGCACGAATACGTGCCAAAGCTCGTGCGAACTGAAGAAACCCGGCCACAAACGCGGTCGCTGCACCGCGAACACAACCGCACCGACAGTGTAGGCCAGGCCGCCGGCAACGAGCCAGAGGATGGCCGCGGCGGGAAGAGAGGTCGTGATCGGCACGAAGGCGATCACGGCAAGCCAGCCCATGATCAGGTAGAGCGCCAGGTGCACCCACTGCGGGCACCGACTCCAGGCGACTCGCAGCGTGATGCCGGTTATGGCCAGGCCCCAAACGACACCGAGCAGGCTCCAGCCCCACGGCCCGCGCAGCGGCACCAGGCAAATCGGCGTGTAGGTGCCGGCGACCAGCAGGTAAATGGCGATCTGATCGAAGGCGAGAAGCTGTGCGATGCGTCGCGGGTGAGCGTGGAGGCCATGGAACAGCGCACTGGCCAGAAAGAGCACCACCAGGCTGGCACCGTAGATGCTGAAGCCGACCACGTGCCAGGGCTTGCTGGCCGTCCACACGATCAGCAGAACCATCCCCGCCACGGCGAGCAATGCGCCCAGCCCATGCGACAGCGTGTTGAACGGCTCGCGGACGGTGCGGGCGGTGGCCGCGTGGGCGGTCCGGAGGTGGGCGGTCAGCTTCTGCACGTGTGGGCTCCGGTCCGAAACAGGGAGGTCTGCGCCTGCGTTCGAGGGAACCCGACGACGTCGTCTTCGGCCGGACTCCTTCGAGGGTGGCCTTCCCCAACGCCACTACGGTCGTCAGGGTGATTGTAGGCCCGAAGCTGCCCGCCGGTCTACCGGAGATCCGTGACGGGAGGACCGATGCTGTGAATCTGTTTGGCGATCTGAAGGACCCGCGCCTGATGTACCTGAAGGCGGCGCTGTTTCTGGTGGCGGGGCTGGTGTCGTCCGGCGTGCTCCTATGCGAGCACCCCTCTCTCCGCGTCGCCTTTCTTCTGGTGGTGGCGATCAGTTCCTTCTGCCGGCTCTACTACTTCTGTTTCTACGTGGTGGAGAAGTACATCGACCCAGGTTACCGCTTCGCCGGCCTCGGGTCGTTGGTTCTCTACTTCTGGCACCGCCGCTTCCCTCCCGGCTAACGCGGGTCTCCGGGCACCTGCCCGCCATGCCTGTGATAGCGTTCGATGACTTCGGACCCTCCGCTTGCGTTCGGATCTCGAAAGGTCCCTGACCGATGAACATCAATCGCCGCGAGATCCTGGTTTCCGGCACCTCGCTCTTGTCCGGGATGGCCGTGGGCCGTCTGGGCTGGGCGTCTACGGACACCGGGGCGACATCCGGGTCGAAACCCGGCGGGAACGGCCGGCTACGGTCGGACATCCTGGCGAAAATCCGCCCGGCGATGCTGGATCTGGTGACCACGCGCCGGATTGCGGGGGCCGTGACGCTCATTGCGCAGCACGGAGAGGTGATCCATCTGGCGGCCGTCGGACAGGCCGACATCGAGGCCCACCGCAAGATGCGGCCCAACTCCGTGTTCTGGCTCGCGTCCCAGGCCAAGCCGACCACGTCGACATCGCTCATGGTGCTGGTGGATGAGGGGAAGGTGGATCTCGACGCCCCCGTCTCCCGGTACCTGCCGGTCTTTAAGAACGCACGCCTGCGCACAGGTCCACTCCAGCGTGAGATCATCGTGCGGCAACTCCTTTCGCATACCGCGGGGCTGGCGCAGCCGCCACGCAATCCCAACGATGGGGCGATTCCCCTGCGGGCGTACGCGGAGCAGTTGCTGGGCCGACCGCTGGAGTTCGAGCCGGGGAGCGCCTACGAGTACGGCTACGGCCTCACCGTGGCTGGCGCGATCGTGGAAGTGGTCTCCGGGAAGCCGTTCGACAGCTTCCTGGATGAGCGCGTTTTCGGGCCATTGGGGATGAACGACACGACGTTTCACCCCAACGAGGAACAGCGACGTCGGCTGGCAAAGACCTATCAGCCCGGCTCCAACGCCGGCTCCATCGTGCCGGCCTACAACCCGTTCATCACTCAGGACGCCACCGTCCGCCGCACCCCCGAGCCGTCCGGGGGGCTGTTCTCCACGGCGCCGGACATGGCCCGCTTCTACCAGATGGTGCTAAACGGCGGTGAACTCGACGGTAAGCGCATCCTCTCACCGGCGGCCGTGCGCACGATGCTGGAGCCGCAATCCGCCGGCGGGAAGCCGCTCACCTATGCCCTGGGGTGGCAGCACTTCCGTCAGCCCGGCACCGGATCCGCGCCGGAATTGGTCGGTTACGGACACGGTGGTGCCTTTGGGACCGACGGGCTGGTGATTCCGAGCCGGGGCATTGTCGCAGTGATGATGATCCAGCGGTGCCTGTTCCCCAACGGGGGCGACGTCTCAGGCACCTTCCGAGGGCTGCTCGCTGAGTCGATTCCCGTCGGGTGAGCCCGCATCGGACAGGCTCGGATGCGCGGGGTTCCGCCCGCTTGAAAGCGCTTCCAACGCGGTCGTGGATTCGGTGT
>CAZSRZ010000084.1:0-22994 GCA_964609085.1 uncultured bacterium | reverse complement strand
CCCGCAAGCTAATCGGAAACGCCGGGTCGGGCAGGCGGCCGGAGGTAGTGCCGCCGTGTCCCCAGACAAAGCGCGTTTCGGAGCCCCTCAACCAGAGATCGTGGTTCCGAACCACAGTTGCAGGGCTGGCGCTACCGCCGTCGGCGGCGCAACCAGAGCACGGCCGCACCTAACGCCGGTACCAACAGGGCTGGCTGACCGTGGGATTCGCCCCCGGGAAACACGGTCGCGTGGATATCGAGGCATGTGTCCCCGGCCAGAATATGCGCCGGGTCGGCCGGGCCGATGCCCAGCAGGGCGGAGTATGTTCCCGTCGTCACGCCTGTAGGACGCCCGCTCAGCCCGCCGATGACAGGCCCGTTGACGCCGGCGGCCGCGGCCCGGGCAGCACTTGAGCCCGGCGTGCCCATTCTTCCCACATGATCGCGAGGGCCTTGGCCTTCTCCGGAGCTGAATCGGCCAGGTCGCGCAACTCGGTCCGATCCGCCTCCAGGTCATACAGTTCCCAAGGCCGTCCCTTACTGGCGACCAGTTTCCACTTGCCTTCCCGCACCGCCCGGTGCCCCTCGTGCTCCCAGAAGATCGCTCGATCCTGGCCTCGCTTGCCAGCGAAGGACGGTACGAGGCTTCGTCCTTCCAGAGGCGTCAGGTGCCGGCCTTTGAACTCTGCCGGATAGGCGGCACCGGCTACTTCCAGGCAAGTGGGCATGATATCGATGACGTGCGCGACTTCCGTCCGCCATCGTCCCCGCGCTCGGATGCCGTTGGGCCAATGGGCGATCAGCGGGCTGCTGATCCCGCCCTCGTGCACGAAGTGCTTGTACCGGCGGAAGGGGGTGTTCTCCAGACCTGCCCAGCTCTCTCCCGTCCAGGCCACGGTGTGCTGCTGTTGCCCCGGTGGCTCCAGTTTTCCCGCCGGCCCGCTCTCCGCATTACCGCCGTTGTCCGACATGAAAAGGATCAGAGTGTTGTCGAGACTGCCGCTCATCCGCAGGTGCTCCACCAGTCGCCCGACAGACCTGTCCATGGCGTGGATGGATGCAGCAGCAATCGCCATGATCTGATCGAAGCGATCCCGTTGCCCTTCCGTAAGCGAGTCCCAGGCCTTGACGGCGTCGGGTCGTGGGCTCAGTGCCCAACTCTTGCGGATGAGTCCAAGATCTCGCTGACGTTTGATCCGTGCCTCCCGGAGGGCATCCCAACCCGCGCGGTACTTGCCGCGGAAGCGCGCCACATCGGCCTCGTCCGCCTGGATGGGAAAGTGCGGTGCGTTGTGGGCCAGGTAGAGGAAGAATGGCTTCCCCAGCTTCCCGGCTTCCTCAATGAAGCGGATCCCGGTGTCCGTCCAGAGGTCAGTGGTGTACCAGTCCTTCGGCAGGAACGAATCGTCCAGAGCCAGCTTCTTACCGTCCAGATAGAGTTCCGCCCTCGGGTTGTCCGCATAGTAGAATCCGCCGGCCGGCGCGTTGAGCGAGCGGTCGAAACCACGGTTGGACGGAACCACACCATGGTTCTGGCCGATATGCCATTTGCCCGACATTGCCGTGAAGTAGCCGGCGGGGCGCAAGGCCTCGGCGATGGTGATGCACTGGTCGTTAAGCCGGCCCCGATAGCCAGGCAGGTTGTCATCCGCCACCATGTGGCCCACACCGGCCTGGTGCGCGTAGAGTCCCGTAAGGAGACTGGCTCGGGTCGGGCAGCAGCGCGCCGTGTTGTAGAACTGCGTGTATCGCAGGCCTTCTCCCGCCAGACGATCGAGGTTGGGCGTGGCGATCTCGCTGCCGTAGCATCCGATGTCGGAGAAACCCATGTCGTCAACCAGGATGACCACGATGTTGGGCCGGCGATCAGGTGCACTCGAGGATGAGGTGTGCCCAACGGCGAGGCACAGCACCGGCAGCAGAATGAAGGCGGCAATGGATCGCATCGGGAGTTCTCCGGGCACCGACCCGCGTGGCGTACTGCCGCAGCTTTCGCCGCCTCGGCCTGGGGATCCTCGTGGGCGGTGCGCCGGGGCCCCCCGCACTTGAACCGGCTGGTCGTTTCCGAAGCCCAGCACAGGCTCCGACTAGAGGAAATCCTGGCATCCGAACTCCCACGGGTGAGCCGCACCCGGCTTCGGGCCCTCATCCACACCGGGGAGGTGCGCGTGGATGGCGTCCCGCGGACGGCGGGATGGCGGATCTCCGCCGGTGGGACGATCGAGTTCCCAGGCCTACCGGAAAGGCAAGATGCGACGCACCCGGAGGCCATCCCCATCTCCATCCTATACCGCGATCAATGGGTGGCGGTGGTGGAGAAGCCGTCGGGTATGGTGGTGCATCCGGCAGGGAGACACCGTTCCGGCACGTTGATGAACGCCCTGTCCTACGCGCTGAATGCGGGCAGTGAGGAGAGTCCACTCCGTGTCGGACTGCCGCACCGGTTGGATCGGGCCACATCAGGGCTGATGGTGATCGCGTGCAACCAGGCCGCACTCTCGCGACTGACCATTGCCTTCCAGCAGCACCTCGTTTCCAAGCGCTACCTGGCGCTGCTCCACGGTCGGTTGGCAGTGGACGAGGGGGAGTGGCACGCGCCCATCGGCAATGATCCCGCGCAGCGACCCTGCTGGGGAGTCATGGCTTCCGGCAGGCCCGGTCACAGCCGCTTCAGAGTGGTTGAGCGATGGCCGACCGCGACACTGGTGGAACTGGAGCCGGTGACCGGCCGCACCAACCAACTTCGACTGCACGCGGCCCATTTCGGTCATCCCATCGTAGGGGATGACCTCTTCGGGCCGACGGGGTTGGACGGACCGGGGAGGCTCTTCCTGCATGCCGCGAGTCTGGGCTTCCCGCATCCCGCCACGGCCGAGACGATGCGGTTTCGGTCCGAACTTCCGGAGAGTCTTCAAGCCTATCTGCAGGCGACCAGCCTGGTTCCACCTGGAGAGGGGCCGGCAACCCGTGCCACCTGACCAGGGATCCGGGGCGCTGTTGGGGAATCCCTCATCCATAGCTTCCCGGAGTAGACCCATGACATCCCCGCATCCCCGGTTGGTTCTCGTGTTGCTGGCGCTGCCGCTCATCGTGGGCGCACTTGCCGCCCGGGCGGCGGATACACCGACGCTCGCCTGGAAGGAGCAAGTGCTGTCGTCGGAGGTGGGCATCGGCTATGCCGTGGCGGTGGCGGACATGAATGGCGACCGCAAACCCGACGTATTGCTGGTGGACGCCGACCGCGTGGCCTGGTTTCAGAACCCGACCTGGCAGCGACACGAGATGCTCGTGGGGAGCACCCCTCGGGATAACGTCTGTCTCGCCGCCACCGATCTGGATGGGGACCGACGTGCCGAGGTGGCCTTGGGCGCCTACTGGAAGCCCTCGGACACGGTCGGGAGCGGCAGCGTCCACTGGCTGCAGCGCGGCATCAGGCCCGAGGACCCCTGGACGCCAAAGGCGCTTCACGCGGAGCCGACAATCCATCGGATGCGCTGGGCCGACGTCGACGGCGACGGGACGGATGAACTGCTCGTGGCACCACTACACGGCAAGGGGAACCAGGGACCGAACATCGAGGGCGCCGGCGTGAGACTGCTGGCATATCGGCCGCCGGCTCGAGATGGAGCCGAATGGACGACCGAGTTGATGGATGACGCCCTGCACGTGGTGCACAACATCTGGCCTCTCCAATGGGATGGCGATCCCTCCCAGGAGGTGATGGTCGCCAGCTTTGAGGGAGTGAGCCTGCTCGACCGCGGCCCCGACGGGAAGTGGCGCCGTACGCTCCTCGCCGAGGGCAATCAGGCGACGCGCCCCAACCGGGGCAGCAGTGAGATCAGAGCCGGGCGGCTGCGGGGGGGTGCACGGGTGTTTGCGACTGTCGAGCCCTGGCACGGGCACCAGGTGGTCGCCTACACTTCGCCGGCGGACAGGAAGGACGGTGCCCTCTGGGAACGTCATGTGCTCGACGAGTCGCTGAAAGAGGCGCATGGGGTCTGGTTCGCGAACCTCGACGGCCGTCCCGGCGACGAACTGGTGATCGGATGGAGAGCCCCGGATGCAGGGAAGAAGGTGGGGGTGATCGTCTTCCGCGCTCTCGATGGTACCGGCGTGAACTGGGAACGCCTGAGCGTGGACGACAACGGGATGGCGTGCGAAGACCTCACGGCCGCGGACCTCGACGCCGACGGCCGCCCCGAGATCATCGCCGCCGGTCGGGCCACTCACAACCTGAAGATCTACTGGAATCGCACGGGGCTCGGGCAGTAGTGGCTGGGGGGTCGAGAGACGGATCCACCCTCGGACCATCCCCGCCCGCCATCCACGGCGTCCTGGAGACGGCCATCTACGTGGATGATCTCGACCGCGCCGTCGAGTTCTACCGTCGGGTGCTGGGCTTCGAGTTGATGAGCGACGGTCCGCGACTGCGCGCCATGGCCGTGCCCGTACCCTCGGGCGCTTCGGGGCAGGTCCTCCTGATCGGAGAGCGCGGTGCGTCCCTCAACATGGGCGGCCCACTCCCGGACCACGACGGCAGCGGGCCGCTTCACCTCGCCTTCGCCGTGCCCCGATCGACCATCGACGAATGGGCAGAGCGGCTGCGTGACTGCGACGTACCGATTCTGGCACGCATGGAGTGGCAGCGAGGCGGCGTCAGTCTCTACTTCCACGACCCGGACGGACACGTCGTGGAACTGGCGTCACCCGGCGTCTGGCCGAATTACTGAGCCCGACCTCAACCGGGGAATCTCGCCTCATGGAGCCTACCGGCGGAACAGGAATTCCTTTGAGTTGATGAGCACCCAGCCCAGATCTTCGTACGCCTGCGTGCGCTCCGGAGAGCGGGCGAAGTAGGCGAGCCAGCCCCTGGACTCTTTCGGAGTGGGGGTGCGAGCCAGCGCGGCAAGATAGATCTCGTCGAGGACTTGCTCCGGGGATTTCCCGCTCCGGGCCAGTTGGTGGAATCGACCCTCGGGGTGGCTCAGCTTCGACTGGATACCGCGCCCGCTGATGAGCGCGAGCGCCTGGAAGAGATTGGGGTCCTTCTCCCGCTCGCATTCGCAATTCAGGTTGCGGTCCGGGCGCCCGAAAATCTTCAGGAAGGGTGTCCGCGCCTTGGTGCCCGCGAGTTGCATCGCCCGTGTGCCGCCGGGGTGGTCGGGATACTGCTCCGGAACCCCGGTGAACTGGCTGATGGAGTCCAGCAATTGCTCCGCGCCAAGCAGCCGCGTGAGGCTGTGCGAAAAGTACGTCTGGTCATCGCGGTTCAGCGCGACGGGCTCGGACGAGAGCTGGTAGGTGCGGGACTTCATGATCGTCCGCACCAGGTGACGGAAGTCGAACCCGCTCGCGGCAAAATCGACGGCGAGGGCGTTGAGTAGCTCCTCGTTGACCGGGGGGTTGGAGTCGCGGAAGTCGTCGATGGGCTCGACAATCCCCCGGCCGAGGAGGTTCGACCACGTGCGGTTGACGATGGAGCGAGCGAAGAAAGGGTTCCCCTTGCCCGTGAGCCAGGCGGCGAGGGCCTTCCTGCGATCTTCGCCGGGCGCCACTTCTGCGAATTCGCCGCCCAGCATCTTCGGCCGCATCACCCGGCCGGTGCGGAGGTGGGTGACTTGCCCCTGCTGGTCCTGGTAGACCATCTCGTCGCCACCACGTGCCCCGCGCGTGCGGACCTGGGCAAAGAACGCTGCCAGCGAGTAGTAATCGTCCTGCGTCCACCGCTCGAACGGGTGGTTGTGACACTTGGCGCAGGTGATACGTACCCCCATGAAAAGTTGGGAGGTGGCCTGCGAAAAGTCGTCAGCAGCCGTGAAAGTACGGAAGAAGTTGGCCGGCGGGTTATCGAGGCCGGGGCCACTCGCGGTGAGGATCTCGCTGACGAAGCGGTCCATCGGCTTGTTGGCTGCGAAGGAGTCGCGGACCCAACGATGGAAGGCCCGGGCACCGGACTCCTTCATCGTCTCGTCCTGGATTCGCAGGACGTCGGCCCAACGCAGGGCCCACTGGTCGGCAAACTCAGGTCGCTCCGTGAGGCGATCGATCAGCCTGGCCCGTTTGTCTGGCGTCCTGTCGGCCATGAACGCGCGAACCTCGTCCGCCGTCGGAAGTAGGCCGCACGTGTCGAGGTAGGCTCGCCGGAGGAACTCTGCGTCCGTGGAAAGGCCGGAGGGGGGAATCTGAAACAGCCGCAGCCGGTTGTAGACATGCCCATCCACAAAGTTTTGAACCGGCGGATCGACCCACTTGAACCCGGGGACGTCGCGCAGGTAGGTGAGGCGGGTGCTCTGGATCAGGTCGCCATACCGGGCAATGACCGCAATCTCCCCCTTCTCGCTCGCCTCAACCATGCCGCCACGACTGATGACTGCCGCATCCTCATTGCTGGTCGTCAGCTTGGCCAGGTGCGTCACGTCCCGACTAGATCCGTCCGGGAACACGGCCTGAACTGCAGTTTGCTGGTGTGCCGCGTTGGGCAACTTCAGTGTGCGCTTACCGGGGAGGAACTCGAGGCGGACCGGATCGACCGTGCCCGGCGGATCTTGTCGCACGCCCTCGGCTATCCACCTGACAAGCACGTCAAACTCGGGCATTTCACGGAACAGTCGCTTGCCGCCGCCATGCGGCACGTCGACCATGGCCTTGAGCAGCATGAGGCTACGGCCGGGGTCCGTGCGGTTGACTCGCCGCCCATTCCCTTCCAGGGCAAGCGCGGTGTAGTCGAGATCGGGCGCGTAGCCCTGCAGACTCAGGCGGAACCCACCCTTGCCCGTGGGGGTGCCGTGACAGGTGCCCATGTTGCAGCCAAGCTTCGTGAGCGCCGGCACGACTTCATGACGGAACGAGACTGGTTGGTCCTGATCCGCGCCGGTGACGCGGACAGGCACCCTCACCGTGGTGGAACCCGGCGCCGAGACGAGAACCGCACCCGCGCCGTTCCCCGTAGGCTGCAAGACCCGCCGATCGTCCTGCGTGACGATGCGCACGGGGCTGCCGGGCGTCACTTTGAGCACAGCCTGCGCGGAAATGTCCCAAACTCCCCCACCCTGCAGCGGCGCGCTGACAACCAGCCCCTGCTGCGACCGTGGCCCCACGAGCGACACAGACGCGGGAGAGACGCGCAGCGGCGTCGCCGGGGGAGCCGCGGAGGCGTCCCGACCGGCCACCAGAGCGAGGATGACCGTCAACCCCAGACACCAGCGCTGGAGAGGGTATCTCCTAGACTTCCGCACGGGATCCCCAGAGTTCGTAGACGGGCTCCCCACCCCGGACGACGGGGATCGGACGATTGAGCTGATCGCGAAGTTCAGCGTGGTGGCTGATGCCCACGGCGTGGAGTATGGTCGCCGTCATGTCCTCGGGGGTTACGGGCCGCTCGGTGTAGGTCGACGTCGTCTCATCGCTCTTCCCGATGACCTGCCCGCCGCGCACCCCGGCGCCGGTGAGCGTGATGCTGTAGCAGAAGGGCCAGTGGTCCCGTCCGGTGGCGTCGGTGCCGCCGTTGGCGGTGATCTGACCGATCCGGGGAGTGCGGCCGAACTCACCCATCGCCACGACGAGAGTGTCGTCCAGCAGACCGCGCTGCTCCAGGTCCTCAATCAACGCCGTGTAGCACTGGTCAAAGATTGGCAGGAGCTTGTTCTTCTGCTTGGGGAAGTTGCCCTGGTGAGTGTCCCAGTAGTCGTCGGGAGCGTTGATCGCACCTCCCCACACGATGGTTACCAGCCGCACGCCGGCTTCGACCAACCGTCGTGCGAGCAGCACCTGCTGGGCATAGACGTTGCGTCCGTACCGCTCGCGCAGCTTCACGTTCTCGCTCCCGATATCGAAGGCGCGGCGGGCGTCGGGCGAAGTGACAAGGTTGAAAGCGCGCTGATAGAAGCTGTCCATCTTGGAGACAGCCACGGAGCGCTCCAGGTTGGGATAGGCACCCTCCACCAGTTCCAGCAGGCTGCGGCGTGCGGCAAATCGCTGGTCGCTGACGCCCCCGGGCAGGGACAGCTCCTCCACCTCGAACTTCGGGTCGTTGGGATCGGACGTCACTTTGAGGGGATCGTACCGGGAGCTCAAGATCCCCGCGTGCAGGCCAGGCATCTGTATGCCGGTGTCCCCGACCAGGCTGGGGGAGAGTTGCACGTACGACGGCACCGGTCTGGAGGCTGGGCTAAGCAAGCTGACGATGGAGCCGAGCGCCGGGTGATCGTCCGGGTTCAACCCGAAGTTGTTAACATCCCGCTTCGGCGCCGCGCCGCTCAGAGCGTAGTAACTGGCTGGGGCGTGGTTCTTGACGTAATGCGTCATCGACCGGATGATCGCGTACTTGTCGGCCATCCGGGCCAATCGCGGGATGTGCTCGCAGACCTGGATCCCGGGAACATTGGTGCTGATCGGCTTGAACTCGCCGCGGATCATCTCCGGAGCGTCCGGCTTCATGTCCCACATGTCGAGCTGGGATTGGCCGCCCATCAGGAAGAAGACGATGCAGTTCTTCGGACTCTTCGCTGGCCGCCCGGTGGCCTTGGCTGCGTCTGCCGCTGCAGCTTCGGCACGAAGCAGATCCGGCAACCCCAAGCCCATCGTCCCGAGGGCCCCCACCCGAACGAGGTCCCTCCTGGTGATGCCGTCGCAGAGACGAACGTCTTTTCCTTTGATGCTGATCATCTGCCGGACTCCCAGAGCGCACGTGGCGCGCGCACTCTTCCTACTAATTTAGCCCCTGTGATGTTCGGTTGCCGTGGAGAGCGGGTTGAGTTTTTCTCCACGCCGCACGCGCAATACGCTGGGGACCGGGACTACCGCCCTTCGGCCAGCAATTGCGACACGTCCCCGGCGAGTTCGCCAAAGCAGCGATTCGCAAACATCTCGCTCACCTTACGGATGTCAATCTGGCGTCCGAGGTGCTCTTCCAGGAAAACGACGAAGTCCACGACGTCCAGGCTCTCCTTGAGCAGCTTCTGCGGCAAGAGGTCGGGGAAGCGCTCCAGCGCTTCGGGCGGCTGCTTGTCGGCGAAGTACGACTTCATCACCGCCAGGATCGAATTCGAGTCCATCGGTAGCTGCTCCCTGCTCGGGCACGTCTAGCTGACGCGCCGCACTCGTCCGTACAGGACGTTGAAACCGGCACCCATACTCAGGAGATTAACGGCCCCGCCGATCGGGGTCTCCGGGGTTAGACCCGCGAGGATGTGAAGGATGCTCGCACTGCTCATATTGGAATGTTCCCGGAAGTGAGCCGCTGATGCCTGGATCGCCTCCCGGGGGATCCCCAACCCTCTGGAGAGCCGCATGAGCAAGAGGATACCCGCCGGATGGATAGCCCACCGGGGCTCATCCTTCCACCCCGCCTCGGTATCTCGCAGAGATTCGGAGACAATCTGCTTCACGTCCCGCTCGAACGTGCTCTCGTCCGCCAGCCGAAAATGGTAGTACTCCCGGTACCCCCACCGGATCAAGTCCAGTCCCGTGTCCGACCGCTGCCGATAGTGAATCTGTTCGATGGCCAGGGGGGCATCTCCCTGCGGCGATCTGCTCACCCAAGCGGCTGCGGCACCGTCGCCAAAGGTGCAGTTCCCCTGCCATACGTCCAGGTCCACGGTGTTGAACTCGGCCAGGGTGCTGGGCACCTCCACGGAGACGACGAGCACATTCGTGTGGGACTCATCGAGGTTGTCGGCAAGGTTGATGGCCTTGATGCTACCGGTGCAGCCTACGTTGCCGAGATCGACCATCAGGCTGTCCGGCCGGACGACCGCCGCAAGACGCTTCGAGAGCCGATAGCTCAACCCGGGCATCAGGTTGCCTGTGGCAGTGGTCGTGATCACCGCGTCGAAGACGACCCCGCGCTGGGTGGCGTCCGGCAGGATCTGCGCCGCGAGGCCGTCGAGGGCCGCTTCGGCCGCCTGCTCGAACATCTCGGCTCGGGTGGCGAAGGGCCACGGGTCCGCACGGAACGGTGTGGCCGATCGACGGGAGCGCTGCCCGACGAGCTGAAAGCCGACGTAATCCCTCACCTGCTTCCGAGTAGCTGCATCTGCAGGGAGCCCCGCAATGATCGGGTCGAACACGGCGAGCAGTCGCTGATTGTCCCAGATCTCTCCGAACTCGGTGGTGTAGATCTGATTGATGAAACGCATGCGACTCTCGGTCACGGAAGCGTGACTGGCGCTCCGGCCAGGGTCATACTATGGACTGGGCCCGGCTGGTCGATTCCACGTCTGCGGGGCACGATCCGACACGGGTCGGAACGGATGAGTTTAACACGGTTCCCCGGCGATGATCCATCGCCGGGGAACCGTGGTGGCGTGGCAGCCGGCTGGAGGGAGTGCGATGGCTCGTGTCAAGCGCATCATGGTTTTCGCCGAGGATCATTACGAAGACCTGGAGTTGTGGTACCCGAAGCTTCGTCTCCGTGAGGCGGGGATGGAGGTGATCGTCGCCGGCCCGCGTGAGCGGCTGTACCGGTCCAAGCACGGATACCCGGTGGAGACGCACGGGTTGGTATCCGAGTATGACCCTGCCCACTTCGACGGCCTGGTGGTGCCGGGCGGGTGGTGCCCGGACCGACTGCGTCGCTATGACGAGGTACTCCACTTCACTGCAGAGATCGCCAAAGCCGGCAAACTTGTCGCTGCGATTTGCCACGGAGGCTGGGTTCTCGTCTCCGCGGATGTCCTGCGTGGCAAGCGGTGCACCTCCGTTCCGGCCATCAAGGATGACTTGCGCAACGCGGGCGGGCATTGGGTGGACGAGCCCTGCGTTGTTGACGGCGGCCTGGTGACGGCGCAGGTGCCGAAGGATCTGCCGGCGTTCTGCCGGGCAATGCTATCCGTGCTGGAACGAAACTGAGGTGCAATCGTGAGCGATAGGAAGATTCGGTGGGGCGTCATCAGTTCAGCGCGAATCGCGCGGACGGCGCTGA
This sequence comes from uncultured bacterium, assembly GCA_964609085.1. Lineage (GTDB taxonomy): Bacteria > Armatimonadota > SYMT01 > SYMT01 > SYMT01 > JANPLG01. The sequence goes on along the minus strand of CAZSRZ010000084.1, from coordinate 12,092 downwards.
TCCCCGCGATCAGCGCAGCGCGGAACGCTCACCTGGCGTGCCTGGGCACGCCCCGGCCGGACCGAGTCGCTGAGAACGCGGCGCAATATGGCTACGCCACGCTGCCCAGCTACGAGGCGGTGCTCGAAGATCCGACCATTGATGCGATCTACAACCCGCTCCCGAATGGCCTGCACGCGGAGTGGACCATCCGTGCGCTGAAGGCGGGCAAGCACGTGCTCTGCGAGAAGCCCTTCACGGTGCATCCGGATGAGATTGGTGCCGTGGTTGACGCCGCGGAACAGAGCGGGAAGCTGGTGATGGAGGCCTTCATGTATCGCTTCCACCCGCAGATGGAGATTGCGAAGGCTCTGCTCACCGACGGCCGAATCGGCACCCTGCGTTTCATTCGGGCGAGCTTCAGTTTCAACTCTGCACCCAACCCCGAGAATCCACGCTTCCAGGCGGGCCAGGGGCCCGGCGCTCTTCTCGACGTGGGGTGCTACTGCGTCAACGCCGTGCGTCACTTCAGCGGTGGCGTCCCCACCGCCGTGACGGGTTGGTCATCGTACCACGCTGACAGCGGCGGCGACATGACGACGACCGGGCTTCTGGAGTACCCCGAGCACAGTGCGTTGATCGATTGCAGCTTCGAGGCATTCGGACGCAGCGGGCTGGAGGTCGTCGGCAGTCACGGCAAGATCGAAATCCCCCGGCCCTGGCTTCCGGGGACGGACCCGGCAACCGTCGTCCTGACGACTTCCGCGGGCCCCGAGGAGTTGCGAACTGTGGGCGTGGACCAGTACCAATTGATGGTCGAGCACTTCGGCGATTGCATTCTGCACGGCCGCCGGCCCATCCGCGGCCCAGAGGACGCCCTCGAGAACATGCGGGTATTGGAGGCGGTGCGGGTGAGTGCCCTCGAGCGACGCCGGGTCACCCTCTGAGGCTTTTCGGTACGTGAGCCGAGTTGTGCTGATTGCAGGGGCCAGCGGGGGGATAGGCCGCGCCATCGCTCAGCGCTTTGCCCAGGCGGGAGACCGGCTGGTGCTCGCTGATCTCCGGTCCGAGTCGCTGGAATTGGCGCCCCCCGGGGCAGATTCCCCTCCGAGAACCATCGTCGGCGACCTGTCAGACGAGCAGGTGGTCGGGGAACTCTTCGACGAGATTCTGCGGGACTTCGGACGGCTGGACGTGATGGTGAATGCGGCCGGGCTACTCCGGAATACGCCCCTCGGCCAGATAAAGAAGTCGGAGTGGGACGCGGTGCTGAACGCCAATCTGGGCGTGGCGTTCCTCCTCAGTCGCGGATGTGTTGAGCCAATGCGGCGACAGCGCTCGGGCCGGATCGTCCACATCGCCAGTCTTGCCGGGCAGGTGGGCGGAATACGATCGGGGGCGCACTATGCCGCCGCGAAGGCCGGAGTGATCAGTCTCACCCGAAGCATGTCCCGGCTCCTCGCGCCGCATGGCGTCACGTGCAACGCCCTGGCACCGAGCGGCGTCGAGACGGAGATGCTGGCCCAATTTGTCGAGGCGGATCGCGCTGCACTCCTCGAAGGCATTCCGGCCGGCCGATTCGGCACTCCGGCGGAGATCGCCGCCGCCATCTTCTGGATCTGCTCCGACGAAGCCGCCTACCTCACCGGACAGTGTCTGAACCTCAACGGCGGGGCCTACATGGGCTAATCGCCGGGCCGAAGTCCCCCCATGACCATGGTCTGGGAAGGTCGGACGAGCGGTTGTTCCCGGACTCGGCCGTCGGCTACTGGTGCTTGGTGATAGGCGCTGAGCCAGAGCCGGCCTCGACGACCTTCCACTTTCCGTCCACGCGCTCGAACCCGTAGGAGATGTAGGTTTCCCGCTTCTCCTTCTTGTCCATCGAGTCGGTGTCGTAGAAAGCGTGCTTTCCGGAGACGAAGACCTTGCCGTTGGCGTCCGACTTGGGCCGGTCGAATTCGAGTGAGATCGTGTCCAGCCGGCTCATCGCGTCCTTCACCATCCCCAGGAAGTCTGCCGTGGGCACCGCGTACTTGAACTGACCCTTGGGGTAGATCCCAACGGTCCCGTCGGTCTTGAACCGGGCCTTCAGACGATCGAAGTCGCCATTCAGCCAGGCCTTGCGGATGTCATCGAGCGCATCGGAGAGGACTTCCTCTTCCACCTTCGGGCCGCGCTTGCCCAGGTAGAAGCCATCGCCCTGGTCCGTGCCACCGGTGCCACCGGCGCCACCGGCCGGTGGGCGCGTGCCGCCACCTCGCCCGCTATCTGTCGGCGGCTGCTGCCCACCGTTTCCACTGCCTTCGCGGTAGATGATCACTTCTCGCTGCTGCACAAGCGACTGCGGGGCGAGCGCAACAAAGATGCCGCTGGGGTGCCAGTAGCCATAGTAGCCACCGTAGTAACCGTAGAGAACTTGAATCCCGCCATAGAACCCATAGCCCGGTTGGTAGCCGCCGTAGCCCCCGTTGCCGAAACCACCCCCTACATAGCCGCCGCCACCGTACCCACCACCGACGTAACCGCCGCCCGGCGGGCGACCAGGCGGAGGCGGCTGCCCGGGAGTGGCGGGGCGGCGAGCCCAGGAGGGCAGCGTGGAGCGCATGTACTCAAAGTCGCGCTGAAGAAGCTGCTGGGGCGTGGTGCCGAGGGGATCCGGCCCCGGCCGTCCGGGGAACTGCGCTGAGGCCGGCTGGGTCGCCAGGCAAAGCGCCAACGTGGTCGCTGAGAGGAGCAGCTTCTTCATCCGGGGCCTCCGCGCGGCAGTTCGGGACACGCGACACAAGGCGCGACTCCCGCTCCGACTCAGTCGTTGGACGCTGCGCTCGGCCGGCAGGTTGCAGGTTTCTAGCGGCGGTGCAGCTTCAGATCAACTCCTCGATCGGTTCGTGGCCGGGGTAGAGGTAGACGGGCCGATCGAGACTGTCGTGCGTCTGCTGATGACGGACGTCGAACCCCATGTTGTGCAGCAGGGTCGCCATCACGTCGCGGTGGTGGATCGGGCGTTCATCCGCGTAACCGCCGTCGGGGGTGGTGGTGCCGATAACCTGCCCTGTGCGCATCCCGCCGCCGGCCAGCAGACAAGTAGAAACCGCCGGCCAGTGGTCGCGGCCACCGTCTTTGTTGATGCGTGGCGTGCGGCCGAAGTCGCCCCACATCACCACCGACACGTCCTCATCCAGGCCACGCTGGTGGATGTCGGTCACCAGGGCAGTGATGGCGCGGTCGAGGTGCGGGAGGTGCTCTCGCAGGTTGCTGAAGTTGCTGCCGTGCGTGTCCCAGAAGCCGTATCCCAACACCACGCAGCGGGCACCGGCCTCGACCAGACGGCGCGCGGCGAGGAACTGCTCGGCCTTGCACGGCACGGCGTCTCCAGCGACGACCTTGCCGTCACGCCATCCCTTGCCGTAGAGCTCGCGCGTTGCGGCGTCTTCCTTCGATACGTCGAGCGCCTCCACAAAGCGGCGCGAAGTGAGGATGTCGAACGCCTGCTGCGTGGCGGCGTCCGCGCCGCGGACGGCATCATCGCGGTCGACCATGTGACGAAATGCGTCGACGGAGGTGAGCAACCGGCGGCGATCCGACAGGCGTTGCAGCGAAACGCCCTGCAGGGTCATCTCCGCCATCCCCTGCTCATCGGGCCGTGCTGCGCCCCAGGCCCTGCCGAGAAAGCCCGTGGCGGCCGGGATCGAGTAAGGCTTGTGCTGGGTCTTGGGGATTAGATCGACGAACGGCGGCACCGTGCGATCCACCGGGCCCCAGACACGGCTGCAGATCGCACCGAGGCTGGGGTGGTTTACCGCGGATTCTCCCAGGGTGTAACCGCTGAGGCAAAGCGGGTTGGCGTGTTCGTCCCGGGCGCCGACCAACGAGCGGATGATCGCGCACTTGTCCATCACCTTCGCCAGGCGGGGCAGGTGCTCGCTGATCTGAATGCCGGATACGTTGGTCTCGATCGGCTTGAACTCCCCCCGGATCTCGGACGGAGCATCCACCTTCAGATCAAAGGTGTCCTGATGGGACGGACCGCCGGGGAGGTAGACGATGATGACGGACTTGTGGCTCGCCTTGCGGCCCGCCGCCTCGGCCCGGAGCATGTCGGGAAGTGCCAGACCGCCCAGCCCCATCGCGCCGATACGCATAAAGTTTCGCCGAGAGACGCCATCGCAGAAGCGTTGTCTGTCACCCCAGATCGTCAACATGCCGGATCTCCCGTCCCCAACGCACGCGCAGACTTCCCTTGTGCGCCGCGGCCCGCTCGAGTTTGACATACTGAAGCGACGGCTGTTGCGCAGGATTGGCTTCCCTGCAAGATCTCTACATGCCGCGCCGCGAGGAACCCAATGAACACCCTGCTCCCCTGGCTGGATACCCTGACGCGTGTCTCGCGGGAGGTGGGGCCCGGGCTCTCCTCCGCCATCGCCGATCTGGAGCTGCCACCGCTGCACCATGTTCGGCAGCGGTTCCCGCGGCCGTTGATCGAGGATGTCGGGCAGGCGGTGAGGGCGGAGTTCGCCCGAGCGGAAATCGCCGTCCGCATTCCTCGGGGTGGACGCGTGTGCCTCGCCGTGGGCAGCCGCGGCATCGCGAGGATTCCGCACATCGTCCGCGCCGTCGTCGACGCCACGCGGGCCCTCGGCGCTGAACCGTTCATCATCCCGGCGATGGGTAGCCACGGCGGCGCCGTCGCCGAGGGGCAGCTTCGCGTGCTCGCGGATTACGGGATCACGCCGGAAAGCATGGGATGCCCGGTCGTCTCGAGTATTGAGGTCGCGCAGGTCGGATCGACGCTCGGCGTGCCTGTCTACTGCTCGACAGACGCCTCAGCCGCGGACGCCATCATCCCTATCGGCCGGGTGAAGCCCCACACAGGGTTTCGCGGTCCGATAGAGAGCGGCCTCATGAAGATGATGACGATCGGGCTGGGCAAGCAGAGGGGGGCGGACACGCTGCACGCGGCCGGAATGGACCGGTTCAGCGACCTCATCCCCGCGGCAGCACGGGTGATCATGGCGACGCAACCGATCGCGTTCGGCCTCGCAATCGTGGAGAACGGCTACGATGAGCCGGCCCGGATCGAAGCCGTGCTTCCGGATGGCCTGGAGGCTCGAGAGACGGAACTGCTTGCCGAGGCGCGATCCCTGATGCCCAGCCTGCCGTTCCCAGAGATCGATGTGCTGGTGATACAGGCCATCGGGAAGAACATCAGCGGCAGCGGGCTCGACCCCAACGTCGCCGGGAGATTCATCCGCAGCAACGGTCCGGCTTACTCGGACTCGCCCCTGGTCCAACACGTCGCCGTGCTCGACCTGACACCCGAAACCCACGGGAACGCCTCTGGAATCGGGCTAGCCGAGCTGATGACTCTGCGGGTGCTGCAGAAGATCGATCTCCCCTCGACCTACGCCAACTGCTTCACGGCGAGCCACCTTGCCGGCGCGATGCTCCCGACGATCCTGGAAAGCGACCGCGCCTGCATCGCCACGGCGATCAAGACTACGGTCCGCACCACCCCGGAGACCATCAAGCTGGTGCTCATCCACAACACCCTGGAGATCGGCGAGATCTGGATCAGCCCGGCGCTCCTGGAGCAGGCCCGCGCCCAGCCCCACCTGGAGATCAACGAGACGGCTACCCCCATGGTGTTCGACACCGACGGGGCCATCGTCTCGCCCATCAGTTGCCGGGACAAGTAGAGGGAGCCGTTCCCCTGTGGTTGGGGGCGGTCAGTCCGGATCGAGGAAGAGTTCCGGGAGGAGGGCCCGGCCTTCGGGGATGCGCCAGGGCGCTTCTTCCGCCGCCCGCTCATCGAACGGCATCGGCTGGCTCCCCTGCGCTTTTTCGCGGCTGCCTGTGATGAAGAAGGGCATCCATCCGGGCACGGCTCTGCGATCCTCGCAGGGTGTGGCGTGGTCCACGGTGACGAGAATGCGGAAGTCGTCTAGCTGGCCGATGCGATCAAGGATCGGCACAAAGAACCGCTCTTCGATTCGGCGCAGGCTGTCGAGCTTGGCCTCCCAATCCCCGGCGAGGCCCGCCTCGTTGGGCGCCTCGATGTGGACCAGGCAGAAGCTCCCATCCCGGAGTGCCCGAAGCGCCGCCCTGGCTTTCATGCCGTAGTCGGTGTCGAGCGACCCTGTGGCCCCCGGCGGCTGCACCACCTGCAAGCCGGAGAGGCGGGCCAGGCCGCGCACCAGCGGATTGGCGGCCACGCAGGTACCCCCCACCCCGTGCCGAAAACCGAACATGTCCAGCTTGGGAACCCGGCCTGGCGACCAGGGCCACACCATATCCGCCGTCGGCTTGCCGTCGTCTTTCCGACGCCGGTTGATCGGGTGGTCGGCGAGCACCTCGGCGGTGTCCCAGAGTAGCCGGGTCAGCCTCTCGGCATGATCTCCGGTGGGGAGCACGCCGCGGAGGGGTTGCCCGACCGCGTCGTACGGCGAAGTGCAGGCCAGCCCGTCGGGCCCCTCGCGCCAGACGAAAACGTGGCGAAATCCACCGTCCGGGAAAAACTGGGCTGCGTCCACTCCCAACCGATCTTCGACATGCTGCATCAGCACGCGGCCCTGCTCGGCGGGGAAGTTCCCTGCCGTGGGGTCGGTCAGGGTGTGGCCGTCGGTGGCCACCAGGTGAGCGCGGAACGCGATGTCGGTGCGGTCGAGGCCGATCTCGAGCGCGGCCGCGTCCAGCGGTCCGCGCCCGGTAAAGACCCCCGTCGGGTCGTAGCCCATCAGGCTCATCAGCGCTGCTTCGGGATCGCCGGTCCACCCTTCCGGGAGTGTCCGGACGGCCCCGACACGCGACTTGCGGACCATCGCCTTCATCGTGTCGCCAGCGGCAACGATGAGCGGCGTTCGGAGGTCCAGAGCCTTCAGCGGGCGATCGCAGGCACCGTCCAGAATGACAAACAGATACTTCACGGGAGCATTATGCGCCAAGCCGGGGTAGCTTCCCCCGCGGGTCTCCGTCAGGTGGTCGGGGCCGGGTCCGCCGTCGACGACGGAACCTGATCGCGGAGGGTTCGCGCCCGCCTACTCCGCCCAGGGAGGCGACGGCAGCATGCCCTCGTCGCTGACGGCGACGCCCTCGAGCCGCAGCCGTCGCGCTTGTTCGGGCGCGCTGGGTCGTGGGGAGATGCATCCTGCGGCGTTGATGATGCGCCACCACGGCGCTTCGTCGTCCGTCGTCAGGGCGCTCAAGACCCAGCCGACCTGTCGCGCACGGCCAGGATGGCCCGTCCGGCGCGCTATCTCGCCGTAGGAGGCCACGCGCCCCGCGGGGACCGCGGCGACCGCGGACAGCACGCGTTGTTTCCAACTCTCCGTGGGTGGATCGCTCATCGGCGGGGTTCGACGCCAAGCGGGCCGCCCACGAGGGCGGCCCGACGATGGGAGCGGCCTGCGACCGGTCTAGCCCAGGTTGGTGAGCCTGCCGGTGCTGTCCCCCAGGCTGTGGCACTGTACCTGCATGCGATCGAGCAATCCGAGGTAGAGGTTGTTGAGCGGCGTATTCCGGGGATAGCGGAGGTGCTGATTCCCCTTCACGGTGCCGCCGCCCTTTCCGACCAGAAGGATCGGAAGGTCATCATGGTTGTGCCGATTGCCGTCCGAGATGCCCCCGCCGTAGACGAAGAGGCAGTTGTCCAGGACGCTGCCCGGGCCTTCTTTGATCGTGGCCAGCTTCTGGAGCAGGTAAGCGAATTGCTCCATGTGGTAGCGGTTGATCTTGCGGATTTTGGCCAGCTTCGCTGGGTCGCTCTGATGGTGGGACAGGTCGTGGTGACCGTCCGGCACGTCAATGGCGCGGTAGGGGCGGTTGCTCCCCTCGTTCGCGAACATGAAGGTGGTCAGTCGGGTCATGTCCGCCTGATAGGCCAGAGCGAGCATGTCCATCATCAGCCGGGCATGGTCGGCATACTCCTGCGGGATGCCGGCCGGCCGGGCCGAGCCGGTGGCCTGAGTCGCGCCGTTCACCTTGCCCGCGAGCTCCACGCGCTTCTCAATCTCGCGGATGCTGCTGAAGTACTCGTCCAGCTTCTCCTGGTCTCGCACGCCAAGCTTCGCCTGCAGTTGCTTGGCGTCGGTCTGCACGAAGTCGAGCATGCTCAGGCGGTATCGCTCGCGCTTGGCACGGTTCTCGGCCGTCTCGGCGGAACTCCCGCCACCGAAGAGCCTGTCGAATACGGAACGCGGGTCCACTTCCTTCGCGACCGGCGTCGACTCGGAGCGCCAGGAGATGCTGGAGGAGTAGGCACAACTGTAACCCGAGTCACAGTTGCCGGCCTGGGCACCGCGTTCGATCCCCAACTCGAGGGAGGCGAAGCGCGTCTGGTTGCCGATCTGGCCCGCGGCAAACTGATCGACGGAGATCCCGACTTTGATATCCGCCCCGGCCGTCTTCCGCGGCTGGCAACCGGTGAGCCAGGCGGAGGCCGACCGCGCGTGGTCGCCTGCCCCGTCGCCGTTCGGGCGGGCCTTGTCGGCCGTGAGCCCCGTCAGGACGGTGAGGTGAGATCGGACGGGATCCAGCGGCTCCAGGATGAAGGGCAGCTCGGAGAGGAGCCCCTCGCCCTGCGGCGTCCAGTCGACCATGTTCGCGCCGTTGGGGATGAAGAAGAAACCGAGCCGGGTGGGCAGCTTCTTGCGCACCGCGGGCGCGGCAAGCGCGCTGGAGGGCAGCATCGCCTCAAGCAGGGGCAACCCCATCACGGTGCCCAGCCCCCGCAGCACTGTCCTTCGTGGCAGAAGTTCGCTCATCGATTCGGGCTCCTCTTCAGGAAGCATCCCCCCGGCGCATCCGGAAGGGGTCGCTCTTCACAATCTCAATGACGATCGTTGAGAAGCGGTACTGCTTCTTGGCGACCGTGTCCGCGATTCGATTGATGGCGCACCGGTCGTAGTATTCCATACCGCGACCGAGGCCAAACGTCATCAATTGTCCCACGAAGTTGCGGACGAACTGGTCTTTTTCATTCGTGAGCAGCGTCCGGAGCTCACTGGGGCCGGCAAATTCACCGATGCCGGGGAGCTTCCCGCTGGCGTCAATCTTAAACTTGCCGGCGGCGTCCTCACTGTCCCGCCACCGGCCGATCGCGTCGAAATTCTCCAGCCCGAAACCGATGGTGTCCATCCGCTCATGGCAGGAGGCGCAGAGCGGGTTGACCCGGTGCTGCACCATTTTCTGTCGCAGCGTCCCGGTGACGGGAGCGTTGGCATCCACCTCGAGCGGCGGCACGTTCGGCGGCGGCTCGGGCGGAGGGGTGCCGAGGATCTGCTCCATCACCCACTTCCCCCGCTTCACAGGGGAGGTCCGGGTCGGGTTGGAGGTCAGCGTGAGGACACTGGCCTGCGTCAACACGCCGCCCCGACGCTTGTCCGGCAGCGTCACGCGGCGGAATTCGCTGCCGGTCACGCCGTCGATGCCGTAGTGCCGGGCCAGGCGCTCATTCAGGAAGGTGTAGCGAGCATCGATCAACTCCACGATGCTTCGGTCCTCGCGGATGATCGCCTCGATGAATCGCTCGGTCTCTTCCCGCATCCCCGCACGCAGTGATTCATCCCAGGAGGGGAACTGCTTCGGGTCCGGGTTTACATTCTGAAGTAGACGAAGGTTCAGCCACTGTCCGGCGAAATTCTCCACCAGCCCGCGCGCCTTCGGGTCCTTGAGCATGCGTTGGACCTCGGCTTCCAGGACGACAGGGCTCTTCAACTGGCCCTTGTCCGCCAGTTGGAAGAGCCGGTCGTCCGGCATGCTGGACCAGATGAAGTAGGAAAGTCGCGAGGCAAGCTCATGATCGTTAAGGGGCCGAGATTGCTTTGGCGCCAGTGGCTTGCCGTCCATCTCCACTCGGAAGAGAAAGCTCGGGGAAATGAGCGTGGCCTCAACGGCGAGTTGGATGCCTCGCTCGAAGCTATCCCCCTCCTTCTGGGCCAGATCGACGTAGCGCAGCAGGCTCTCCACCTCGGCGGGTGCCACGGGACGGCGGTAGGCGCGGCGCAAGAAGGGCCCCAGGATCTGCCGGGCGGCGGCCCGCTTATCGGTCGGCAGCGGCGTCACACCGAAAAGCTTGCGGTGGGTCGCCGGCAGATCGCTCGGCTTCGCGTCCATGGGGCCGGCAACCTCGATCCATCCCACCACCAGGTTGCGATCGCGCCGGCGCCGGTCGGGGTTGTTGGGGTCGTAGAAGTCATTGGTGAAGGAGACGGACACGGGCTGCTTTCCCGGTTCCACCAGGGCCGTCACTTCGTAAACCTTCGGGGAGGTCTCATCGGCCGCCACCTCGACTGTCTTGAGGATCGAGGCGCCGAGCTTGAAGGCCATCTTCACGGGCTCGGAGCCTGCCTGCTGGCCGTAGGCGAGCGCCCGGATGGCGTAGGTGCCCGCCGCGGTGAAGGTGTGCTGTGCGGTGACGTCGCCGTTGCCGTACAGGCCACGGCCGTTCGGGAGGTAGGTCCCCTGACCGCTCGTCTGCTTGTTGTCGCCCGCGGAGTAACGCACGGAGGCACCATCAGGCGTCCAGACCGCACGGGCGGCCACCTTCTCGGCAGCCGAGAGGTACTTCTCCATCAACAGGGGGGAAATGCTGAGCACGTCGCCGATGTTGTCGAAGCCGTAGCCGACATCATCCGAGGGGAACTCGTCCGCGGGCCGAATCTCCACGCCAAGTAGGTCGCGGACCGTGTTGTTGTACTCGTTGCGGTTGAGTCGGCGCAGCGTCACGCGGCCTGGATCGCGCAGGTCGCAGTCCTGGCGGGAAAACGTGGTGTGGATCCAGCCGGAGATGAGGTCGCGGTCCCGCTGTGCGAGCGTGGCGGCACCGGGCGGAGGCATGTGGTGGCCACGGACGGCGTTGGCGATTCGCTCCCAGTGAGGGCGATTCTTCAGCACGTCGGCTTCCGTCTTTGCGCTGCGGATATCCAACTCGGCGGCGGGCTTTGCTCCCGAGTGGCAACCGACACAGTAGCGAGTCATCAGCGGCAGGATGTGGCGATCGAATCGCGCTTGTTCCGCACGAACGACCGGGCCCGCCTTGGGGGCGGCCGGGCGGGCGCCTGCCGCCGACGCGGCGAGATACGCCGTCGGCGTGAGGAAACAAGCACTGACGATCAGGGCACTTCGCACCCGCATCTGACCCTCCGGTGTCCACGCGCCAGACGGACGGACGACACCACTTGCACTATAGACGTTGGGACCGCGTTTGAAGCGATCCGGTGTTGGAGTTCGTGTTGACCCTTCGTGCCCGAACTATTGCGTCACCATCGGATCGAAGAGGCGCCGGTGTTCGCTGAACGCCTCACGGTCGGTGAGACCCGACAGATAATCGCAGATCGCCCGTGGTCCGTCCGTGTGACTCGCCACCGTCGGCGGAAGCTGTCCGGGGTGTTCCAGATAGGAATGGAAGAGGCCCGCCAGGACCCGCCTGGCCTTGATGGACATCCGCAAGACGCGGTAGTTGCGGTAAACGTTTTCCTGCAGGAACAGCCGCAACTCGCTGTTCAAGGCGGCCATTTCGTCCCCCAAACCCGCCGTAGGCCCCGGCGCACTCCGGACGTCGTCGGCAGACTTCAGCCGCCAATCCACGATGCGGGCTTCCGTAGCTTCAATGGTGTCGCGCACCTGAGCGTCGATCAGCGAGCGGACGCCCTGGTACTTCCGATGCTCCAGGCTCCATCCCTCCCCCGCGGATCGGGTGACTTGGCGCCACAGCGGCACGTCGTCCAGTTGCTCCAGAGTGATGAGTCCGGCGGTCAGACCGTCGTCGACGTCGTGGGCGTTGTAGGCGATCTGGTCGGCTGCGTCGGCCAATTGCGCCTCCAGCGATGGCCACGGAGCTCCCCCGAACTCTCGGAACTCTGCCACCAGGTCGGCCGTGTCGAAGCGCTTGCTGTGCTTCGCGATACCCTCACGCACCTCCCATGTCAGGTTCAGGCCAGGGAAGTCGGGGTAGCGTTGCTCAAGCTGGTCCACCACGCGTAGGCCCTGTCGATTGTGTTCGAAGCCTCCGTGCTCGGCCATCGCCTCCTGCAACGCCGCCTCGCCGGCGTGCCCGAAGGGTGGGTGCCCGACATCGTGGACCAGGGCGACGGCTTCAGCCAGGTCCTCGTTCAGGC
>CAZSRZ010000083.1:0-23267 GCA_964609085.1 uncultured bacterium | reverse complement strand
CCATGGCGGAGTACTATCGGGATAGCGGTCAGCACGCGCTGATCGTCTACGATGATCTCTCCAAACAGGCCGTGGCTTACCGGCAGGTCTCCCTCCTGCTCCGGCGCCCCCCGGGCCGCGAGGCGTATCCCGGCGACGTGTTCTACCTGCACAGCCGCCTATTGGAGCGCGCCGCTCGAATGAGCGATCCGCTGGGCGGCGGATCGCTGACGGCATTGCCGATCATCGAGACGCAGGCCGGGGACGTCTCCGCCTACATCCCCACAAACGTCATCTCCATCACCGACGGTCAGATCTACCTGGAAGGCGATCTCTTCTACGCCGGCATCCGGCCCGCCATCAACGTCGGCGTCTCCGTCTCCCGCGTCGGCTCCAGCGCTCAGACCAAGGCAATGAAGTCCGTGGCGGGAACGCTGAAGCTTGATCTGGCACAGTACTGGGAGTTGCAGGCGTTCGCGCAGTTCGCCAGCGACTTGGACAAAACCACCCAGAGCCAGCTCGCCCGCGGTCAGCGCATCGTCGAGGTGCTGAAGCAGGATCAGTTCCGGCCCATGCGGGCGGCGGAACAGGTGATGATCATTTTCGCCGTCACCGGCGGACATGCCGACGCCGTGCCGCTGGCGCAAGTGAAAGACTGGGAGAAAGCCTTCTTCCCCTGGATGGCGGACAAGTACCCCGAACTGGCCGTCACGATTGATCGGTCGAAGGATTTGGCCGGCGAAACCCGGGAGACCCTGCGCAAGGCGTGCGAGGAATTCACCGCGGCGTTCCTCGCCGACCTGGAGAGCGCGTCCTGAACCCCCACTTCCGCCGCTCGCGCGGCGCTTTCACCGTGAACGCCGGCTAGTCCTATGGCAACGATGCGCGAGATCCGGACGCGAATCCGGACCGTCAAGAACATCGAGAAAATCACCCGGGCGATGAAGCTCGTGGCCGCGGCTCGCCTCAAGCGAGCCCAGGATCGCGTCACAGCGGCGCGGCCGTACGCGGAGCGAATGGAGCAGATGATGCGCCAACTCGCCGCGGCAACCACGGGAATCTCGCATCCGCTCCTGCAGGTCCGCGAGGTGCGCAACACTGCTGTCCTCGTGATCACCTCCGACCGCGGCCTCTGCGGGAGCTACAACACCAATCTACTGCGGTTGGCGAACCAGTTCCTGAAGAACCTCGATCCCCAGTCGGTGCGACTCGTACTCCGGGGCCGGAAGGCCGAGCAGTTCTTTCGTCGCAAGTCGTACCCCATCGTCGACTCAGAAGGCCAGGGCACGGGAGCGACGCTCGGGTTTTCGGACATCCAGCCACTGGTTGCCACCCTGCGTCGGATGTTTGAGAGCGGGGAAGTGGATGCCGTCTACGTCATCTATCAGCGGTTCCAGTCCGCGATGACCCAGGTGCCCACAGTCCTTCCGCTGCTCCCTCTCGCGCCGCCCCAGGCAGATGATGCCGCACGGGCAGCCGTTTTTGAGGGGGCCCGGGAGATGATCTTCGAGCCGGATGCCGAGGAGCTTCTCGGGCGGCTGCTGCCTCGTTACGTTGATACGCAGGTCTTCCGCACGGTCGCCGAGTCGATCGCCAGCGAGCACGGCGCTCGGATGACCAGCATGAGCGCGGCCACCGAAAACGCCGGTGAGATGATCCAATCGCTGACCCTGTCGCTCAACCGGGCCCGGCAGGCGGCCATCACCAAAGAGATTTCCGAAATCGTGAGCGGCGCGGAAGCGCTGAAGTAAGGACGCGGGACCAAGGAACCCTTCCATGAGCACCACCACCATCAACCCGTCTGCCGGAACGGACACCACCGGGCGCGTCATCCAGGTGATCGGCCCCGTCGTCGACGTTCGCTTTCCCCCTGACAACCTGCCGAACATTCTCAACGCCCTGAAGATTGCCGGGGAAGGGATTGATCTGACGGTCGAAGTCGCGCAGATGCTCGGGGACGACGTGGTCCGGTGCATCGCTCTCGACAGCACGGACGGCCTCGTCCGCGGAATGACGGCGACCGACACCGGGGCGCCCATCGCCGTGCCGGTGGGCGAAGGCACCCTTGGCCGGGTGCTCAACCTGCTCGGCCAGCCGATCGACGAGCGGGGCCCCGTCAACACGACCGAGGCTTGGCCGATCCACCGTCCGGCTCCCGAGTTCCAGGACCAGGTGGCAGCGACCCAGATGTTCGAAACGGGCATCAAGGTGGTGGACCTGATCTGTCCCTTCGCCCGCGGCGGCAAGATCGGCCTATTCGGCGGTGCCGGTCTCGGCAAGACCGTTCTGATCACCGAGCTGATCAACAACGTCGCCAAGCAGCACGGCGGCTACTCCGTCTTCGCCGGTGTCGGCGAGCGCACTCGAGAGGGGAACGACCTCTGGGTGGAAATGGAAGAGGCCAAACTCGACTCCGGCGGTTCAGTGCTATCCAAGACATGCATGGTCTTCGGACAGATGAACGAGCCGCCCGGGGCCCGCCTTCGCGTCGCCCTCTCCGCCCTCACCGTCGCCGAGTACTTCCGCGATACGCAGGGGCTGGATGTCCTTCTGTTCGTGGACAACATCTTTCGCTTCACGCAGGCGGGTTCGGAAGTCTCCGCTCTGCTCGGCCGGATCCCGTCCGCCGTGGGATATCAGCCCACCCTCTCCACGGAGATGGGCGCCCTGCAGGAACGGATCACCTCCACCACCCGCGGCTCAGTGACCTCCATCCAGGCCATCTACGTGCCGGCCGACGACCCCACCGATCCGGCGCCCGCCACCGCGTTCGCCCACCTGGATGCGTTTGTCTACCTGGAACGGCGCATCGCCGTGAAGGCGATCTTCCCGGCCGTCGACCCGCTGGCGTCGAGTTCCCGGATCCTCTCTCCCAACGTCGTGGGCGAAGATCACTACCGAACCGCACGCGACGTGCAGGCCGTCCTCCAGCGCTACAAGGAACTGCAGGACATCATTGCCATTCTCGGAATCGACGAATTGTCCGACGAAGACAAACTCGTCGTGTCGCGTGCCCGCAAGATGGAGCGGTTCTTCAGCCAGCCGATGTTCGTGGCCCAGGTCTTCACCGGCGTCCCCGGAGCCTACGTGCCGAAGGAAGAGACCATCCGCGGCTTCCGCGAAATCCTCGACGGCAAGCATGATGAACTGCCGGAGCAGGCGTTCTACATGGTTGGCACGATAGACGGCGCCGTCGAGAAGGCCCGTCGCCTCGCGGCCGACAACTGATTCCTCCGCCAACACCCCCAACAGGCACCAGCACTCGATGGCAGACCGCACCCTCCAACTCGACATCGTCACTCCGGATCGCGTCGTCCTTAGCGAGCCGGTGGTGTTCGTTTCCGCGACGGGAACGTGTGGATCATTCGGGATCCTGTACAATCACGCCCCCCTTCTGACCGAACTGGCCGTGGGGCAGATCCGCTACAGAAACGAACCCGGACATGAGATCGTGATGGCGACAAGCGGCGGCTTCCTGCAGGTCTTCAACAACCACGTGACGATCCTGGCCGACTCCGCCGAACGCTCCGACGAGATCGACCTCGATCAGGCCCGTGCCACCCTGGATCAAGCGCGGGACGAGTTGCACCAGGCCGCGGGGATGATCGATCAGGCGAAACGCGAGCAACTGCAGGCGGCCGTCCGGGCTGCTGAAAACCGGATCAGGATCGCCGGCTGAGGGCGGGGCGGCCACGGCGAGCCCAGGCTCGGGAAACTCGCTAAGGGGAATGAACGGGGTCGGCCTTACCCGGCGGATTCTCCCCGGTCATTCCCAGCCAGCGTTCCGCCCGTTCCAGCCGTCCGCGGAGGGCATCGGCTGCGGCGAGGCCGTGGTGTGGCTGCTGGGCGACTCGCCGTTGCCCGAGGAGGTCCGCCGCCATCGCGCCGGACTTGCCTGTCTTCAAGCCGAGGAGGAACTCCCGGGCCTTTGGGTTGTCGACCGGTTGGGCTGTTTCGGCACAGAACTCACGAAGCAGAGCGAGGACAGCGGTCAATTCCCCCGGTGAGAGTTTGGGGTCGGCGCTGATCAGGCCGATGAGTGCCCGACGCGCGATCGCCAGGTGGATGGGACCGGCCAGGGCCGCTGTCTGCAGGTTGCGGGCGAGCCGCCCTCCCCTGACGATCCCCGTGGGAGCAAGCTCCGCCAGGCCCTGGCCGAGGGCCTCTCCCCCCAGCCGACCGTCCTGGGCCGCCCGTATGAATCCGTCGATTGCGAGATCCGCTTCCGTCGGAGCCTTCGCCATCAGCCCCATCGTCAACAACAGAATCCCCATCTCGCCCAATGGCGTGTCGGGTTCCAGGACAGCGGTCAGGTACTCCCGGTTCTGTGCCACGACTTCCGACCAGTCCAGGTTTCCTCCCAGCGCCTCTGCCCCGCGAGCAAACCAGGCCTGGCGGCCTGCGGGCCAGATCGTCCCGCACCATCGGACGGCCGCCGGGGTCTGCTCGGAGGCGTGATGGTGCAACACACTCGGGAAGGCAGAGTCCACTGTCTTGCCGGGCGGCGGGGTCCGGTCAACCAGCAACGGGCGGTGGTGATAGGTCCGGCCATCCACTGTCCAGGAGTCGTGTCCGACCCGAGTCTCGAGCCGCGCCGCCAGCCCGGCGTCAGGCCCCAATCCGGGGTGCGCCGCTTCCACGGCCGGGTCCCCATCGCGAGGGGACCGGGCTCGGGCCGCGGCCACCCAGAGGGCGGCCGTCGGTCCGACCCCTGCGCCCCGTGCGCCCAGGGCATGTCGGAATGCATCTGCCAACTCGCCAGTCAGGTCACCCGTCTCCGACAGCACCTGCGCGCGATGGTCGGGCGCGAGACGGAGCAGAGCCTGAACCGCATCCGCTAGCTCCCAGGCCGCCGCGCCGCGAATGCGAGCCGCCAGGATCCGCGGATCGATCCACCTGTCGGCGTGGGTGGGCAGAGCCAGCAGTGGCCGAGTCTCGCGACGAGCGACGCGCCCGGCGATTTCGGCCACACGCAGACCGTGAAAACTGTCGAGGTCCGCCCCGCGCGGAAGTCTGCGACGGTGGCTCTCACCCGTGGTCCACGCCAGCACAAGGAGCGGTAGGTCGAGGGGAAGAAAACCGTGAAACGGGAGGACTCCTCCCGGCCGCGCCGCGAGTTTCGCGGCCCGTTTCCGGAGGGGTGCGGTGCGCTGGTCGAAGTCGGCCGGACGAGCCTCGCACAGCCTCGAGAGGCCGTCCAACGACCGCTCCAATTCCAGGGGTGGCCCAAAGCCCTCCAGGACGCGAGTGAGGACGGAGATCAACTCTTCCAACTCCGTGATCGGCACAACCGCCTGCGTTGGATCCAACTGAGGGACGGCGTGGAACGGCAATGCCAACGGATCGGGGAGCGCGGTGCCCTGCAACGCGGCCGCCAGGGCCTCGTCCACGCCGGCAAGTCTGCGCCAGGCGGCTGGGATCGCCTCTGCACGCGCATGGAGGTCGGCCATCGCGCTGGTTGGGGAGACTTCAGGAGGTGCCCCGGACTCGCTCGCTCCGACGAGCGTCCGGAGCTGGGGGCGGACGCTGGGAGCGACGCTGCTCTCGCGCGCGGACAACAGCGCGAGGACCTCTTGCCCCGCAAGCGGGATCAGCCGTTGGATGGTGTTCAGTGCGCTGACCTGAACCTCGGGGGAGTCATGCTCGAGTCCGTCCACCGCGGCAATCACGATCTCAGTCGCCCGCTCCGGCTCACGGCCGGCAGCCGTCGCCAGCAGCTTCAACGCCAGGAGTGCAGCCTTCATTTCGCGCCCGCCAAGGACGGGCGCAAGGCTGGCTGCAAGACCGCCGGCAGGCAGTTGGTTCGCCTTGGCGAGAACCTCCAGGGCCCGGAGCGCGAAGCTCACCGTCGGTGCAACGGGGCTCCCCAGCAGGCCAAGATAGCCGTCGAGACGGGCCGCTCGTTCGGCAATGCTGGGTTTCAGTTCGTCGTGGAAGCGGGAGAACCAGCCCGCACGGAACTGGTTGAAGCCTCTGGCCAGTGCATCCAGGGAGGCATCCAGGAGCCATGCTCGGTCCGCCGGCGAGCGCGCCGCGAGCGCGCATAAGGTGCCTGCCCACGATTCTTGAGCGCCATTCCACCGGTCGAGCGCCGCCATACTCACCTGCGGCGTGCCCTCCGTTTCAAAGAGCAGGTGAAGGTCGGCGCGGAGAAAACCGGGGTCGAGCTCGAAGTATGGTCGGCCCGCCGCAATGAGCCCGAGAGCGAAGTCGTCCTCAGGTGGCCGCGGGATGGCGCCGGCCCGGAACAGCAGGTAAGCCAGTGGCCAGCACGGGGGATGCTCCTTCAGTGCCCGCTCGACCCACGCCTGCAGCCAGACGGGCCGCCTCGCCGCGAGGATCCTGGCCGCCCGATCGACATCGATCCCATAGGCCGCACCTCGCGCGGGGCGAGCGGGACACGTCCCCAGCATCGCCAGCTCGATGCCCGCAACGACGGCCTGAATCCGGTCCTTCGGCACAGCGGCCACTCCGGGGGAGAGCCGATCCGCCCACTGCGCCTGCAATCGCTCGCTCCACGCGGAGGCGACCCCGGCCGCGGCCAAGCGCTGCTGCTCCGTGGCGCCCACGATGAGCTCGACGACGACGTCCAACTCACCCTCGTTGATCGCCTTCTCCAATTGGTCGGCAGTCATCCGACCATCTCCTCCAGGAAGATGTTTACAGCCAACACGTGGCGGCACGGACCCCGGTCCCCCGCGTGCTTGCCCCACCAGGGACATGTGCAAACCTCGCTCGTCGGCGAGAGCTTCACCCGATGATCGACACCACTGCCCCGAACCCAGGCCTCGACGCCTTCGGCGCTCCGTCGCTCCACCCGGACCGCCCCCCCGTCCACCAACTTCCGCGCGGACGCCAACCGCGGATTTAGTGCCTCCAGCCGGCGGCAGTCGTAGGGCAACTCGCGGTGGAAGTAGCCCGCCTGACCCAGATCGTAGCCGACAATCCCCGAGGCGCCCAACCAGGCAAGCCCCAGCCTGACCAACCGCACGGCGAAGCCCGACTGTCGCGCAAGCGCATCGACATCGATGGCGGACTCCCAGCGTAGGAGCGGACGAAGCAGCGCGGCGGCGTCCTTGCCGTCCTGGTCGGACAGTTCCGACAACACCTGTCCTTCACCGGAAAAACCGCGCCAGACTTCGGGACTCAACACCAGGTGGAACCGCTCGTGAGGGAGGATCAACTCCCAGGCACTCGAGCCGGTGCGGTCATCCGCATAGATCCGCATCCCCAGAGCGTGACGCACCAGGTCATCCAGCACCCGGAGACGCCCCGGACCGGCGACGCGAACAGAGCCGCGCGACTCTGTCTGGGACAGGCGGACCCCGGCGCCAAGCGGAGAGACCCAAGCCAGCCTGCTGGCAGCATCGCTGCGAGGGATAGAGCGGACAAACCGTCTGGTCTCGGCGGCTGAGAGATCAAATCGACGGCTCATTCGCGCCTGGTGTGCCTGCGCCTCCACGAATCCCTTCAGCCAGCGTAGGGGCAGCGGTACCTTCCTCTCCACAACATGCCCAGTCGGGGTCGTCAGCTCGATCTCCGCTGCACCCACAGATAGTCGAACAGGCTCGGTGTCTCGGAGCTTCGTTAGCGCGGCGCGAATCGGCGGATTGAAGTCAACGTTGGTGGTGCCGTGGCCCAGAAGGACTCCGTCGAGTGCCTCCGGCTGCAGATCGACTCGCGCGTAGACACCGCAGCACGACGAAAAGCCCTCGAAGCGGAGCCGGTCGACCGAGCACGTTACCACAGGGTCCGCCTCCGCCAGGATGCGTGCGAGCATCGAGGCAGGCGAATGAAAGCGGCTGCGGACCACCTGCGACAGAGCCAGTAGCAGATCCGCCGTACGCCGGGGCGCACGCAAGGTGCCGCGGAAAAAGAGGGGCGAGCCGGAAGGCGCGGAGGATGTCGCGAGAAACAACCGGCCGCCGGCACCCTCCGGCACAAGCGCCGACGGCATTGCGTAAACGCACTCGTGGTCGAATGTCGCGGTCACGGCGGCATGTCGGTCTACCCTGTCCTGGGGGGTGGCGGCAGAACGGGGTCGCGCCAGACGGCGATTATCGGCCACTCAGGGGACAATCGTCGCCTCGTAGCCCGCCTTCTTCACCGCCTCGATCAACTGCGCGGGTTTGCAGGCGGCGGCATCATAGCTGACCGTCCCCTTGCCTGTCTTGAAGTCGACCTTGGCGCTCTTTACGCCTTTGAGGCTGCTCAGCTTGCTCGTCACGCCCGAAGCGCACCCCTCGCAGTGCATGCCGGCGATCTTGAGGATGGCTGAGGCCATGCCTGCCTTCTTCGCGGGCACGCCGGGGGAGGCGGCGTGGACGGGCACCGCCGTCGTGCCGACCGCGCAGAGGACCGCTAGAGCGAGGAAGGGGATGAGTTTCGACACCTCGGGCACCTTTCAAATTGCGGAGGACCAGGCCGGTCCCGCCAACCAGAGTCTATCCTGGGTGTTCGATCTCTGCAGCCTGCTGGGATGAGATCGGAAATCGAAGTAGAATCGAACCGTGGCGACCGGATTCCCGGCGCGATCGGGGACGGAGTGAGGAACGGAATGCGCAACGACACCTTGGTGACGCTTCGACGCTGGGGGCTTGCGGGCATCGGGCTCTCCGCGGCCCTGATCGGAGCGGGAGCATTCCTTCCGGCGCAGGCGGGCCCACCGCGTGAAGCGGAGATTTCGAACAAGGAAATCACCGCGTCGGAGATCACCGCGCATGTGCGCTACCTGGCGTCTCCGGAGTTGGCCGGGCGAGGCTCCGGCACGCCGGGCAACGACCGCGCCGCGGAGTACATCGCCTCCAGGTTCAAGTCCGTCGGGCTCCGGCCGGCCGGCGAGCGGAAAGGTTTCTTTCAGAGCTTTCCGGTCTTCAAGGGCGTCAAGCTGGGCAAGGTCAACACGCTGCGGCTTGACCTCGCGGGCAAGAAGCAAGATCTCCCCGTTGAGAAGGAGTACATGCCCCTGGCGCAGTCGAAAAACGGCGCCGCAGCGGGGGAGGTCGTCTTCGCCGGCTACGGGATCAGCCGCCCGGACCTCGGGTACGACGACTACAAAGACCTCAACGTCCAGGGGAAGATTGTGCTGGTGCTCCGCGCCTCGCCCGATGACGCGAAGTTTGGGGTGGCGGCCCAGATCAACACCAAGACGATGACTGCCCGGGAGAAAGGCGCGGCGGGAATTCTGCTGGCAACCGGACCACTCACCGAACAGGAAGAGAACCTCGGTGTTTTCCGGCTGGACTCGGCTGCGGCGGATGCGGGAATCTGCGGCGCGATTATCCGTCGTGGGCATGCGGAGAAACTCGTCGCTCTGGCCGGAAAGAAGCTGGAAGACCTCCAGGTGGCGATGGCTCACGGGCAGACGCAATCCATGGCGATCCCGGGCGCCCGCGCCGAGATCGGGATCCACATCGACCGCCAGATGGGGACCACTCGCAACGTGGTTGGGCTGCTGGAAGGCTCCGACCCCCGACTGCGCGAGGAGGTCATCGTCGTCGGGGCGCACTTCGATCACCTCGGGCACGGCGGTTCGCACTCACTCTCCCCCTCCAGCAAGCCGGAGATCCATCCGGGTGCCGACGACAACGCTTCCGGAACGACGGGAGTTATCGAACTGGCGCAGTACTTCGCCGCTCACCGCGAGCGGCTGGGCCGCAGCGTCCTCTTCATGGCCTTCAGCGGCGAGGAGATCGGCCTTCTCGGCTCCGCTCATTGGACGAAAAACCCGACCATTCCCCTGGGGCGAGTCGTCGCCATGGTGAACATGGATATGATCGGGCGGATGAAGTCGGACACGGTGTTTGTGCTGGGATCCAAGACATCCTCAGAGTGGGACGGCATTCTGCGCGAGGCATCCGCCCGCGACGCCGGGCTGGTGGTCAAGTCCGACAGCAGCACGCCCTTCGGCTCCAGCGATCAGCAGTCCTTCTACGCGAAGAAGCTTCCGGTGCTGTTCTTCTTCACCGGGCTCCATCCCGACTACCACCGCCCCTCGGACACCTGGGACAAGGTGAATGCCGAGGGGACGGCGCGCATTCTGAGACTCGTTGCCGACGTCCTCGAGCGCGCCGGTCGCTCCCCGCAGCGGCTGGCGTTCACGCCGCTGCCCGAGGCGGCCCCGGCCCGGAGCGGCTCCTTCCGGGTCTACCTCGGCACCATCCCGGACTACGCCGCCACCGTTGAGGGGGTCACCTTGCAGGGCGTGCGCGAAGGTGGCCCAGCGGAGAAGGCCGGCCTCAAGGCAGGCGATGTCATTGTCGAGTTCGCCGGCAAGAAGATCCGCAATGTCGAGGAATACACCGTCGTCCTGTCCGAGATCAAACCCGGCGTGCCCGTAGCCGTGGTGGTCCTGCGCGGTTCCGACCGGCTCACCTTGACCCTCATTCCCGCGTCCCGCGCCAACTGATCCCCCCAAACAGGCCCCGTCTCCAGATACTGGTCGAGAGAAAAGATGACATCCCGCGCCGCCGCCGCCCTCCAATGCGCTCTCATCGCCGCCGTCATCGGCGGCTCCGAATACCTCTTCTTTCACGCGCCGGACCTACAGGCCCACGCGGACAGACCGCTGGTCGGGGCTCCCGAGTCCCCGGCTGGCGCGGTTCAGAGCCCGCCGCCCGTCCTCAGCGAACCGCACCTGCGGAACATCCGGCAGCTCACCTTCGGCGGGGAGAACGCCGAGGCCTACTGGTCGTTTGACGGCAAGCAACTCTGCCTTCAGAGCACCCGCGGCGACTTGAAGGCGGACCAGATCTTTGTGATGGACGCCGACGGGATGAACACACGGATGGTCAGCAGCGGGAAGGGCCGCACCACCTGCGCCTACTTCTTCAAGGACGGCAAGCGCATGCTCTACGCGAGCACGCATCTGGGTGGAGACGCACCGCCACCCGTGCCCGACCCTTCCCAGGGCTATGTCTGGCCGATCTATCCTTCGTACGACATTTTCACCTGCCGCACCGACGGCCGCGACCTGGAGCGCCTCACCACTCGCGACGGCTACGACGCCGAAGGCACCGTCTCGCCGGACGGCAAGAAGATCGTCTTTACGTCCATGCGGAACGGCGATCTCGACATCTACACGATGGACATCGACGGGCGGAAGGTCACCCAGGTGACCAACGAGCTCGGCTACGACGGCGGGGCCTTTTACTCACCTGACAGCAAGCTAATCTGCTACCGGGCGAACCATCCCGTCACGACGGAGGACCAGAAGACCTACAAGGACCTGCTCGCGCAGAACCTGGTGAAGCCCAACAAGATGGAGATCTGGGTGATGAACGCGGACGGAACCGCCAAACGACAGGTCACCCGCAACGGCTTCGCCAACTTCTGCCCCTTCTTCACGCCGGACGGCAAGCGCCTGATCTTTGCCAGCAACATGGATGACCCGCGGGGCCGGCCGCCCAACTTTGATCTGTACCTCATCAACCTGGACGGCACAGGTCTGGAACGGGTGACCCGCGAAAAGAGCTTCGACGGCTTCCCCATGTTCAGTCCAGACGGCAAGAGGCTGGTGTGGGCGAGCAATCGCAATGCCGCCAAGCAGGGAGAGACCAACGTATTCGTCGCCGACTGGATGCCGTGACGCTCGGGGCATCGCCACTCTGGCGTCCAGGAGAAGGGAGCGTGTGATGCTTGCTGGTCCATTCCGCGTCGCCTTGCTGGGCATCACGCTCACGCTTGCCTGCCCCGGCAGGAATCTCGCGGCCCAGGACCAGGTTCTCACCGACCCCGAAGCCGGGTTCACACTGCGCGTCCCCCCGACATGGACTCGCGAGACGGATGAAGACGGCAACTGGAGCATCGAGCGCGGCACGTTGTTCGTCACGGTCGAGTTCGATCTCGGCTACCGGGGCGCCGCGAACGCCACGGCCACGAAGCGATACGCGCACACTATCGCCCCCTTTGCCCCGGTCGACGCTCCGCCAACCCGATGGGCACCGCTCACGTTAGCTGCCCCGGCAGGGGCGAGCGCCGCCGCGGCGACGTTTTATGCGAAAGGCGATGGCCAGGTGCTGCGTGGGGCTGTCGCCGCGTTTCTCCGCTCCGGCATCGCGGTGCGGATGACGCTCTGGAGCTTCCCCGCCTCGTTCAACGCCCACCTTGCCCTCTTCCGCACAGCGCTTCAGTCCGTGACGATATCCGCCCCAGCCCCCGTGTCATCTGCCTCGCTGTCGCTCCAGACACCAGCAGACCACAAGGGGACCCCGCCCCTCCCCACCGAATGGAGCCGCGGCCTCGAGGACGATGAGACATCCTGGACGGTGAGCTCGCGCCAGGGATCCATCGCGATCCACGTGATCGATGGTCCCGAATTCGTCCCAAGCGATGCCAAAATGGCGGTGCGGTCTGCTCTGCTGCCCGAGCCCGGGGTGAAACTATCGATCGCCTCCGAGGGTCCGACGCGCTACCGCGGCTATCCCGGCTACACGGCCACCTACACCTCCGCGACTGGGGGCCTCCAGCGCACCGGGTCGGTCCACTGCTGGATCCTACCGAACCGGCTTCTCCGGCTGGACACGACGGCAGCGGCGAAGCACGCCGCCTTCATGGAGGCATTGCTGGAGAGGGTACGCAGCGCCTGGGAGCTTGCGGAGACACCGAACCCGGCCCCCAGCGAACCGGCACCGGAACATGCCCGCCGCGAGGCGACCAGTGCCGAGGTCTCGCTCGAAGCTCCCGGCGACTGGAAGGCGATCGCCGCCCCGGGGCCCGGGCTGTTCCTCTCCGGAGGGCTCGGCCGACTCTTCGCCGTCCAGGCGCCAGCGCCTCCCGGCAAGGGGAATGTGCCCCCCCACGAGTCCCTGATTCAAGAGCTGATGAAGGGCGTCCAGTCAGGGGGCGGGGGAAAGGTGAAAATCGTCGCCCGCACCCCGCACCAGGTCGGCGGACTTCCGCCCGGGACCATCTTCGTGATCAGCGCCGTTCGGGCGGATGGGCTGGCAGCCAAAGGGTGGGTGTTCCTCTGTCCCCGCTCGGAAGGCCACCTGATGGTGGGGCTGATGGTTCCGGAGCCGTTCTTCGAAGCATTCCGACCGGTGGCGCGACACCTGATGGATAGCCTGCAACCGCTTTCCAGCGGAGCCCCCCGGCGGACCACTTCGACGCCACGTAACGGCAGCGTGGAAACCGTGGCACGGACAGAACGGAGGCTCGGATGAATCGCCGCACGGCCGTCACCCTGCTGGCTCTTGCCGCGGTCTTCGCGGCCGGACAGGCACGCGCGCAGCAACTCATGCCCCGCCAGGGGGCACTTCAGATCGGCGAGCCCGCACCGTCCTTTGTCCTGCGGGACCCTCGCGGTGAGAAGCCGGTGAGCCTGGAAGAACTCCGCGGCCGGCCGGTGGTCCTCATCTTCGGTAGCTGCACGTGACCGCCCTTCCGCAAGTCGATCGGTCAGATCGAGCAACTCTTCCGCCGGTTCGAGGCGCAGGCATCGTTCTACGCCGTCTACATCCGGGAGGCGCATCCCACAGATGGTCGCCAGGCACGCGCGAACGTGGAAGACGGCGTGTTGATCGCGGATCCCAAGACCATCGCCGAGCGCCGAAAGGTGGCGTTGGAGTTCGCCTCGCAATTCAAGTTCCCCATCCCCATCCTCGTCGACACCCTGGATGATCAGGTCGAGAAGGCCTATGCCGGCTGGCCGGACCGCATCTACATCATCGATGCCGACGGAAGGATCGCCTACAAGGGACAGCCCGGGCCTCGGGGGTTCCTCCCGGCCGAGGCAGCGGACTCCCTGCAGACTCTCCTGTCCGCCGAGAGGGTCGATTACTATCTGGGTGAGGTACGCATGAAGCTGGAGGACGGCGGCAACGCGGGAACAACGCTGGCCCTCATCAAGCGGACACAGAACCAGGGCAAGGGCCAGATCACTGAAACGGTACTCACCGTGGACGATCGCCGCGGCACGAAGGAATTCACCACCCTGATGAAGGTCACCGGATCCCGGTTCGCGCTGAGTGAAGCGATGGGGGCGCTCACCGGTTCCGGGGAGCTGATGGGGGAGCCATGGAAGTGGACCGCCTGGCGCTACACGGCTGTGCTCGCCGACAACCAGGGATCTGTCGAGGGCGATGACGTGCTGGGTCCGCAGGGGGTCCTCACGGTGCGCAAGCGGCTGCTGGGGCCGGATGGGAAGGTGCGTTTTACGTTCATGGAGGAACATCGTCCCATCACGCGTGCCAGCTATGAACTGCTGCGCGAGCGACTATTGAAACCGGCACCCGCCGGACCCCAGGGGCGGTGAGCGCCCGCCGGCGGAAAAAGGCGCTGGGCCGCAGCGCGCTGGCGAGAGTGGCCCACCTCCGCAGCGGTGCCGGCGCGATGGGCGGCGACGCGCGTAGTCGACGACGCCGCGCACGCCACGCCGACCGGGAAGAAGAACGGCGAACCGCCCAACAAACCCGCGAGCAGTCGGCCGAACGGGAGCCCTGATGCCGCCGGCTACATCAACCGCACCAGCGTTTCGCCGGCGTAGCGACCCAGGCTGCGGTTCAGCCCGGCGAGGGCCGAGAGGTAGTCGTAGGCCGCGTTGACGGCGTTGGCCCGGGCTGTAGTCAACGCGGATTCGGCATCGATGACCTCCACGTTCGGGGCCAGTCCGGCCGCGTAGCGGACCCGGGCGATGCGCAGAGCCTCGGTGGCTTCCGCGATGTTGGCCGCTGCCGACCGCCGCCGATCGACGGCGTCCTGCAGGTCGAGCAACGCCCGGCGGACATCCTGCGCCACTGCGTCCTGGGCGGCACGGAGATCGGCCGCGGCCAGATCGGCATCCGCCTTCGCCTGTTCCACCCGCGCCCGACGCAATCCGCCGTCCCAGATCGGAATGCTCACGTTGGCCAGCAGGGTGTACGTCTTCGTCTCCACCGCAAGCCCGGTTTGGTCCGGATTGTACTGGAACTCAGCCTGTAGACTGACGGTCGGCTTGCTGGTCTTCCGTGCCTGGTCCAGGCGGGCGGCAGCAGCCCGCTGGTTCCAGAAGGCGCGGTAGACCTCCGGTCGCCGATTGAAGGCCTCAGTCAGCGCCTGATCCAGGGTGGCGGGGGCAAGTGGGGATGAACCGGCGCCGTCGGTGATCTCCTTCGCCGTGGCGATGGCGGTGGCGTCCGGTTCGGGCGGGAGGGCTACCGCCTGCAACTCGACCGCCCGGTTCGGTTCCAGGCTGAGCACCGAGGCGAGGTCCGCGAGGGTGCGGCGATAGTTGGCCTCCGCCGTCAGGCGGTTCTGGTTCAGGTTGGCTACCTGCACGCGGGCCCGGAGCCGGTCGAAATCCGGTGCCGTCCCGGCCCGGACCTGCGCCTCCGCCACGCGGAGTTGTTCCTCCGCGGCGCGCTGTGCCTCCACCGCCACCGTGATCAGTTCCTTCGACCGCATGGCAGCCAGGTAGATCGTCTGCACAGTGTGCACCAGTTCGTTCCGGGCCAGAAACAGGGAGCCGCGGGCCACGTTGACCCCGCGCCCGGCCGCCGTGATGCCGTTCCGCTTGGCGTGAAAAACGTCCAGGTCGTAGCTGCCTGTAAGGTTGAAGTTCTTGGTGAAGGTCTTTCCGAAGGCGATCTCTTCGGTTCGGGTGGGAGACACCTGCACATTGAAGGTGGGGATGGGGCCCTGGATGTTGAAACGCGCCCCGGCGTCCAAGCGGGGCTGCAACAAGGACTTCGCCTCGGCGTACGCGCCCTGCGCGCGACGGATGGCAGCAAGTTGCTGCTCGAGCGTGGGGCTTTGCTTCAGAGCGAGGAGGACTGCCTCATCCAGGCTTAGCTTTCGCGGGGCCAGCTTCTCCAGAGCGGGCAGCGGCGCGGTGCCTCCGGGGAGCCCTGCGGGTGGGACGGTGGGGGTGTCGGCGACGGCCATTGCCCAGGCGCATGCCAGCGCAGTGAGCGTGAGTGCGTGCATTCGTAGAGCCTTGTTCGGGGAGGGGCGATGCAGTCTATCAAGTTTGAAGGGTGGAAGTCGCCGAGGTCGGGGATGACGTGTGCCTGAACCGCACCGATTCAGGCGGGCTGCCGGGGGAGAGCGGGGGTAAGCCGCGGCTCGACCGGCGCAGGCAGGCCGCGGAAACTCAGATAGGTCCCCAGGGCCTGGCGCGTGGTCGTGAACGCCAACTCGGCCCATGGAATCGCATCGGGGGGGAAGAACCGGTGCTCGAGGCTCTCGTCCAGTGCCGCCGGCTCACCCCCCACCACTCGGCCGTGGTAAACGACCAGCAGGATAGGGCTGCCCGGGGGGTGCGTGAAGATGCCGAGAAAGCCCTCCAGCCTCACGTCCACACCAGCCTCCTCGCGAGCCTCGCGCACGGCGGCCTCCTCGGGGTGCTCGCCCCGGTCCACAAATCCGCCGGGGAACACCCATGCGCCATAGGCCGGCTCGATGGCGCGCCGAAGCAGGAGGATGCCGGCCGGATGCTCGATGACCACGCCGGCAGCCAGCTTCGGGTCAAGGTAGAACACGAAGCCGCAGCCGTCGCAGCAGAGGCGGTCGGGCTCGGCTGACTTCAGCCGACGGGAGACGAGCTGCGCCCCGCAGCGGGGGCAGAAGCGGTAGCCGGGATCACTCATCGGCCGCTTCCCGTGCCGGCCGAGCCGCCATATTGGGCGCGGAACTCTCGCAAGAAGGCCTTGAACTCGGCGGTGGGGAGCAGCGGCCCAAGTTCCGGATCGCGTTCGTCCGGCCCGCCCAGCAGCCCGCCGAAAACAAACTCGCGCTCATCGCGCGTCTCACTGCTTCGCCAGGCATTGCGAAGGTCAGCGACGGCTGCCCGCGCCAGACTCCGACGCTCCGTCCCCGTCCCCGCGCTCCTCATCTTCTGAGCCCGGGCGCACGCCATGTTCCAGTGGCTGGCGGCGGCGTACTTCTGTCCGGCTGCGGCGACCAGCTCGTAATTGAAAATGGCCGCGTCGTAGTCTCCCGCGTCGAACGCCGCCCATGCCACCCGGTACTGCCATTCCAGACGGGCGTGCGACGGGATGCCCGCGCGGGAGGCCTGCTCATAGAAGCCGAGCGCAGCCCGGGGGTCCCCCAGCTTCCACCAGGTCTGACCCAGATCATTCAGGCTCTTCCATCGCTGATCCGGCGGAGCCTCGCGCAGGGCCCGCTCGAAGTAGCCCCTTGCCCGGTCGAAGTCTCCCAACCTGTAGGTAGCGGAGCCCATCGCCATCAATAGGGCATAGGAGTTCGGGAACCGTTTGAGGCCGGCCTGGTAGACGACGAGTGCCTCCCCTTTCCGGCCCTCCTCCAGGAGTGCATCACCGGTGGCGACGACTTCCGTCAACGCCAGCGGGGTGGGATCCGACACGCCATATCGCCACGCCAGAACGTAGCCGCTGGAGAGAGCGAGGAAGAGCAGCAGGGCCACGTAGGGGGACAGGTAGTACTGCCGCTCCCGACCATTAGGGAACCCCATCCGGTAGCCCCAGAGCACCCAGCCCGCCAGGCTGGCGTAGGCGAGGGTGAGGAGCGGAAGCGGGGCCTGGACCAGGCCGTGCAACTTGTCGATGACGGCGAGGGAGCCGGCGATCGCGCCCAGGATGGCGAACGTCAGCGGCGGGGCCGCACGTCGCGACCAGGGGACGGGGGCGCTGGTCACGTAGGACTAGGCGTCGAACCGAGCTCCCGGGAGAACGAACTTCTTCGGACCCTTCGGGCCCGGATCATCAGGCGGCTGCTTGCGACCCGTGTCGCCATAGGACCGCACGGCATCGGGCGAGATTTGCGCGAAGCTGTCGGTGAAACCAGGCACCGTTACCAGCAAAACCATCACCGCGATCCAGATTCTGACGCCGCCTGCCCGGTTCGTTCCCATGATCCTCATCCTTCCGACCTATGCACCGTGTTCCGGCTGTATAGACCAGTCAGCGACGATCCGCGTTCCGCGGGAGATTCCCGCAGCCGCGCTGCCACATGAATGATACCAAAAACGCCCGTGGCGTGCAGGGTGAACGACACGCCCACGAATCGAGCAGGGTGTAGAGGCGTTTTGGACGGCTCTGCCGCAAGGCGAGCTGGAGCTCGGTGGTCCCAGGGGGCTCTCCTCGGGGGCGGCGGCCCCGAACGAAGGGCTCTCGCTCCGTGCCAGTGAAGTAACTGGCGCCGGGCGTTGCCGCCCGCTTCCGGATCATGACGACCGACGGCCGAACTCTCACCACGCGCGCGGCGCATCTGTGGACCCGCATGGATGCCTGGTTGGAAGCTCAACCACGGTGGGCGGTCGGTCTCGCTCTGATCCTCGCAGTGCTGATCTGCGGTCCGAGAATCGCCGCCTATCCCCTCGCCGATTACCCGCTCGCCACCTGGCACATGCCCGACCGCGGCATTGATGTGGAACTCGGTCAGGCCAAGGCGGCGAAAGCCGGGTGGCCCGAGCTGTTTGGCTACTGGGTCGGACCGACCATCCACGGACACGGCTACTATCGGCCGTTGACGAGCTGGCTCTTTGTCCTCGAGTGGCGGCTATTCGGCGCGGAAGACCGATTATGGAGCATCTTTAACATTACAATCCATGTTCTGGTTCTGTTCGCGCTGGGGGCAACGGCAGCGATGCTGGTCGGCGGGCGGGCATGGCAGCGGGCGATCTTCGGGGCTGCAGCGGTGTTGTGGCTCGGCGGCCCCGGGCTGGCTCCCCGCGACATCGAACACTGGATCATCGGGTGGTGGCCGTGCCAATCCGAGGGGCTCTCCCTCCTCTTCGGCCTCGGCGCCCTCTCGGCCGCGTATCGGGCCGGCCTCGGGGAGGAAAGACCCGCCGCGTGGGTCGGGCCGCTCCTGCTCGGAATTGCCATCTGCTTCAAGGAGATGGCCTACGTGGCGGCCATCGGTTGCCTGTTCTTCGCCGCGCGGCAACCTCGGGACTGGCGTCGAGCGCTGCCCTACCTGGGCGTTGCCGGCTTCTTCTACCTGCTGCGGATGGTCCGCGTGACCGCCGAGTCGCCTCCCCTGATGCTGCATCGGTTGGGCTATGTGATGCAGGGCGAGATCGACAAGCTCAGCGTCGCCTTCTCACTCGCCCAGTACCAGGCGCTCGCCATCGGTCTCGCCGTCGCCGCCTTCATTCTCTGCCGAAGACGCTATCCGGGTTGGGCGGCGGCACTGGTCGCGGCGGCGTGCTATCTCGCCGTCGTGTCCCTGACCGTGGGCCCCCCCGATACCGGCGGTTTTCGGCTGACCCTTGATGCCGCCCTGTTCGTTGTCAAGCGTGCGGTGCTGCTGGGGCTGTGCTTGCGGGCCTGCGCCGACCACACCGGCCGCGTGCTGATGGGGATCACCATCGTCAGCCGAATCATCGTGCTGCCCTTCGCCCTCACTCTGGGCTGGTACCGGTACTGGTTCTCCGCCCTGCTGATCCTCACGGCTCTCTATGCGGCGAGCACCTTGTTGCCCGGTTGGGCGGCGGTGAGGACGGCTCGGAAAGCCAATCCATGAAATGGTCTGGAGGGTGAAGGAGGTTGTCCTCGAAACCGGCAACTAGCCTGTGAGAAGTCCACAATGCCCGACCGCGTCAGCCGATTCACCATTTCCGTCCCGCCCGAACTGCTTGCCAGCTTCGATGAAGTGAGCGCCTCAAAAGGCTACTCCTCACGATCCGAGGCTGTGCGCGATGCCCTGCGCGACTACCTGGTCGCGCACAACTGGATCGCTGAGGGGGAGAATGCCACCAGCGAGGTGGCTGGAACCATCACCCTCGTCTTCGACCACGAAATCCGCAACGTGGCAACCGAGCTATTGGAACGTCAGCGGCATTCCGGGGCCTCGGTCCTTTCCACGCTCTTCATCCCCCTCGACGGCCGAAACTGCCTGGGCGTGGTGGCAATCCGCGGCCGTCGTGCCGATGTGGCCGCACTCGCGGACTGCCTGATCAGCCTGCATGGGGTCAAGTTCGGCCGCTTGACCCATGCCACCACCGGCGACGGCATCGCCTGACCCGGAGCTACAGCAACTCGCGATCCCGCGAGACGATCTGGACCAGGTTGCCTTCCGGGTCGTGGAAAAAGGCCACCTGGCCGCCTCCCGCCGCCGGTCCCGCGGGGGTGAGGCCGAGGATGCTCCCGGCCGCGTGGGCCGCTTCCAGCTTCGCCATCGCGGCGGGGAAGTCGCGGACCCGGAAGGCGATGTGGCGGATCCCCGGATCCAGCGGCTGGTGCACCGCCACGGGTGCGCCATTGTCCGGCATGATCTCCACCACGGCGCCCATGTCGCCCCCCACCAGACAGGTCGGGGGCTCCTGCCCGTTATCGAACAGCACTCGCATCCCCAGAAACTCGCAGTACCACTCGACCAGTGCGCGGCTGTCGCGCGCGGCGACGGCGATGTGATCGACGCCGGCAACCATTTCGTTCATTACCTTGCCCTCATTCCTCTCGGTGGTGGATCTCGGCCCGAAAGAGATCCCTGGCGATGCGCGTGGCGGGGAACACGGCCCGGGCCTCATCCAGCAGCGGCCGCACATCCCCATACCGTGGGGACAGGTGAGTGAGGATGAGTTCACGAGCGCCGGCCTGGACCGCAATCTCCGCCGCCTCAACGACGGTAGAGTGCCCCTTCGTGTGGGCATCCAGCGACATTTCTCCGGCAAACGTGCCCTCGTGGATCAGGATGTCCGCCTGCCACCCCAGACGGACGGCGGCAGGAGAGGGACGTGTGTCCGTGCAGTAAGCCAACACTGCGCCGGGCCGTACCGGCCCGATCACATCCTCCGGCCGCACCTCCCGACCATCGGCCAGCCGAACCGGTCGACCCTGCTGCAACTCCCCGCGCTCCGCCCCGAAGGGGACGCCCAACTCCCGCGCCTTTTCCTCATCAAATCGACCCCGCCGCTCCTCCTCTTCCAGGCGAAATCCCAGGCAGAGTCCGCGGTGATCCAGCGGCTCCGCCACGACGCGGTAGCCCCGCTCCTGCCGCAGCACGCCCCCCGCCTCCGACTCCACCAGATTGATGCGGAAGCTGAAACGCGTGCCCAGCGCACGCTGGTTGCACCGGATGTAGTCGCCCAACCCGGGCGGTCCATAGAGCCAGATAGGTGCCGACCGATCCGCCATCTGCAGCGACATCAGCAGCCCCATGAGGCCGGTGACGTGATCGCCATGCAAGTGAGAGATGAAGATGGCGGACAACGGAGCAAAGCCGAACCCCGCGCGCCGGTATTGGATCTGGGCGGCCTCTCCGCAGTCAAACAGCAGCAACTCCCCCCGCCGCTGCACAGCCACACACGCCAGATTACGCTCCAGACTGGGAACGCCGCTGCCCGTGCCCAGAAAGGTCACACTGATCGCCGGCGCCGTCTCCCCCATCCCACCCCTCCGCCCCGTGGGCCAACCACAGGGCGTGCCCGAAAAACCCCGCCATCTTACCACAGACGCCGGCCCCGGGCTCGCTCATCCCATCGCCATCCAGGCCAGCCGCCAACCTGGCTCGACGGGCTCGGCGGTCCCCGGGGCTCTGTCAATGAATGTGTCGACGCCTGAAGGTACTGTTTCCACTACTCCCGGAGGAGTGGTATCGGCTTCTGGTGAAACTAGCTCGGGACCAGGGAGTCATGATCGGACACATCTGTCCACGGCGACGGCTCGCCCGCCACCGCCTCCTCTGGCCTCCGCACGCACCGCCGCTCCGGCCCGTCCACTGCGGCACGCCGCGCACGCCAACCCCTGGTTTCAGTCCCATCCGGTTCTTCGCCGGTAGCTCTGTGACCGATCCAGCCTATTTCGAGATTCCGCGATATGTCCGATCCTGTTGAACCACCGCCTTCCGCCCCGAAGTGGAGCCCCCCTTCCAGGTCCTCGCGAGGTGTGGGGGAGCGCATCGAACTGGATATCGACGTCATCACGCCGATGTTCGGCGGCGGCTTCGAGCCCCGCAACAACGACCCGGACGATCTCATCCGTGCCGCATCCATACGTGGGCACCTGCGCTTCTGGTGGCGAGCCACTGCCGGGGCCGCGCTCGAGTCCGTGGATGAGCTTGCCTGCGCGGAAACGCGGATCTGGGGCGGACTGCGGAACCCGGACCGGCCGCGAGAGGCTCAGCACGGTCCGGTCTCCATTGCGGTTCGCGTCACGAGACGGGGTGAGGAAGTAGCATTTTCAGCTCTTGCTGAGAGGGCCAGGCCCCAACGGGGACCCCAACTGGGCTACGTGCTCTTCCCGTTCGGTGCCGACAACGAGCACCCGCAGGAAGCGAGCGGTCGAAAGAGTCTTCGGCTTCGGCTGCAAATAGATCTGCCCAATTCGCTGCGGGAAGAGGTGGAACGCGCCTTGAGGGCCTGGCTGGCGCTCGGTGGGGTCGGTGCCCGAACCAGGCGAGGTTGCGGTGCGCTGCGAGCGCTGGACAGCCGCTACTTGCCGGCCAACGGTGAGTTGGGGGCGTGGTTGGCCGACCTCACTCCCGCGGTGGCGGGCCGAACCTGGCCGATCCTCTCCGGTGGGTCCTGGGTGATGGGGGCTGCGGAGTCCGTTGCGAACGACCACCAGACCAAAGCTCAGACTCAATGGAGCTCCCTCGCTACCTTTTGGGCAAGGTTTCGCAAGGGGCACGTCGGATCCAAAGACTATGAGCCGATGAGGGGCTGCCGTTGGCGGGATTACGAGACGCTGACAAGAGAGGCGGCTGGAGGCGGAACCATCCGCCTGAACAAACCTCAATTGGGGCTACCCATCATCTACCAGGACTTCGGGAATCGGAAATTCTCCGGTTCGCTTGAAGCCGGGAGTTCCGGCCGAATGGCGTCGCCGGTCATCCTGAAGCCACTCGCCCTCCGCGGAGATCAACTCGCTCCCCTCGTGCTGGTGCTGCACTCGCCGGGGCCGCAGACCATTCGAGTCGGGCATCAAGAGCGCCGCATTGAGAAGCTCCCGGGAGACCCAGTTCTGGACGATCTTCGGGTGCAAGACCCCCTTGATGCCGTCTATTCGGCCGCCCGCAGGCACCTGGGGAACGGGACAACCGGGGGAAGGATCTCGGGACGGCCATGAGCCACCTCCTCGCCATCAGTCTCGGCCCGGTGCAGGAATTCATCGCGGCCGGGCGACGGACCGCCGACCTCAGTGCCGGCTCGGACCTGCTCGTCCAGCTCGCCCGGGTGGCGGCCGCGTCACTGGAGGAAAGCGTCGCGACGCTGGGGGGCAGCCTCATCTTCCCGGTGGACTCCACCGTTGACGGGGCCAACAAGCTGCTGGTCCACCTCGCCTCCGGCGACCCCGCCGCCGTGGCCGAGGAGGCGCGCGGGGCGGTGCTTGAGGAACTCCGCGGCCGGTGGCGAGCGATGCTGGCCGACCCGCAGCACGGAAAGA
>CAZSRZ010000082.1:16734-23393 GCA_964609085.1 uncultured bacterium | reverse complement strand
TCACCCGGACCACCTCGCCGGCAGGAAGCCTGCGCACGGCGACCGCTACGTCGTAACCCTCCCGCAGGAGCAGCACCTTCACATCGTCCGCCATCGCTCGCCTCCGCCCTGCCGCACCCCTCCCGGGCGGGCCCCCTCATTATGGGCGTTGGGGCTCGGGGAAGGGGAGTGGCCGGGCGCGACGCCGTTACAGGGCTGCGCGCATCAAGGCATGGAACAGGGGGAAGTGCGCGGCCCGAACCTCTGCATCCGGCTGGTATTCGGGATGCCACTGCACCCCCACCGCCCAGGGATGCTCCGGCAGCTCAATCGCCTCGATGATGCCGTCCTCGGGCGAACTGGCTGCTACGCGGGCGGACCGGAGGTCATCCGGCTGAACCGACTGGTGGTGTCGGCTGTTGCAGACACCAACCGTTTCGTGAGGCAGGATCTCGGCGAGCAGCGTGTCGGCATGGATCGTCAGGGCGTGGATGGCGCTGGAGTGCTCCTCGGGGTGGACGCCGTGGTTGATCGGCGTCGCAACCTCGCTGGGGATGTCGAGCACCAACCGCCCGCCCCGGGCGACGTGCATCAACTGGCAACCACGGCAGATCCCCAGCACGGGGATCTGAGAGGCCATTGCCGCTTGCATCAGCGGGAGTTCCCAACAGTCACGCTCCGGTTCGGGCACCATATGGAATCGCTGCATCCGCGACACCGCCTCCTCTCCGTGCAGCTCGGGCGGGTTCGGGTAGAAGCGCAGATCGACGTCGTTGCCGCCGGAGAACAGGATGCCGTCTAACCGCGCGATCACCGCGCGCGGGATCCCCTCCGTGTCTGCGCCGAGGTGCACTGGGGTTCCGCCAGCCTCGCGAATCGCCTGGGCGTAGGACAGCCACTTGTAGCCGTCCGGGCCCCAGCTCTCGCCATGCATCCCGCTGGTGATGCCGATTCGTGGTCGCAAACCCATGTCACGGCATTTTATCCGGCCGGCACCTCCGATTCGCCAGTTCACGGCCCGCATCGCTCCGGACCGCTCCCGGCACAATCCGCGGTCGGCTGGGAGGACCACTATGGGGCGGTCGGGGTAATCTATAGCCGTTCCCACAGGTCGTCCCAGAATGAGCAAGCTCAACTTCACTTCGAATGCGTACCCCACCCTCGGCGTGGAGTTGGAGGTCGGGCTCGTCGATGCCAACACCATGGCGCTGACGAGCGCGATCGGGCGTGTGCTGGAGCGCCTCCCCGAGCAGTATCGAGACAGCGTCAAGCCGGAATTGATGCAGTGCTATCTGGAGGTGAACTCGGGTGTCTGTCGCACCGTGGCCGAAGCGGAGGCCGACCTCCGCGAGAAGCTGATCGCCGTCGAACGGATCACGGATGCGCTTGGGCTGCGGCTCTGGTGGGCGGGAACACACCCCTTCTCTTACTGGCAGGAGCAGGCGGTCACTCCCAGCGAGCGCTACCACCAGCTTCTCGGGCTGCTGCAGGAGATGGGCCGGAGGCTGGTCACCTTCGGGCTCCACGTGCACGTCGGCGTCGATTCCGGCGACAAGGCGGTCCTCGTCTGCAATCGCATCATGGAGCACCTGCCGACGCTGCTGGCGATCAGCTCCAACAGCCCGTTCTGGCAGAACCGCGATACGGGGCTGCACTCCAGCCGATCGAAAATCATGGAGGCCCTGCCGACCGCCGGCCTCCCTCACCAGATGCGCAACTGGAGCGAATATGCCTGGTTGATCAGCCACCTCATCCAGACCGGCTTCATCAACACCATCCGGGAGATCTGGTGGGACGTGCGCCCACACAACAACTTCGGGACCGTCGAGATACGCATGTGCGACATGCCCGGAAGTCTGGGTGAGGCGCTTCAGATCGTCGCTCTCATCCAGTGCCTCGTCAAGCGGATCTCCGAGGAAATCGACGAGGGGGTCTACCTCCAGGACGCTCACCCGATGATGGTCCGGCAGAACAAGTGGCGCGCGGCCCGCTACGGTCGGGCCGCCCGACTCGTTGACTCGAAGACCTACCAGGCCGTTCCGCTGGAGGACCTGGTAGGTCAGCTCATTGAGTGGCTGACCCCGACGGCGATGGAGTTGGGCTGCGCCGGGTACCTGCGGGGCGTGGCCGACCTGGCGGCGGGGCCCACGGGGTCCGAACGCCAACTCGCCATCTTCGCCGAGACCGGAGACCCGGCCGAAATCGTCCGGCGGCTATCGGCAGCGTCCCGAATCACAGCCTGAGCATCCCTTAGCGCCGGGCAGGAACTCCCCCAGTGCCGCCGCCGTATTGTTGACGGACGGCGGAGCCGACGGTTCTCGCCCTCCGCCCCCCGTGCTAGGTCGCCGGCCGGACTCTCCGTCCGGCCCAGCACGTGCGCCGCAAAGGAAATTGCCTGATGGCAGAAGCAATCCGCGCCGAAGGTCTCACGAAAAAGTTTTTCCAGCGCGGGGAAGTGGTGGCGGTTGACCACCTCGACCTCGTAGTGGAGACGGGCGAGATCTTCGGCTTCCTCGGTCCCAACGGGGCCGGCAAGACCACGACGATCAAGATCCTCCTCGGGTTGATCTTCGCCGACGAGGGTTCCGCCACCGTGCTGGGACATCCGGCGGGAGACCTCGCGATGCGGCGATTGGTCAGCTATCTCCCCGAGAATCCCTACTTCTACGACCACCTCACCGGTGGCGAACTGTTGGACTTCTACGGCCGCCTCTTCGGGCTCGGAGCCTTGGAGCGCGCCAAACGGGTCGATGAGCTGATGACCCTGGTCGGGCTGCGAAACGACAAGCAGAAGCAGTTGAAGCAGTACTCGAAGGGCATGATGCAGCGCATCGGCATCGCACAGGCGCTGGTGAACGACCCGCAGCTCCTCATTTTCGACGAGCCGACCTCCGGCCTGGACCCCGTCGCGCACATCGAGATCCGCAACCTCATCGAGTCCCTCCGTGACCGGGGGAAGACGGTCTTTCTGAGCAGCCATCAGCTTTCGGACGTGGAGCTCGTCTGCGACCGCATCAGCATCATGAACTACGGCAAGCTGGTGAAGCTCGGCCGGGTGGATGAGTTACTGGCTGAGGGCCGCACCGAGGTGGTGGCCACGGGGATCAGCGCCGAGGCCGCCGCCACCATTCGCAAGATCACCGAGGCCGTCAGGGAGCACGAGGGCCGCGTGGAAGCCATCTGCGAGAACGAGGCGGCTGTGGGAGCCGTGATCGACACCGTGCGCGCGGCGCACGGGCACATCCAGTCGGTCATCCCGCTGAAGCGAACGCTGGAGCAGATCTTTGTGGAAACCGTTGCGCAAGGCAGCCAGCCCAGCCGCAGCATCGGCACGATGAACCAGTTGTCGAAGGAGAGCTCGAATTGAACGCCACCTGGGTCATCGCCCGCAATACCTTCGGGGACGCGCTCCGCAAGCGCATCCTCATGATCTTTCTCC
The DNA here is from genome assembly GCA_964609085.1 of uncultured bacterium. Classification (GTDB taxonomy): domain Bacteria; phylum Armatimonadota; class SYMT01; order SYMT01; family SYMT01; genus JANPLG01. The sequence continues at coordinate 19,975 of CAZSRZ010000082.1, read as the reverse complement.
TGCTGTCGTTCGTGATGTTGGTGCTGGCTCTGGCACTCAACTACTTCACGGCGCGCGAGCAAGGGGTCATCTTCAAGTCCACCGGCCTGATGATCGTGCTCATCTTCGGAGCGCTGATCGCCATCACCACCAGCGTTTTTCTGATTCCGAACGAGGTCGACCGCCGCACCATCTACTCGGTCTTGAGCAAACCCGTACGTAGGTGGGAGTTCTTCATCGGCAAGTTCCTGGGCGGGGCGCTGACGGTCGGGTTCATGGTTTCGCTGATGAGCCTGGCCCTGATGTTGGTGCTCGTCGTGCTCGCCGCAAAGCCGCCCACCACCGCCGTCGATCCCAACCAACAGCAGGTGGCCTTCAACGTGGCCGAGTGGCTGGCCCGGTCGAAGAGCGAGGTGCTGCTGGTGCTTCGGGGCGGCCTGGTGATCTACTTCGAGCTGGTCATTGTGACCGCGATCGCCACCACGCTGTCGCTGTTCCTGACCCCCACGGTCAACTTCTCGATGACCGCCTTCATATGGATCGTCGGCAGCCTGCAGCTCATCGTTTCCGCGCTGGCCAACCGGAACAAGGACGCCTTCGTCGTGATCCCCTGGATTGCGAAGGGGGTCTACTACCTGCTTCCCCACTTTCACGACTTCAACATCATGGGGAGCATCATCCACCCCGAGGTGGTGGAGAAGGTGGACCACTGGTCGTACGCGGCGATGGTCTCCGCCTACGGCGTGTGCTACGGGATCCTCTGGCTACTGGTCGGCGTGACGGTCTTTGAGCGCAAGGAGGTCTGACATGGCGGCTGCGGTTCGACCCAGAAGGCCGGGCTTCTCGATACACCCGAGGACCGCGGCGCTGTTCGCCGTCTTCTTTGTGGCCAGCGCCGCGCTTTCCGAAGGGATTCGCCCCGGTCAGGAAGCCTACACCCGCGCTGCGTTGGCGAAGGATGAGGGCGACATCTATCAGCGGACGGGCGCTTCCGGTTGGCTGGCGAATTCTAGCTTCCAGACCCTCGCGCCGACGTTGCTGGGGATCAAGGAGGTGGTCGCGTCACTGATGTGGGTCCAGGCGGACGACTACTTTCACCGGGGGGAGTACAAGCCGATCCTTCGGATGATCAAGCAGATCACCGCCATCGATCCGCATCAACTCGACGTCTACGCCACCGGTGCCTGGCACATGGCCTACAACTTCATGGACAAGCGCCTGATCGCCAACGGTATCGAGTTTCTGGAAGAGGGGTGCAGGAACAACGACAACGTCTACGACCTCTATTTCGAGCTCGGCTACATGCATTACGACAAGACGAAGAACTACCCCGAGGCGATCCGCGCCTACCACGCCTCGACGGAACGCGGCACAACCGCCGGCGTGAAGGTCCCGCCGAGCTACACTCGCCACCAGCTTGCCCACGCCATGGAGAAATCGGGGGACATCGACGCGGCCATCCGACAGTGGACCAGCAATGTCGAACTCGCGCTCAACCTGATCAAGGGTGGGGAGCGCTCTCTGGGGGCATCCGGTCCTAACCTCGAACCGGCGCGGCACAACTGGTACATCACCATCCGCCGGAAGAACGAGCGCGAGGCGGTGCTGGCAGAGGCGGCGGGAGACCGAGCTCGGGCACTCGCGCTGTGGGAGGCCAACGCCGCCATGCAGCGGGACTGGCTCAAGCGGATTCCTTCCGATACCGCAGTGCAGGGCGACCTGAAGACTGTGGAGGCCAATATTGCCAGGGTGAAGTCGGGCAAGCTCAAGCAGATCCAGCCCAGCGACCTTACCCTCAGCTACACCGTCACACGCACCGCTCCCCGGTTCCTCGTCATCGAGGGGACGGTGAAGGCGCTGAACCTGTCCAAGATCCGCGTTCAGATCGCCGACAAGGACTACGACAAGCGGGCGGCTCAGGGCATTGAGTGGAAGATGGAAAACTGCACCATGGAGTGGGACAACGCCACGGTGAAAGGCGGTCGCTTCCGGCAGGAGTTGAAACTGGAGCGCGATCCCGCCGATATGGGCCGCGATCCCGCCAGCATCTACCCCCTGAAGGCGGAAGAGTTGGAACTCAGTCTCACCATCAACCCACGGCTGCAGCCCGCGTTCATCCAGGACGTCTACGGCTGGAACGGGGAGTTGCTCACTGCCCGGAACAACCAGGTGGTGATTGACCCCAGGCGCCCTGGGAAGATCGATGGCAAGGCCGTCCCGCTCCGGATGGTCGTGAGCACGGTCATCCTCAAGTCAGCCGAGCTTACGGGTAAGGGCAAGAAGGTGCTGGCGGTCGTCCGCTGAGGTGAAGGTGCGTTCAGATCGTGGGCGGGTTTAGCCGGCGGAGGAGCACGGCCGCGGCTTGGGACTGGCGGTTGACAGCATCGACGCCCTCAGCGCGATCATGCTGTCGGCGATCTCCTGATGCCAGTGCATTCCCGAGCGGTCCAGCCGCTGGCTCCCTACCCGCGACAGCGCTCTTCGATGATCATCGAGCCGATTTGGTACTTTGTCTCGAGAATCGTCCGCTAACGCATCCGTTCTCGGTGTTTCTGAAGTACTACGCCTCCCGGCGGCGAGTTTTCGCCTGGATCGCGGCTTCGTAGGCCAGCACCGGGAGGTCCCGGATCGCGGTCACCACCTCGCAGCGGAAAGCTCGATGAAGTCATCTACGGATGCACGGCGATCGTCCCTGGTCCAGTTCCTCCCGACGTACGCAGCTCCCACGAAACGGTTCGCCATGCGCGACGGGAATGACTCCTTCCAGGCTCGCCTGCCCACGTCAAGAAACGCACTCACGGTGAGGTGCATGGGGTGAAGTGGAGGGGGACAGGATGATTGAACGGATACGATGAGGCTCAGGGCGGGCAGCTTGAGATTTTCATGCATGCCACGAGGTAGTGGGGTTGGCACCAATTGGCACCCAGCCGAAGGAGGAAGCCGGCAGGGGGGGGAAGTGGACGATGCAGCTGTAGTCTCAATCCACGAAACCGGATCAGCCAGCCGACATGCGTCAAGGGCGGAATTGGCATTGAGACCCGTTCAGGATGGCCTCCCGCTGCATCACTGGCCGCTATGAAAAGTGAGATCGCGATGCTGGCACGACTGATTGTTTGCCTCCGGACGCGAGCGTTTGGGCTCGCCAGAGCGGCCACGGCTGCGGTTGTGCTGGGTTTGGCACCGGCTCCCGCGGCCCGGGCATCATGCAGTTGCTCGCTCGGCGGTCTCTCTTTTCAGATGAACTGCATGATCGCGTCGGGTC
>CAZSRZ010000082.1:0-16724 GCA_964609085.1 uncultured bacterium | reverse complement strand
GCCGCGATCAACGCGCCGCTGCCATTGCGTGCAATCGCGTCGGGTCCCTGCCAGTTCCGGTGCACCGATACCGAGATGTACACCTGCGTTCCAAACGAGGCCCTGTTTGTACTCGCCGCGCACGACTGCTGCATCGAATACGTGATCGGAGGCTGCGAGGCAGTCGCTCCGTGCGTAAGCTCGAGCGTCTATTCGTGTGTGGAGACTTGCGATGATTGCTGCATGTAGGCGGACTGGCGTGCGATCGTCTGGCGTGGGGCGCCCGGGCCGCCGAAGTCAGGCAGCCACGCGGGCGACCGGAGTGCGCGTGCTCCTTCTGTTGGCAGCGATTGCAGCGTGTGCGCACTGCGCTACCGGCGCGGAGGTCCCCGGCTCCGCCACCCCAGGCAGGCTTCGCACATCCATCCAGGAATTGCTCCGGCGGCGAGAGGGCGGGCTGGCACTGCGGCTGTGCGAGAGCAATCCCCGCATCATCAGTAAGTCGGCTGAGCTCGGGCTACTGGACGCAACGGCCCGTGCGTGCGCCGCGATCGAGATTCTGGGCGGCGTGTGCAACGCCAGAACGCGGCTCGAGCTGGTCCGCCTACTGCAAGCTGAAGTCACCGGTCACCAGGATGACTTCGACGCGACCGACGCAGCCGTCCTGCAGCGCGCTATGCCGGCGATCGAGCGAGAGTACACCGACCAGATCCGCAGTGTTCCTCGCGCGGTCTCATTATTGGACCAGGCTGAGAAAGCCTGCCGCGAGGGCGACCGGGTTCCGATTCGCCGGTCAGCACTCTACCTCTGGATCAACGCATTCCGGCTCGCGGCAGTGCACGAGCAGCAGGCCACATCTGGCTTTGTGGACAGAGTAAGTACCCGTGCGGGACTTGCTCCCTACAGGAGAGATCCAGAGGCCGAGCTGAAGCTCGTGCGGGACGCACTATCCGCAGAGAAGAGTGTCCGTACCGTGGTCGAAGACTGGGCGACCGCTGCTCCGCAAGACCCGATGCCCTATTTGGCCCTTGCGGAATGGTATTGGTTTCTTTACTCGGACGCTATCCGGATGCAGAGCACGATCGCGCGATCGATGGTGCCGAAGCTGCGGCCGAGTGGGGCTTGGCTGAGCACGGATCTCCGGAGCACCGCACGGGAAGAGTGGCGCAAGGCGGCCCTTATCCGCAAAATCGACTGGCGCACGGCTTCTATGAGCGACGTGTTGCCGCTTCTCATGGCTGCCGAGCAGCGTGACGGGGATGGGAAGACCACGCCCTATTCGCTCTACTGCTGGGCGCTGGTTGGGGCACCGGAGCAGGCCGCCCGCCTTCGACGACGGCTGGAGAAACAGAGGGACGTTTCCGGGACGTTGAGCGCCGACGATGCTCTCTTGGCCCTGGTAGACCGACGAGACTACGTCACATTCATTCGTGTCATCGATCAGGCCCGTGCACTGACTTTGCATCGGCCACTGTTGATGAGCATCCCTCCGGATCTCCGGCCATCGCTGATCTGGTCGTCGGCAACCTGGATTCATACCAGAAGCGCCGTGGGCCGACTCGGTGAGCTAGAAGGGGGAATGCGGCAGGTTTCTCGCAGTCAGACCGATCCGGAGTCAAGGCGCCGAATGCGTTATCTTGGTGCCACATTGGGAGAGTTCATGCGTCGCAGCGATCTCCCAGATGATTGGGCAGGAGGCACTCGACTCCTGGGGGACTCACTCTATTCCCTGATTCAGTCCGACAATCTCCCTCCTGATCAGGCCACTATTCTGAAGCAAAGGCTCATGAAGGTGGAGGCCGAGGGGGGCTCCGCCTCGCTTCCAATCTTTACGGCATCCTACTACAACCAAGAGCTCTCGATTGAGACCCTAGCCGCCACTTCGCACCGTCGACTCGGGAATCCCCATGTGACCGCGTCCCCCATCGCAACCCTGGTTACTCCCAGGCCGCGTACCCGATGATACTACAGCGCGGTCGTGCCTGCACTCCGCATAGTCGCCTTGTGTTTGGACTCGTCGCTGCCTCCGTGACACTCGGAATGTGTATCTCCGCCAGGTCTCAGCTGTCTGGCAGCTGGATCCAATTCGTGGTTACCGGCGACACTCGCAGCTACTTGGAGCCGTGTGGCTGTCAACCCGACTCTCCGGGCGGACTGGCGCGGCGGGCGACGATTCTGCGGCCGCTCATAGAAAACGGAGCAACCTACATTGAGCTTGGGAATCAGATTGGCCCGCAGCCAGCCCTAGGCGTTGACTTCCCCTTTGTCCTGCAGGAGATACAGCACCTCGGGTGCGTTGTGGTGGGATTGGGTGCAAATGATCTCGCAGAGGCTCGTGCGCGGCCTCAAGGAGAATCAACGATGCTGTGCACGAATTGGCATCCCGACAAGCCCCAGCCGAACGTGCTCCAGACCCAGATGCTATCTGTTGCGGGAAGGCGGATCGCGTTCGTCAACTTCCTCGACGCAGGAAAGGTCCCCGCAGGCGGGCAGACTGAGGATCCTGCGATGGAATGGATGGAAAGGAGGGACGCTCTTCGTCGTACCGCCGATTTTACCATTGTATTGTCCAATCTTCGCGAGCGGGATCCGAACAGGCTGGCTCGCTTGTTCTCGGGTGCGGGACTCATTATCTCGACAACCACGTCGCTCTCGGTGCCCTCAATCACCCATCCATCCGGCGTTTGGGTGGCTGCGACCCCCACGCTCGCTCGTGGTGTGTTGAGCCTCCGGCTTCGCTTTGCCTCTTCCGGGCAGTTCGAGACAGCAGACGCTGTGCTCATCCCGCTCGGTCCGACAGTCCCTTCCGATCCAGCCGTGGCCCAGCGTGTGCTCCAGCACATCCGGTCCCGTGGCCGCATTGCTTTGGGTGTGGAGACCGGGGCTGGGGCGGAAGCCCTGCAGCAATTCGCAGCCAAACAGGTTGGCGTCCAAGTCGGATGCGCAGGGTGTCATCCGAGACAGACACGAGACTGGGCAGGCACGAAACACGCCCATGCATGGCAAGCGCTGACCGAGCGGGGTCAGGATAGCAATGTCGCCTGTGCCGCCTGCCACACCACCCCTGTAATCGCTCCGCCGCCCGGCCCGGGACTTACCGGGGTGGGCTGCGCAACATGCCACGGGGTGGGAGATGGGCACCAGGCGGATCCGAAGCGTTCGCCATTAGCGCGGATGCCCCGGGAGTCTCTGTGCCGCTCTTGCCATACGCCTGAACAGGATCCGGGATTCTTGTTTCCACTCAAGCTCGCCAATGTCAAGCACCGATCCATGCCCTCTCGGAAGACCCGCTGACGACCTCGGAGGTGTGCTCTCCGCCAAGTGTCGTTGATCCGCTGGGGACCGAAATCGGGAAATGGGAAACCTATGTCGCCTCCCCGACCCCCACTTCGGGGTTCGCGAGACACGCTTCAGCTACCGTACCTAGTCGCTGGACATGGTCCGGTTTGGAGGGCATGTCTCGCGCATTTATGGAAGCCCTACAGCCCTTTGTCTAGGCACGGTGTGGTCGCGTTGTCGACTCCAGAGGGTTGAACCTATAACTGAAGTCTTGGTCATATGTACCTGCAAGCTCTGGTCCGTATGGCGTCGAGCCAAACCGCGAGCTCACGTGCCGGGGCTTGAGCCAGCTGGATTGCTCCAGCCGGCGATGAGGCTGCAGCTGACAGCTACTGGACCGATCTCGGGCCGGACAGTAGAATGACGACGGATTTCGGTTTGGCCGTGCTAGGCGGGGAGCTTGTGGTGTCCTAGACCCGAAACCCATCATAGCGGGGCGGAATTCCCTCCCCCGGCCTGTCACCCAGCGGTCTGGTTCCACCTGCCGTGTTGAGGGATGGGTCCTGTGCAACTGACAAACCATCGAACCCCGCCAGGGCGGAAGCAGCAACGGTAAGACGGCGGACAGGGTGTAACAGGGTGCCCGGACCGAGCGGTGAGCGCGAGTCCCGCGCTTGTGGTGCAGGTCAAAGGAGGGTGCACGGCCAAAGTCTCGCGGGAGGGCGGGGGATCTCCCCGACCCTCCCGCTCCTTTTGCGGATGCGGAATGGCGTACCTCTCTCTCTACCGCAAGTATCGGTCCCAGTCCTTCGACGAACTCTTCGGCCAGGACCACATCACCAGGACGCTCCGCAACGCTCTGCGCTCCGGAAAGGTCGGTCACGCCTACCTGTTCTGCGGCCCTCGCGGGACGGGAAAGACGTCGACTGCCCGCCTGCTGGCGCGGGCGCTGAACTGTCGGAACGGACCGACCCCGGACCCGTGCAACGAGTGCGACGCCTGCATCGAGATTGCGGAAGGGCGGCACCTGGACGTCCACGAGATCGACGCCGCCTCCAACCGGGGAATCGACAGCGTCCGCGCCCTTCGCGATACGGTCGCCTTCGCCCCGGTCAGCGGTCGGTACAAGGTCTACATCATCGACGAGGCGCACCAGATCACGTCGGAGGCGTTCAATGCCTTCCTGAAGACCCTGGAGGAACCACCGCCCACCGTTGTCTTCGTGATGGCAACCACGTCCGCGGAGAAGATGCCGATCACGATCCGCTCCCGTTGCCAACGGTTTGACTTCCGACGCGGCTCGTTGGAACTCCTCAGGGAACGGATCAGCTATGTGGCCGCGCAGGAGGGCGCCGAAATCGACGCGGGCGCCGTGGACTTGATCGCCCGAGACGCCCGCGGCGGCTGGCGCGACGCGCTCAGCTTGCTCGAGCAGGTGCTTGCCTTCGGCGAGGGCCGGGTAACCGCGAAGGACGTCTACTCCATCCTGGGCTCGGTCGAGGCAGAGGCGCTGTTCCAGCTCGCGTCGGATGCCGTGGCCCAGGACGGGTCCGGAGTCTTCCGCCGGCTGGAGGCGCTGGTGGCCGAAGGGAAAGACCCGGCACAGCTCCTCGACACGATCACCTCATTCTTCCGCTCGATGATGCTGGCTACCGCGACGGGGGCAGAGGGCGTCGATCAGGATGGTCCGCGCCGCCTGGAACTCGCCCGCCGCTACGGCCGCGCGAGGCTGATCACAGCCATCGAGATCCTCGCCCACGCCCAACGGGAGGCTCGGTGGGCGGAAGATCCTCGGCTGCTCCTGGAACTCGCCCTGGTCCGGATCATGTACCCCCGATCGGACACGCCGATCGAGCCCCGCCCGGACGTGGGCATGGCGGAAGCCCGTGCCGCCGCCCCCACCGCGGATGCCGTGCGGCCTGAGCGCGCTCCGGCCCGTACCGAATCCCCGTCGCGACCGAGCTCCGCTTCACCCAGCCCGGTCGCAGGTGGAACCGGTGAGCGATCCGCCCCTCGCGGGCAGCCCCGCACAAGCCCGGCTGTCGAGCCGCAACCCGCCGCTGCCACTGCAACCACGCCTGCCCCCCCTCCCGCAGGTGAGTCGCTGGGCGCGATCCGCGCCAAATGGCGGGCCATCCGGGAAGACCTGCAGCGCTCGAACAAGCGAAACCTGTACATCTTCCTCACCGATGCTGTGCCGCACCGGATGGAAGACGGGGTCCTGATCCTGAACATGGCATCCCGAGGATTTGCAGAGGAGTTTCAGCGACGAAGCCGGGAGTTCTCGGTGCCTCTCTCCGAGTCGATTGAGCGGGTGACCGGCGTCCGCTGCGACGTCAAGGCATGGTACGGTGACGCCGCTCCAGCGGCCGCCGCTCCGCCGACCGCCGCTGCCCCTGCGGCGGTGACCGTCGACCCCAGACGCCGGTCTGATTCCGTGGCCACCGAGAAGTCCGCCCCCACGGAGGCCGGCCCGACTCCGAGTCCCGAAGCGCCCGATGACGTTCTGCGTGGGCCAGCGCTCGTCAATGACGTCATCGAGACCTTCTCCGGCCGGTTGCAGGAGGATCTGGACTTCGGTTAGCGGACCCGGGCCGTCTCGGGTCCCGCGCGAGCCCGGGTCGGGCTCTCTGCCGCTCCCCGATGGGCGGACGGATCGGCTAAACTGTAGGCGGTACGCCCATCCGACGGGCGGATAGGAGCGGGTATGCGTGGGTTTGGCGGGATGGGCGGCGTGGGCAACATGGGGAACCTGATGAAGCAGGTCCAGAAGGGCATGCAGCAGGTTCAGCAGATGGAGGCCGAGCTCGCCTCGATGGTCGTCGAGGGCTCGTCGGGCGGCGGAATGGTTCGGGTCCAGGCGACGGGTGCGGGCAGCGTCGAGTCGATCAGCATCGACCGCCAGGTGGTGGATCCGGACGATATCGAGATGCTGCAAGATCTCATCGTGAGCGCCATCCGAGACGCCACTGAAAAGGCCGCCAAGATCAAGGCGGACAGGCTGCAAAACCTGACATCCGGCATGGGCCTGCCGCCGGGGATGTTCTGATTTCCGCCAGCCACGGGACACGCGGATGAACTACGCCCGTCCGCTCGGCAGATTGGTCAGCGAGTTGGAGAAGCTGCCGGGCATTGGTCCCAAGTCCGCGCAGCGACTCGCGTTCCACATCCTGCGATTGTCCGAGGAGGATGCCCGCGAGTTGGCGGAGGCCGTGGTCGAGGTCAAGCAGCGGATGCGCGTCTGTGCGCAGTGCTTCGACTACACGGACCAGGAGGTCTGTTCTCTCTGCCGCAACCCGCGACGGAACGCGAACGTAGTCTGCGTGGTGGCTGAGGCGCGAGACGTGCTGGCGATAGAGCGGACGGCCGAGTTTACAGGTCGCTACCATGTGTTGGGTGGTTTGATCGCGCCCTTCGAGGGGATCGGACCGGACGCCCTGCGTGTGCGCGAGCTGGTCGAGAGGGTCCACAAGGATGAAGTGCAGGAAGTGATCCTGGCCACCAACCCCACCGTGGAGGGCGACACCACCGCGATCTACCTCGCTCGCCTGCTGAAACCGCTCGGCGTTCGAGTAACCAAGATCGCGTTTGGTCTCCCCATTGGCGGAGACCTTGACTACGCGGATCAGGCCACTCTCATCCAGGCTTTGGAAGGCCGGAGAGAACTCTAGTCAGGAACCAGGCCCATGCCGGACACCGAAGAGAAATCGGTCGCGCCGATCGAGGATTCAGACGAACCAAAGCCAGCCGGGTCCGATTTAGCAGCGGCGCCGGATCCCGCCGTCCGGCGCTCCATGAGCCGGCGCGGGCTCATCCGCGAAGAGTTCGGCCGGGCCAGCCTCGACGTCGTCAAGAAGCTGCCGGCCTTTGGCCCCGTGCTGGGGATGGCCTTCAAACAGTCCGCGGCCGCCCGCGAAGAGGAGCTCGTGCAGAATCTGTGGCTTCTCCTCACCAACCGCAAGCCTTCGGCCGAGGAAGCCAGGGCCGGGCTCCAGGTGCTGCGCGAGGCACGAACCCCCGAAGACCGCGGAGATGCGCTGGTCGATCTTCTCTGGGCCCTGTGCCAGACCGAGGAGTTCGAGTCACTGCAGCGCCCCCCCCGTGCGGTCGTTCGGGGTCTCTACCTCATCGCGCTTGGCAGGCAGCCGTCGGACGAGGAGTTGGCGACCGCTGAGGGTATCATCCGTGAAGCGGATGAGAGCCGGGCTCGCGGTGGAGCTCTCGAGGGCCTGCTGACGGGCCTGTTTCGCTCCGCCGAGTCTGTGTTCCGCAAGGAGCCATTCTTAACCGCCGCCAAGCTGGCAACCGGCAGGTGATTCTGGTAGGGAAGCTATGGATGCGCTGAAAGAATCAATCGGAGCCTTGAATACCAGCGTTGCCCCACGCTGGGATCTCGCCGACCTGTTCCGTGGCCCTGATGATCCGGAGTTAGACGTTGTCCTCCACGGTGTTGAGGCTGCCGCGCGGGACCTCGAGTTAACGAGCAAAGGTAAGATCGCGTCCGGCTCCGTGGACGGGCCTGGCCTGGCCGCCATCCTCTGGGAGTATGAGTCGATCTGCCGGCGTCGAGCCCACGCCCTGGCGTTCGCCGGACTGCGATTCGCCGCTGACACCACCGACCCCGAGCGGGGAGCTCTCAGCCAGAGGGTCCAGCTCTTGTCGTCGAACGTGGCCAATCACCTGCTTTTTGTCGACCTCGAGCTCGGGTTGGCTTCGGACGCGGTCTGCCAGGCGTGGCTCGACGCTGAGTCGGTTCAGCCCTTCCGTCACCACATTGAGCGGGTCCGCCGGTACGCGATGTACTTCCTTTCCGAGTCGGAGGAGCGCGTCCTCGAGACGATGAGCAACTCCGGAGCCCGTGCCTGGACGCGCCTCTACTATGAGGTGATGGGCCGCGCCCGCTATCAGGTTGATACGGGCGACGGGCGGGACTCCCTCACCCAGCCGGAGATGATGGCGATGCTCTACGACAGCGATCGTGAGCGACGCCAGGCTGCGGCCGCGGCGAACGCCGCCACGCTGGCCTTGCATTCCCACGTTTGCACCTACATCCTGAACACGCTTATCCAGGAGAAGGCGGGCGTGGACCGTTTGCGGGGTTACGCGTGCCCTGAGGACTCGATGCACGAGCAGAATGAGCTCCCAGGGGAGATTGCGGAGTTGGTGGTCGATGTTTGCCGCAGCGCCTACCCGCTGGTCCACCGCTACTATCGGTTGAAGCGGGGCATGCTGGGGCTGCCCTCCCTCACTCATGTGGACCGTTACGCACCGATCGGCTCGGGTGTCCCGTCTATCCCGTACGCGTCAGCGCGGACCGCCATCCTCTCTGCGTTCGGTCGGCTGGGCCCGGAAGCTCGAGGGCCGGTGGAACAGTTCTTTGACCGCAACTGGATCGACGCTGAGCCCCGGCCGGGCAAACGATCCGGCGCGTTCTGCAGCTCGGTTGCCCCGGACCGGCACCCTTACGTTTTCATGTCGTACAACGATCGCCCTCGGGACGCCATGGTGCTGGCGCACGAACTCGGCCACGGGCTCCACGGCATGCTCTCGCGTGGCCAACACATTCTTGATTTCTACCCATCACTGCCGATGGCGGAGACAGCGAGCGTCTTCGCCGAGATGCTGCTTTTCGACCAGCTCCAGTCGGAACTGGACGAGCCCGGGGCTCTGCTCAGCCTCTGCTGCGGCCGACTCGAGGACAGCATCTCCACTGTCTTCCGGCAGACCGCGCTCTATGAATTCGAGCAGCGGGTCCACCGGGCGGGACGTCTCGAGGGGGAATTGACAACAGGTCGGATCTCCTCGATCTGGCAGGAGGCGCTGCAGCCGATGTTCGGGGATGCGCTCTCACTCGAGGAGGAGCATGCCGGCTGGTGGATGGCGGTGCCCCATTTCTTCTCGACCCCCTTCTACGTCTACGCCTACTCCTTTGGCGAGCTGATGGTGCTCTCGCTCTACCAGCGATTTCGCGAAGAGGGAAGCGCCTTCGTGAGCAAGTTCCTGGCGCTGCTGTCGCAGGGCTCGTCGCAGCCCCCCGTCGAGCTGCTGGCGGGATTGGGGATTGACATCTCCCAGCGGTCGTTCTGGGAAGGTGGCATCCAGGTGATCTCCGGGCTCGTGGATCGAGTGGAAGGGCTGGCGTCTGCTTCGGAGGCGAGGGCCTTCGACCGGTGAGGTTAACTGGATGTTCAACGGAATCCTGAGCGGCATCGGCGATATCCACCGGCTATCCCACGCGAAGACTCGCAGCATCAGCGCAGAGAACTTCCGTGGTGAGAAGGGGCGCGCCGGCATGGCAACGGAGGGCACGGGGGCCGGCTGTGCCCGTGAACTCGGCCCGGGGTGGAAGATCTCGCCGTCGATCAACATCGCTCCCAGGACGGTGGTCACGCTCGCGGAGATTGAGGGCCCTGGCTGCATCCAGCACATTTGGAATACCGTGGATCCGCGTCGGTGGCGCCAATTGGTGCTGCGCGCGTACTGGGACGACGAGGAGACGCCCTCCGTCGAGACCCCCCTGGGCGACTTCTTTTGCAATGGCTGGTGCCAGCGGTGCAACGTCAGCTCCATGCCGATCGCCGTCAACCCGGCCGGGGGGTTCAACAGCTACTGGCCGATGCCGTTCCGCAGGAATGCCCGCATCACGCTGGAGAACCTCGCCGACGACGAGATCCGGGGTTACTACTACCAGATCGACTACACTCTGACGGACCTGCCGCCGGAGTCCGCCACGTTCCACGCCCAGTGGCGGCGGAGCAACCCGCTGCCGTACAAGTCGGTGCACACGCTGCTGGAAGGAGTCGAGGGCTGGGGGCATTACGCAGGGACCTACCTGGCCTGGGGTGTGAATAACTGCGGCTGGTGGGGAGAAGGCGAGATCAAGTTCTACCTGGACGGCGATGGCGAGTTCCCGACGATCTGCGGCACGGGCACCGAAGACTACTTCGGTGGCGCCTGGAACTTTGAGCACCCCAAGGGGGAGTACGGCGTGTTCTCCACCCCTTTCCTCGGGATGCCGCAGGTGATCAAACCCGACGGCCTCTACCAGAGCCAGCAGCGCTTCGGCATGTACCGGTGGCACGTGATGGACCCCGTCCGGTTTGAGCAGGACCTCCGGGTGACGATCCAGGCGCTGGGATGGCGCGTCGGGATGGACGGGAAAGCCCGCTACCTGCCGCTGCAAGATGACATCAGCAGCGTCGGATTCTGGTACCAGCAAGAGCCGCACGCCCCATTTCCAACGCTGCCGTGCCGCGACTCCCTCGAAGTCGTGTAGGGATACAAGTGTCGCGGATGGACTACGCCATTATCCTGGAATGGGACAATCCCGTTTTCGACAACGCAGGCAGCCTGCAGCGGGAAGTGCTGCAAGCCCTGGCGCCGCAGATTCGGTCTCAGGCGCGCACGGGGGAGGTCTTGATCGTTTTCGACGATCGGGCGATTGCCGAGGCCGGGTTGGCAGACCTCGTGCGACAGGAATTGTCAGACGTAGCTGTGCGCCTGATCCGCGCATCCGGCCACCGATACTACCAACAAAAGAACCGCGGTGTGAGGGAGTCCCAGGCCAGGATCGTGGTCTTCCTCGACTCAGATGTCGTTCCGGAGCCAGGGTGGCTGAACGGGCTCCTCGAGGCCCTGGACATGCCGGAGGTGCAGGTTGCGGCAGGCACCACCTATCTCCGCATGGAAGGGCTCTACGGCCGGATCATGGCCATGATCTGGATCTTCCCCTTGCGTTCCGAGGAGAGCGAGGTCAAGCGGGCGCATAACTTTTTCGCCAACAACCTTGCGCTGCGTAGGGATGCGGCGATCCGAAACCCCTTCCCTGAATTGCACGACTCTTATCGCGGCAGTCTGCGAGAGATGAGGCGGGGGCTGGAGGACAACTCGGGCGGCATCTGGGTGGTGCCCGCAGCCCGCACCATGCACCCTCCGCCGGAACGTGGCTCCTTCATCCGACGCGCCGTGCATCACGGTGCCGACATCTACCTGACGGAGCGACGCAGGCGGGGGAGCGGGGGCCTTGGTACCTCCGTTGGCGCTGGCATCCGACTCGCACGACGCGGCACCCGGTCGGCGGGGCGCTGTCTGAAGGAATGGCGTCGTGTTGGGCTCAGACCCTACCAGCTTCCCCTCGCGCTGTGTGTGAACGCCGCCTACGTGGGGTTAATGTACCTCGGGGCCCTCCGAGCATCGATCCAGCCTGAGTGGCAGAAAAGCGTGATCGAGCGGTCGGAGGGGAAAGGGGAAGCGCTCGCGCATGGCGGCAACTGAGGAGGCCACCCCGACTGATCCGCTGCGAGAGGTCTACGCCGTGCAGCCGTTGGCTCCGCCACCCGACGCCATCATCCGGGTGCCGGGCTCGAAGAGCATCACCAACCGCGCCCTCCTCATCGCCGCCCTGGCGGACGGACGCTCCGTGCTCGAAGACGCACTGTTCTCGGATGACACCGACCGCATGGCCGACTCGCTGCGGAAACTCGGGATCCAGGTACAGGCCGACCCGGCTGCTTCCCGGTTTGAGGTGGAAGGGCTGGGCGGGCACATCCCCGCCTCCTCGGCGGAACTCTTCATCGGCAACGCGGGCACCGCATGTCGGTTCCTTTGTGCAGCCGTTGCGTTGGGCAAGGGCGTGTTCAGGCTGGACGGCGTGCCTCGGATGCGGCGCCGGCCGATCCAACCTCTGCTCGATGCCCTGGTTGGGTTAGGCACGGACGCCCGATCCCTGCACGGTACCGGCTGTCCGCCGGTCGAGATCCGGGCCTGCGGCATGCGGGGCGGGGAGATCTCGATGCCGGGGGACGCGAGCAGCCAGTACTTCAGCGCGCTGCTTCAAGTGGGGCCACTCACCGAGCTCGGCATGACGATTCGCGTTGGGGGGGAGATGGTCTCCCGCCCTTACATCGATTTGACGGCGCGGGTGATGTCGCAATTTGGCGTCACTATGTCGCGCGACGAGGACTATCGGACCCTCACCGTGCCGGGTGGTCAGCGCTACTCTGCCCGGCATTACCAGGTGGAGCCGGACCTGTCGACAGCGTCGTACTTCTTCGCGGCGGCCGCAGCGACAGGAGGGCGAGTCACCGTGACCGGCGTCCGCGAGGACAGCCCCCAGGGTGACATCCGATTGCTCGACGTCCTGAGAGCGATGGGCTGCGACGTGGAGTTCAGCCCGCTGGGCGCCACCGTCACCGGCCCGGCGCGGCTGCGCGGTGTGCGCGTGGATGCCACGGCATTCTCCGACATGGCGCAGACGCTCTACGCGTTGGCGCCGTTCGCGGACGGCGTGACGGAGGTCCGTGGCGTCGCCCACAGCCGGCTGCAGGAGTGTGACCGCGTCTCCGCCTCCGCCACCGAGCTGCGTCGCCTGGGCCAGGAAGTGGAGGAGTTTCAGGACGGGCTGCGGATCACCCCTCGCCCCATCCGGCCTGCGACGGTCCAGACCTACGACGACCATCGGATGGCGATGGCCTTCGCCGTCATCGGCCTGCGAGTACCGGGCATCACGATCGCCGATCCAGGCTGCACCGCGAAGACGTTCCCCGGGTACTGGGACGCGATCGCCTCCCTGCAGACCGCCGGACCCGCTCGGTAAACACAGAACGGCCCGGCTGGAGCCCCCAGGGGTTCCGGCCGAGCCGTCCGCTGCGGTCGGCAGACAGGCTACCGCTTCTTCTTGCCGGCATCGTCGCGGTACCGACGAATGTCCTCCGGCTTGATGTCGAGCGGACGCGCCAGCGGGGCATCCAGCAACTTGAGCGGGTCGACCCGTAGGCGGGACCTCTCGTATTCCCGCACGTAGTCCGCATCGGTCCGGTCGGAGACGATGTGGGGAGTCAGGAACACGACCAGCTCCGTCCGCGACTTCTGGTGCACGGTGTTCCGGAACAGTTGGCCGATCAGGGGAATATCACCGAGGATCGGGATTTTCTGCACCTGGCGGTTGTCGTTGTTGCTGATGATGCCGCCGAGCACGACGGTCTGGTCGTTCTCCACGATGACAGTGGTGCCGGCACGGCGGCTGGTCGTGCGGGGTGCCACCTGGTTCGGGGAGATGTTGATGAACCCGATCAGGCTGTTCACCACCTGGTCGATGTCCATCAGGATGTGGCTGCCGGGGGAGATGCGAGGGGTCACGTTCAGCGTGATGGCCACGTCCTGGAACTGCGTGGAGCTGGTCACCTGACCGTTGCTGACGGTGGTGTCTCCCGCATAGGGTATGCTCTCGCCGATGCTGATCAATGCCGGGCTGTTGTCCGTCACCAGAACGTGCGGAGTGGACACGATCTTGATCTTGTCATCGGTTTTCAGTGCCTGCAGCGTCGCCTGGATGTTCTTGCTGAGGACGCTGTACCGGAACCCGCTGTTGTCGGAGGTCGGCGAGGTGAGGCCGAAGTTCTGCGCGGCGGAACTGATCCCCCGGATCGCGTTCCACTCAATGCCGAACTTGGTGGTTTCGTCCAGGGTGATGTCCGCGATCACGACTTCGATGAACACCTGCGGCAGCTTCCTATCCAGGCCGTCGCCGTCGCTCAGGAGCTTCTCGATCACCGGGAAGGTCTGCGCCGGCCCGCTGATCACGAGTTGGTTGGTCTGGTCGTTTGGAACGATGGTGACCTGTCGAAGCAGGTCAAGTGGGCTGTTGGGTGGGATCTGGGCGCGGCCGCCGCCCCCGAACAATCCGAACCCGAGCCCGCCGCCCTGCGTGGTTCCCTGGAAAAGGGAACGCAGGGTTGTGGCGACTTCGCTGGCGATCGCGTTCTTGAGCTGGTAGACCTGCACGACCGCGTTCACCTCGGACGGCCGATCCAGCTTCATGATCAGGTCGGTCAGCGTGTCGGCCGCATCCACCGGGACAGTCACGATGATGCTATTGGTCCGGACGTCGGGGACGGACTTGAACTGGAACTGATTGCGCTGCTGGCTTCCGGACGACTGGGGCTGGAAGAGGCTGAAGAATCCACCACGGTTGCTCGTGCTGTTTGGGTCCGCGAGCTGATTGAGCTGGTCGGACAGCGCGGTGGCATCGGCATACTTCAGCGGCACGATACGGTACTCGGTTCGAGGCTGCAAATTGACGTCGATCTGATCAACGAGTTCCTTGACCGTCTTCTGATTGTTGGGCGTCGCGTAGACCAGCAGGGAGTTGCTGCGCTCATCGGCGGCAAAGCGCACCCGTCCGCGGAGTTGAGCCAGGCTGCCGCGCTGGCCGCCCGCGCCGCCTCCCATGCCTCCCATGCCGCCCCCGAAGATCGCTGCACCGCCGGGAAACCCGCCCCCACCACCGGGGAAACCGCCACCACCGCCCTGCCCGCCGCCCCCTTGAGTTTCCGGGCGGAAGAGTTCGCTGAGGTAGCGAGCGACTTCGGCGGATTCGGCGTACTTGAGCCGAATCACCTCAACGGTGATCTCGTCCGCCGCCCCTTTGTCAACCTGGTTGATCAGGAGGGCGACGCGGCGGATGTTGTCCGCCTCATCGATCACGATCAGGCTGTTGGTCTCGCTGTTGGCGATGAGGATGGCGGAGCCCTGCGGAAAGAGCGGCTGCAACTCACCCTGCAAGCGCACCGCGTCGATTGTCTGGAGCGGGAAGATCCACGTGACAATCTCTTTCCCCACCGGGAGGTCCTTAAGATCCTTCCCGATCCCAAACTTGGCGCTTCGACGTCGCTGGGCATCCACCGCGGTCGTGACGATGAGGGCGTCTTCGGTCTCGACGAGGGCATACCCCTTCAGGGCGAGGATGTTCTGGACCAGCCGGATCGCTTCGGCGACCTTGATGCGGCTCTGATTGCGGATGGTGAGCGCGAGCGAGACGGTCGAGTCTTTGAAAACCATCTTGCCGCTCGCATCCGCGAGAAAGCGAAGGATGTCGTCGATGTCCGCCTGCTGGAAGCTGAACGAGATGGTTTGGTTCGGATCGGCCTTCTTCGGCACGATCACGAGCGGTCCGCCACCCTGAGCCCGGGTGCCCATGGCGCTGAATCCGAGCAGGCTCAGGCCCATCATCAACGCGATCATCGTTCTCAGTAGTCGAGACATGCGTGGGTCCTCACCTTTCAAATTGTCGGTGCCGTTTGCAGTCATCGGCCGAAGCCGCCACCCGTGCCGCCGCCGCCGAAGCCCGTGGTACCCGTCGTGCGGCCACCGGTGCCAGTCTGCCCAAAGGTCTGTCCGGTCCCGCCGGAGGTGCCGAGTCGCCGCTGGGTCTGGGGATTCACGATAGCGGTAGGAGCCGTGCTTGCGCCCACTCCACCGGAGAGGTTGCCGCCGCCGCTCACCGTGGTGCCCCGTCGCCGTGCGGTCTGGGGATTCGACGTGGGACTGCTGGACCCGGCCGCGAACTGACTGGTCTGCCCTTGCCCGCCTCCGCGGTTGCCGCCGCCGAAGCCGCCGCCGCCGAAGCCGCCGCCCCCAAAGCCCCCACCGCCGAAGGTCATCGTTGGCGCCTGGCCGCCCCTGTTGCCGCCGCCGCCGCCGAAGGTACCCCCGCCGCCGCCGAAGTTACCCCCGCCGCCGAAGTTGCCGCCTCCGAAGCCGCCGCCGCCACCGAAGCCGCCACCGCCTCGTCCGCCAAAGCCGCCCTGGCCGAAGCCACCCTGGCCGAAGCCACCGCCGCCTCGTCCGCCAAAGCCGCCCTGGCCGAAGCCGCCGCCGCCTCGTCCGCCGAAGCCACCCTGGCCGAATGCGCCCATCCCCGGGAAGCCGCCGAACCCACTGGCGCCACCGCCGAAGGAGTCCGCTGAGGCAACCTGGACCGTGGGGATCTGCTTGTCACCGATCCGGAGAGTGTACCCCTGGTCTCCGCGCTCGAGCGTCACGCTCTCTTCGCCGATTTCACGAACCCGGAAGCCAAACGCGGAACCTCCACGCTGAACGACCTCGCGACTCTGGTTGGTGAGGTCTACCAGCCACACCGAGGTCCTGGTGCCCTCCTGCGTCACTCCCATGAGGGCGATGTTCTTGACAGCCTCGTCGCCCGGAGTGCTTGCGCGGCTGCCGCGTGACCGGCGATTACCCCGGTCGCGCCGAGGGGGTGTCGGTGGCGTGGGCGGCGCTTTTGGCGCCTCGGGAGCCTTCGCTACCTGTACCACCCGTGGTGGAGCTGGCGGGGCCGGTCTCTCGGGCACGGTCAGCTCTGTGACTCGCGGCGCAGGTTGCTCATTCAGGCGCTCCGCCAGTTCTTGCGTCAGGTGGTCGGGATTACCCGCTTCCTGTGGGGGGTTCAGCAACACCTGTGCTGCCGCGTAGACTCCACCGGTCAGCAGTACGGCGGCCCCAACGGTGAGTGCTCGATTAACGTTCAGGGTCATCTTGGCTCTCCCTACTTCCCGGCTTCCGCCTTGACGCGCGCTTCCATAAAGGTCTTAAGTCGGGCGTACCGGTCCGGCTCAAGCTGTGACTTCACTTCTTCCAGCTTCTTCAAACGTTCGGCCCATGTCGGCAGGCTCATGATTTGTGCGGTG
>CAZSRZ010000081.1:0-23465 GCA_964609085.1 uncultured bacterium | reverse complement strand
GGGAGTCCTCGACCACGTGCCCCGTCGGTCGGTGGATAGGCAGCGTAGGTTGCCGAGTGGAGTCCCGTCGGGCGCTGCGCGCATGCCGAGCTGGAGCTCAGCGGTCCCAGGGGCTTCGGCCTTGGCGGCGTGGGTTGCGGGGTGGGGTACCGTCGGGCGCTGCGCGCATGCCGAGCTGGAGCTCAGCGGTCCCAGGAGCTTCGGCCTTGGCGGGGTGGGGTACCGTTGGGCGCTCCGCGCATGCCGAGCTGGAGCTCGGCGGTCCTAGGGGCTTCGGCATTAGCCATGCGGGCCGGACGCCCGCGCACCCAGGGTCGCTTACCCTTTGCCCAGGGACCGGAGGTGCAGCCTGTAGACGTAGTCGGGCTGTGCGCGGTTGTCGCCGTCGAACAGTTCCACCAGGTAGTTGCCGTCGTCCGGAAGCAGGAGCTCGATCGCGCCGTCACGTCCCTGATCGACCGCGAGCCGAAGGGGCTGGCGCAGCGTCCCCCGGAGCCGCATGCAGATCTCGGCGGGGGAAGGCGGCGTCAGGCGTCTGCTGAAGAACTCGATCCGCCAACGCTCGCCGGCTCGTCCCGAAAACCGGAACACATCGGCCCCTTCGCCGTCCAGCTTGCCCGTGACTGTGACCGATCCCGCCGGCAGCACCTGGGGCTGGAGCAGGCTGTTGTTCGGTTCCACCTCCGCGATGACTGGGGCGGTCTCGTCCACCAGGATAGTGGCACTGACCGGCTCGCCCTTGGCCCGAACGAACTCGAGATCGTACTGCCCGGCACGGGTTCCCGCCGCGACGGTGACTATGGCCTCGATCTGGGTGTTGCCCCAGCGTCGCTCCTGGTCATTGGTCCCCTGAAACGGGGAGACGCTCGGGCTGCCCACCATGATCTCGGAACGGCTGGATCGGATCTGCGTACACTGCAGGTCCTGTCCGATCCAGCGGACGGCTGTCGTGGCGCCCGCCATGGCCCAGGCCGGCCGCTGGGCGCGCACGTCGGCTCGGGGCGGGGCCGCTTGGGCAACGAGTGCGGCCAGGGCGAGCGCCACGCCCATCACGGCACCCTGCCTCACCGACGCGGCTCAGGATCGGCGGCCAGGCGAGTCTCCGCCAGCAGCGTGCCGTCCGATATCTTCCAAATCCGCACTCCCCCATCCCCGCAGCCGGCGTAAACCAGCGTGGCGTCCGCATTCAGCGCGACGGCGTAGACCCAATCCCGAGCGTCAGCGAATTCTCGGCGCTGTCCACCCAGATCCGCGCTCCAGACGCGGACGCGACGGTTGGCCGCTCCCCAGGCGATCGCCTTCCCATCTGCCGACCGGGCGAGCGAGAGAATCACCTCTCCCTCCCCTTGCGACCGAACCGGGTTTTCGATGGACCCCGCCCGCACCGGCCAAACCCGGGCCTGTCGGTCGGCGGAGGCGGTCACAAGCGTGTCGGACCCGGCCGTGAACAGGAGCGCCGTCACCGCGTCCCCGTGAGCCAGGGTGACTGCCCGCTTACCGTCCGCCTCATAGAGCCGCACAGTGCGGTCCACAGCACCGGTGGCCAGCCATCGGCCGTCCGGGCTATAGGCTACGGCCGTCACGCCATCCACGTGGTCGCGAAGCTCGCGGAGCAGCCTCCCGCTGTCGAGAGCCCAGATCCGCACAGACTTATCGGGTGAGCCGGTAGCCAGTTGATCTGATCCGGCGCGGCAGGCCAGCGCCACCACTGCGTCGGCGTGGCCAGTCAGCCGTCGAGGCGCACCCCACCCCGACTCGCCGCCGCGCTTCCAGACGCACACCTCGCCCGATACGCCCGGAACCCCGCCGCCGGCGACCAGCGTGCCGCCGTCTGCGGTCCAGGCGAGGCAGTACACCTGTTCCGCGGGGCCGTCGAGGGTGTGGATCACGGCTCCGGTCGCGGGGTCGAGCAAGCGGACACGACGGTAGCCGCCGGCCGCCAGCAAGGCTCCACTCGGACTCATGGCGAGGGCTGTCACCGGGGCAACCTGCACCACCGCAGTCGGCAGCAGGGTGGACGTCGGCCTTCCCCCGGGTGCCGGGCCGGGCCGAACAGCGCGCGGCATGGCGTCTCCGGGGGAGGGTGTGGGCAAGGCAGTCATCTGCATGTTGTCGATCCGCGCGCCTTCATCAATCCAGCGCCGAATCAGCCCCAAGGCCTCCAGCGTCAGCGGCTTGCCGGGCGGCATCTGCGGCTTCATTTCGCCGGTCAGGTAGCGGACCAGGTTGCTCTGCGAACCCTTCCCCGCCACGAACGCAGCCCCGTGCCGACCACCCATCCGCAGCCGCTCCTCCGATTCCAGCGAGAATCCTCCCGGTGCGGCCGCGCCCGTATGGCAGCCCGCGCACTCCCGGATGAGAGTGGGAAGCACCTGCTTGCTGAAAAGCACCGGTCGGCCCACTGGTCGGGGAGCAGGCGCAGCGCACGCCAGAAGCGGCAGCCCCAGAAGCGCCAGGATTGGCAGCCCGCGGCGGGACATCCGGGCTACGACCAGAGTTCGGTGACGGGCTGCGTGTCCGACAGGATGCGGACGGGGCGGCCGTTCGGCGTCACCAACTCGCGATGGAAGTCCACGCCCAGCGCGTGGTAGAGGCTTGCGGCAACTTCCGGCGGTCGAACCGGACGCTCGAGAACGAACTCACCCCGATCGTCCGTCTGCCCGATCACCTGCCCACCTCTCACCCCAGCGCCCGCGAAGAGCATGCTCCCGGCATTGGCCCAGTGGTCGCGCCCCGCGTCCTTGTTGATCTTGGACGTTCGGCCGAAGTCCCCGTAGATGGCCACGAACGTCTCCTTCAACAGTCCGCGGGCATCCATGTCCGTCAAGAGCGCCGCCACGGCGTGGTCCCAGGGGCGAAGCTGACGGTCGCAAGATTCGAAGATCTTCGCGTGCATGTCCCAGCCGCCCAGGCCGAGAAAGACGAACCGAACATTGGCCTCGAGGAGCCGCCGCGCCAGCAGGCACTGTGGGCCGAATCGATCCTTCTCGTCGAAGCGATACTGTTTGCGGACCGACTCCGGTTCTTTCGAAAGGTCGAACGCGGATCTGGCCTCCTCGGAGAGCACCATCTGCACGGCTCGCTGGTAGAAGCTGTCCATCGAGCGCAGGCTGTCGTTCCCCTGCACCCGGCGGGCGAGGCTGTCCACCGCCTGGAGCAGACCGCGACGTCTGTCCAGCCGGT
Organism: uncultured bacterium; assembly: GCA_964609085.1. Lineage (GTDB taxonomy): Bacteria > Armatimonadota > SYMT01 > SYMT01 > SYMT01 > JANPLG01. The sequence goes on along the minus strand of CAZSRZ010000081.1, from coordinate 20,282 downwards.
CCGCCTTCACATCCTTCTGCAGGGCCAGGTTGGGGACTCGCCAGTCCGAGTTGGCGGGATCGCCGGCCTTGAACGACTCGTACTGCTCCCCCAGCCAGGCGGCCTTGCCCAGTTCCCAGGTGAAGGAGTGGTTACGAGGAATGGCGACGTAAGGTGGAAGGGAGTTGAGCGCACGCATCTCGTGGGTCACCACGGCCCCGATGGAGGGGTAGTCCCCACCCTGCGCGGTGCCGTAGTTCCCAGTTAGCATCCACTGGGCGGATGTCTCGTGGTGATCACTGCCGGAAACTTGCGACCGCACGAGTGTATAGAGGTGGTTGCAGGCGGCGAGGGCCGGCATCTGATCGCTGTAGCGGACCCCCGTCACTCGCGTGGGGATCACGCCGTACTTGCCGCGGATCTCGGGCGGCGCTTCAGGCTTTGGGTCGAAGGTGTCGTGATGGGTCTGCCCGCCGCCCATGTAAATCAGCAGCACGTTCTTCGCCTTGCCCCAGCCGGCACTCGTCGACCCGCCGGCAGCGGCCGCGGCCTCAAGCCGCAGTAGGTCCGGCAACCCCAGGCCAAGAGTGGAGAGCGCCCCGACGCGCAGCACATCCCGCCGGGCCAGGCCCGAGCAGAGTGGCTGGTTCTCCCTACCGTGCAGCGTCAGCATGCGTGCATCTCTCCCCTGTCGCACCTAGTGGTGGAACATGAACTCTTTTGTGTTGATCAGGGCCCAGAGCACATCCTGGAGGGCCTCGGTCCGGTTGGGGGAAGGGGCGATCAGCTTCCGAACGTCGGCCAGTTCCTTCGGCGTGGGGGGGCGCGAAAGGGCGGTCAGAAAGAGCTCGGCGATCAACTGCTGGTCTGGCTGGCCGACGCGGAGGAGCCGGCTGACCAACCCGTCGGGGGCGCCAAGCTTGGCCTGCAGGGCTTCGCCGTTGAGGAGCTCAAGAGCCTGGGACAGGCTGGGAGCGGCGGAACGGTCGCACTCGCAAGGCGTGGTCCGCGTGGGGCGTCCAAACACGTCGAGGGTCTGCACGTTGAGTTCCGTATCGGAAAGCTCGATGGCACGGGTCCCCAGGGGGTAGCTGGCGAAACGGTCGGGCACGCCCGTCACCTGCGCGATCGCGTCGGCCAGCTCCTCCGCCGAAAGCCTGCGAGAGGGGTAGTGGGAGCCGAATTGTGAGTCGACGGCGTTCCGAAGCGTCGGCGTGGCGCTCGCCTGGTAGGTGTTTGACCGCACGATCAGCCCGATCAGCCGCTTGAGGTCCCAGCCGGAGTCGATGAGGGATCGGGAGAGGGCGCTCAGCAGGGGGGCGTTCCGCGGTGGGTTGGTTGACCGCAAATCGTCCACCGGGTCGACGATGCCCGAGCCGAAGAGGCGAGCCCAGATGCGGTTGACGATGTTGGCGGCGAAGAACCGCTGCCCCCCACCCCGAAGCCACGCGGCGAAGGCGATCCGCCGGTCGTCCGACTGCGATCCTCCCAACTCGGAGTGGTCGAGGGGACGAGCGATCATCAGCTCGTTCGTGCGCGGGTGCCGCACCTCGCCCGCGTCATTCGCCAGGAAGCGCTGCGGCACTGGATCGGCAGGGCCATCGCCGTTGACCTGGGCAAAGATCGCCGCGAAGTGGTAGTAGTCGTCCTGGGTGTAGCTCTCGGTCGGGTGGTTGTGGCACTTGGTGCACTGGATGCGCTGGCCAAGAAACACCTGGGCGACAATCTCCCCTGTCAACTCATAGTGTCGGACCCAGCCCCTGGCATTGGGGCGTGTGGCCTGACGGCTGGCCCACCAGAGAGTAGCCGGGTTTTCCTCGATATCGCCCGTGGCCGCGACGAGGTCTTCCACCAGTTTGTCCCACGGCCGGTTGTTCTGGAACTGCTCGGTCAGCCATTGACTCACTGCGAGCGTGTTCTTTCGACCCAAGTGTTCCTTGCGGATCATGCTGACGTCGCACAGCCGCAATGCCCAGATGGAGGCGTACTCGGGGCGCCGCAACGCGGCTTCGATTGCGGCCTCCCGGCGGTTGGGGTTGGGATCCGCCAGGAAGGCGCGGACGTCTTCCGCCGTGGGCAGGGTGCCGGCGACATCGAGCCACAGTCGGCGAAGAAACTCGGCATCGGAACAGCGCGGGCTCGCATCCAGGCCCAGTTGACGAAGCCGGTCATAGACGTGCTTGTCGACCAGGTTGACGGGGGATGGGAACGGCAGCCCCAGGGCCTTGATCGGGTAAGGGACCGTGACCACAGAGCTTGCCAGGTACTCGCCGTACTTGGCCATAACCGCCGTGGCACCCGAGGAGACGGCGGTCACCCTGCCGTCCGCGGTGACCGATGCCACTCCGGGGTCGTTGGTGCGGAAGAGCGCCCGGTCCGTCACGTCTCGGGTGCGACCATCCGCGTAGACGGCAGTAACAACCAGGCGCTGCAACTGTCCGGGTCGATACGTCCGGTCCACCGGGTCGGTGCGCACTCCGGTGAGACGTGGCTCTGTGGGGTCGCTGTCCACGGCTCCTTCTCGGAGCCAACCGAGCAGGGTCGCGTGCTCGCGACTACCCTGCGTGAGGACCTTTCCGCCGCCGTGGGGGACCTCGCCGAGTGGCTTGCGCAGGAACAGGCTCCGCTCAGGCGCTTCTCGTGCGATCAGACGGCCGGCTGATCGACGGGTAATGGTGAGGAAATCGAGCTCGGGGGCGAAGCCTCGAAGCGAGAGTTTGAAGCCGCCTTTTCCCGAGTTCGCCCCGTGGCACATTCCCTGGCTGCAGCCGATCCGGGCAAGGACGGGGACGACATCGGACCGGAACCGGTAGTGGACCGGCCCCCGAACGCCGCGGGCCGTGAGCGCCGCGCGGGCCGTCAGCGTCCCCAGCCGGGCTACCACCTCCCCGCGTCCGTCCCGACCGGCGGCGGCGACCCCGGAGGGCCCGAGAGTGGAACCAGGGAGGGTGGAACTCCATTTCGTCTGTTGAGTTACGTCGGCGACGCTGCCGTCCGCGTAAACGGCCTGCGCGAGGAACTGCTGCCGGGCCGTCGGACCGACTAGCGACGCCTGGGCAGGCAGCACTCGCAGGCGGACCGGCGAGGGCACGGAGGGACGAGCCGGGACGCGCGCCGACGCTGCCCCGACGGGGGAGCAGGCTGCGAGCGCGAGGACGGCGATGACGGTGGGACGGCTGGGCATCAGGGACCAAAGGCTCCATCGTGGGACACCGACCCCGGTGCAGTGTTGCGTTGCGGTCCCGTAGAGAATTGCTCGTCGGGGCATCCCCGATCGCACCTCCGGAAGGCCTTCTACGACGCTGGGGTGAAGATCACTTCCACGCATGTCCCCCAACGCAGACCCCAACCGAGAGACGTCCAAGCGCGTCATCCCCCGGCCGACGCCGCTGCAGTCCGGCTTGATCGCAATGCTCATGCTGTCGGCGGTGGTCAACTACATCGACCGGCAGGCCACGGCGGCCGTCTCACCAACCCTGATGCCCGCGCTGGGCATCGACGAGGCGGAGTGGGGTTGGGTCGGCGCGGCGTTTTTCGCCGTCTACGTGCCTGCGTCCTATTTCGGCGGGATGTGGATCGACCGCATCGGGGTGCGGCGCGGGCTGATCATCTCCACCACCTTCTGGTCGTTTGCCGCGATGATGCATGCCCTCGCCTTCGACCTGCCCAGCCTGATCGCCTGCCGCATGTTGCTTTCCCTGGGCGAGGGAGCGGGTGGGGCCGCACTGCTGAAGGGCGTCCGGCGGGTGGTACACCCCGCGCACCGCGACGTGGGCTCGGGGATCGTCGGCTCCGGGTCCCTCCTGGGGGCGCTGCTGACTCCGTTGACCGTGATTCCGCTCACCGGGATGGTCGGGTGGCGCGCCGCCTTTCTGTTTACCGGTATCGTCGGTCTCCTCTGGGTTCCCGTGTGGGCGATCGTCGCCTCGCGGCCGCCCCTCCGGCTCGAACCCGGCGAGGATGGTACGGGAAGTGAGCGGCCATGGTTTGCGGCGGCCTGGGAGGCATGGAGGGGCATCGCCCGAGATCTCCTCGCTCGACGGAAGCGATCCGCTGTCTCCGCGGGCGTGCAGGCGGACCCCGTGTCGCAGCCGCTCAACATGGCTTCCTGGGGGATCTGGGCCACGCTGCTCACTATCTTCTTCACCATCCCCCCAACCGTCTTCACTCTCCAGTTCATGCCGATCTACCTGACGAGGGTCTTTGGTCTGACGCAGCAGGAGCAGGCAGGGTACCAATGGATCCCCTACCTGGGGATGGACATCGGTCAGGTCCTCGGGGGATTCGCGATCCTGCGTCTGCTGGGGTTTGGGCTACCGTTCCGCCGGGCGCGAGGCACGGTGCTGGTGGCGGGCATGCTGGGCGCAACCCTGATGCTGGGGATGGTGGCCACGCGATCCGTCGTCGTCGCCATGCTCTTCTTCGTGGTGGCGCGGTTCTTCTTCCAGTTCGGGTACACAGCGCTGTTAACGTATGGGATTTCGGTGGTGCCGGAGAAACAGACGGCGCAGATGAACGGGCTGATGAACGCCACCTTCGGGGTGTGCAACTTCATCTTTAACCCGGTGATTGGCAACATGGTAAAGCGCATCGGGTTCGTGCCCGTGCTGGTGATGGTGTCGCTCACCCCCCTGCTGGGGATGGTGGGCTGGCTCGTCTGTTCCCACCAGCACGAGCGGCACGCGGGGGCGTTCGAAGAGGCCGGGGCAGGCTGAGACCGGGGGAACGCCCCTGGACATCCTGGCGAGCCGGTCCTCGCGGTTGCTCAATCATCAGGCGGTCTTGCCGACTGCCCGCTCGCTCAAGCCAGGATCGGATGGATCACGTGGCCATGGACGTCGGTGAGTCGTCGCTGGCTGCCGTTGTGGTAGTAGGTCAGCCGCAGATGATCCAGCCCGAGGAGGTGCAGGATGGTGGCGTGAAGGTCGTAGATGGACGTCACTCCCTCCACCGCCCGATGCCCGAACTCGTCCGTGGCGCCGTGGGCGATCCCCGGCTTCAGCCCGGCCCCCGCAAGGAACACCGTGAAGCCGAACTGGTTGTGATCTCGCCCAGGAGCTCCCTTGCCCTGGCTGAACGGCGTACGGCCGAACTCCGTCACCCAGATGAACAGGGTGTCGCTGAGTAGCCCGCGTCGCCGCAGATCGCGGAGCAGCCCTGCGACGGGACGATCCATGATCGCGGCTTCTTGGGAGTGGTTTTGCAGCACGTTCTCGTGGGCATCCCAGTTCACCCGCGGCTTCATCGCACTTCCCCCCTGATAGAGCTGCACGAAGCGCACGCCGCGCTCTAGCAGCCGGCGGGCCAGCAGGCAGTTCCGCGCGAAGCCTCCGGCGATCGGGTCGTCGAGGCCGTAAAGCACTTTCGTGTCATCCGTCTCGGCGCTGAAATCCACGGCTTCGGGGACACTTGCCTGCATCCGCCCGGCCAGTTCGTAGGCGAGCACTCGGGCGGCGATGTCGGAGTCGCCGGGCCGCCGACTCGCGTGTTCGCCGTTGATCTGCCTCAGTAGATTCAGGGCCTCGCGTTGTTCTGTGCCACCGACCCCAACGGGAGGGAAGAGATCCGCGACCGGTGCCCCGCGGGGCCGCAGAGCAGTCCCCTGATGACGGGCGGGGAGGAACCCGGCCCCCCAGTTTGCGATGCCCCCCGCGGGGATGCCCCGTGTGTCCGGCAGCACGACGAAGAATGGCAGGTCGTCGCCCTCCCTGCCCAACGCGTAGGAAAACCATGCGCCCAGGCAGGGGAACCCATTGCGGATGAAGCCGCTGTTCATCTGCAATTGCGCCGGACCGTGGTTCGCGCTCCGCGCCGTCATCCCGTGGAGGAACGTCAGCTCGTCCACACACCCAGCAAGGTGCGGCAGCAGCGAACTGCACCACCTTCCCGACTGGCCCCGCCGTCGAAACTCCCACGGGCTGCGCATGAGGTTGCCGATCTTGCCATTGAACGTCTCGACACCCGCCGAGCCGGGCATCTCTTCGCCATGGCGTCGGTCGAGTTCCGGCTTGTGATCGAACGTGTCTACCTGGCTTACGCCGCCCGTCAGAAACACCTGCACCACGCGCCGGGCTCTGGGCAGGAGGTGCGGCAGCGCTGGCCCGGATTGGTCCGCCCGCCCGGCGGGCACCGCGCGGGCATCCTCTGCGAGGATCATGGCCAGCGCCAGGCCCGCAAGCCCCCCACCCGCATTGAGAAGCAGATCCCGGCGAGAGTGCGCAGCGGCAGCGAAGTCGTCTCGGGGCTTCATCCATCCACCATCAGGAACTCGGTCGTGTTGAAGAGCACACGACACCACGCCGCCAGCCCGTACCGTGACGCGAAGGCGGCGGCCCGGGCCAACTCGGCTGGAGTTGCGTCTCTCGTCAGCGCCTGCTGATAGGTCCGGCCCACCAGTTCTTCCAACGACGCCGAAGGTCCGGCATCCCGTCGGACGCGCTCCGCGAAAAACCGAGCCATCCGGGTGGTGAAGCCATTGTTCAGCAGGCTGAGCGCCTGGACGGCCGTGGTGGTACGCTGGCGCCTGGGCGTGGTGTTCGAGGGGTCGGGGCAATCGAAGCTGGTGAGCAGCGGATCCTCGCTACCTCGGACGACCATCCGATAAATGGCGCGACGATAGAATTCCGGATCGTCGGGATCTCGAGTCTCATACAGCGCTCCCGCGTTGTCCTTCCAGGTGAAGAGCTGGTAGCCAGGACCACCCATCCGGAGGTTGAGTTTGCCCGCGATCTGCAGCAGCGAGTCACGAAGCTCCTCGGCTTCCAGCCGACGGGGGCGAGATCGCCACAGCAGACCGCACTCGGGATCTATCTCCATCCCACGGCCGGCGACGGCCGGTAGGGCAGACTGCCGATAGGCTCGGGAGAGCACGATTGCGCGGCACAGCGACTTCACCGAGCCGCCCGTTCCGGGAGCGGCGAAGCGCGCCGCGAGCCAGTCGAGCAGCTCAGGATGCGAGGGCCGTGCACCGTTGAATCCGAAATCGTTCGGCGTCTCCACGATTCCCCGGCCCATCAACCAGCTCCAGACGCGGTTCGTCATCACCCGGGCCGGCAGGGGGTTTCGAGTGTCACGCAGCCACGCGGCCAGCGCCAACCTGCGCTCACCATCCCCGGCCGAGCCCGATAGAGAGGCGGGTCGATCCGGCACGGCGCGGAGAGAGCTCAGCGCCCCGGGGGTGACCTCCGCCCCTCGAGCGCTCACGCTGCCCCGGCCAAGAAGATAGGTGGCTGCCGGGGTCTCCGACCGGACTCCGTACACGGGCGGCTTCTGGGACGCTTCCCAATGCCGCGCCCCCGAGAATACAGCCGCGAGCCGATAGTAGTCGCGCTGAGGGATCGGGTCGAACTTGTGGTCGTGGCACCGCGCGCACTGCGCCGAGAGGCCTAGGAAGGCCTGCATGCTGGTGCCCACCAGATCCTCCAACTCGTCCTGCCTCACCTCGGCCCGCATCATCGGGGAAGCGCCCTTTGCGCCAACCTCGTCGTAACCGCCAGCTACGAGGAAGCCCGTGGCGGCGAAGGCTCCTGGCTCCCCGGGGTGGAGGGCGTCTCCGGCGATCTGCTCGGCCATGAAGTCGGGATAGCCAAGGTCCCGGTTGAAGGCCGCGATCACCCAGTCCCGATACGGCCACGCGGTTGGACGTGGCAGATCGTGTTCATAGCCGTCGCTCTCCGCGAACCGCGCGACGTCGAGCCAGCGACGCGCCATCCGCTCCCCATATCGGGGTGACGCAAGCAGCCGGTCCACCACACGACTGACGGCGTCGGGGTTCCGGTCGCGCTGAAAGTCCGCCAACTCATCCGGCGTCGACGGCAATCCGTGAAGGTCGTAGGTCACCCGTCGCAGGAATTCCCGCCGCGACGCGGGTGGGCTGAAGCCGAGACCCGCTCTCCGCAGCCGGTCCCAGACGAATCCGTCGATGGCGCGGCTCTCCAACATCGCGCCCGGGTCGAGCGGTCCCGGTGCGGCCGGGGGAGCCGGCGTCCGGAGCGGCTGGAAGGACCACCAGTCGACGCCGGCGCGAGTTTCCGGGGTCGGCCCAGTGTGTTGCAGAGGACCACCCTTCCAGGGGACGAAAGCCTCCACCCAGCGCCGCAGTAGCGTGATCTCGCCTGCGGGGAGCCGTCTGCCCGGCGGCATGGTGCCCTGCGCGACCCGGCGGATCAACAGACTGGCGCCGCTCCTACCGGGGAGCACCACCGGTCTGCCTGCGGAGCCACGCAGAACAGCCGCCCGCGTGGAGAGGTTCAGCCCCGCCTGGGGCGAGGCCCCGGCGTGACAGCCGATGCACCGCCGCGCGAGGATGGATTGAGCCGCCGCTGACAGTTCGCCAGTCCCTCGGGCGCCGGGCGCGGCGCACGCCAGTGGCGCCCCGGCAGCGAGAGCGAGAGCCAGAGTCAGCAGTCGGGGCGAAATCATCGAGCAGGCACGCCGTCAGCTCACTCGGAAACTCTCGCCACGAGTGGGTCGTCCAGAGCGCGAACGGTTGTGATTGATTGGACCAGTGAGTGCTCAGCGTAGCGCCATACCACCTTCTTGTCGCGCGTCACCTCGAAGGCGTGCGCGCCTTTGCCCTCCTGGCCGCGGAGGAAATTCCCGATCAGCAGGTTGCCGTTCTTAAGCAGTTGTATGCCCGCCATCCAGGTTAGGTTTAGATCCGGGGCGTCCGCCTCCCCGAACTCCCACACCACCCGCTTGTCCGGCGTCACCTCGATCACGCGCTTCTGGGTGCCGCACGAAACGATCGTATTGCCGTTAGGAAGTCGGAGGCCGTCATTCACATTCTCTATGCCCGTCAGTTCCCACACGAGCTTTCCGGTGGGGTCGACCTCTCGCAGCGCGCCTTCCCCCTCGTGCGCGGCCAGAATGTTGCCGTTGGGAAGCCGGTGGACGTTGCGCACCTGCAGATGGTAGCCCTCCACGGATGTCTGAAGCGGGGTAACACGGGCCACCTTCCCAGCGCGATCCACCTCCACGACCCGGCATGGTCCCTGTTCGGCCACGAGGGTGTTGCCGTTCTTCAGCCGCCGACACCCAAGTACCTGCGGGCAGGCGCTCTCGTAGTTCCACACCACCCGGCGGTCGCGGTCGATCTCCTGCACGCCGGTCGGCTTGCCGCCGTAGGCGTACAGCACGTGGCCATTCGGCAGTACCTGAAAGATGACCGCGATGCTTGGGAAGGGATGCTCCCAGACCAGCTTGCCGTCCGGGTCCAGTTCCAGGAGTCGGTTCGGCCCCTTCCCGTACTCCGCCACCATCAGCCGATGCCGGATCGGTGCCGGGTCTGCGGTAGCCGCCGCAAGGAACGTCAGCAACAGCAGCCCCGTGACCGCACGGCCCATGTTCGGACAGATTCGCATCGTCGAGCCTCCCTCAACCCCTCACACTTTCCCCGGCCGACCCGCGCAATCCTCATTCGCCGGTGCTCAGGTCCACGGGACAGGCAGGTGAGCAGGTGCCGCCAAGCGTAACCCCGTAGATCGCGCAGCTACCCTGATGCCGCGATCCATCGACCGCGCGCCCCAGCGGGCACGATGCCTGGCCCGGCCGCAGTCACGGCGGCGCTGATCGAAGCACGCCTAACCGAAGAGACCGGAGAGCACCTGCCCGTCGTTGATGACGAAGGGGCGATCCTGAATGTCCCGCAGCTCGGCTCGGGGGTTGATCCCCATCGCATGGTAGAGGGTTGCCCCGATGTCATTGGGGAACACGGGGTCCTCGTGCACGTAGCCGGCCCATTCGTCGCTTGCTCCGTGGACCACGCCGCCCCGGACGCCGCCGCCCGCGATGAGCCCACTCCAGCACCACTGCCAGTGGTTGCGCCCATCGAGCTGCGCGGCATTCACCGCAGCCCCCGTCACGGTCTTCCCCAGAACCGGGTTTCGGCCCATCTCACTCAGCACCAGAACGAGGGTCTGATCGAGCAATCCCTGCTGCCCCATATCCTCGAAGAAGGCGCTCAGCGCCCGGTCGAAGGGCGGGCAGTGCTGATTCATGCCGGCGTCCTCGGCGTTGTGGTAGTCCCAGTAATTGACATGATCCCCCAGGTTGACCTGGACGAACCGCACGCCCGACTGCACCAGGCGCCGGGCGAGCAGGAGGCTCTGGCCCCAGATGTGCCGGCCGTAGCGGTCACGGAGGGGAGTGGCTTCCTGATGCAGGTCGAAAGCGCGCCGCGTGGCGGGCGAGGTGACGATGGAGAAGGCCCGCTTCTGGGCATCGGTGAGCTGCCGGGCGCCCAGGTCGGCGTCGAGATCTCGCCGTGCTGAGTCGACGCCGGAGAGCAGCCGCTGACGGGCGGCGACGCGGTCCACCGTGAGGCCGGGTATCGGCAGCAGATCCGGCACCCGGTAGTCGGGGAGGTTGGGATCACCTTCGGTGAGCCACGGATCGTAGCGGCTGCCGAGATAACCGGCGCTCTCGCCGACAACCCCCTGCCCGGTGAAGCGGACGCGGTACGGGATGTGCACCGCGGTGGGGAGGCCGTTGGTGTTTGGCTTCAGACCCGTCACGATCGATCCCATCGAGGGCAGTTCCTGACGATGGGCGAATGGCTTGAAGTTGGCGATAGGTCCGTAGTAGCCGGAGAGCACCTTCTGATCGCCCTGGATGTGGTTGTCGTTGTCTTCCGACCCAAGGGTCAACGAGCGCACCACTGCGAAGCGGTGCGCCTGTTGTGCGATCAGCGGCAGGCGATGTCCGATCCGGACGCCCGACGCGCTCGTTTCGATCGGCTTTGCGGTGCCGCGACACTCCACCGGCGAATCCGGCTTGGGATCCCAGAACTGCATCTGGGGCGGCCCGCCCGGCATCCAGACGAGCACGACGGCCTGTGCCTTCCCCCCCGGCCCACCCGTGTGGGCCGCGACCGACGACGCCTCGACCCCGCGGCCAAGGAAGGACATCGCCCCACAGAATCCGACCTGCAGGATCTCCCGTCGGAGGAGCCCTGTTCGGTGTTGATGGTCGGCGGCGCAGTCGGGCATCGTTGGTGTTCCGTGGGTGGACGAAGCTACTTCGCCCGAACGTCGTATCGGAAGAGAACTTCCTGGTCGCGGATGTAGAGGTGGCCGTTGGCCACGACGGGGTGGGCCCAGGTGTTCTTGCCGCTCAGCTCGGGCTGATCAAACCGGCTGCGCTCGACGTAGCCGGTGTGCGTCGCCTGCGCGAGGGCAATCGGCCCCCGCTCGGAGCGGATGTAGAGCATTCCATCGGCCGAGGTCAGCGAGCATTTGCCCACGCTTCGAGCGGCCCATGCGGGCTGGCCGGTCATCAGGTTAAGGCAGGTCAGGGTCGACTGATCACACCCATACAGGTAGTCGCCCAGCACAAGCATGCCACCATGGTGGTTCTGCATCTGGCGGGTGAAGTAGACCTCGGTGGCCGAGACGGAACCGTCCTGCTCCGCCGTGAGCTTGACGAGGCCCCCGCCGACGTTGTAGCTCGAAGCGGCAAAGACGTGCCCATCCCTGTAGATCGGGGTGGAGCAGTTGGCCGTGCCGTTCGCTGGCTTGTTGTAGCGCCAGAGGAATTTGCCGGTGGCTGCTGCTACCCCGACGACGCCGCCCCCCAGGAAGTGGATGATCTGCCGCCCGCCGGGAGCGTCGGCGGCAATCGCCGAGGCATAGTGGGCGGGGTCTCCCCCCGGGACCTGGCTGCGCCATGCCTCCGCGCCGGAGTTCTTGTTGAAGGCAATGATGGTCGCCTGACCGCCGCCGGGGGCGACGATCACCCGGTCTCCCTCGATGAGGGGAGATTCGCTGTAGCCCCAGTTGGGGACTCGCCCGCCGAACCGGGAGACGAGATTATGCTGCCACTCCATCTTGCCGGTGGCGGCGTCCACACAGGCCAGGTCGCCGCTGACGCCGAGCACGTAGAGCTTGCCGCCATCGAAGGTCGGTGCACACCGGGAGCCCTCCGGGTAGCCGATCCCCCGGTTGGCGTTGTTGATGCGGGTGAGCCATAGCCCCTTGGCGTTGTTTTCGTCGAGGGCCCAGACCACTTCGTCATTGCCGCGGAACCCCATGCCGTAGACACGGCCGGCTGCCACCGTGAGTGTGCCGTAGCCGCCCCCGAGGCCTTCAGCTCGCCACGACAACGGGGGTCCCTCGGCCGGCCACGACTTCGCAAGCCCCGTCTCCCGGGAGATGCCGTCGCGATTGGGGCCACGCCACTGCGGCCAGTCTCCAGGTTTCTTGGCCTGACCCTGGGCGCCGGATCCGACGAAAACCGAGCCGCCGACCAGGGCTAGAACGAGGAAGCGAGAGATAGAGCGACGCAAGGCGAGATTCTCCAGGAGGCGCGGCAGGCAGGCCTGCGTACGACCGGTCAGTCCCTCATGACACACGCTGAGCCGGTGCGTTTCGCGTTTGCGCAACGTGCGGTCCGGGGGGCGCGGGCGAGGTTACTCCCCACGGAGGGCATCGAGGACGGGCGCTCGGGATGCGAGGCTGGTGGCGATCCATGTGGCCGCCAGCCCCGTGGCGACCACCAGCATCAAGCTCCCGCCGATGGTGCCGTAGGGGATCTCAACTCCCGGGCTGCTGATGGAAGGCACCACGGCGGCGATGCCTGCCGCCAGACCGACGATCAGACCCAGGAACAGCAGCAGCGCGTGCTCGGCATACAGCAGCCAGTGCACCCTGCCGTGCGTGAACCCCACAGACCGCAGCACAGCCAGCTCGGCGCGGCGATCCAGGGCGTTGCGCAGCACAACCACCCCCAGCCCGACGGTTCCCAGCACGAGCCCCAGTCCCCCCAGCACGGCGAAGATGGAGAGATAGGTGTCCTCCACGCTGTTGAACTCCGCCAACCGCTCCGAGGTCGGCGTGAGATCGAGCCCGGCGTCTTCCATCGCCCGGGTGAGGGTCCGCGCAAGCTCCACTCGGCCCGACTCCGGAGCGTCAATGAGGAAAACCTGATACCCGCTCTGACTTGGAAAGTGGCGGGTGAAGGCGCTCTCGGCCATGACCAGGCTGCCCTGGAGCACGCTGTTCTTCAGGATGCCGGCGATCTTCAGTCGCACACTTCCACCGCGGTCGTCGAGCACGGTGACGGTGTCGCCCAGTTTCTTGCCAAGGGACCAGGTGACCGTATTCACGTCCCCGAACACCGGTACCTCCCCCTCCGGGCCGGCCGCTGCGAGTTGAACCCAGGGATCGTCGGCGGTGGTGGCGGAGAAGCCGAAAGCGCCCCGAGAACGGAACTCCTCGGGGTTGACGCCCAGGAGTCGCGGCAATTGGGCGCGGTTCAAGTTGAGGCAACTCGCCTCGTCACCCTCGCGGAGCCGCAGCGACACCACCCTCATCCCCGGCACGTCCTCCGGGGTGAGCGCAAAGGTATCGAGGCCCTCCGGCAAATCCAGATCCTGGTAGACGGGTAGTGTCGCCTCACCGTAGAACGCAAACCCACCCGTGCCGGACGAACGGCGAGTTGCGTCCGCGGCGGGATCATGGCGGTTGGCGCCGACCGCGACCACAACAAAACTCCCCGACGCCAGGAGGGCGACCACGCCCAGACTGCGCGACCGGCGGCGAGCGCAGTTGCGCACGGCCAGCCGGGTGACCGTCAGCGGCCCGCCGCCCGCTTCCCAACGCCGCAGCAGGAGCCGCGTGACCCCCAGTCCACCGATCAGCAGGAGGGCTCCCGCGCCGAAGAAAGCTCCGGCGGCGACCTCGTGACCCGACTGGGTTCCGACCAGCGCCAGAGCTGCCCCGCCGCCTAGTCCGAGGATGCTGGAGGGCAACCCGGCCCACGCCCGGGCCGCTGAATCTGTGGCCTGATCCGCGGCCCCTCCAGGTGCCAGCAGCACCCGCACCGGAGAGCGCGCCTGACCACGCAGGGCCAGGGCGATCGAGACCACCGCAGCGACGAATCCCGCCGCCGCTCCGACGGCCACGGTCGTCGGTTCGGCATGGTGCTGCAGGGCGGACCCCGCCACGGCGCCACTCCACACCGTGGAGAGCGCGCCGATGACAATCCGCGTGTAAAGGGTGCCGAGCAGAAGTCCGGTCACGGAAGCCGCCGCGGCGGTCCCCGCTCCCTCAATCAACAGCAGGCGGCGGATCCGCCCGGGGGTGATGCCCAGCGCCAACAGGATGCCGATCTCCTCGGCGCGGCGTTCGACCCCCAGGGTGAACAGGAGGGCGGTGAGCATCAGACCGGCGGCGATGAGGAACAGGCTGAATCCGACGAAGAGCTGGCCGAAGTCGAGGGACTGAGCGCCCGCCTGCAGCGCCTGGTCGCGGACGGGCAGGAAGTAAAGGCCGAGCGCCCCCGGGTTGAGCCCCTGTCGCAGGCAGGCATCGAGGGTCGCTTCGCCGGGCCCGATGGGATAGCGGACCGCGGTGAGATTGCCGAACCGGTTGTTCCAGAGTGCCTGACCCGCCGCGAGTGAGACGAAGGCCTTGGGAGTGCCGCGATGAGCATCCCAGTACGCCTCGTCGACGTCGCGGATGCGGTCGAGATCAACAGGGACCCCCGGCTCCCAGTCGCGGCAATTCTTGGCATCGGCGAGCCCGGGAATGTCCGGCATCAGGTCGGGGTCCGCAGCCTCGCCGGTCAGGGGAACGACAGCGCGAATGGTGAATTCGGCGACACGCTCCTCCAGCTTGCGCTGCAGACCGACCACGAAGTAACGCATGGCCAACTTTTGACCCGGGGCCGCTCGAAGATCGCGCGCCAGCCAGTCGTTGATGACGATCTCATTCGGGCCCAGAGTGGCTGCACCGGGCGGCCTGCGGACCGCAGCCACCGTCGAATAGGGCGTGGCACGGCTGCCGACCCGCAGCTCGTTGACGAAGTAGGTGAGCACCCCCTCGGCTCCCGGCAGAGCCTTGAGCGCCGCCTGGGCCACGGGCGGGTCGAGGAACACCCGGTCCGTGCGCAGTTCCATGCCGCGCTTCCCGGGCAGCCGCCGGATCTCCAGGGCGGCATCGGACAGACCCCAGTGCCGCCTCAAGGCGGTGGTGGCCGCCTCAACCCCGCCGGTCCCGGATCCGGTCCCACCCACCAACAGCGCGTTTGCCCGACCGGGCTGGTCAACCCGGGCTTGAAGCATCTCCAGCGGGAGGAACGCCGTCAGCGGCGCGGCCTGGTTTGCCTCCAGCCCGAAGCGACCGAACTCGGCTTCGGTCGCGATCGCTCGGACGGTCACGCGGACGGCGACAGTGGCATCGTCCACTTTCGACAGCGGCGCATCTCGGGACAGTAGGCTCGGCTTGTCGACCCGCAGGAGGAGCTCTTCGCCGACGGAAGCGCCAAGCTTCCGGGCCAGCGGCTGATTCAGTACGACGCCTTGATCCCCGGCTGGTCCGAAGTCGGGTGCCCCGCCGCCCCCCGGCGCCATTCTGTAAAAGGCCGGATCGACTCCGACTACTCGGACCGATCCGGTGCGAACCGGACCGTCCTCGCCGTCCCGAGAGGCCGTGCCGCGCAGCAGCAGCACGGGCGCCACAGGTATCCCCAGGTCTTGGGCGACTTCGCCAGCCAGTTCGGCACGGAACAGCCGGGACTGACCGGTGAGCGCCAACCGCACCTCGCCGAGGCGGGCGAGGGCGATGGAACGGAGGCTGTAGCGAATGGAATCGCCCACGGTCAGGGCGCCGACGAGCACGATCACCGCAACGGCCGCCCCGAGGTAGACGCCGAGGTGGGCGCGCCAGTGGTGCCGAAGACTGCTGCGGACGAGGCGGCCGAAGGTCATGGATCAGCCTGTACGGCGGAGCGTGCCGTCGGTGAGTTCGTACATCTCCGTGCAGCGACGCGCGAGTTCAGGAGCGTGGGTTATCAGGAGAATCGCCACTCCTTCCTCCCGGTTCAGGTCGAAGAGGAGCTCCCCCAGGTTGTCGCTCGCGGCGCGATCCAGGGATCCGGTGGGTTCGTCGGCCAGCAAGAGCGCCGGCTCGTTGATCATCGCCCGAACCACCGCCGCGCGTTGACGCTCCCCCCCAGAGAGTTGGCCGGGCCGGTGGTCCTGTCGCTCGGACAGCCCCACGCGGGCCAGCAGCCGGCGGGCTCGGTCCTCCACGGGCTCCCGTCGCGGCGTGGCGCGTTCGGCCAGCGTCGGCACCAGCACGTTTTCCAGCACGGTGCACTGAGGCAGCAGGTGGTGAAACTGAAAGACGAAGCCGAGAAACGTCGCCCGCAGCCGGGCGAGCGCACGGTCGGGGAGCCCGGCCACATCCGCGCCCGCGAGGAGCACCGTCCCCGAGGTGGGCTGGTCGAGCGTCCCAGCGATGTTGAGAAAGGTGCTCTTTCCCGAGCCCGACGCCCCCACGATAGAGGCCGTCCGGCCCTCGGCGAGGTCGAAGTCGATGCCTCGCAGCACCTCGACGATCGCTCCCGATGCTTCGCCTCCGAACTGCTTTGTCACGCCTCGTGCGGAGAGCACCGGGGTCGCCGCTGGTTCACTCACCGGAAGCCTCCCTCTCCACGACGCGCCAGCGCCGCGCCTTCAGTTCGAAGCGGGGTAACGACGACGCAGGAACCACCTCGACAGGGATTCGCAGGTGAAATGCGTCCCGGAGGGCCTGCTCCAACCTTGCCGCTGTCCCGTCGCTGCTGCCCACGACCGTCTCGATCCGCACAGCTACCTCGGTCATCGCCCCGCCACGTCGCAGCTCAACCTGATACTCCACCACCTCCGGGATCCCCCGCAGAATCGCCTCAATGGCGGTCGGATACAGGTTCACTCCGCGCACAACACACATGTCATCGATCCGCCCAAGGATGCCGCCATCCAACCCGAGCTCCGAGGATCCGCAGGAGCAGACGCCCTGCGGAGTACGGCGGACGCGATCCCCGGTCCGGTATCGGAGTAGAGGGGAGCCGCCACGGCCAAGGTTCGTCAGCACCAACTCCCCCTCCCCACCGGGGCCCACCGGACCGCCGGACCCCGGTTCCAACACCTCGGGCAGATAGTCGGGCTCCAACACATGCAAGCGGCCTGCGTGGCTCGGACACTCATACGTCACGGGGCCGACCTCCGTCATCCCGTGGTGATCCTTCACCCGGGCCCCCGGCCACGCCGCCTCGATCCGAGCTCGGGTGGCCGGGATGGACGCCCCGGGCTCGCCCGCGGCGATGATGGTGTGCACCGCGCTGGAGCGCAGATCCAGCCCATCTTCGCACGCCACCTCGGCGAGACGCAGCGCATAGGTCGGGGTGCAGCACAGCACCGTTGCGCGAGCATCGATCAGCATCCGCAGCCGTGCGGAGCTACTCAGTCCGCCGCCGGGCAGCGCCATGCAACCCAGGCGGCTGCCCGCGTCAAACGCCGTCCAAAAGCCGAGGAATGGGCCGAAGGAGAAGGCGAAGAGGATGCGGTCACCGGCCCTCACCCCGGAGGCCAGGAAGACCCGCACCCAGAGATCGACCATCCGGCTCCAGCTCTCGGCGGTGTCGATCCACCGCAGCGGTTGGCCGGTGCTGCCGCTTGTCTGGCTGAACCGGACGTACTCCTCCGCGGGGAACGACAGGTTGCTGCCGAAGGGTGGGTGGAGTGCCTGATCCTCAACCAACTCCGCCTTCACGGTGAAGGGGGTTGCCTCTCGGAACTCCGAGAGGCTCCCCGGCGAAGGGACTCCCTTCAGCTTGCGGCGATAGAAGGCGTTACCCTCGACGACCAGCGACCACAGGCCCCGCAGAAGCTGGAACTCGGCGGCGTCCAACTCTGCCCGCGTCGCCGGATTCACGCCCGGGTGCACCCCTGTCGAGAGACTCACTCCATCCACCTCGATCCGCGAGAGGCACCGCCGGCCTCCCTGCCCTCCAATGAGACGGCCCTGTCTACCCGGGTTTGGTCGACGTGACCGCCGCGTGGCTGGTCCCGGCCGGCGCGGGTGCCGCCCTGGGGGCATACAGGCTGACGAGGCAGCCGCCGATCGCGGCGAGAACGATGCCGACAAGGAACTGCGGCCGCAGCGCGGACAGCCCACCGGCGGGTGGATGGAGCAGCATCCCTACCACGGCATTGACGATGGGTGCGCCGGCAAAGACGATCGACATCACAGCCGCGGGAACCCCCTTTGCACCGAAAGCGAGGAGCACGCAGAATGCCCCGATCGCACCCACGATGCCAGCGATCAGGGACCACTTCATGCCTTCGGCGGGGAACTGCCAGCCCGCTCCGCGGATCGCCAACAGGGCCAATGGCGCGAGGACTGCCGTAAGGAAGTAGGCGAGCCCGACGAAGAGGAATGCCTTGTACCGGCCGTTGACCGGGTCCTGCATCCCTAGCTGCCCGGTGTGGAGGAAGATGCCGTACACCCCCCAGGACACCACGGTCATCAGTGCGAAGACCAGCCACGTCATTCCGGATTGCGAGGACTGCGCGGGCACGATACGTTCCTTTTCATTCCCCCGGAGTGGGGGCAGCAGCGGGATCCGGGGAGCCCGCGAGATCGACGGAAGAGACTGCCAGTTGTGAGGAGAGCCCGACCGGGATCTCCACGGCGCGCATCCCCTCCGCCCCCATCGCCACGCAGACGACGGTCAGGCGGCCGCGCGCTACCTCTTCGTAAGGATGCGCCAGACGCCGGAACACATGCTCATAGCTCAGTGAACGCGACTTGACCGCACGCACGTGCAGCGTCACCTCGAACTCTTCCTCAAACCATAAAGGCCTGCGAAACGAGCAGGACGCCTCCACCCTCGGCCATCCCAACTCCACCCCACCATCCCGGTGGCGGACCGAATACCCAAGTGATCGCAGAAAGGCGTGTTCCGTTCGCTCCATGTAGCGGAAGAAGTTGGAAAAGTGGACGATCCCGGCCAGGTCGGTTTCGGCGAACTCCACCCGATGGACCATCCGATAGACCCCCACCCCTGGCGCAGCATGCTCGGACATCGCTCTCAGACCCTCACCGGAACGATTGGCCGGCAGACATCCACGAACCCTTCCGCCATTCTCGCGTCGGAGAAGTGCTCGCGGGCCGCGCTGAAACCCGCGGCGGCGTAGGCGTCCGCCGCCTTGCGATCGGTCAGGATGGTTAGCCACGCCCGTGCCAGGGCGTCCGGCTCCCCGGGTGGGGTCAGCATGCCGGCACCGGCCATCGGCACGAGTTCGGAGAAGGCGCCATGGTCCGGCTGCACGACCGGCAGCCCGGCCGCGAGCGCCTCGGCAAAGTAAAGCCCGAACGCCTCTCCGTAGGCGGCCGGCACGCTGAACACGCTCAGATTCATCAGGTGTGCGATCTTCTCTTCGCGTGAGAGGTTGGCCTCAAACTCTGCTTCGTCGGCGAGCCCCGCCGCGGCCAGACGCTGCTGTTGGATACGGGCGTACTCCGCGTCCCCAGAGTTCTGACTGCCGGCGATGGCCAGCCGGGCAGGCGGTGCGCCCGGCAGTGATCGGAAGCGGATGAATGCCTCTACCATCACCTCCAGACCTTTGGTGGGGTGCATCCGTGCGAGATAACCGATCCGGGGGGGGCTGGCCTGCCGAGACGCCTTCCCATAGCCGTCCAGGCGAATGCCGGGGTGGATCACGTGGATCCGCTCGCGCGGAAACCCCGTCCGCCCCGACCACAGATCCGCGTACCAACCACTGACAGCGACGACAGCGTCCATCTCGCGGGTGAGCGCCGCCACACGGGCCCACGCCTGCTGCCGGTCCTGTTCCGGCAGGCTATCCAGATAACTGTCCTCGCCATTGAGGATGCAGATCACGGCGGCACCGGTCGCACGACGGATGGCGGGACCGAGGCCCATCAGGAGCGCGTTCGACAGGCAGACCACATCCGGGCGCTCCGTCACGAGCCACTCTGTCAGCCGGCGCAGCTCCTTCGCCTGCCGGCCGGTCTCGCCCGCCAGCGTCGAAAGCGTGAGTTCCCCCAGGTCCTGCGGCCGGGTCATCCCCGCGCGCGCGGCAGCGGCCCGAAGCAACCCGGGGCGATCCAGCATGCCGTCGAGCCAGCGGGGGGTGCGCCGAAACACCGACGACTTCTGCTGCAAGTAAACGTTGATCCCGCCGTAGAAGAGCGAGCTTTCCGCCTCCACGTCCTCGTCCAGCACCGGCGGGAGGTAGAGCGGAGTGAGGATGGCATCGTGACCCAGACGCCGTAACGCCGTCACCAGCGCGTTGTCGCGCATGCACGTGCCACAGTGGAAGCTGCCGGTTCCCGCAGTGATCTGGATGAATCGCATGCTTGTGGAGGCGCCCACCCGCCCGGGGTGAAGCCACCCCTATTGTTAGCCCATCCGCGAGTGGTTGCAGAGTCCGTCCGCCGCCGGCCATCCCGTTGCTCACGGAACAACGGATCCGCTCTCCGTCTTGTGACGGAGTCACGAGGCACTCGGGATTC
>CAZSRZ010000080.1:0-23470 GCA_964609085.1 uncultured bacterium | reverse complement strand
TGTCCCGCGCGGCGGCTGCGCCCGTGCCGTGCACCTCCGCCGCCTCGGTGAGCTGTCGACCGATGGTCATCACCGGATTGAGGCTGGTCATCGGCTCCTGGAAGATCATCCCGATCTCCCTGCCGCGCACGGTCCTCATTTCGTCCCACGTGCGGTCCAGCAGGTCCGTGCCGTCGAAAAGGATCCTGCCGCTCTGGATGTAGCCGGCGGGCTCTGGAACCAGTTGCATGATGGAGAGCGCCGTCATCGACTTGCCGCAGCCGGACTCGCCCACCACCCCAAGTGTCTCCCCAGCGCTGATAGAGAAATCGACGCCATCGACGGCCTTCACCGTACCGCGGGGAGTGCTGAAATAGGTGCGCAGGTTCTCCACCCGCAGGATGGGATTCGCCACGTCAGGCGGTCCTCAGCCGGGGATCAATGGCGTCCCGGAGCGCGTCCCCCAGGAAGTTCATCGCCAGCACGAGGATGAAGAGGGCCGCTGACGCCGAGGTGAGATTCCACCAAACGATCGGCTCGCGGGCCAGTTCCAATCGCGCCGCGTCGATCATGTTTCCCCAACTCCCGGTGCCGGGGGCGACGCCGATCTGCAGGTAGGAAAGGATGGCCTCCTGCAGCACCAGGCCGCTGAACCCCAGGGTGACGTTGATAATCACCAGCGGCAGCATGTTCGGAAGGATGTGTCGGTAGAGAATGCGGCCGTGTCCCAGGCCCAGGGCTCGGGCGGCGCGCACGTACTCCCGGTCACGATGCTTCAGGGCTTCCCCCCGCGCCAGGCGGCAAAGGCCTACCCACGAAGTGATGCCGAGCGCCAGGCACATCTGCGGGAGACCACGACCCATGACCACCATCAACGAGATGAGCAACAGAATCCCAGGAATCGAATCCAGCACCGTGTAGACATACTGGATGGCGTCATCCACACGGCGCCCAAAGTAGCCCGCGCACAGCCCGAACAGCAGGGCGAGAGGTGTGGCGATGAGTGAGGTGAGGCCTCCGATGATCAGCGCGGTGCGAACGCCCTTCATGGTCATGTAGAGAACATCGTTGCCGATGCTGTCCGTCCCCAGGAGATGTCGTTCGTTGAGCGGGTGCGGCGTGGCCTCGCCGACGGTCTCCGTGGCCAGGGGCGCCGAGTAGTAGCGCTCCTGCGGCCGCTCGAAGATCAGGTCGATGACGGTCTTCTCAGCCGTTCCCGGGCCGCGAGCGAAGGCGATCGTATCCAGCAGCCCGACGGTGCAGTAAAGGCTGATCACGACGATCGCAGCGAGTGCCCTGCCGCTGCGCCGGAGCCGTCGAAATGCCTCCGACCAGAGCGGTTGACGTCGCGCACGGAGCACCATTCCCGCGAAGAGAGCCGGGATCAGCAGCACCCAGAGGCTGGCGGGGACAAGATGCATGCAGGGCTACTCGAACCTCACCCGGGGATCAGCCAGTGCGTAGCTGAGGTCCGTCGCAATGCTGCCGATGATGTAGAGAATGGCGCCCAGGAACACCATGGCCCGGACGGTCGAGAAATCCTGGTTGCTGATGGCGTCGACCGTCATGCTGCCGAGCCCGGGAATGCCGAAGAACGATTCCAGCAGCAAGCTGCCGGTGAGGAGGAAGGGCACCGCCAGGACCACGGTTGTGAGGATCGGGATGGCCGCGTTCTTCAACACGTGGCGGAACATGACCAGTTTTTCCGGCACGCCTTTCGCCCGGGCGGTGCGGACATAATCCTGGCCGACCTCGTCGAGCAAGAAAGTTCGATAGAGACGGACTCCCGCCCCGACCCCGGACGCGGTGCCGATGAGCGCCGGCAGGACGACGAACCGGAGCGACGCAGCGCCGTCGCGATAGCCGCCGAGGGGGAAAAGGCGCCAGAGCTTCCCCAACAGGAACTGCCCGGCGATGATGTACACCATGTACACCACGCTCATCAGCAGCACGCAGATGAACACACCATAGGTGTCCACGTACGTGCCGCGGTAGTAGGCCACGAAGAGCGCCAGGACGAGTTGGGTGAACAGGGCGAAGACGAAGGCCGTTCCGGCCACGAGCGCGGAGGGGCCGACGCCCCGACGCAGGCGGTCGGAGATCCGCTCCTTGCTGGTGTCCGAGGTTCCGAACTGGAAACGGAACAGCTCGTTGATGTGCTTCTTGAGCTGCTCAGCGGGTGGCCGGTTGTAGCCCCGGGCCGTCAGCCAGGCCTGGATCTGGACCTCGGTCGGATTCTTCGTCGAGAGATTGCGGCGAGCCATCTGCCGCGGCGACACGCTCATGTAAAAGATGACGAACGTGACGATGGAGACTCCCAGCAGGATGGGGATCGCATAGAGGAGGCGGCGGACCAGGTAGGCGAGCATCTAGGCGGCACCCTCTCGACGCAGCCGGCGGCGGCGATGCTTGCCGATGAAACGGATCGCCGGGACCGAGCCGAGGACCAGCAGCCCCACGATGGAGAGCGATGGCCAGTAGACCGGTCGGTTCCACTCGCGCTGCATGCGCGCCCGCTGGGCGGGGTCGAGGCCACGGTACTTCAACCAGTCATTCGAGACCGGGTGTGGCTTCACGTTCTTCAACCAGCTATGGAAGAGCTGCAGCGTCTCCGTGTGCTCACGGTAGATGAGCGGGCAATCCTCCTGCGAAATCTCACGGAGTTGACGGATCAACTCCACCCGCTCCGGCCCATCCGCCATCGCCCGCATCTTCTCAAAGATCGCGTCATAGCGCGGATTGCGGTACCCCGAGTGGTTCGGTCCCCGACGTCCGCCAGGCAGGACCCCGTTCGGGCCGTAGAGCAAGAAGGCGAAGTTCTCCGCGTCCGGATAGTCCGCGACCCACCCATATGCTGTGAGCTGGAATTTCCCCTCGTCGACGGCCTCTTGCCACTCCACATCCCGGCGAGATCGCGACTCCACGCGGATCCCCAACCGCTCTATCTGCTTGATTGCGAGGTTGACTTCTTGCCGCCCTGCAGCGTCAGCCGGGGCGTTGTCGTAGACAATGGTGAGCGGCCGTCCGGTGGTCTTGTCGATGCCGCCCGGGTACCCCGCCTCCGCGAGTAGCCGCTTCGCCAGCTTCAGGTCGGGGTCGTATCGCCGGTAGGGGTTGCGGTAGCCGGAGTCGTGGCCCACGATGCCGGGCGGGATCAGCCACTCGGCCTGCACTCCGTAGCCCTGGGAGAAGAGGTCGAGAAAGGTCTGGGAATCAATCGCGAGGGAGATCGCCTGTCGGAGTTTTTGTCGCTGGGGGGTGTAACCTCCGAGCACGCGGTCCTCCATGTTGAAGATGAAGTAGAGGACATCGAGCCCGGTGGCCTTGCCCAGCCGCACCCCCATCTCTCTCATCTCGGGAGTGAGGTTGCCCTGCTGACTGATGGCCTGCCGGAAGTTGTCCTGGCTCACGGAGTATCCGTCCAGGTAGCCCTGCAGGAAGAGGTTCCAGCCGGTGATCGTCTCGCGGTTGATGTTGAAGACGATGCGATCGGTCAGCGGCAATGGCTGGCCGGCCGAAGCGAGCAACCCGGCGTCCGCGTCGCCCGGTGCACCCGCGACGGGGTAAGTCTCGCGGCGCCGATTCGGATTCACCACCAGCACGATCCGCTGCCTCGGCGTGTATTCCTCTAGCTTGTAGGGGCCGCACCCAACGGGGTGCGTCTTGAAGTCGTCTCCGTATCGCCGGACCGCCTCCACCGGGATCGGCGTGGTGAAGTGCATCGCCATCAGGTAGCGCAGTTGCGGATACGACTGATTCAGCCGGATGGTGAAGACGTAGGGGTCACGGGGATCGAGAACCAGGCCCTCGACGGGTGTAGAGTAGGCGGCCTCTCCCTGATCCGCACACCGCTTGCTGAACGCCGCGAGCCCCAGGACCTTGTCCTCGAGGAAGGGGTAGATGGGGCACTCTGTGGCCGGGTCGGCGATGCGGCGAAAAGCGTAGAGGATATCGGCCGCCACGACCTCCCGGCCTTTGCCGCCCTCAAAGCAGGGGTCATCCTGGAAGCTCAGCCCCGGCCGGAGGCGGAATCTCCACTCCTCGCCGCGAACCCGCACCTCCTCACCGCCTCGCTTCACGATCACATCGATCTGGGCTACTCGGGGCGCCCGATCCCCCAGGCACAGCTCCAGCTCGAACGGGTTTCGCTTCAGATAGTGGTACTGGTAGTAGCCCGGGAAGATGTTGTCGATGATGGTCGCTTCTGTGACCGTGTAGGAGAACGTCGGGTCCATGCTCCGTGGGTCCGCCGGGATGATCCGATACATCGTGGATCCGCTCGACTGGCCCTCCGGGTAGGGGTTGTTGCTACACCCGGCGAGCCCCAGCGCGAGGACGACGAGCGACGGCAGAGTCCTGGCGATCACGGATTGGCGACGGGAAGGTCGTGGGCTGGGCATAGGTTCGCACAACGGTCAGCCCTGGACATCGCCGATGGAGAACCGCGTGCATTCTCTGTAGCACGATCGCGGACGAAGTTGCAGTCGCCCTGCTCGTTTGAAACCGGAGGGCGGATCAAACTCCGCTTCGGCGATGGCGGCGAGGGCTACAGGTTGACGGAGAGCGAGGTGAGGACGTTTGGCTTGACGCTGATCCAGAAGGTGCGCCGCGGACCCCGTCCAGGGGACCAAACCATCACCGGGTACTTGCCGGGCCGAACATCCGGAACCCGGGCCATCCCATTGCCGCCGCTCGAAACGAGGCGCTGGCCGAAATAGACGTGGACGATTTGACCGCCCCCGGCGGCACTCACCTGAATGTCGCCCGTCTTCGCACGGGCACCGATTCGGGATGAGAGGTACTCGGTGGAGTAGTCCGTCTTCAGGGGTCGGGTCGAGCGGACCGGATGGGTGGCAGTCCGGGGCGGCGTCGAACGCGCCAGCCTCACGGGCCCTTGCCGGGATACCCGACGGGGACGCGCCGCGGGGGCCGCAGCCGGGGCGGGCTTCGGTGCCGGTTTGGTGGTTAGCTTGGGTTGGCTCGCCTTCACCCGCTGCTGCAGGCGGCGCAGGTTTGCGGTCAGGCTATCCTTCGCCGCCATTGCGGGACCAGCGGAAAGAACAACCGCCGAGGCCAGGAAGACCAGGACGCCGCGGGTCATGGTCGTTGTTCCTCCAGCCGACTCAGCGTCTCGGAGAGCCGGAGAGCGGTCTCGTTCTTGGGCGAGATTCGGAGAGCGTCCACCACCAGGCCGCGCGCCTCACGGTAACGGAAGTCCACGGCAAGCTGTGCCGCCAGTTCCAGTCGCGCATCGACGGAATCGGGGTCCAGTTCAATGGCCTTACGCCATGACTTCTCGGCGGCTTTCTCGTCGCCCGCTTCGTGTTGCTGGTTGCCGAGCCATGTATGGAAGGGAGCCTGTTCGGCCGCTGTGGGGGCGAGTTCCAGATCCTGTCCGGGAACGAGCGTCGCCCGCTTCCACGGCATGCGCCACTGGCCGTTGTAGCTTGCGAGGAAGAGCCGGTATTCCCCGGGCTTGATTCCGATCCCGTCCGGGTCGGCGCCGCGGGAGCTGGCGACAGGCTTGCCGCTGGCCGTCTGAAGCTCATAAACCAGATCGGCTTCCTCGCAACTCCAGCGGACATGGGCCATGTCCACTGGCGCTGTTGGGGCGGCGCCGGCCGGCACGGAATGGACGGTAACCGCCCGCGAAGCCCCCACGGCGTTCGCCACCGACTGCATGAACATGAACGCGCCGCCGCCCAGGAGCAGGCCTCCAGCGCCCACGAGCACCACCCACCGCACTCCGAGGGGAATCCCCCGCCG
Source organism: uncultured bacterium (assembly GCA_964609085.1). GTDB lineage: Bacteria > Armatimonadota > SYMT01 > SYMT01 > SYMT01 > JANPLG01. The sequence continues at coordinate 17,725 of CAZSRZ010000080.1, read as the reverse complement.
AGCCCGACGACGTCGGTGCCCAGGCAGCACGATCGGCGGGGGAAGATCCATCACGGGAGCAGGAGCCGAGGCGCGACGGCTGTAGACTCCGCCCTGGCCCGGTTGTCGCATCCGCTGCGGCACCCATGCGCGATCCGCCTCGGCACGCTGCGCGGCAAACGCCTCCATCTCGGTAACGGATCGGCCGCAGTCGTTGCAGTGCTTCGCCCCTGACGAGATGACGGCCCAACAGAAACTGCAGTAGCTTGGGCTAGCGGCTGCATGTGTACGCGCACCCGGAGCCTCCGGGCCCGAGTTACGGCGCGTGGATCCCCACCCGAGTTCCGCGAGGAGCTTTTCGGGATCCATCGTGACGTCGTCCGTGAGACGAGAGGGTCTGGGCTGGGATCCGGCGTTCATTTGGCGGGATTATCGGCCGGATGCGGATGATCCTTAGGTGTTCCTGCAATTGACTGCCCTCCCCATCCGATGGGTTTCTCGCTCAGGTAAGCGGCCGGATCTCGTAGGATGACGAGGGCCCTCTGGATAGGGCCCGGCACATGAGCGATCGGAGGAGACATGGAAGCCGGAAACTCGGAGACGGCGACATTTGGAGCCGGATGCTTCTGGGGCGTGGAGGAGGCGTTTCGCACCACCCCCGGCGTGGTGGGGACAGAAGTCGGCTACGCAGGGGGTGTAACCGAGCACCCCAGCTATCAGGATGTCTGCTCGGATCGAACCGGGCACGCGGAGGTGGTGCGAGTCGTGTTCGATCCTGAGCAGGTCAGCTACGACACACTGCTGGCCCGATTCTTCGAGTGTCACGACCCGACCCAGGTGAATCGCCAGGGGCCCGACGTCGGCGGTCAGTATCGCTCCGTCGTCTTCACGCACTCCCTGGAGCAGGAGCGGCAGGCGCTGAAGATGATCGAAGACCACAACAACTCGGGCCGCTACAGCCGACCGATCGCGACGCAGGTGGTGCCAGCGGGCCCCTTCTGGCGAGCCGAGGAGTACCACCAGAAGTACTTGCTTCGGCGGGGATTGGATCGCTGCCGCCTGTGAATCCGGCGGGCTGCGGGCCGATGATAGAATGGCTGCCGGGCCGAGGCAGCCGGGCCGACCGGGCCGCCGACGAGGACGGGGATGAACTTGAACCGCACTGAAACCGACAGCATGGGCCCCATCGAGGTGCCGGACGACCGCTACTACGGTGCCCAGACGGCCCGATCGCTGATCCACTTCGCGATCGGAGCCGACCGAATGCCGCGTCCGATCATCCGGGCCATGGGGGTATTGAAGAAGGCCGCTGCTCTCACCAACCAGGACCTCGGCCGGATGCCAGCGGACAAGGCGGCGCTGATCACCCGCGCGGCCGATGAGGTGATCGCCGGGGACCTTGACGACCACTTCCCGCTGGTTGTCTGGCAGACGGGAAGCGGCACCCAGAGCAACATGAACGCGAATGAGGTGATCGCGAACCGGGCAATCGAGTTGGCAGGGGGTGTGCTGGGCAGCAAGCATCCGATCCACCCCAACGATGACGTCAACAAGGGGCAGTCATCCAACGATACCTTCCCCACCGCCATGCACATTGCGGCGGCAGAGCAGGTTCGCCATGCCCTGTTGCCTGCCGTCACGGAACTGCGGGACACCCTCCGCGCTAAGTCGGACGCCTTTGCCGAGATCATCAAGATCGGGCGCACGCACCTGATGGATGCGACCCCGCTCACCCTGGGTCAGGAGTTCTCGGGGTATGCCCAGCAGCTCACCAGCGGGGTGGCGCGGATCGAGCGCGCGTCGGACGGGGTCCTGGAACTGGCGCTTGGGGGCACTGCTGTCGGCACCGGGCTCAATACGCACCCCGAGTTTGCGGAACGCGCCGCCGCGCGGATCGCGGAGCTCACGGGGCTGCCCTTCCGCACGGCGCCCAACAAGTTCGAGGCGCTGGCCGCCCACGACGCCCTGGTGGAGTTGCACGGGGCCCTGAAGACCCTCGCCGCCTCCCTGATGAAGATCGCCAACGATGTTCGGTGGCTCGCTTCCGGACCACGGTGCGGCATCGGCGAAATCACCCTCCCCGAGAACGAACCTGGCAGCTCCATCATGCCCGGAAAAGTTAACCCCACCCAATCCGAGGCGATGACGATGGTCTGCGCTCAGGTGATGGGTAACGACGTTGCTGTGAACATCGGGGGGGCATCGGGAAACTTCGAACTGAATGTGTTCAAGCCGTTGATCATCCACAACGTGCTCCACTCCGTCCGCCTGCTGGCCGATGCCTGCGTCTCCTTCAACCGCCACTGTGCCGTTGGCATCGAGCCCAACTCACCGGTGATTGCGCGGCACCTGCAAGAGTCGCTGATGCTGGTGACTGCCCTGAACCCGCACATCGGCTACGACAACGCCGCCCGCGTGGCAAAGCTCGCCCACCACGAGCACTGCACATTGCGAGAGGCCGCGATCCGGCTAAACCTTCTGTCGGGCGAGGAATTCGATCGGCTGGTCCGGCCCGAGGAGATGATCTCTCCCCGGGCATAGCTGACGCGCAGCGATCGCCTCGGGGGACTGGATATACTTCCCCGGTCGCCCACCCGCCTGCCGGCCAAGATCCGGGTCGGCACACGCCGAGAATGGACGCGGGCTGACGGTGGCCGGTGCCGACCTACATGGGCGGAGAAGGCAGATATGGCTGCGGCTGCGACAACCGCGCGAGACCTGATCGGACGGGAATTGGAAGCGGTGGAGGAAGCCCTCCTCACCGCATCCGAGTCCGAAATCGAGGTGTTGCAAGATGCCGCGCGGCATATCCTGAGCGCGGGCGGAAAGCGCCTCCGACCGCAACTCTGTCTGCTCGCCACCGCTGCGACCGGAGGCTCGACCACCCGGGCAGTGCCCCTGGCGGCCGCCTGCGAACTCGTCCACACCGCCACCCTGGTGCACGACGACATCGTGGACGAAAGTGATAGCCGACGCGGCCGGATGGCGGTGCAGTTCTACTTCGGCAACTCCGCATCGGTGTTGATGGGCGACTTCCTCGTCATCCGTTCCTTCGACATGGTGAGCCGGGAGCCTAATCGCGCCTTGTGGGAAATCCTGGTGCAGACCATCTCCCGGATGTGCGAGGGGGAGGTGCTGCAGATCTGCGTCAAGGGGGACACCTCGATCGGCGTGGACGTCTACGAGAAGATCATCGAGTGCAAGACAGCGCTGCTGATGGCCACCTGCACTCGGTTCGGCGGGCTGCTGGGGGATGCGGGGCCGCAGACAGTGGAGGCACTCCACGACTTCGGTTACAACATCGGCATGGCGTTCCAGATTCAAGACGACATCCTGGATTTCATCGGCGACGAAGAAACCCTGGGCAAGCCGGTCGGCGGGGACCTCCGCGAGGGGAAGGTTACCCTGCCGGTGATCTGGGCCCTGCGCGATGCCGGCGAGGCCGATCGGACGGAGTTGAACCACCTCTACGCGAAGTCCGGTCCCCTCTCGTCGGGGGAAATCGAGCGGGCCACACGCATCATTCGGGATGCGGGAGGCTTCGACGGCGCTCGCAGCCACGCCTCGGGGTATGTGGAGGCGGGCAAGCGCTCGCTGCAGGCGCTTCCGCCTTCCCCCGCACGGGACGCGCTCGCGGCGCTCGCCGACCAACTCGTGGACCGCCGTCGATGAGTTTCCCGTCGGACTGCTCGCAGGGATTCTCCCACCTGGATCGCGAGGGCAAAGCCCGGATGGTGGATGTCTCGGAGAAGTCCGAGACATCCCGCACCGCGGTCGCCGCCGGGCGAGTCCGCATGCTGCCGGAGACCATCGATCTCATCCGTCGGCAGGCGGTGTCGAAGGGAGACGTGGTCTCAACGGCACGACTAGCCGGCGTGATGGGAGCGAAGCAGACAGCCAACCTGATCCCACTGTGTCACCCGATCGCGCTCACCGATATCGGTGTCGAGATCACGCTCACCCACGACACGGCTGAAATCGAAGCCACAGCCCGGTGCGTGGGGCGCACGGGGGTCGAAATGGAAGCGCTCACCGCCGTCAGCGTGGCGGCGCTGACGCTATACGACATGTGCAAGGCCGTGGATCGTGGAATGGCCATCGAGGCCATCCGCCTGCTGCGCAAGGAAGGCGGCAAGAGTGATTGGCTCGCCGCCGACAGCCAACCGGGAACGGGGGAGTAAACCTGTGTCGCAGGATCAGTCGGTGCCACTTCCCGCCCTGGAGCGGATGTCGACCTACATCCGCTGCCTCATGCAGCTTGAGCGGGATGGAGTGGTTTCGGTCTCGTCGCAGGAGATGCAGACTCATACCGGCGTCTCGGCCGCCCAATTCCGAAAGGACCTGTCCTACTTCGGCGAGTTCGGCAAACGGGGCATCGGCTATAAGGTCAGTGACCTGAGGATCCGAATAGCCCAGCTATTGAGCATCCATCGGGAGCAGAGCGTGCTGCTGGTCGGCGCCGGAAACCTGGGGGCGGCCCTCATTGCTTATCCGGGATGGCGCTCTTACCAATTCCGGATTGCGACCGTGTTCGATCTGGATCCCGGGAAGATCGGGACCACAATCCGCCGCGTGCCGGTGCGAGCCATGGATGACTTGGAGAGCGTGACGCGGGAGATCGGCGCCGAGATCGCCATCCTCGCGATCCCGGCGGGGGAAGCCCAGGCGGTGGCCGACCGCCTGGTCGCGGCAGGCGTGCGAGGCTTGATCAACTTTGCGCCGGTACGACTGCAAGTGCCTCCGAGCGTCATCGTGCGGGATGTGTGCTTCATCTGCGAGCTGGCCGTGCTCTCCCATCTGATTCACAACACCCCCGTCAAGCCGGCTGACGAGGGCTGGCGCGATGCCGAGCCGGCACCCGCGGCCCAATGACCTAGGGGAGACGGTCCCAGAAGAGCGTGTCGTAGAGCACCTTCCCGGCCAGCATCACTGCGCCGGCGACCACGAGCAACGTGCGGAGATGGGGGGCCTCCTCCATGACCGGCGGCGGCCAGTAGAGCAGTATCGCCGCCACCGCGGCAATCACTGCCCAGGCGAACGCCAGCCGCAGCCACGGGCTCAAGGTGACGTTCGGACGGGCTCCATCTCTCGGCCGCAACAGACGCACGGTCCCCACTCCTCGCCGCTGATGGCGCAGACGGAACAGTAAAATCGGCGCCTCAGCACATCCGCCCTGATCTCCCTGAACTCCAACACCTCCACCAGGTGCGACCTCGGGAAGAGTCTGCCGCGGATCTCAACCGCCCGGCCATCCAAACCGGCAGCCATGAGCCTACGGTAGGCGGCGTTGTCGAGCAGGTTGTGAATCTCGCCGAGCGGACCAGCGAGCGCCCGCTGAAGATCCGGGCCTGCGCCTGCAAGCTTCGCCCCATATCTCCGCGCCATTTCCTCACCCAACAGGATGATTCGCCCTTCGAGGCGGACTTCCTTGAGATCGCCGTACGGGGCACCTGGGGCAGGTTCCGCCGAAGTCGGGGACAGCGGCAGCAACAACGCCCCTCCCAACACGGACGCGAGTTCTCGCCGCGTCACTGCGGACCGGGCTCTCCGCTCCCGTCCCAAATACCGAGGCTTACGGGGCACGGTCGGTCTCCACTTGCAGCCGGATCTCACGGAGCACGGCGGCCACCTGTTGGCACCGTTCCAGGGAACCGGAGAACGCAATCGCGCGACCGAGTTGATGGGCCTCCAGGGTGATCCACTCGGCTCGCTCCAACGAACAGCCCGTTGCTTTCTGCACCTGCGAGACTACCTGATCGATCGGGTGCCAGTCATCGTTGTAGAGGATCACGACCCACGGACCGTCGAGACCGGCCTCGAGCTGGTCCATGATCGAGGGGGCGATCCCCGTTCCCGGCCTCGTTTCCACCGCCATGCGCGCCTCACTCCTCGCCGTGGTCTTCCGGGACCGAGTTTACAGGAATCCAGGTTCGCGGAGAACACCGGCCTGCGCGACTGTGCGACTCCCGGTGACGGGCCCAGGCACGACTTCGGAACCGCAGTGCGCCTGCCGAACATCGGAGGTTTGCGATTCCGGCTCCCAGGATGGCGACGGCCGCACTGGGCGTGGGTGCGGGGTCGCGATCCCTCCGCTACTTCCCCCCCCGGATGCTGAGGGTAAGCACGACGGTCTTGTTTGCCTGGGCCGGCCCCAGGCGGGCAGGGTCATATCGCAGCGCGGCGACCGTGCCCAGCTCTCGGATCATCGCCGTCAGGGCGCCGCCGGACACCTCGTACCGCTGAATAACTTCCGCGTCACGCGCGGGTCCGGTCGGCGCCTCGGACAGCAGCCTTCCGCCGGCGGCAAGAACCACTTCCTTGATCCATGCCGACCGAGACGCTGCGTCGCCACCAAGGCTGGCTTCCACCGTGAACTCTGCTCCACTGGGGCCAACTCCCCGCAGATCCGATTCACGGGCGGGGGTATTCGTCAGGGCCCCGGCCGGGGAACCAGCGGCGACTCCCGCAGGCGAGTCGGGCGGTGGTGGCAGCGACTTCGTCCGAGGAGGGCTGCCCGGCCCGGTGTCCGATGCCGGACCTCCGGGTGCGCGCGGGGCGACCATTCTCTGGGGCGATTCCGTGCCCGGTGACGCGAAAAACCCCGGCCGTACCGCCAGGACCACCGCCGCCGCGAGCACCGTCAACGGCGCTGCCCAACGGACCACCGGCCACCACTGCGACAGGGGGTGGGTCTTCCGGGTCGGCGTCAACGTGTCGCCCGTCAGCGGGAGGGCCGCCAGGACGCGCGTTCTCAGCGTGGCCGGCGGCGCAACGGGGTCGCCCAGACCTGATATGGCCTCGGTCAGCTTACGAAGCACGGCCACCTCCTCCTCGCATCGTGCGCAGCGGGAGACATGCGTCTCCACACTCCAAGCGGCCGGGCCGTCGAGTTCCCGGTCGATCCAGGCCTTCAGTTCCCCGCTGCCGGGGCAACCCATGGATGCGCCCACACTCATCCGATTGCCTCCGGAACCTGGCGGCGCGGGCCCGCCTCGCCGCCGTCATGGACGTAGCCGGCCAGCACGCCGCGCAAGCGCCCGAACGCCGTTGAGAGACGCGATTTCACCGTCCCCACGGGAATGGCGAGAACCTCGGCCACCTCCACATAAGTGAGGCCTTGGATGCCGTGAAGAATGACGACCTCCCTCTGGCCCTCCGGCAGCACGTGCAGGGCGTCGCGAACGCGGTCTCGCAGCTCGGCTTGCTCCACCGAGCGCGAGGGGTCATCCCCTGCAGCCAGGCACAGCTCTGCCTCTTCGATCGGGCGCGTCCGCGGCTCGGTGCGTCGCCGGCGCTGCAGACAGACGTTGACGGTGATCCGATGGATCCATGTGTCCAGCCGGGACTCTCCTCGGAATCTCGGCAGGGAGCGATGGATCTGGATGAAGACCTCCTGGGCGGCGTCCTCTGCTTCACCCGGTTCGTCCAACATCCGGAGCGACAGATTGTAGACACGTCGCTCAAACCGATCCATGAGTCGCTCGAAACCGGCCCGCGTCCCGGAGCGGGCCTCCTCCACCAGTTTCCAATCCTCGCTGTCCGCGCGCGGCATGCCCAACCGGCCACCTCGGGGCCCTACCCAAACTTCACAGCGTTGGTTGCCGATTCCCTCCGCAGGGTTCGGGCGTCCTCTCTCGAACAGTCACAGGAGGGACTCCGTCCAGGGCCGACTGGGGATCGATGCCACGCCTGCGCTTCCATTTTGATTACACGCTCCCGGCCACCGCTGCGGAATTGTGGCCCCTGTTCTCCGACACAGAGCGCCTGAATCGGCGCCTCGGGTTACCGGTGACGACGGCGAAGGCAACCGGCACGGAACCCGTTCGCGTTGCCCAGGTGCGCCCCCACCTCGGCCCCGTTGCACTGGATTGGGTGGAGGAGCCGTTCGATTTCGTGGAGCCGCAGCATTTCTGGGTCCAGCGGCGGCTTCGCGCCGGCCCAATCCGAGAATTCAATGGGGGCGCACGATTCGAGCCCGTGGACGGTGGGTGCAGGGTGTTTGTGGAAAGCGAGTTCGTGCCTGCGGGCTTGCCGGGCACGTTGCTGGTTCGGGCCCTGGTTCGCAAGGTCCGGGCCGACTGGGATCGTCTCATCGTCGACGTCACGGGCGCGTTGGCGCGACGGGAACCGCTGACTTACGGACACGGGGTGGATGAGACCCGGCCGGCTGAACGGGCAGCGATTGAGCGCAGACTTCGCGACCGAGCACCCGACCTCCTCAGTCGGCCGCATGGGGAGCGGCTGGCCCAATACCTCGCTTGCCAGGGGGATACCCAGCTCAATCAGATTCGCCCGTTTTCCCTCGCGGCAGCCTGGCAGGTCGACCGCTACGAAGTCCTGGGACTCTGCCTTCAGGCCGTCAAACAGGGCTGGCTGGATCTCTCCTGGGACCTTCTCTGCCCCAATTGTCGCGGTGCGCGTTCACGGTGGACCACGCTGACGTCCGTGCGTGACCGTGCCCACTGCGACGACTGTCAGATCCAATTCGACGGCAACTTCGACCGCGCTCTGGAAGTGACCTTTCGGCCCAATCCCTCGGTCCGCGAAGTCGAGCAGGCCGTCTACTGCTCCGGCGGTCCGCGCAACACCCCGCACATCCTGGCGCAGTGCGTGCTCTCGTCCGGCCAGGATCGGGAGTGGCGGGTGGTCCTGGGGGCGGGCCGATATCGCCTGCGGAACCTCACCGCAGACCTTGCCGCCTTGCTGACAATCGACGGCGAACCTTCCTCGGGTGGAGCCGTTGACGCCGTTGACGCCGTCCTGCATGACGACCGGCTCGAGTGCTCCGCCGCCGTGCTCGGACCGGGGGAGGTGAACCTCCGGTTGGCTAACCGCACCACCAGCCGTCAGCAGGTGGTGCTGGAGCGGATACTGGAGCACGAAGAGAGAGCGACCGCCGCGGTGGTGAGCGCCTACCAGGAGTTTCGCGATCTCTTTTCCAGCGAACTCCTGGCACCCGACACTCAGCTCGGAATCCAGACGCTTCCCCTGTTGTTCACGGACCTGAAAGGCTCGACGGCGCTCTACGGCCGACTCGGCGATGCCGCGGCCTACGCACTGGTGCGCGACCACTTCCGCCTGCTCCAGGAACTCGTGGGCCGGCATGGCGGCGGGGTGATCAAGACAATCGGCGACGCGGTGATGGCTGCGTTCCCCACCGGGCGTACGGCACTCGCCGCCGCGCTGGAGATCCACCGCGATCTGGCCAAGTTCAACCAGACCAGCAGAGAGCCTCTTGGACTGAAAGTGGGACTGCACCAGGGGCCATGCATCGCGGTCCGCAGCTATGACGAGCGGCTCGACTACTTTGGCGGCACCGTCAACCTCGCTGCGCGGACCCACGAGCTCAGCAGCGGGCGAGACGTCGTCGTAACGGATGCCCTCTGGACGGACCCGGAAATCCGCGGCCTGCTGGATGGCCTACCCAGCGAGACCGAGGTTGTCGATCTGCGTGGGATTGGGCCGACTCGAATCCATCGTTTGCGGATGGTGCCCTAGGGCCTGCCGGCGGGCGAGGGACGTCGACTACAGCACGTCGTTCTGAAAGAGCTCACAGATCTCGCCATCGGGGCCCTTAAAGAAGGCGATCCGAATCGGGATCGGCGGATCGCCGAAGACGGCCAGGGACGTCGGTTCCTTGGTTACTTCCGCGCCAGCCGCCCTCGCTCGCTCCAGGGTGGCGTCGCAATCCGCGGTGCGGAAGCAAAAGTGGAGGATCGCCGCCTCGCTTGGTGCCCCAGCTTCTCGGGGATCGCGTTCGAAGATCTCCAGGTAGTTCCCGTCCCCGGTATCCAGCATGCACGCACGGCGGGGCGACTCCCCCCACTCGACGGCCGGGTGGAAGCCCATGCCCTCGCACCAGAACCGAAGGCTCTCATCCCATCGGGACGTCCGGATGGCGACGTGGTGGAAGCCGCAGCCGGGGATGAGAGAGTTTGCCTTGAGTGGTCGACGCATGCGGGTCTCCTCGGGGTGCAGCAGCGGGCGAGTCCGACCAGAATTGAGTGGTCCGCCGAATCTTCTCCTGCCTGACCGCGCGCGGAGTTGTTCAGGTGGCGTGTGACGGGTTAACCTAAAGGGTAGATCCTCTCTGGGATCGTGCGAGTCCGTCGCGCGACCCGCGTAGACGGCGAGTTTTGCATGGATATTGAGTCTCCCGCCCTGTTGCGCCTCGAAGGGCACGTCACCGACTACCTTCGCGCCAACGACCACATCGGTTACAACCGGTTCACCGACTTCGAGTGGGAGCAGTTGAAAGACAGCGTGCACATGGCGGAGATGACCGATCTGCAGATCGGGGCCGTCGAGACCGCCATGATCGTCGAGGACCACATTCCGGGGTATGGTGCCGAGTACATCCGCCTATTCATGGTGAATGAGGACCGCTCTCCCGAGGAAGCGTGGAAGTGCCGTCAGATGCTGCACTTCGTCTTCCGCTGGGTGGCTGAGGAAGATCGGCACGCCCACTGCCTCGAGCTGTGGCTGCGTCACTGCGGCAGGAAAGACGCGAAAGCCCTGACCGACCTGATGATCACCGAGGGCCGGAAGACCTACATCGCGCCGCACGAAAACCCGACGCAGCTCTTCACCTACACCTCAGTGCAGGAGAAGGCAACGCAGATTTACTACCAGTGCTTGCGGCAGCGGGTGAGGGAGCCCATCCTCCGCGCGGTCCTGGCCAAGCTGGCGCAGGACGAGGCCCGGCACTGTCACTTCTTCAGCCAGATGGTGCTCGACGCCCTGGCTGAAGGCGGAAACCGCCACATCGCGCAGATCAAGGACTCCCTTGAGCATTTCAAAATGCCGCTCTCCGAGATGATGCACAACTACCGGCGCAAGGCGATCCAGATGAAGCACGCCGCGGGCGGCTACAACCACCTTGAGGCGCTGGACCACTTCGCCCGGTTGGTTCGCAAGGTGATGGAGACCCGCACAACGGCCCGCGGCACCAACCTCCAGGACCTACTCACCTTCACCCAGAACCTGAGCGCCGCGCAGGCCACGTAAGGGAACCCCGTTCCCGAGACCGCCTCGAAGCCGCAGGGCGGACAGAGTGCGGACTACAGTCCGTGGGCGGCCTTGCAGGCGGCCAGGATCGGGGCGACATCCGGCGTCGGCCGGCCGTGGCGGGGAGAACCCATCGGATCCTTGACCTCGCGGCCGGAGAGGGCGGCGAGCGTCGCCGTCACGCCGCGGCTGAGCGCCTCGATGTCGTAACCGCCCTCGAGAGTGAACGCCAGCCTGCCGCTGCAGCACTCCTGCGCCAGCGACAGCAGCCGAGCGCTCCAGGCCGCGAAGCCCTGGATCGTCGCCCCCATCCGGATCGAGTTGAGGTAGCGTTCGTTAGACCAGTGCGCGTCATACCCGGCCGAAACCAGGACGAACTCCGGGCGAAACCGGCGGGCGGCCGGGAGCAACACCTGGTCGAACGCGGCCAGGAATCCGGCGGCGTTCGTATCGGCTGGAAGCGGGACGTTCACCGTCGTTCCGCGCCCTGCTCCTGTGCCGACCTCTCTGATTTCACCCGTGCCCGGATAGGCCGGGTGCTGGTGGACCGAGGCATACATCACCCTGGGATCCGAGGTAAAGGTGTCCTGGGTCCCGTTTCCGTGGTGCACATCGAAGTCGAGGATGAGGACGCGATCCAGCCCTCTCGCGATGGTAAGATGTCGCGCCGCAACGGCGGCATGGTTCAACAGGCAGAAACCCATCCCCTGAGACGGGCATGCATGGTGACCCGGGGGACGAACGAGCGCGAATGCCGAATCCACGCGGGCATCCAGCACCGCGTCCACCGCGGCGATCGCGGCACCTGAGGCCATCGTCGCCGCCTCCCAGGATCGCTCGCTGACAGGGGTGTCCCCCGTCAACCAGCCGCCGCCGGTCGCGCAAAGGTTGGCGAGCGTGCGTAGATACGTCGTCGAGTGCACGCGTTCCAGAGCAGCAGCCTCAGCGGGCGCGCAGTCGAGGTGGTCGCACTCCGCCCACCACCCTTCCTCATCCAGCCTTTCACGGATCCCCATCAGCCGCTGGGGGCACTCCGGGTGCGCTCCCGTTCGGTGTTCCAACATCACCGGATCAGTGACGAGACCAATACGCACAGCATTCTCCGCGGCACAGAGGGCGCGCAAAGAGGTAACCGAGGCGCGGGTCCTGAATCTACCACATACCGGTGGAACCCGGGACCCACAGAAGGAGAGACGTCTTGAGTAACGAAGTGACACGCCGCGACCTCTTGTCGCGCACTGCTGCGGGGGCGGCGCTCGCCTCCCTCCCCACCTGGTACGCCGCCGAGGCACTGGCCGCCGAGGCCGCCCAGGAGAGCGAGCGGCCGAAAAAGGTCGCCGCCAACGACACCATTCAAATCGCCTGCATCGGCCCGGGGGGCTCTCGGGGCGGATTCCGCCAGGGGCTAGGCGATACGCGCGGCATCGCTTCGAAAAAAGGTGTGAAGTGCATCGCCGTGTGCGATGTGGACAGGCAACACCGCGAAGAGGCCGCTCGGGTCTTCGGCCCAGACTGCCAGGGCTATGAGGACTTTCGTGAAGTGTTGGCCCGTAAGGACATCGATGCCGTCGTGATCGGGACGCCTGACCACTGGCATGCCCTCATTGCCGTCGCGGCGATGAAGGCCGGCAAGGACGTCTACTGCGAAAAGCCGCTGACGCTCTTCATCGCTGAGGGCCGCTGGATCTCCAACACGCAGACGAAGACGAAGCGGGTTCTTCAGGTCGGCAGTCAGCAGCGGTCGGACGCACGTTTCCGCATGGCGTGCGAGCTGGTCCGCAATGGGCGGATCGGCCAGGTGAAGCGCGTCGAAGCCCGGCTGCCCAACGGGTCAAAGGGCGGCCCCTTCAAGATCCAGCCGGTGCCCGACGGTCTGAACTGGGACCTCTGGCTGGGTCCGAGCCACTGGGCGGACTACGTGACGGAGCGGACGCACGGCTCCTTCCGTCACTGGTACGAGTACTCCGGCGGGATGATGACCGACTGGGGTGCGCACCATCTCGACATCACGCAGTGGGGTCTCGGAATGGACGACTCCGGCCCCATCCGTGTGGAGTCGCAGGGCACGCTCCCCTGCAGCGCCGATGGTTACAACACCCCGCTCGACTTCACCGTCACCTACACGTACGCGAACGACGTGAAGGTGGTGGCGATGCACGAAGGGGAGAACGGCGTGCGCTTCGAGGGAACCAATGGCTGGATCTTCGTGAGCCGGGGTCGCATCGACGCCAGCGACGAGAAGATCCTCACCGATCCGCTCCCGGCCGGGGCCACACGCCTCTACGAAAGCAACGACCACCAGCAGAACTTCGTGGACTGCATCCGCAGCCGGAAGGCTCCCATCTGCACGGCCGAGATTGGTCACCGCTCCGTGACGGTCTGCCATCTCGGCAATCTCTCCCTGCGCATGGGGGGACGCCGGCTGGAGTGGGATCCCGTTAAGGAGCGCTTCACCAACGACGAAGAGGCCAACCTGATGACCAGCCGTCCCTATCGCAAGCCCTGGAAACTCGGCTAGCCGCGGGCACTTCGCCGCGTATCTCGGAAGCCGGAGCCTTCGTGGCTCCGGCTTCCTGATTCTGCGCCGGCCTCCCCCACGCTCGCGTGAGCAAAAGCCGGACGGACTGCGTGATACCATTGGGCGGGCCACCAGAGCAACCGCACGCCCGCGCGGTCGGCTGAAAGCCGGATCGCAGGCGGGGAGCCGCCGCATGCTCCGGGGGCCGCCAACTTCGCAGGAGGACGCTTAGACCTATGTCGATTTTCGTCAATGCCGCCACGCGCGTTCTGGTGCAGGGCATCACGGGGAGCGCGGGTTCCTTCCACGCTCGGCAGATGCTGGAGTACGGGACGCAGGTCGTCGCCGGTGTCACCCCCGGCAAGGGCGGCTCGACGTTTGAAGACAGGGTACCCGTGTTCGACACCGTGCGGGACGCCGTCCGGGACACTGGCGCGGACGCGACCGTGATCTTCGTGCCGCCCCCCTTCGCCGGGGATGCCATCCTGGAAGCCGCCGACGCGGGACTGGGTCTGTGCGTGGTCATCACGGAGGGCATCCCGGTGCTGGACATGGTCCGCGTCAAGCGGGCACTGGCCGGGCACTCAATGCGCATCATCGGGCCCAACTGCCCGGGCATCATCACTCCGGGCGAGTGCAAGATCGGCATCATGCCCGGCCACATCCACATGCCGGGTCCCGTAGGTGTCGTCAGTCGCTCTGGAACGCTGACCTACGAGGCTGTCGACCAGCTCACCCGGCTCGGCGTGGGACAGAGCACCGCAATCGGCATCGGCGGCGATCCCGTAAACGGCACCAGCTTCATTGATGCGCTGGCCGCCTTCCAGGCGGATCCGAACACCTCGGCCGTCATCATGATCGGCGAAATCGGGGGCTCCGCCGAGGAAGATGCGGCGGCCTACGCGCGGGAGCACGTGACGAAGCCGATCGTCGCGTTCATTGCCGGGCAGACCGCCCCTCCCGGTCGCCGAATGGGCCACGCCGGGGCAATCATCTCCGGGGGCAAGGGGACGGCTGCCGAGAAGATGGCCGCCCTGACCGCCGCCGGCATCACCGTTTGCCGTAGCCCCGCGGACCTGGGTCAGACGCTCGTCGCCCGTCTCACGTAGTACGGGCCCCGTCACGCGAGGCGGGTAGAAAGTCAGAGGGAAGTCCGAATGTATCTCACAGACAAGAAAGTCGCCATTCTGGGCGCGGCTGGGGCCATCGGCTCCAACATGGTGCAGGACCTGCTTGCCACGGGAACGGCCAACCGGATCACGATGTACGACCCCTTCGCCGCCGGGTTGGAAGGCACGGCCGAGGAAATCTACCACTGCGCTTTCCCGGGAGCGGAGGTCGACTGGACCTCGGACCTCGGCGCGGCGCTGAACGGCGCGTCGTACATCATCTCGTCCGGCGGAGCCCCACGCAAGGAAGGGATGACCCGCGAGGACTTGCTGAAAGGCAACTGCGAAATCGCCCGAGATCTCGGTAAGGCAATCCGCACTCACGCTCCGGGTGCGGAGTTTGTGGTCATCATCTTCAACCCGGCCGACATCACGGGCCTGACCGTGCTCGTTCACAGCGGCCTTATGCCGGGCAAAGTCTCGACCCTCGCCGCCCTGGACAGCACCCGGCTCCAGACCCGGCTGGCCCAGCACTTCGCGGTGCCGCAGGACAGCGTGACCGGCTGCAAGACCTTCGGCGGCCACGGCGAGAAGATGGCTGTGTTCAAGAGCACGATCGCCGTCGCAGGAGTGGCGCTCACCAGCATCCTCGCCGGCGCGACCGCTAACGGCCGCGGCCTGAGCGCAGATGAGTGGGCCGGAATCCAGGAGCACACGCGCAATGGCGGAGCGCGCATCATCAAACTGCGTGGACGATCCTCCTTCCAGAGCCCCTCACATCAAAGCGTCGCAATGTTGCGGGGTCGGATCCAGGGCGGCGATTACCCGTGGCCCTGCGGCGTCTACTTCCCGAGCGGGCCCTTCGCGAAGGTGATGATGGCGGCTGACGTAGAATGGACGCCCGACGGCCTGCGAGGGCTCCCGCCCGACGGCCTGCCGGAGGACATGGCTGCCCTTCGCGAGAGCTACAACCACCTGTGTGCGCTGCGAGATCAGGTGATCGGGTTTGGAATCCTTCCCCCCGTCGGCCAGTGGTCCAGCCTTAACCCCCACCTGTGATGCCAGCCCCCGGTGCCGGGCCGGCCCCGGGGGAGAGCCGGGTCGGGTAGCCGCAGCACGCCCGCTTCGACGTCGTCGTCGCAGCACGCATCGGTCCCGGGTGCCGCAAAGAAAGACCCCGGTCCGCGACGAGGCGGATCGGGGCCAGAGCGGAAACCGTCCTCTCTTGCTTACCCACGGACGGTCGGGCTGATACATGGAATTGATGTCGGATCCCCCCAGCCTCGGCCAGGTACCGGTTGGCAGTGTGATCCGAAAGCCAAGTGAGGAGGCGGCACTGCTGCCCTGGCCCGGACGCCATTCGGCCAGGCCGGGCGTGGGGAGACCGGTGGGGCTGCCGCTCGGCGTCGTCTCGCCCAGACCCCACTGGTCGATCCGGTTGCCGCCGCCGAGCGCGTCCCACTTCGCGACCCCTTCGCCAATAGCGATGGCACTGTGACGTACTCAAATCCGGGGCCATGATGGAGCGTTCTACTAACTCATCGGTTCGTGGGATTGCAGCATGATCACTACTCGCTGGAGAACGTTGACAGGCGTCGCGGTGCTGGCGCTGGCGTTGTGGTCCAGCGGCGCTGCGCCGCCGCCCGGACATGCTGCCGCGGACATCGTTCTTCCCAAAGGCACCACGTTTGGCACGTTCGTGGAGCGTATCTCCCGGGCGGCCCGAACTCCAGTGATCGCACATGCTGTGGATCGGGAACTCGTGTTGGCCCGCGAGGTGAGAGGGGAGAACGTCCCGGAGGCGCTGACTTCCGCGTCGGCGGAACTCAGCTATCACTGGATGGCCTCCGCTCAGGGGATTTCGCTGGTTCACCGGGATTGGCTGCCGGAGGAGCAGTTGCCGGTCCAGGTCGGCGAAGCGCGCGAGATAGCGGACCATCTCGCCAGGATCATCTTCCCTATGGAGGCTTACCCCGGAAGCGTCGGGGTGACCACGGATCGCCGGGCCTTCGTAGCAGGCTTGTCTGGCGATCAGCGCCGCGCCATGCTTGGCGACGGCCTGCCGCTAAGCGGTCTCACCGAGGAGGAGCGGCGTATCTGGACCAAGCTCAGCGTTCAGCATGCCTTCGGGGCGAGATCGGAGACCGCTCGCAAACTTGCGGCTATTGCGGCGCACTGGCCGCGGTGCACCCTGTCTCGCGAGGAGACCGGTCCGCCAGAACGGCGAGAACTGCACTGGTTCTTCCAATACCCCGCGGATGGACGGATGGGGAAGGATGACCGTGGCGAGGAGGGAAACTATCAGCCGATCCCGCTTCGGCCGACGCCGACCTCCGGGGGGGAGCATGTCGGCCGATCGACTGGCGAACTGGTGGCCTACCGTCGGCTGAAGTTAGATCGGATAAGCGGCAAGCTCAGTCTGTCCGCGCTGTTGTCCCGGATTGCCGACCGCACCCGCAAGCCGGTGTCGGCTCCCAACTACGCCACTGAGCGTGAGTATCTGCTGGGGAGCCCTGATGGTGCCTCGGTGGAGTGGGTGCTCCATACACTCTGCAGTCTGGAAGGGTGGATACCGAACATCGGTCCCCGGCGGATTACGCTTAGCCTTCCGCGCCCGACGATTTCACGGGACCCTCTGATCGCCTACAGTGAAATGCGTACCGCGGTGCCACCGAGGTACCAGATGGCACTCGATGATCGCCCGGAGACGTCCACATCAGCGGTGCTGCGGGCTCGCCAGCGGAAGGCAGTCTTGATGCAGGGGCTGGATCAGGTCAAGGGTCCGGCGTGGAAGCAGGCGCAGATGAGTGAGCTCTCGCCGGAACTGGAGCGCCGGGCGATGGCCTGGTGCATCATGGGCTACCTGCACCAGGTGCTTGGCTGGAACTTTCGCGATCCCCCACCCGCCTGGCTATCGCGCCCGGAGACCGGTTTACTGAGGCTCTCCGGACCGGGACCGCGGGCGAGAATCAGCATCGAGGTGCCAAATGGGCCCGGAACCGTGGACTTCTGGGGTTGGTACATCGGAAGCAGTTCCGACGATGCCCGGTGAGTTCTGTTAGTCCGAACCTTCGGGTCCGCCGTCCGCGGGATCCTCGAAGGCCTGCTCTTT
>CAZSRZ010000079.1:17084-24339 GCA_964609085.1 uncultured bacterium | reverse complement strand
GTGCTTCTTGAAGCGGGTTGGTGACCCCGTGAGACCAGCGGAGCCACCGGACCGACGGTACCTCTGGAGGTATCGTCGTGCATCGCGTGTTTCCGCGAGAGAGGGTCATTCGTGCTCCTGAGGCAGGGCTCCCGGCAGCGGTAACTCGTATTCCAGCAGTGGATTGCGCACCAGCGAACTCCCGATCGGCCTCGGCTGCCCACGAAGTGGCTCGCGTGGCTTGCACGCAGCATGGGCTTGTTTCCATTAGCTTTTCGTTAGATTGGGCTCGGGACCGCCGATATGAGTTAGGCTACGCTGTCGGTGCTTCGCCGCCGGTGCTCAGGGGAGACGACATGGTGCCTGATGGGCTTCGCAAACCGGTTCCGCGCCACGTCGTGGTGCTAGCGATCCTGCTCGCCGTGGGTATCCCGGCCGGGGCGACTTACCTCTCGCGAGCCTTGCGGAGGGCGCCGGCGGCTGAGGCCCCACAAGCGCCGACGGTCTTCAGGTATCAGCGCCATCTCCCGATCGACACCAGCGGCTACTCGATCGTCCAGGCCACCATCCCCGCGTGGGAGCCGACGGCCACGTTGGAGGACTTGCACAAGCATTGGCAGGGCATCGGCGGCCGGATGACTGCGGAACAAATCAACCTCCTCGGCAAGACGACGAGTCTGGAGGAGCGGGTTAAAGAAGCCATTAAGAAAGTACAGTTGCTCAATTTTCAGGGAAAGGCCGAGGAGGCGTACAACGATCTCGCCCGGTTGAGAGACGAAATCACCAACGATCCGAAGCTGGAACC
Organism: uncultured bacterium; assembly: GCA_964609085.1. Taxonomy (GTDB): domain Bacteria; phylum Armatimonadota; class SYMT01; order SYMT01; family SYMT01; genus JANPLG01. Next base: position 23,555 of record CAZSRZ010000079.1, on the reverse strand, counting down.
CGCGTGGCTCTTCACGCTCATTTACTACCAGGGGATCACCGCGCTTCGGCGTGGCGAAAACGAGAATTGTGTCAATTGCCTGGGAGCGAGCGCGTGTATCCTGCCGATCAGCCACTCCGCCATCCATCAAATGCCGATTGGTTCTCGAACGGCCATTAAGCACTTTATGGAGTATCTCTCGGCTTACCCAAATGATCTGGAGGTCAGGTGGCTCCTAAACCTGGCGCACATGACCCTTGGTCAGCATCCAGATAGGGTTGCCAAAGAGTATCTCATTCAAATCGATGCCATCCAGGGAACCAAGTACTCTATCGGACAGTTCAGAAATGTTAGTCACCTGGTGGGGCTGCAGCAGGACAACATGGCCGGCGGCGCGATCATGGACGACTTCGATAACGACGGTCTCCTGGATATTGTGGTCACGAGTTCGGATCTCACACAGAACATGGCGTTCTACAGGAACACCGGCGACGGAAAGTTCAAGAATCTGACGCAGCAGTTTGGACTTGTGGGACAGCTCGGAGGTTTGAATTGTGTCCAGACCGACTACAATAATGACGGCTGGCTGGACATCTTCATTCCGCGCGGTGCCTGGCAGACCCATGCCATCCGTCCCACCTTGCTCCGGAACGATCACGGAAAGCGGTTCGTCGACGTCACGGAGCAGGCAGGGCTACTGAAGCCCTGCAACTCCAACTCGGCCCAGTGGGCGGATTTCGACAACGACGGCTGGCTGGATCTCTTCGTGTGCTGCGAGCAGCAGCCGAACATGCTCTTTCGCAACCGTGGTGACGGTACGTTTGTAGATGTCGCGTCCGCGGCCGGGGTGGCGCTGCCCGCCAAGACTGGCGGCTCGGGGAGCATTTCGGGCTACACCGGCATCCTGGGAGCCGCCACGACGATGTGCAAGGGCGGCAACTGGATTGATTTCGACAACGATGACTATCCGGACCTGTTCCTGAACTACGGAGCGGGCCAGGCCAGATTGTTTCGCAACAACCGTCGAGGCGCTTTCCGGGAGGTGACCAAGGAGCTCGGGCTGGATGGGCCGATGGGCGGCTTCGGTTGCTGGGCGTGGGATTACGACAACGACGGATGGTTGGACATCTGGGCGACCAGCTATGATCGTACTGTGGAAGATGTCGTTCTCGGGATCCAGGGGAAGCCCCATTCACGAAAGACCAACCGGCTGTGGCGAAACCTCCGTGGCACACGGTTTGAGAATCGGACCAGGGAAGCGGGATTGGATGGGTGTTACGCCACCATGGGCTGCAACTTCGGCGACCTCGATGGGGACGGTTGGCTGGACATGTACCTGGGCACGGGTGACCCCAGCCTTTCCACGCTCGTTCCCAATCGGCTGTTCCGCGGCCTCGGTGGAAAGCGGTTTGCAGAGATCTCCGGCTCGTCGGGAACGGCGCACCTCCAGAAGGGGCATGGTGTAGCGATGGGCGACTGGGATCGGAACGGCAGTCTCGATCTCTTCATCGAGCTTGGTGGAGCCATCCCGGGCGATCGCTACCACAACGTGATGTTCCAGAACCCCGGTAACACCAACTCCTGGGTCACGCTCAAGTTCGCGGGGGTGAAGTCGAACAGGCCGGGCATCGGTGCGCGGATCAAAATCGTCACCGCGGGGAAGTCTCCAATGACCATCCACCGCGTGGTTTGTTCCGGCAGCAGCTTCGGCGCCAACCCGCTCGAGCAGACGATTGGTCTCGGCAAAGCCCAGAAGATCGATCGGCTCGAGGTTCGGTGGCCCACAAGCCGATCCACTCAGGTCTTCCGGAACCTCGCGGTCAATCGGGCAGTACTCGTCCGAGAGTTCGCGCCCGGCGTCGTCACCATTCCCAGCCGGCGCGTTCCGTCTCCGTAGCTTCGGTCGCCGCCTCAACTCGTGTCGGGGGACTCGCCCTTGAGAACGGGGTGAGCCGGGTCGAAATCGAGGCGGACGGTGTCTCGCTGGTACGCGTAGGCGAAGCTCCAATCCAGAGCGACGGAGATCTGGTTCCTGAAGCTGAGGAGCTGGCTGAGGTAGAACGCCCGCCAGACGAGCCACGCTGGCAGCCCGGTGAGGTGTCGCCCGAACACTTCGGCGACGGCGTGGTGTCGACCCAGGCTGACCAGTTCGCCTCGATGCACGAACCTGAAGGGGTCCGGCGTCTCACCGAGTAGGCGCTGCACGAGGATTCGCGCTGCCTGATGCCCCTGTTGGCAGGCGACGGAGGCGGTTGCCGGCAATGGGAGGTCGCCTTTGCCACTGCCTTCATCATCGCTGTCTCCACAGAAGCAAGCCGCCGCGTCTCCGATCGCCATCACATCGGGCCGTCCCGGCAAGGTGAGCAGGTTGTCCACCAGTAGCCGACCGTCTTTCCATTGCGTCGTCGGAAGCACCCGCGTGACCGGACTCGGGGTCACCCCCGCGGCCCAGATCACCGTGCGCGCCGGAAGTTGCTCGCCGGTGTTCGTCAGCAGTTGGTGCTCGTCAACGTCCGTCACGCGGGTCCGGAACCGAACCTGGACGCCGCTGGCGAGTAGCCGCTCGAGGGCCGCGGCCGCGAGGTCCGCCGGAAGGGCCGGCAGGATCCGGTCTCCGGCCTCGAAGAGGATGCAGCGGGCCTCGGCGGGATGGAGCCGTGGGTACTGACGGGGCAGCGCGGTCCCCAGCAGACCGCGGATGGCGCCGATCAACTCAACCCCGGTCGGACCGCCTCCGACCACAGCGAAGGTGAGCCACTCTCTCCGCAGCGCGGGATCATCGGTCCGGTCGGCGGCTTCGAGCGCGTCCAGGATCCGGCCCCGCAGCCGCACGCCGTCCGTGAAGTTCTTCAGAGGGATGGCGCCGGCTAGACTGGCCTCACGCCCGAAGTAGTGTGTGGTGCTACCCAGCGCGAGAATGAGGTGATCGTAAGGCAGCTCGCCTTCGGACAAGATTACTCGCCGCCGGTCCAGATCCACCCGCACGACGGTGTCCTCGCGAAAGCGGAAGTGAGGTGCCCGGCTGATGCTGCGCACGGGAAACAGCGCGCTCGTCGGGTCGATCAACCCGGTCGCTGCGTGGTAGAGCAGGGGGGTGAAAAGGTGGTAGTTCTGCCGGTCCACCAGGGTGACCGTCCAGCCGGCATCCGGCGGGATGCGGTCCAGCAAGTCATGGGCGGCCGTGATTCCGCCGAAACCCGCCCCAAGAATCACGATGTTCCCGCCCAGCGGTCCAGCGGTCGCCCGCAGCCGATCACCGGTTCGGCGCCGCTCTTCCCGGCGCCGGTGTTCTCGAACTAGCGCGACCACTCCCGAGGTGCCTGCCAGCAATCCGACCCCGAACCATAGCGGCTTTTTCATTCCGGACCTCTCACCCGAACACGTCCGAGTCATCTAACGCCGACGGCCGGGATAGGTTGCGCAATGTTTCACAAGCCGCGAGAAAGACCTACGTCAGCACGCGGCTCATGGTTTGGCGGGGCTGGCGGGAGCTTCCGGTTCGCGACGGGGTGCGGGAGGGGCCGGGAAGCGCAGGGCGAGGCGTACTGTCCGCGTGCCGGCGGAGGCGTAGTCGAGCGTGAATGTAACCTGTCCTGCCATCGCTCGACCGATGCCGGTAGTGTCCAGAGTGTGCGCTTCCGCCACGCGGAAGCGCCAGAATTCCGCTTCGTCGGTGTCGAAGGGAAAACCGCGGTCGTCTCCGATGTTGGCAAAGAGGGTCTGAAAGTCGGGCGCTGCTGCGGTGACGCCCAGGCCTTGATCCGCTGCGGCGGTGGCCTGGGACTCGTCCAGCCGGCTCATTAGGGCGAGGGCGGCACGGGCGGTCTGCATCTCATTGAGATCGAAGGCAGCGCCGGGCGCGCGATTGCGGCCTCCCGCCGAAGCATACAGGTGAGCGGTCAGGAGTTGCTCGTCCGTGAGCGAGGCGAGCGAGACGATGCCACGGGGGCCGAGTTTGCCCCGGGAGGCTGTCGCGCCGAGCACTTGCCCCAAAGCTTCGGGCACGGATACCCGCTGCTCCTCTGGAAAGTAGCGGTGCCGGAACAGGTAGATATCTCCGAGCCGCCACCAGATGTAGCCGTAATGCTCACAGATCTTGTCGAGCAATTCTTTGAGCGACGGGGAGGAGAGCACGGGCCCCGGCGTGGGGGGCGGGAAGACTGCCGGTCGCAGGTATGAATCGGTGAGGACGTTGATGTGAGCAGCCTTCGCGACCGCGGTGACTGCCTGGTCCCAGGTCATCTCATCTGTGTTGACTTTCAGGTCCAGAGGCTGCTTTTGTTCGAGTGCGGCGGGGTTGCGGGCCGACTGGGGGTAGAGCGAGGCATAGCCTGGCAGCTCGAAAAGGCTGCTCGGGATGGTGAAAGTGGCCCAGTGATCGCCAGCTCCCAGTCGTATGAGCAGCAGCGGCCCGGTCCAGCGGTCGCCGTAGATGAATCGGTACTCCAACCGGGCCTGCGGAGCCGCGAGGACTTCGGCGGCGCTGGGTCCCGCAGTGGGGCCAGGTGCCGAAGTGCTGGGGTCCCGCATCGCCGTCCGGCTGCGCGAGTCGGCGTAGACGAGCGATAGCTCGGCTCGCGTCGCGGCCGGCAATCGTGAAAACGGGATCCAGGCCGCTCCGTGGGTGATCAGCACCTTGTCGATGCCCAGGAGCAGCGGACGGGCCGGCAGGAACTGGCGTGCGAAGCCAGCGTCGATCAGTTGCAGCGATTCCTCTGGGAGCCGCGGGCGCCGGCGAGCGACCTGCGCCCGAAGCTCTGCCGCGACGGCTGCCGGGCTGCGTGATCTCAGGCTGGTCGCAATCTCGGTCACCCGTCGAACCATCACGGCTCGCCGCTGGGCTCTCAGCCGTTCGACTGTTCGATCGAAGTCTGCCGAGGCAGTCAGGGTGTAACTGGCGTCATCCCCGGTACCGTCGGTCTTCCAGCTCCCCTGAAACAGGGCCGCACTCGCCGCTTGAATGCTGAAGAGCGAGATCTTCTCCGCATACAGCGTCACGCGCCGACCGCTCAGGCTCGCGTCAGCCTGCAGCTCAACGGCCATGGCTCCAGAGAGCTGTCGAATCACCTCGTCCAGGTCCGCGGCTCGCACTTCCAGCCTCACCAGGCTCTTGGCGAGCCGCGGGTCCAGCCGGGCGTCGGGAGCTGCGGGCACCGGCAGCGCACCGGCGAGAAGTGCTGTGAGGAGGACGGCGGTGGAGAGGGCGTGTTTCAAGGCCGAGAGGTTTGTTCGTCTGTCCGAAGGCGTGTTGGATTGACCCTGCACTGATGGAGAATGTTCGGGGCACCGAGAGCGCACTTCAATCGAGCAGGTTGTAGAGCGTGTCGCGAACCCGGGGCGTGTAGCCGGCTTCGCGGATCAGTCGTCGAATCTCCTCGATCTGCATCAGGAAATTCGTGCCGGTGGGCGAGACGACGTTCTCCTCCATCATGGTGCTGCCGAAGTCGTTCAGCCCGTACTGCAGGGCAATCTGGGCCAACTTCGGGCCCTGGGTCACCCAGGAAGCCTGCAGGCTTGAGATGTTGTCGAGCATCAGCCGGGCAATGGCCGTGGTGCGGAGGTACTCCAGACCCGACGCCTTCCTCCCCCCGAGTTCGGTGTGATCGGGTTGAAAGCTCCAGGCGATCCAGGCGGTGAATCCCCCGGTTTCGTCCTGTAGTTCCCGCACGCGGAGCATGTGCTCCAGCCGTTCCGCGGGTCCTTCACCCCACCCATAGACCATCGTCGCCGAGCTGCGGATGCCGAGGTGGTGGGCGGTTCGCATCAGCTCAATCCACCGGGCCGTGCGCTCCTTCAGCGGGGCGATCTGGCGGCGCACCTCATCGACCAGCATCTCGCCCGCGCCCGGAATGGTGTTGAGACCGGCATCGCGCAGACGCCGCAAGGTCTCCTCCAGAGTGAGCTTGCTGATGTGCGCGACGTAGTTGATCTCCGCACTGGAAAGCCCGTGGATGTCGATGGTCGGGTAGTGCTGTTTGACCACGCGGAAGAGGCGCTCGTAGTAGTCGATCCTCAGCCTGGGATTCAGCCCTCCCTGGATAAGAATCTCCCGTCCGCCGAGTTCCACCAGCTCGCCGCACTTAGCCAGGATCTCCTCGTCGGTGTGCGTGTAGCCTTCTTCGTGGCCGGGAACCCGGTAGAAAGCACAGAACTTGCACCTGACCCAGCAGACGTTGGTGTAGTTGATGTTTCGCCCGATGTTAAAGGTGACGATGCGGTCGGGGTGCTTGCGCCATCGGACCAGGTCCGCCAGGGAGCCAAGCAGCAGCAGGTCCGGGCAGTCGTAAAGCCGCAGGCCATCCGCGAGGCTCAGCCGTTCTCCATCCCAGACTTTTTGCGCGATGTCGTCGATGCCGACGTCGGTCGAGCCGGGGCGGCCGTCAGATCGGGTGGGAAGCGGGGTGGTCGTGGACATGAAAGGAAATTCCTGGGCGCGCGAGCCGCCGCGGAATTCTATCCGGCCCGGATGCCTCAGGCAGCCGGTGAGCCGGT
>CAZSRZ010000079.1:0-16984 GCA_964609085.1 uncultured bacterium | reverse complement strand
TCGGCCATCCCGGCGGCCAGGGTCCGCTCGCAGACCAACGAGAAGCACGCCGTCAGGGTGACCGCGAGGGTGACGGGTCCGGACAGCGTCTCCCGCCGAATGTGGCGCAGCTCCATGATCTCGGAGATGGAAAGTTCGCGCTGGCCCCCGTGCAGTTCGCGGCCGTCTGCATGCCGGATAGGCTCCAGCCACTGCGCGGCAATGGTCGCATAGGGAGGGATCGATGCGACCATTCTCCGCTCGCGCGCGGCGAACCGGAAGACCCTCGCCGCGCCGCTCGTCCAGGCGACCCCAGAGTGCATCAGCACTTCTATTCCCCGATCCGGTTCAGGGGAGAAGCTGTACCGCTCCACCATCCCGTCGCGCACGTCGGCAATCAGTCGCGCTGCGCGCGGTATCGAGCGGACGAGTGACGCGAAGCCCCATGCAGCCAGCCCGAAGCAAAGCACAGTCAGCCCTGCCGAGAACTCAAGGGGACCGGTCTGCGCCGCTCCTGCCCAGCCCGCGGCCGTCACGAACCAGAACGAGGCGATCAGCGACGACAGCAGGGCGACGGCCGCCCAAACGCATTCGAGCACCAGCAGCGACCGCACCCCGGGAAATTCACCGGCGGCAAGCGGACGAATGCCGCGGAACGGCATCCCGGAGCACCACCGGCCTGCGGACGGATCACCGGTTTCGTCGCCTCGCGGCGCGCCACGATCGTCTGGCATCTTGATCCCAGGTTGCCGTCTGTCCAGCCGAGATGCAAACAAATCCATCGAAAGATGCGAGCCGAGGCATCTCGGCGGCATTCGACTCGTCACCGCTGGAAGGGATGGCTCCCCGGTCGGGGCGAACAGAAGCGCGTACTCGATTTGGGCACAGGAGTCCCTGCCATGCGCCTGCTCACTACTCGGCTGCTTGCGGCGCTCTGCTGTACGGCCTCGCTCGCTGCGGCGGTCCGTGCGGAAGAGTGGCCGGGTTTTCGCGGCCCGCTCGGCACGGGCCTGAGCGGGGAGAAGAACCTCCCGCTGACCTGGTCAGAGACCGAAAACGTGCTGTGGAAGGTCAAGCTGAGCTGGTCAACCATGTCCAGCCCGATCGTCTGGAAGGACCGGATCTTCATCCAGGGATCCCCGGATGCCGCGGGCCAGCAGCGCGTCGTGCAGTGCTACTCGCGAGCTGATGGGAAGCTGCTGTGGGAGGGGATCACGCCATTCCCGGACAAGGAGCCGACCTACACAGGTCAAAACCACTTCTGCTCGTCAACGCCCGTGACGGACGGACAGCGTGTGGTCTCCTTCCTTGGGTCGGCGGGGATGGTCGCCTACTCCATGGACGGAAAGCTACTGTGGCGCAACGCGTTGGGCCCCTGCGAGCACATCTGGGGCAATGCATCGTCACCGATCATCCACGGCAACCTGGTGATCCACAACTTTGGCCCGGGCGAGCGTACCTTTCTCATCGCCCTCGACAAGCGCACGGGCAAGGAAGCGTGGCGGGTAGAGGAACCCGGAGGTCTGCGAGAGGGCACGCCACAAACCTGGATCGGCTCCTGGAGTTCACCGGTGTTGGCCAAGATCGACGGCCGCGACCAGGTGCTCCTCTCGTGGCCGATGGCCCTGAAGTCTTTCGAGCCAGCCACTGGGAAACTGATCTGGTCTTGTCAGGGTCTCACACGGTTGGTGTACACGTCCCCACTGGTTTCGGAGCGCGCGATCGTGGCGATGGGCGGCTACGGCGGATCCGCCCTTGCCGTCCGACCGGGGGGGCAAGGGGACCTGACGGAGACCAACCGCCTCTGGCTCGTTCCGCGCAACCCGCAGCGGATCGGATCCGGGTGCGTCGTGGGCGATCACATCTTCATGGTCAATGAAAATGGCATCGCCGAATGCATCGAGCTGTTGACCGGCAAAGCCCTATGGCAAGAACGCGTCCTTCCTCGGACCTGGAGTTCCTTGATCCACGCCGATGGCCGCCTCTACATCATAGGCACCAACGGTGAGACGGTGGTGCTGGCGGCGAAGCCGACCTTTCAGGTGCTGGCGCGAAACAAGCTGGACGGCACCACCCAGTCCACGCCTGCTGTCAGCGATGGCCGGATCATCATCCGACTCAACGAAGGGCTCTACTGCATCGGCACGCGCAGCCGGGAGTAGCGGTCCGCGAGGTCAGGCACCGCCTTGGGGGAGGATCTGCTCCAGGATGGATGGGTCGCGGATCTCGCTATCCCGGGCGAGCAGCAGCACCTTGGACACCACCTCCGCCGTGCGCGGGTCATTGTCCACGAACGGCAGGAAGATGCGCCCCTGGTGTTGAGAGTGAACGGGAACGATGCAGAGGTGCCCGCCCGGCTGCCGATGGACCACCGCGCTGCCCAGGTGGACATTGTAGTGGGCGAGCTTGCCCTCGATGAGCGCATGGGAACCGTCCAGGCGCACGTTGTCCAACTTGAGGAGGCCGAGCGTCTCCCGAAGCAGAGATACGCGCATCGCGACGGTGGACAACGACGCCTCGGGATCGACACCCCCCTGGTGGGCGACTGAGACCACCAGATCGACGTCACGCATTACTTCGCTGAACACGCGCGGCGGTACGTCGGCCAGCCCGACGGGATACCCTGTCGACTGGCGCACGAAGCCGACACAGTCGATGGTGAGTCCTTCCACCTCGGCGGGCGTGCTCCAACCGTCGTCCGCGATCAGCCACGCGATCAAGCCCTCGCTGTGGAAGGACCGGCGGGCTTCGCCTTCTTCCGGATCGGAAACCCATCCTCGACGGCCCAGGAGAGCGCGGGCCTGCCTGGGCTGCACCTGATGACCCGAGTAGCGCATGGAGCGGAAGCCGCCATCCGTCTGCTCGCCCTCGGTGAGCAGATAGAGCTCCCGGAACACCTGCTTGAAGGGCTGGATTCGCTCGCGGTAAAAACAGTCGTGCTGCCATTCGTGCCAGCGCCCCCCGGCGTGCAGGTCATAGGGATGAGCAATGCGCAGGCACGCGCTCGGGGGCAGTCTGTGTCGCTCGTCCCCGGGGCCGAGCAGCGCGTCGACGCTCTCCGAGAGATACCCTGCCGGCCCCGCGGGATCGCCTGCGGCATCCACAAGCATGAAGACCAGATTGCGAAGGTACGGGGCCAACACGGGGTGCGTCTGCAGCGCGGCGATTTCGCCGGCCTCGAACTGATCCCCCCGGCACATGGCCGCTTCCAGCGAGATCCGCATCCGGGATGCCTGTCGCACCAGATCTCGGCGAAGGGTCAGCAATTCAGCGACGCCGGGGTCCTTCTTCGCCGCAGCGGGCACAGCCTTCAGCAGCCGCCCGTCTCGGTACACGAAGATTTCGGGCGTCCCCAGAATGTCGGTTCCAAGCTCGACGCGAACCGGACCAACCTCCGCGACGCGGGTGCCGACGGTCAGGGCTTCGCCGAGGCGGGCCTCCATGGCCCACTCCAGCCGCCCGGGATCCGCGTAGCCGGCCGAGCGGGCCAGGTTTTCGAGGGCCGTCCGTACCGCGGACTTCTCACTCTGCTGCCGCATCGGGCCGAACTGGCGGCCGCTCCGTAGAAACTCCTGCAGTGCCTGGTAACGGGCAAGGATGGCTTGATCCCGGGCTTCGGCTCCGGCGGGTAGCGGCACAAGCCCCATCGCCCTGACCGAGTCCTGGTGACGCTTTTGCATCATCCGCTCAGTGAGTGCTTCGGGTGGCGTCCGTCCAAGCATCGCCTCCGCGTAGAGCTGGGCCCGCCGATGTCCCTGGCCGCCGGAAGCGTATCTGGCCGCTTCGTTGAGGACCCGCCATCGCTCCTCGCCGATGGCCGCGTACATTCGGTGGAACCATTCGACGTCCACCGCCCCTTCCAGGAGTTCGCTCGCCGTGAGGGGGGTCCGCTCCTGGACCCGCGCGGTCCAGATTTCCTTGATCTCCTGCTCGACGGTCCACTGCTCATCCTTGGTGTGGGCGTGGAGCCACCATACAGCGTCCTCCAGGCCGCTCCAGCCGAGCGCCTCCTCGATGTGCGCCGCCCATTGCGGGACGAAGCACGCCAGCTCCACCAGCCGCAGGGGTCTCAGTCCCGACGTGGCGAGGCGGGGGGCAGCGACCGCGGGCGTTTCGTCCGACCGCGGAAGAGTGTTGCGTATCAGGTGCGTGAAAGCCGTGGCGGCTACTTCGTCGTCCGGGGTCCAGCCCCGCGTCATCGGGCGATCTCTCAGTGCCTGAGCAGCTCGGATGAGCGTATCGAGTCCGCCCGAGTCGGACAGAGCCAACGCTGGACGCGTCGCGACCGTCGGCAGATCGCCCCTCGCCAGTTCCACCTCAATCACCCGCTGCCGGCAAGCATCCACGATCTCCTCAAGCTCGGGGATGGCCGTGATCGCCGCCCCTCGCCGCCGGCGAGAGACGGTCTCGAGGGAGTCGAAGTCGCTCCGGGCCTCCGGCCCGTGATCGGGTCCGAGGAGTTCATCCAGGAGGTCGTCACGCGATGCGGCATGGTGTTGGAAGCACGTCAGAACGCGCTCAATCCCGGGCCTGCACCGGGGCGTGCCCGCGAATGGCTCGTCCACGAAACGAAGCAGTCCCCAATACCGCTTGTAATGCGATGGCAACCATTCCGCGGGGGAGATCTCCCGGTGTTCTTCGACCAGTAGCAACCAGGCCTCCGCGCACTCGATGCTCTTCCGCCCGTGACCCCAGCGGCTCTTGCGCTCAGCGGCGAAGTCGGCAGCGCTGATCCGGCTCAGTGCGCTCTCCCAGCCGTCCAGCAGGAACTCGAGCGGGGCGCACGCAGGCCTTTCCGACCGAATCCGAGCGAGGAGGCGGGCGCTCGGCGACGGATCTGGCTGCGCTTCCGGCGCGCCGGCTCCGATATCTCCCCACATCAGCCTCCTCAGCCAGCGAATGATGACGGCGCAGAGGTGGTCCCGCTTGAGGCGCGGAATCTCTTCGAGTTGCAACAACACTCCCGCCCGCTGTAACTCGAAGCCGTCCGGGTCGCGCATTGTCTCGCTGCGGGAGCACAGCCATTCGAGCCAGATCTCCGCCAGTGGCAGCCGGGCCAGATCCCGCTCGATCGGCGTGGAATGGTCCGGGTCGGGCAGCCCCCACTCGAGATTTCCCAGTAGTGTGGTGCGGATGATACGAAGTTCCGGGGAGCGCCCGTCCGCATCCTCCGGCTCGTCGACCTCCTCATCCTGGAACCGGACGAGCGTCACCTCCTCTTCCCGATGAGCGTGCACGAGGCGATCGAGGTCCCTCACCAGTGCAATCGCGGCCGGTGTGTCTGCTCGGAATCCGGGGAGCGATCGGGGGGACGTCGGCCCGGTGCGCCCTGCCGGGTTCATCAGCCCGAGAGCATCCTGCAGCGTGGCCTGGGGACCTGTCGCCACGCCGGGAATCGCCTCCAGGGCCCGCGCTTCCACCTCGGACGGAGTTCGGTTACCTCGGAACGCATCGACCGCCTGTCGGCAGAGAGCTTCTGCCCGGCCAAGGGTAAGCAACTCCCGGAGAAGCTCAAGCCCGGCAAGTCGCCCCTGCTCGGACTTTGATTCCAACAAGCGAGAGGCGCTCGCCACCGCTCCGGGGTCGGGCTGCTTCAGCAGGAGCGACAGAGCCGCTTGCCGGATCCCTGCGGTCTTCCGGCTGAGCAGCGCTTCGGCCTGCCGAATCTCCTCGCCGGAGAGGCGGAGCTTTCGGATCCCGTCAAGGGCGACCTCGCGCACGTGCGAGGACGGATCCGCGAGCAATGAGAAGAGCGCTGACCTCCCCTGCGGTGACAGTTTTCGCATCTTCGCCAGCTCGCGAGCCACCGAGGAGCGCGGCCATGGATCCATCTCCTTCAGGTACGGAAGGATGCGCTCGACTTGCCCGATACCGAGGAGATCTCGAAATCGGTCGACGACGTCCGCTCGTTGCACGTGTATCTCTGTCCCGGGCCAGAGCGCCGATGGCAACTCAAGGGCCTTGGGGCAGCGCCCGATCAGGCGTTCGACGGATTCCTGGAGGACCGGGAGATCCTCGGGCGAGGGTCGAAATGCCCCGACCTCCGCATCGTCATCCTCATCTCCGTTCCCCGCCGCGCCCTCCAGCGCGGTAATCGCCACGCCAAGTTCCGGATCGGCCAGGACGGGGATCAGCAGTCGTGCGGCTGTCGGATGTTGGAGCTGGGCCAGCAGTCGTGCCGCCGCGTGCCGGACGCGGGGGTCCTCGGCGCGGAGCGGGCTGTCCCCGCTGGCTGCCTGGCTGACGGCGGCGTCCGCGTCTAGAAACGCGGTGGCCCAGAGAGAGAGGTAGACCTGGCGCGGATCCGGATCCCGGAGGGCCAGGGTGCGCTCTTTTTCGTCACCGAGCAGGGCACAAAGGCGATCGCCGATGCGCAGCGCCTCCTTCCGACCGTCCGCGGCCTCCAGCCCGATCCCGAGCCACACATCTAAGGCACGAATGGCAGAGCTGAAGCGGAAGAGATCTTGATCGACGATGGTTCGGAGCAGCCGGACGAAGGCATCAGGATGCCCCTCATCCACACTTTCCAGGATCACCTGGCGCAGTCCCTCCTGCCGCTGCGCCGCCAGCAGTAGCCGCTCGACCACCTGCCAGGCATCAGGCCTCGAAGAGCAGAGTAGACCGGATGTGGCGTGCCGGCCCATGGCCCCGATGGGATGCTCGCCGGAGATCGTGCTCCTCAGTGTGTTGAACACCGTGTCCGCTTCGGCCCCACCCAGTTCGAGGGTCCCGGCCAGCAGATAGCCAAAGTGGCGGCTGTCCCAGCCAGGCAGGTAGGCTCCCCATTCCGCCACCCACGTGGCCGGCTGGTCGTATTCGGTCAGGTTCTCACAGAGGTGGCGGATCCACTCGAACCGGGCAGCCTCAAGCAACTCCGGCCGGTTAGGTGCCCGGAAGGGCCGACGGGTGTAACCCGTCTGGTACGGCAGCCGCTGGAATAGGTGCCACCCGGCTTGGACGGATTTCGAAACCGCGGGAAGGAGGGCTTCCCAGATCAGCGCTCGATCAGCCAGGGAATGGGAGGGAAGCAGCTTTGCGGCCTGAAGTTGCGCCGCCTGCCTTTGTTTCCAGTCGCTGATCGGCTTGCCGTCCCGGATCCCCAGTAGCCCGGAGCACGTGCTTCGGAGGTGCGGAGGCAGCGCCAGAGCGCGCTCACGCTGGAGCAGCTTCGCCCGGGGCGACTTGAACTCAGTGAGCCGCTTTTTCGCGACTTCAGGTCTGAGCATCCGTCTAGCCCCCGGCAAGCGGCACCAGCCGCAGGAACTGAACGCTTCCTCCCGGCCGGAGGATGACCTGCTCGTCCAGAGACTCCACCTGATCCTGGTCCACGAAGACGAAGTAGAGTCCGTCCTCGAAGGCCAGGTAGGCTCGGGCGACCTCTGTCGCCGGATCCAACGCGGGCAGCGGCACGGCCTTCCCGCCGGGCTCCACGCGCCCGGCGGCGGCGCCGTCCGCAATCTGGTCTCGCGTCATGACGTGCGCGACGCTTCTCGCCTCGTTGCGCTCCACGAAGGCACGGAGTTCGTGCTCAACAACGCGTCGGATCAATTCGCGGAGGGTGGTGCGCTCCACCGCGAGCAGCGGCAGATCCCAGCCCTGGTCACCGGACCGGCGACGACCCGCGGTAGAGGCTTCGACATGCAGCGTGGCGGCAGACATCAGTCTTCCCTCCAACAGGGCTTCTTCGACGCCCCGGGAGCGCCGATCCGTATGAAAGTCCGACACAGCCGACATCCATCCGTCTCGCCCCATTTCCCCGGATGGACAGAAGGCTAGTTCAGCACGGGTAGGTGGCGCGGGACGGGCGGAGCTTCGGTATCCCAGTGGTGAACGACGTTATAGAGGGCGTCCCGCTCCACGGGTCGACGGCCGGCCTCGCGGATCAGATCCAGCATCTGGTCCATCGCCAGCGCTTGCCGGTTGCTGGGATCGATGACGTGCGTGATCTCGTAATTCATGATCGTGCCGTCGAGATCGTCCGCGCCATACCGCAGTGAGAGTTGTGCGACGGGGGGTGTGATCATCATCCAGAACGCCTTGATGTGCGGGAAGTTGTCGAGCATGAGGCGGGAGATGGCAATGGTCTTCAGGTCATCCGTGCCGGTGGTCCGGGGGCAGTGGGACAGCTCGGTGTTTTGCGGATCAAACGCCAGCGGAATGAAGGAGAGAAAGCCGCCCGTTTCGTCCTGCAGCTCCCGCAGCCGGATCAGATGTTCCACGCGTTCCGGCAGCGTCTCGATGTGGCCATACAGCATGGTCGCGTTGGACTTGAGGCCGACCGAGTGCGCGACCCGCGCGGTCTCCAGCCAATCTCGCCAGTCCAGCTTCTTCTTGTAGAGCTCTTCGTGGACCCGCGGTGTCAGCACTTCGGCTCCCCCGCCGGGGAGGGCCCCCAATCCGGCCGCCATCAGCTCGCGCAGCACCGTCTCCAGCGGCTTCTCCGCCTTGCGTGCGATCTGCTGCAGCTCGATCATCGTGAACGCCTTCACGACGGCGTTGGGCCGCTCTTCCTTCATCGCCCGCACGACGTCCAGGTAGTACTGGTACGGGAGCCGAGGATTGATGCCTCCCACCATGTGGATCTCTGTGATGGGGACATCGCGGAACTGGCGGAGGCGCTCCCGGATCGCCTGGACATCGAGTTCGTACGGCTTTGGACCACCCTTCTTCGCATAGAAGGAGCAGAACTTACAGTCCTTGTTGCAGATGTTGGTGTAGTTGATGTGCTGGTTGCGCACGAAGTAGGTGATGTCCCCGTGCAGCCGTTCGCGAACCCAGTTGGCCATCCATCCGATCGCGGTCACTTCGTGGCTGTCATACAGACGAACGCCGTCTTCGTAGGAGAGGCGCGTGCCCTCACGGACCTTGTTCCAGATCTCTTCCAGGCCTGCCCGAGCCAGCACATGCTGCATGATCCCGTCGGAGACGGTGGCACGGTCGGCGAGCGGCGGTGAGGCGATGGGCGGCATGCGGGTTGGGCTCCGAACGGACCCCTCAGGGGCCAAGCGATTCTATCATTGGAGACAGGGACCCCATGCGCGTCGGGCCCGCCCCGAGAGGGCCACGTGAGCAGCAGTACTCCCACTCAGTTCGCCCAGGTCGCCGACGTCTACGACAGCCTGATGTCCGTGGTGCCCTACCACCGGTGGGTCGACTATGTCGAGAGCTTGTGGTTGGCCGAAGGGCTCCAGCCCCTACGCGTGCTGGACGTGGCGTGCGGCACCGGAAATGTCACGGACGAGCTGATCCGCCGCGGCTACGAGGTGACGGGCGTCGACTATAGCCCCACGATGCTGGCCATCGCCGAAGCCAAGCAGCTCCGCGGCGGCCGCTTCCTCCGGCAGGACATGCGGAACCTGGATATCCCGCCGCCGCGCTTCGATGCCGCCGTCTGTCTGTTCGACAGTCTGAACTACCTGCTGACTCCCGCCGACTTTCGGTCCGCCCTCCTGGGAATTGCCCGGCATCTCGTTCCGGGGGGCTCGCTGGTGTTCGACATGAATACGGTTCGCGCGCTGAAGTCCGGGATGTTCGACCAACAGGGCACGGGGGCGGATGACTCGCTGGAGTTCACCTGGCGGTCTCGGTGGGATGAGCGCTCTCGCCTCTGCACCATCGACATGGAATTCCGGACCCACGGCGCGGACGGGACACGGGTGTTCCACGAAACCCACATGCAGCGGGGTTATCGCCACGATGAGTTGATCGCCCTGCTCGACGGGGCGGGCTTCGAGGTGCGCGGTGCCTACCAGTCCTTTACCTGGAACCAGGTCGACAGCCGTTCCGATAGGGTCCACATCCTCGCGATTCGACGGCCCGGACTCCTGCCGTCGGTCGTGGACCCTGGGGCATAATGTAGCGAAGCGGGCCGCTCTGGCGCGGCCGAGGAGCGAGTCGGGATGTCGGAGCCGCCTGTTATCGACCTGAATGCGTTGTGGAAGTACACCCGCGAACAGGTCACTCACAAGATCGCCCTGCCGGCGCTGTACCGCTCGATGGAAGCGGCGAAGCCGGTGGCTCTGGACGGCGACGTCTTCGTGCTCGGCTATGATGCGGGCGCGATGCACCAGGCCGGCCTGGTGGCGGATCACCGCAACAAGAACGTCATCGAGCAGGTGCTCGAGGCCGCCACCCGTAAGCGGCTGCGGGTGCTGATCATCCCCGGCACCGAGCCGGAAGACTACGACCTCTACCGGCAGCAACAGGCGGAAGGGGCCCGGCTCCAGGCCGAGGCGCGCGAAAAGTATCGCCAGGAAGTGGAGCGCGGCGGCACCTGGGACGCCATTGCCGAGCAGCTCTCCCGCAAGTTCAGCGGGATGGAGAACCGGGGGCTGCCCAACGTGCAGGGAGCCTACCTCGATCAGGCGCTCGACATCCTCGCGGAAGCCTACGACCGGTTGATGCCGGACGCGCCGTCGGAGCTTGAACAACGAAGCTACTGCCGTGCACTCGACCGGGTCCAGGAGAGGGCGCAGGTCCCCAGTTCCCTCATCGCCTTCCTCGTCATCCAGCGGCGACGGACGAGTTAGGCCGTACTCCTCAATGGGCGACTACTTGCCCCTCGGACGTCCGGGTCCTCTCTCGGAGGAGGAACGATTTGCGTTTGACGTGGCGGGCTATCTCGTCATCCCGAATGCGCTGACGTCGACGGAGGTCGAGGATCTTCTCGGCGCCGCGCAGCGAGTGCACGCCGATACGCCGCCCGGGGAATGGCGCCAGATCGGTGCCCTCTACGAGAGAGAGCCCGCCGTGGAGCCGCTGATCGACCACCCGTCCGTGCTGGACAAGGTGCGGACTCTCCTCGGAGACTTCTTCATCCTCCAGAGCAGTTGGTGCACCAAGTCCCCCCCGGGGTTCCCCGGCGGCGCATACCACCAGGACGGATCCGGAGTCTACGAATTCCGGCGGCTGGCAGCCCCGACCCCGTTGGTGCAACTTCGAATCGGCTTCTTTCTTACCGACCAGTCCGAGACGAACCAGGGCAACATGGTGCTCATCCCGGGCAGCCACAATGCCCGCGCGGTGCTGCCGAAGGGCACCACCGCGGACAAGGTCTCGCTGGGGCAGGTGATCACGGGTACGCCGGGGACTGCGCTGATGTTCCACCAGGGCGTGTGGCACTGCGGGACAAAAAACGAGATGGAGTACCCGCGTTTCATTCAGCACATGGTGTATGCGCCCCCCTGGTTGGTGCCGTCCGATCGATTGCGGAACGATCCCGAGTTCCTGGCACGCACCACGCCATTGCGCCGCGCATTGCTGGGTGACTGGCACCGGCCGGAGCAGCCGTTCGGCCTCGGCTACGAGCGGCCACCCTTCGAATGACCGGACCTGGCTGATGAACACGGCGCGGCACCTCACCTACCACGATCTGTTGAAGGGGTTTGGCGGGCCCGGGTGCGCCGTGTGCACGCTTGGCCGGTCTTCCGCCGACCGTGCGCTCTCGGGGCTCACCGGCGAGGCGGTGACGGATGTGGACGCCCGGGAAAAGTGGCGCGCCTCCTTTGGCACCTGCCCGGCGCATGCCAGGGAACTACTCGCGTCCGCGCAGCGACTGCCGCTGGCGATCCTGTTCGAGGACTTGCTGCGGATTCTCGACACAGAGATGGGCCAGGTGTCGTGGCGGAACCGGCGCCGCGATCAGCCGTGTCCGGTGTGCACGGCGGCGACGGACCAGGAGGACCGCGCCGTGGGAGTTCTCGCGGAGGCCCTGAGCGCAGGCGAGCCGGACCAGGCCCTCGCCGACGCCTATCGAGCCTCGCCGGGACTCTGTCGTCCTCACATCCTGGCGCTGATCCGACGGCTTCGAGGGTCCGCGCGACAGTTGGTGATCCAGCAAGAGCGCTCCCGCATCGGCGCTCTTCGCCGAGAGTTGCTCGAGGTGGTGCGGAAGCATGACCACCGCGCGAATGCCGAGGCGTGGGGCGACGAGCGAACGGCCCCGGAGCGGGCTGGTTGGAAGCTTGCGGGCGGGTGGGGGCAGGAAGGTGAGGCGGCGATGGAGTAGGGTGACACTGGTGCGTCGACGCACCGTGGAGGCCACATGCGCCGCAGACAGGTACTGATCGCTCTGGGAGCCGGAGGTACGGTGCCCATGCTCTCGGCCGCGGCCCGGCCGGAGGTGCCCGAGCACTGGCAGACGGACTCACCTCGGCCCGAGCTCCAGCCCCGATTTGACTACGACCCCGCCGGAGGGCCGAGTTCACGCGGTGCCTTCGTCATCTCCTCCGACGAGCGCGCGGGGCTGCAGGGACGATGGTGGCGAGCCTTCCCCGTGAAGGGTGGCCAAACGTATGCTTTCCACGCCTTGCGGCGTTTCCGGGGCGCGGACCCGGCCCGTCGCAGCGCCGTCGCACGCGTGCTCTGGCATGACGCGAACGGCCGTGCGCCGCTCAGGGATGAGGCCTCGACCGCGAGCTACCAGCCCGGACGCCGGCCACGGGCCGAGCCGGAGTATCCGAGCGATGGACCGCCCGAGGTGAACGGCTGGACTACGGTTCGCGGCAGCTACCGTGCGCCCAGGGACGCCGTGAGTGCCGTGGTGGAGCTAGAGTTCCGCTGGGCTGCCCATGCCCGCGCTGAGTGGAGCGAGGTGTCGCTTGGGGCGGCCGATCCGGCCCCTCCCAGGATCGTGCGCCTGGCAGCGGTACACTTTCAGCCTGCGGCGGGGCGCGAGGCGCTAGAGAAGTGTCGCCAGTTCATCCCGTTCATTGAGGAGGGGGCCCGGCGGCAGGCCGACCTCATCGTCTTGCCGGAGACCCTCACCTTCTACGGGTCCTCTCGTTCGTACGCCGACTGCGCCGAACCGATCCCGGGCCCAAGTACGCGCTTCTTCGCGGACCTGGCCCGGAAGCATGAAACGCACATCGTCGCCGGACTGCTGGAACGCGACGGCCGCCTCGTCTACAACGTCGCCGTCTTGCTTGGCCCCGACGGCACGCTCCTAGGAAAGTACCGAAAGGTCTGCCTGCCGCGTGGGGAGATCGATGGGGGGATTGCGCCCGGTTCCGACTATCCTGTTTTCGAGACCCGGTTCGGAAAAGTCGGCCTGATGGTCTGCTACGACGGTTTCTTCCCAGAGGTGGCTCGGGAGCTATGCAACCGGGGCGCTGAGGTGATCGCCTGGCCCGTGTGGGGCTGCAACCCGCTGTTGGCCCAGGCTCGCGCGTGCGAGAACCACGTCTACCTGGTCAGCAGCACCTACAGCGACCCCTCGGAGAACTGGATGATCAGCGGCGTGTTTGGGCACGACGGGCGGCCGTTGGCCCAGGCTCGGGACTGGGGGAGCGTGGCGATCGCCGAGGTGGACTTGAATCGCCCACTCCTGTGGTCCAGCCTGGGAGATTTCCGATCCGAGATACCGCACCATCGCCCGGCGGAACTCCGGGCCGGGAGGAGGAGGAGCGAATGACGCGGCAGCGGAGCTGGAGACGAATGACATGGGGGGTGGTGGGACCGGCGGTGGGCGCGCTGGCAGCCATCATCTTGATGCGCGTCCCGCTGGTCGCGCCGGCTACCGCTGCTCAGGCCGCCCCACCCACGGACGGCAAATTGCGTGTGCTGGTCCTTGGGGCGCATCCTGACGACTGCGAGATCCGCGCGGCCGGCGTGGCTGCCAAGTGGGCGGCCATGGGTCACCACGTCAAGTTTGTCTCTCTGACAAACGGCGACATCGGGCACTGGCGCCAGGCGGGCGGACCTCTCGCCCAACGGCGGGCCGCCGAGGTGCGCCGCTGCGCCGAGATCCTCGGTATCACGACCGAGGTACTGGACATCCACGATGGGGAACTGATGCCCACGATGGAGAACCGGCGCACCCTCACCCGCCTCATCCGGGGGTGGAAAGCCGACGTGGTGATCGGCCATCGCCCGAACGACTACCACCCTGATCACCGATACGTCGGCGTGCTCATGCAGGACGCGGCGTTCATGGTCACCGTCCCGTTTTTCTGTCCGGACATGCCGTACCTGCGCGACAACCCGCTGTTCCTCTTCTCCGAGGATCGATTCCGAAAACCCAACCCTTTCGAGGCGGATGTGGTCGTGGGGATCGACGACGTGTTGGAGAAAAAACTGGCGGCGATGGAAGCGCTGGAGTCGCAATTCTACGAGGGTGGGACGAGTGGTTCGGCGGACCTGATGCCCGCTGATCCGGCAAAGCAGGCAGAGCGCCGGCGAGCCGTCAGGGATGGCTTCGATCGTCGAGCCGCAGGGACTGCCGACCGCTTCCGAGCCAGGCTGACGGATCTCTACGGCGCCGACGCGGGGAAGGCCATCCGTCACGCCGAGGCCTTCGAGATCTGTGAGTACGGTCGCCAGCCGGGACGAGACGAACTGCGGCGCCTCTTCCCCTTCTTCAGTGCAGCACAGTGATTGGAGCATCCCCATGAACACGACCCGACGGCGGGAATTCCTAGCGGCAGTAGGGGGCACCGCGGCCGCCGCGGCCCTGCAGGGCCGCGTGGAGGCGGCCGCGGAACGGACAGTGCTCGGGCTCATTGGCCCGGGGGGCATGGGGATGAACCACCTCCGCATGCTCCTCGAGCGGGAGGATGTCGAGATCGCCGCCGTCTGCGATCCTGACCGGCAGCGACTCACTGCCGCTGCCGATGCCGTGAAGGCGAAGTACGGCAAAGCGCCCGCCACCCAGGAAGACCTCCGTCATCTGCTCGCAGATCCCCGGATCGAGGCGGTGTTCATCGCTACCCCGGACCACTGGCATGTACCTGCCGCAATCCTTGCCTTGAACGCCGGCAAACATGTGTACGTGGAAAAGCCGTGCTCGCACAACCTTCGCGAAGGCCGTGCCCTCGTTGACGCCGCCCGGCGCAGCGGGAAACTCGTGCAGGTCGGCACGCAGAGCCGCAGCACTGCGGTGGTCCGCGACGCCATCGAGCGGATTCATCGTGGGGCGATCGGGGACGTGCTGGTGGCCAAAGCCTGGAACAGCCAGCGGCGGGGAACCATCGGAAAGTCCCAACCCGCGGATCCCCCGGCCCATCTCAACTACGACCTGTGGCTCGGCCCCGCTCCGGCCGTCGCGTACCGGGCAAACATGCTCCCGGGGGTCTGGCGCTGGTGGCACGCCTTCGGCTGCGGCGACATCGGCAACGACGGCGTCCACGACATCGACGTCGCCCTCTGGGGCCTGGGAGCAACGACGCATCCCAGCCGCGTAAGCTGCCTGGGCGGCAAGTACTTCTTCGACGACGACCAGCAGTTTCCGGACACGCAGTACGCCGTGTTCGAGTATCCCGACCGAAACCGTGGCATGAGGACGAAGCAGCTCATCTTCGAGCAGCGGATCTGGTCACCCTATGTCCAGGAAGGCTATGAGAACGGGGCGGCGTTCTACGGAACTCAGGGCTTGATGATCATCGGGCACACCGTGGGCTGGAAACTGTACGGCCCCCGAAACGTCCTGATCGCCGAGCGGACGGGCAGCGCTGACCTGAAAGCCCATCACGACAACTTCCTTGCCTGCGTCCGTGGCCGGGAGAAGACGCTGAACGCCGACGCTCTGACCGGGCACATCTCGGCATCGCTCGTCCACCTCGCAAACATCGCCGCGCGTGTGGGCAGGGTCCTCGAGTTCGACCCCAGCAGCGAGAAGATCATCGGCGACCGCGAAGCCGCCAGCATGCTCGGGAGGAAGTACCGGTCGGGCCACTGGGCAGTACCAGTGAACCGATCGCAGGTCACGCAGCCATCCGAGTTGGACATCGGTCTGACGGGCTGACCGCGGACTCGGCGGTGCCGTTGGTGGCACCTCACCCGGGGGACTGTGGCGGTGACCGCCCGTCGGATCGCGGTGCCGAGGACTCCGCCCGCCCGGCACGTAAATGATCCGGACCGAGGCGCGATCGGTGTAAGGTCGGGCGGCGTCCACCATCCACCTTCCGTGGGCGCGATCGCATCAACCGCGAAGACGGTGACGTTGGCTCCTCAGACAGTGAGTTTGTGCGAGAAGATGAGATGAATTCGCGATCACCTCACGACCGACGATCGGTACCGGGCACGGCGCACGATGCAGCCGTGCGCGTTCCGGCCGGTCTCATCCTCTGCCTGACAGCACTGATCGTGTCGCTCCTCGGCTCCCACGCCGCGGCGCAGTTGCCGACGGGCGAGCCTCCCGGTCCGATTCCCGGTTCGGCTGTGCAGGCGATCCTGAACGAGGCGCTGAGTCACGCCCAGTCCAACCGGCTACGGGAAGCCCTGGCCGCGGCCGACCGGGCGCTCACGTCCGCGGGGATGTCCAATGACGTGGCCGGAGTAGCCGTCGTACAGCGGGTCCGAGCCCGGTTGCTCGAATTCTCAAAGAGGGTCCCGGAAGCGATAACGGCGTGGAGAGCCGTGCGTGATGCTTCCAAATCACTGGACGACGGGCCCGGACAAATCCAGTCGCTTCTGGCCGAAGCCGCGCTGACCCTCCCCGGACCTGCCAAGGACCAGAGCAGGCTGATCGATGAGGCGGTCCGCCTGGCGAGCCGGGAAACTCGGCGGCCCCTCGCGGCCGCGCGCGAACTATTCCTGCCGGGGGTGAGCTACGCAAACCTGGACATGCCCCTGGAGGCCGGCCGCCTATTCAGGGCCGCCCTGGAGATCCGTGAGCGGCTGGCCCCGGATTCCCTTGAGTTGGCACAGAGCCTGAACAGCGTCGGCAACCTGGCTTCCGACCAGGGGGAGCTTGAAACCGCTCAGCGATACTACGAGCGAGCTGTGGTGATCCAGGAGAGAGAGGCGCCACGCTCGCCGAACCTGGCGATAACCCTCTTTAATCTGGGCAATCTGGCCCAACGACGTCGGCAGCCGGCAGAGGCGATCAGGTACTACCTGCAGGCCCTCGTCATTCAACAGGCGGTTGCGCCCATCTCGGCAGCCACCGCTAACACGCTGAACAACCTGGGCGCTACCGCCCAGACCGAGATTTCCCTGGAGGAGGCGCGAAGATATCACCAGCAGGCACTGGAGATCAGGGAGCAATTGGAAAGTGACTCGATGGACG
>CAZSRZ010000078.1:0-24803 GCA_964609085.1 uncultured bacterium | reverse complement strand
AGGATGCCGACCGAGAGCGAGAGCGCCAGCATCGTCATCTGGTTCAGCGAGAAGCCGGCGAATCGCATCACGAGGAAGGTGGCGATGATGCTGGTGGGGATGGCCAGCGCCACGATCACCGTGTCGCGCAAACTGTGGAGGAAGATAAAGACCACGCCGATGGCGAGGAGCGCCCCGAGCAGGAGGGTGACGTTGATATCTTCCAACGCATCGGCAACGGTGCGGGAGTGGTCCTGCAGCACGGCGATGCGCACGTCCGCAGGTAGCCGCCGCCGCAGTTCCGTCAGCTCCGCCTGCACGCCGTCCGCCACCTGCACCGTGTTGGCGTCCGACAGCCGGGAGAGCACCAGCCCCACACTTTCGCGCCGACCGACACGCGTGATCTGTTCCCGCTCGGCGACCGTATCCACGACGGTGGAGATGTCCCCCAGGCGCAGGGGGGCGACCGACCCGGCATCCGGCCGGACACCTCCGGGTCGCTCGACAGAGATCGGTAGACTGCGAATCTCTTCCAGGCTTTGGAATTCTCCCACCACCCGCACAGAGACCTCGCGCTCGCCCTGACGGATGGTGCCTGCGGGAATGGACTGCGTCCCCGTCTGCAGAGGCCGGATCAACTCCATCAGCGAGACGCCCGCCGCTTCCAGCCGCTCCGGATCGACCCGGATTTGGATCTCCCGGCGCATCCCTCCCACCACATCGACGCTGCCGATGCCGGGGACCTGGCTGAGCCGGGGTTTGATTTCGCGTTCGGTGAGGCTCCGGAGGGCCCCGAGCGAGCTGCCGCCGGTCACCCCGAGCACCATCACCGGACGAGCGTTGTAGTCGAACTTCGCCACCTCGGGCGTCTCGACCCCTTCCGGTAGTTCGCGCCGCAACGTTTCCAACCGGGCGCGCACATCCGCAGCGGCGGCATCAATGTTCGTGCCCAGTTTGAAGTTCACGGTGACGAACGAAATGTTCTCGAGTGACCTGGAGTCGATGCTGCGCACGTTGCTGACCGATCCGACAGCGTCTTCCATCGGGCGCGTCAGCCGTTCCTCCACCTCCCGGGGCCCCGCGCCGGGGTAGAGCGTCATGATGTTGACAACCGGAATCTGGACCTTTGGGTCGAGCTCCGCGGGCATCTCCATCCGCGACCGCCAGCCCAGGACGAGGAGAGCGGCGATCACCATCAGCAGAACGATGGGTCGTTGGATGACGAGTCGCGTCAGTCCCATGCGTGCGCCTGCCCGCTGTTCACGGCTGCACGGCGACCTGATGGCGCACCCTGTCGCCCGGGCGCAGCCCGGGCAGGAGGGTCAGCACAACGGGCTCATGCCGACGGACGTAACCACGGATCACGGCCCACTGCTCGTCCTGATAGGGCACCTCCACCGGCGCCTCCTCGATCTTGCCGTCCCGAATCACCCAGACCGAGGCTGCCCCCGCTTCGGACCGAACGGCAGAGACCGGGACGGTGAGCGCTCCCTCATAGCTCTCCACGCGGATCTCGGCTCGGCCGGCGGCGCCGGGTTTTAGAGCAGCCGGGTTTCCCAGGATGTCCAACGCGACGGGAAAGGATCGTCCGTCCGGCCCAGCAGCCTGTCCGACGGAGCGGACGCGGCCGTTTATCCGCGCGCCCGGCAGGGCATCGATGGTGATGACTGCTGCCTGACCCGGGCGCAGTCGAGCCAGGAGTCGAGCCGGAATGGCCGCGTCGAGGAACACGCCGGCGGTGCCGGCGATCATCACGAGAGGAATCCCCGGCTGGGCGAGTTCACCGACGTGGATGCTGACAGACCGGACGATGCCCGGAAGCGGGCAGGTGATGCGGCACTCACTCACTTGCGTCCGGGCCTGGGTCGTGGCGATGGACGCTTGCTGGAGTTGCAGGGCTGCGGCGCGAACGTTGGCCTCGGCGATGGCGATTTCACCTTGGCCTTCCATGGCGCGACGGACGCCCGCGTGGGCGCGCACGAGAGCCCCCTGGGCGGCCGCCAAATCGGTCTTCTGGATGCTGCCCCTGTCTGCGCCGGCCTCGGCCGCGCGCAGTGCGGCCTCCGCCTGGCGCACCTGCGCCTCCGCCGCCGCAATCTCCTCACGCCCTGCCCCGGCGTTCAGCAGGTCGAGCGTGGCCTGGGCCTGCAGGACGCCATCCGCCGCGGTCGAGTGCGCCTGGCGCGCCTCATCCAGGCGCACGCGGGGGATGCCCCCTTTCGAGTAAAGGTACTCGAGGTCGTCAAGGGTTTTTCGGGCAAGCTGCGCACCACGCCGCGCCGCCTCAAGTTGAATGGTGGCCTGCCTGATCTGCTCCGGCCTCGCCCCGCGCCGCACCTGGGCCAGCGTGCTTTTCGCGGCGTCCACGCCCGCCTGGGCACGAGCCACCTCCGCCGCCGCAGTTCCGTTTTCGACGCGCTGGCCGGCCTCCGCCCGGTCCACCGCCAGACGTGCCTGCTCGACGCCGTCCCGGGCATCTTCGATCCGGTGGTCCACCTCCTGTCGCGTGAGGTGCAATCCCTCCTGGGCCTTCTGCCAAACCGTCCGCGCTCCCCGTTCCGCCAACTGCGCCTGTGCGAGCTGGCGACGGTAGTCGGCGTCATCCAGCACCACCGTGGTTTCGCCCGCGCGGACCTGCTGCCCGGAGGTGACTCGCACTGCGAGCACCCGGCCGGCCACTCGTGCGGCGACGGCCGCCTCGCCGGCACTCTTGAGGGCGCCAGTCACTCGTACGGTGCGATGCAGGCTTCGCTCCGTGATGAGGGCGGACTGCACAGAGGGCACCTCCGCTGGTTCATCGGTCGGCGCTGGGGTCCGTGCGCCTCGGCGCAGCAACGGCGCGATCCCCGCTCCGAGCACGGCGAGAACCGCCAGCGTCATAAGTCCAACCCGCCACCGGTGCATGGATGCTTACTCCAACCCCAGGGCGCGCTGGAGCCGGTAAGCCGCGATGCGGAGGTCGAATCCAGCTTCAGCGTGCTCAGCCCGCGCCCGCTGAAGGGCGGCCCGGGCACCGAGCACCTCGGCCTGGATGGCCTGTCCGCGCTCCAGCTTGAGCAAGGCGATGGCGTGCACCTGTTCGGCCGCCCGAATTCCAACTGCACCCAGCTCGACCCTCCGCCGGGCTTCTTCCATGGCCAGGCGTTGGGTATGGATCTCGAGCGCGACGCCCTGTTCGGCCTGCGCTTCGGCCAGCCTGAGCTGCGCCAGTCGCTCTTCCGCCTCGCGCACGGTGAAGCTGCGCTCCGCTGAAGAGGTGAGTGGGACGGTCAGGGTTAGTCCGGCGACCACGCCGGAGTGGGCCGCAAGCACCGTCTGCGTTTGCAGCGCATAGGAAGCCTCAAGGCTTAGCCGAGGCTTGCCCGCGGCGCGGGCAAGCCGTAGCCCGGCTTCCCCGGCGGATCGCTGATGACGCAGAGCGCTTATCTCTGGGCGGTGTTCCACGGCGCCGGCGGTCAGCGTGGCCAGGGGAGGCGGGACCGGGGGCAGCTCGGCCGCGGGCTCGAGCGTCGCCGGCGACTCGATGGGACGCCCGGTGAGCTGGTTGAGCCGTGCGAGGGACAGTTCGACGCCGTGACGAGCACGGGTCAGCGCTACCTCGGCCTCGGCGGAGGCACGGTCGGACTCGAGTACATCCACGTCTGCCTGCAGTCCACGCTCTCGCAATAGCCGGGTGACCCGGCCGTGCTCAGTGGCCGCCAGCCAGCCGTCATCCGCGACATGCTGCAGCGAGAGCGCCCGCTGTGCGCCCAGGTAAGCCTCCCTCACCGCGAGGATCACGTCCAACTGGGCCGTCCGATAGTCTGCTCGGGCTGCATCCGTCATCGCCCGGGCTCTTCGGCTGGCGGCCGTTCCCACGCCGAATTGGAACAGCGGCTGCCGCACCCCAATCTCGAGACGCGAGGCGCTGTTGGGGAAGAGGACATCGTCCTGCTTACCCGGTAGATCAAGCCTCGGTGTACGAACTGCCTGAGTGGCGGTGGCGGTAACCTCGGGCCGAAAGGTGGGGCGAGCGCGGCCGGCCTCCAGCAGCGCCAGGTTCCGCTCGCGCTGGGCCATCAGCAGCTCAGGTCCCTGGCGGAGCGCCAGGGCTTCGGCGTCGCGCAGGCTGAAGATCTCTGCCGCCCTTACGCGGTCCGGCGCACTGAACGTCAGGCAGACGGCGCCGCACGCAAGGATGGAGCCCGCCCGCGCCAGGCGATGCGCGGTGCGACTAAGCACGGGCGGGAACGGAGGGTCGCCGATGGGCTTCAGATCGTCCATGCCAATCTCAACTCGAGGGGTCGCTGAGGCAGAGGACAAGAGCTGATGCGAGGTGCTCTGCCGCCAGTGCCGTGTTCCGTCCGAGACGAAGCAGCCCGGGGATGGACCACGGGCGGGTGAGCGTCGCGACGGCCACACGGGTCGTCGGGATGCTGCCGTTCTGCGAGCGGAGAGGATTGAAGTCCAGAGGCATGTCCTCCTCCGCGCGATCTGATACAGCTCTCACCGCACTCCATGGCACTCCCAGCCTCGCCGCAACCCGCGCCGCCGCCAGGGTTTCCATCTCCACGAGGATCGGCCGCGAAGCACTGTTCCACCGCGCGGTAGCTGCCGCCTTCTCCGCAGCCGTACTGAGAACCCGGTCCGAGGACAGAAAGCAGCCCCGACGGAGTTCGGGCGCCCCCCCGAGCGGGGAGGGAATCTCGTCCGGGCGGTCATCAGGTACCTCAGGGACGACCCGATCGGCCACGACCACCTCCCCGATCTCCAGTCGTGGACAGAGCGCTCCGCCAACTCCCGCCACAATCAACAGGTCCGGCGAGACGATGGGGAGGAGGCGCCCGCATTCCGCTGCCATCGCCGGGCCGCCCATCCCGCCGACCGCCGCGCTCAGCCGGATCTCGCCGAGCAGCCCGTCAAAGGTGCCTGGCCTGGTGGGGTGCGGGACGAGCCCGGCTTGCCTTCGAAACGGCTCAAGTTCCCTCGCCAGGGCGAACAGGACCAGAATGTGCCTGCCGGCAACCAAGGCCGTCCGGATCAGCTCGCAGCCAGGGCAGGTTCGGCAGTGGCGGTATCCTGATCCCACAGCATCAGCATTCGGCGGATCTCCTCGACGGTTTCCGGGGGCGTCGAGAGGCCGCTGACCAGCCCCACTGTGTCGACGCCCTGGAAGTCCTCGTGACGGAGTTCTTCCGGTCCCTGCACGTGGATCGTCCGTGGGTTGTATTTCTGGCAGAGGTGTTTCAGCTCGACCGTATTGGCGCTGGATCGACTGCCGACCACTACCATCACGTCGACGCTCTCGGCGAGTTGAACGGCATCCATCTGTCGGTTGCGCACCGGCCGACAGATCGTGTTGATCACCTGAACTTCTTTGGCAATGGTGATCAAGGCCGACACGATCTGGCTGCACAACTCGAAGCTGTGCGTGGTTTGGAAGATCACTCCGACCTTTCGGAGCAGACGCTTGTCGAGTTGGAGTTCCTGCAACTCCTCGAGGGTGTCTACGACGAACGCGGGGTTTCGCAGGTTGCCCAGCACGCCCTTGATCTCTGCGTGATTGCGATCACCGATGATGAAGACTGTGCAGCCGCGATTCTCGAGCTCGATCGCCGCATCCTGGGCCTGGGTGACGATGGGGCATGTCGCGTCGACGATGTTGAGCCCCCTATCGTGGGCCTCCTGGATCCGCTGTTTCGGCATGCCGTGGGCGCGGATCACCATCGTGCCGCCCCGAACCTCCTCGAGGCTATCGACCTTGACCAACCCCCGAACCTCAAGCTCCGAGGTTACCGTGCGGTTGTGAACCACGTCGCCGAGGATGGAGACATCCTCGTGCTCGGCCAGGGCCTGGCGAGTCATGTTGATCGCCCGCTTGACGCCGAAGCAGAAGCCGACCTCTCGGGCCAGGTAGACGTTCATGCGTGATCCTCCAGTTGCGGCCCGTTCGCGCTTCCGGGAGCAAACCGGGGCGGCCGGGGAGCATAGTTGTGCTCGCAAAACCACTCAATTGCCCGGGTGAGCGCGGCGTCAACCGGGCTCTGCGGCAGGCTCAACTCGCGTACGGCCCTGCCCGCGTCGAAGAACATGCGCTTCCGCGCCATACGGACGCCTTCGACCGGCACGCCGGGCTCGCGCCGGAGGATGCCCCCCATCACAAACTCGTTCACGTGCGCGACCGTCAGGGCCACACCGTACGGTAGTTTAGCACGCGGCGCGGGGAGACCGGTCAGCGCCGCCAGCCGCTCCAGCAGTTCGCGAAGGGTCAGGTTCTCGTGTCCCAGGATGTACTTTCGGCCGAACGTGCCCCGTTCGGCGGCGAGCAGGTGTCCCTCGGCCACGTCGTCCACGTCGATGAAGTTGAGGCCCGTATCCACGTACATCGGCATCCGCCGCTGGAGGAAGCGGGTGATGATGCGACCTGTTTCGGTCGGCTTGATGTCGTTCGGACCAACCGGGGTGCTCGGGTTCACGATGATGACCGGGGCGCCGGCTTCCGCGAGCGCGGTCGCCTCTTGCTCGGCCAGGAACTTGGATCGTTTGTAGTGCCCCACCATCTGGTCGAGTCCAACGGGGGTGGTCTCCGTGCCCGGCGTGCCGTCGGCCGGAATGCCCAGCGCTCCGACCGTGCTACAGTAAACGATCTGCCCCACGCCGGCATCGACAGCGGATCGCAGCAAGTCCCGAGTGCCCTGTACGTTGTGCCGGTAGAGGGCGGTCGGGTCCGGACTCCAGAGGCGATAGTCCGCGGCGACATGGAACAACGACGCCGCGCCGCGCACGGCCGGTGCCAGGGTCGCCGCGTCACTCAGGTCCCCCTGGACAATCTCGACGTCGAGCCCAGCGAGGTTGTTGCGCGGGCTGGTGGATCGCACCAGACATCGGACCTCGACCCCCCGCGCGAGCAACCGTCGCACCACCCGGCTGCCCACGAAGCCGCTCCCGCCGGTGACGAGAGCGGGGCCTCGAATCGGCCGGGATGGTTGGTCCGAGGAACTCAACGGGATGGATGACAGGCCGGCAACCCTGCCTGGGCGTCGAACGCCGCAGAAGAGCTAGCCAAGAATGTTCCAGGCGGCCAGCCGCAGCATTTCCTTCGGATTGCGCGTCGCCTCAATCAGCGCTGACGCCTCGAATCCGCTGTGCATCCGGCAGTTCTGACAGCGGGCGTCCTGCCGGCTCTCCCAGTACTCCCAGTCAACACCGTTCCAGAATTCATCCCACGTCGGGTAGTACTTCTGGCCGATCAGGTAGCAGGGGCCCTTCCACCCGAGCGGAGTGAAAGTGACGGTGCTCCACGGAGAACACTGGAGGTCCCTTAGCCCAGCGGTGAACTCCAGGTAGAGGGGGGTCGCGTGCAGCCGATAACGACGGCTCATCTCGATGACCTGCTTGAACTTCTCCTCCGTTTCCTGTCGCTGGAGGAACAAGCCCTTGTTGTCGACGGACTCGTACTCATAACCGGGCGAGATCATCATGCCGTCCACGCCCAGCCCCGCCAGCAGCTTGCAGAGGTCTTCGACTTCACTCATCTCCGTTTCTCGAAACACGGTGGTGTTGGTCACCATGTGGTAGCCGAGCTGCTTCCCCATCTTGATCATCTCGACGGCCTTGTCGAAGACCCCATGGCGGTCACAGACGTAGTCGTGCGTCTTCCGCAGACCGTCGAGGTGGACGTTGACGGACAGCCGCTTGTGCGGAGCGATCTTGCCGTACACCTTCGTCTCCAGGAGCAGCGCGTTGGTGCAGAGGTAGATATGGCGCTGCCGGGCGATGATGCCGTCGACTAGCTCTTTCAGCTCCGGATAGACCGTCGGCTCCCCGCCGCAGATGGACACGGCGGGCGCGCCGGATGCGTCCACCGCCTGCAGGCACGTTTCCACTGAAAGGCGGTCCTTCAGCTTCCCGGTGTGACGCTCTGTGGAGCACCCCAGGCAGGCCAGATTGCACGTATAGAGCGGCTCCAGCATGAGGACCAGCGGGTAGCGCTTCTTGCCCTGCCGATTCTGCCGGGACAGGTAGCGAGTATTGTCTGTGGTGATGTGGAGGGGGAAGCGCATGCTCTCTCATCTCGGCGACACGGGGTCGCTCAGCTCTGGATCAGTTCCATCTGGCGGGCATACATGCCCAGGGCGTACACCGGAAAATAGCAACTGTAGAGGTGGTACTTGAGGTAGAAGACCTTGGGGAATCCGGTGCCGGTGAATTCCTTCTCCGCCCAGTCCCCGTCCGGTCGCTGGGAGTCCATCAGGTATTGTAGCCCGCGCCGAACCGCCGGAACGTCGACCTCACCAGCCGCCATCAGCCCCATCAGTGCCCAGGCCGTCTGGGAGGCGGTGCTTGGACCCTGCCCACGCAACTCCGGATGCTCGTAGCTGCAGCAGCTCTCCCCCCAGCCGCCGTCGGCGTTTTGGACCGAAAGCAGCCACTCCACCCCTCGTCGAACGTAGGGCTTGCCCATGTCCTCGCCAATGGAGGCCAGGCCCTTCAGCACCTGCCAGGTGCCGTAGAGGTAGTTCACGCCCCATCGACCGTACCAGGCGCCGTCGGGCTCCTGCTCCCGGCGAAGGAACTCGATGCCGGCAGCCACCCTCGGATCGGTCATCCCGTAACCGTAGCGCCCCAACATTTCGAGCACGCGGGCAGTAATGTCCGACGTGCTGGGATCGAGCATCGCGTTGTGATCCGCGAAAGGAATCTGGGTGAAGATCATCCGGTCGTTGTCCACGTCGAAGGACGCCCAACCGCCGTCCCGTCCTTGCATCGCGAACACCCAGTCAATCGCCTGTGGGCAGACGGTCTCCTTTTCGTGCTGGAGGGCGTCTGGGAACCGCACCCCCTGGAGCGCCATCAGCACGGCGATCGTATCGTCCACGTCGGGATAGAACTCGTTCTCGTACTCGAAGTACCATGCTGCCACAGGGGCATTCGGGCGCTTCACCGCCCAGTCCCCTCGCTCCCGAATCCGGCGGTCCAGCAGCCAGCGACCGGATCTGAGCAAAGCCGGGTCGTCCGGCGCCATGCCCGCGCCGGCTAGCGACATCGTGCAGAGCGCGGTGTCCCACACGGGCGAGACGCAGGGCTGGAGTCGAAGCGTGTCGCCTTCCTCGATCTCGAAGGCCTCCAGCTCCCGGCGTTGCAGCTCTACGTTCGGGTCCGAATCCGGATATCCGAGGCAGCGCATTGCCATCAGGGCGTTCACCATCGGGGGGAAGATCGCGCCCAACCCGCCTGACTTCGGGAACCGCTCCAGCATCCACCGCTCGCACTCCTTCAGGGCCTTCTTCCTGACGGGGAGGAGGCGACTTCGCTCGAGGAGGTGGAGGCAGCGGTCGATCGAGAGGAAGACGTTGCGCGACGAGAGGAATCGCGGGGACCGCTGCAGACGCAGGTGCCTCCCGTGTCTCCCGCCGACAAACAGTTCGTCAATCGTTACCCCAACCGGCACATGCGGGCGGTAGGCCGAGAGGATCGAGAGAGGAACGACGATCACCCGGCTCCAGGCCGAGATCTCGTAAATGTTGAAGTAGAACCAGCGCGGTAGGAGCACCAGTTCGGGCGGCACGACCGGCGTGCCGTCCCAATCGTAGAGACCGAAAACCGCCAGATAGATCTTGGTGAAGGTATTGCAAGCAGTGACTCCACCCGCCGCGGCGATCGCCTCGCGCGCCAACTGCATCTCGGGGTGGTCAGCTTCCAGCCCGGCCATCTTCAGGGCCAGATATGCCTTGACCGACGAACTGACTTCGACGGGCCCCCCGGGGTAGATCGACCACCCGCCTTCCGGCCGCTGTTGGGAGCGGATGTAGTTCGCAAGCTTCCGGAGGCGGTCGTCGTCGAGCCAGCCGAGATAGTGGAGCAGGAGCACGTACTCGGATTCGAGGATCGTGTCCCCTTGAAGCTCGCCTACCCAGTGACCATCGGCCCGCTGGATCCCCAGCAGATACCGCTTTCCCAGCTCTATGGATCGCCCCACAGCCTCGGCCTGGAGCGGCGGGTGTTCGCCGGGCTCGTTCAAGAGGCGGTCGGGACGAGGTTGAGGCCCGGTTGGGTATCGCATGGGTGTTCTTGCCGGTCGTAGGTTGAGGGGTGGGCCGGCCGCCGACCGGGCAGGCGCGATGCGGCGACGGAGAATTATGTCACGTGGTTGCAGGAGCGGAATGGACGCTCCCGACGGTTCGCGAGGTTCCCGCATGGCTGGTGCTCTTATCGCCGCTGCCGCTGCTTGCTGGATCCTCACGATGATCTACGCCTGTGGTCCGTTCCGGCGGTGGCGTCGCTGGTGGGCGGTGTGCCTGGGAGTCCTCTTCGCTTCCGGTGCCAGTCTCCTCGCCTGGAGGGACTGGGGTCGTGCCCAGGTCCGGGAACAAGCCCGACGCCACTACGTTACAGGCATCGGGGCGCGCGCTGCCGGCGATCTTTCTCGGGCCGAGCAGGAGCTCGAGAAGGCCCTGACCCTGGAGCCGGGCCGCCCGGACGCACGGCAGGCGTTGGATGAAGTCCGGCAGCAGAGGCCGGCAGAGAAGCGCGTTCAGGAGAAATCAACCGCCATCGAGTCCGTGGCAGGACCGACACCGGCCGGGGGGAACGGCCCGCAGGCGGACGTCCCACCGTCCAGGGGGACCCCGGGGAGCAAGCCGCCCCGGCTGGCCCACCGGGAGAGTCCCTTCGAGATCACGCACTACGGACTGGATGTGGAAATCCAGCCTGCAGCCCACCGGCTGTCAGCCACGGCTCGTATTGCTGTTCGATCTCGAGGAAGCGCGGTCCCCACCCTGGAGTTCAGCCTGAACCCGGAGTGCAAGGTCCGAGAGGTGCGGCTCGACGACGCTCCCGTGAGTTTCGAACAGTCCAACGATCTGCTGGCAGTCCGGCCGACCCGGCCTCTCGATGCTGGCGCTACCCGAGTCGTCACCGTCCGGTACGCGCGCGTTGGCGAGGAGAAGCTCGGCGGCGGCGTCGGACTCATCTCCGAGTCCGGCGTCTACTTTCTCTCCGAGTCGCGCTGGTACCCGGCCACAGGGGAGCTCGATTTCCGTGCGCCCGTGCGGATTCGTGCCCGCGTCCCGACCGGCTGGACGGTCGCCTCAATCGGTACGCTTCGGGAGAAGCGGGCGGAGATCTCCTCGCGGGGGGAGAAGAGTGCCGTCTTTGTCTGGGAAACCTCGCAGCCCGCCGCTATGGTCTCCCTGGCCGCCGGCAAGTATCAGGTGCTGAGGGCGACTGCTCAGCTCCCCGGCGGGCAGGTGCCGCTCCAATGCTACACCTACCCGGAGCACGCGGACCGGGCACGCAGCTTTCTCCGCGAAGCTGCGGGGATCCTGCGATTCTACGCGCGCCGCTTCGGTCCCTACCCCTACGAGAAGCTCGCGCTGGTGGAGATCCCGCTCTTTCCCGGCGGTTACGGAAGCACCTCGTTCGTGATGCTGATCGACGCCAGTTTCGCCGCGAAGCGGCTCGATCGAGAGTTTGTCGCCCACGAGATCGCCCACCAGTGGTGGGGGAATTCCGTGTTCCCGCAGGGCTACGGCGCTGCCTGGCTCTCCGAGGCGTTCGCCAACTACAGCGCCTGGATGTATGACGCCGCGCGGGCAGGCAACCCGCGCCTCCTCCAGAAACGGGTCGCAAAGGCCACCCAGGATTTTTTCCGCCAGACCACGGACAGAGGCGATCAGGCGCTCGACCAGACGGATGTCTACAGCCACGTCGGTGCACGCGATGCGATCATCTACGAGAAGGGTGCCGTGGTGCTGCACATGCTCCGCGATCAGATTGGGGATGAAGCCTTCAAGCGCACCATGCGATCGTTTGCAGATCGGTTCCGTCACGGCAAGGCCGGCATCGCGGAGTTTCGGGCCGTCGCGGAGCAGGCGTCGGCCCAGGAGTTGGACTGGTTCTTCGACCAGTGGCTGGGCCGCACCGGAGGGATGGAGTTGGAGTACCGGTTCGTCACGGAGCCGGAGTCCCTCGCGGGCAACGTTGCAGTCCTGACCATCTCCCAGAAATCGGCGCCCTATCGGGCCCGGCTCACGGTAGACCTGGATGTCGAGAACACCGTCCAGCGCCGCGTGATTGAGTTGACCGGCAGCATCCAGAGCTTCCGGTTCCCGGTCCAGGGCAAGTTGACGACTGTCTTGATCGATCCCGCCAATATCTACCTGATGCGCCCGCCCCGATGGGTCGTGGACGAAGCGACCTCTGCCCCGACGCGGGGCTGACGATGCTCAGGGCGCCTGACGGCGCGGAGCATAATTGCCCGGGAGTCGGGAACGGCCGGCGTTCGTCCGGGCAGAGGTGCGCACAGATGCAGAGCGGATTGGAGTGATGGGATGATCCTGTCCGACGGGACCATTCGGAGGCTGATTGCGGAAGGCAAGATCCGCATTGAGCCGTTCGAGGAGCGGCACATTCAGCCGGCCTCCGTCGACGTGCGGCTGGGTGCCAGCTTTCTCGCGTTCCGGCGCCACACCAATTCCGATATCGATCCGTGGCAGGTGAATGAATCTCTCATGGAGCCGGTGGAGGTGGAAGACGGCGCACCCTTCATCCTGCATCCCGGGGAGTTCGTCCTGGGCACCACGCTGGAGCGCCTCACGCTTCCCGACAACATCGTGGCCCGCATCGAAGGGAAGTCCTCGCTCGGCCGCCTGGGGCTGCTCATTCACGCCACGGCCGGGTTCGTCGACCCGGGTTGGACCGACGGGCAGATCACCCTGGAACTCAGCAACGTCGCCCCGCTGCCCATCCGGCTGTGGCCGGGAATGCGCATCGCCCAGTTCTCGTTCGTCCAGATGGACGCCCCCGCGGAACGGCCGTACGGCCACCCGTCGTTGGGCTCGAAGTACCAGGGCCAGCAGGGGCCCGTCGCCTCGCGCTATCGGGATAATCAGCGAGACTGACGGCATCGCCATTCCGCGTTCGGACGTCGGGTGCACGGTCTGAATCCCGTGCTGCTCCATCCACCGTTGACGCCTCGTGCGGGCACGAGTACAATCTCGCACGCTGCCCCACGGCAGCCTGGAGCGATGTCCGAGTTGGCTTAAGGAGCACGCCTGGAACGCGTGTAGAGGGGAAACTCTCTCCAGGGTTCGAATCCCTGTCGCTCCGTCTCCCGCGGAGGCGTCGTCAGCCGCCAACCGCCACCTGTTCCACCAGTCCCTCCAGATTCCGTGCCAGCATCGAGTTGGCGATCTGCAGGAACTTGTAGGAGGCGTCCGTCACGAAGAATCGGTGTTGCGGCGGCCCGACTCGGCAGAGCGAGTGGGCGTTCAGATAGCCTGCCAGTTCGACGACAGTCGGCTCGGCTGAGTCTATTAGCCGCGTGTTCGGGCCCATCACCCTGCCGATCACCTCGCGAAGCAGCGGATAGTGGGTGCACCCGAGGATAAGCACGTCCGGCTGCTCGGCCTTGATCGGAGCCAGATACTCTGCGGCCATCAGCTCCGCGACGGCGTGCCGCCCCAACTGCTCCTCCGCGATGGGTACGAAGAGGGGGCATGCCTGGCCGATGACCCGGACGTCCGGCCGGAATTCCGCCGCGAGGCGCGCATAGATCTCGCTGCGGATGGTTCCCACCGTACCGATGACGCCGATGATCCCGGATCGGGTGGCCTGTGTGGCGGCAAGGACCGTGGGCGTCACCACATCGAATACCGGGACGGGGGAGGCATCTCGGATGGCCTGGGCGGCGACGGCTGACACCGTGTTGCACGCGATCACCAGTGCCTTCACGTCTCGTCGAATGAGGAACCCGCTCAGTTCGAGAGCGAAGTCCCGCACCGTTTCCACCCCTCGGGGCCCATAGGGCACGCGAGCCGTGTCACCGAGATAGACCACTTCCTCTTCCGGAAGCTGTCGGAAGATCTCACGGACTACGGTGAGCCCACCGACCCCTGAATCGAACACCCCGATGGGCCTGGCATGCACGGACGCACTCCACGGTCGCCGGAGGTCATCTCAAATTGACCGCCTCGCCATGATGCCGCGTAGCTCCTCGGCTTGGTCAACTCCCGCGCTCCGGCTGACTGAGGATGGGCTGGGGCTGACGGCGCAGCGACGCGCGGCTCACCGCTCGGGCTGGAGGGGCTTGCCGTCTCGGGAGAACCGCGTGAAGTCGTACAGGTATTTCCACCAGTTGTTCTGGCGACCGTCGGCCCCTTTTCCGGCGGCCCGGGGCAGCAGGGTGAAGTACCAGCGCATGTAGTCCAGGTGATGGTCGACACGGGCGTCGCCACCGGGTGCGGGCATTGCCCAGGTGTCTCGGGAGACCGGCCGGCGGGCGCTCTCCCGATCTCTGCAGGTCAGGTTCGGGTAGGTCAGAAAATCCTGCGCCCAGCTCGAGACCACGCGTGGGTTGGAGTAGTCGTAGTCCTTCTCCGCATTGGCCGGCCAGTGGCAGGTTCCCACGCCGGCGAGCCCGCCTGATTGCCCGGCGTTGGCGCTGAAGAGCTCCCAGTCGTTGCGCGGATCCTTGAGATTCCACTCGCCGAAGACGCGGTTCAGCGTCGCCTCCGTGCGGTGGCAGGTGTTATGGAGCATCTCGGCGACGCCCCGTTCGTAATTGAATCCGTAGAAGGCAAAGGGCCGACGGGTACGCACCTCGGGGTAGACACCTCCATTGATGAAGAAGGCTCCCGGGCCGGCCATGCTGGCTTCCCAGAGCCCGAAGTAGTGATCGCCGAAAACCCATACCTCGTCGATGCGCCGCCGATCTCCGGGCGGCAGATCGATCAACTCCGGCACCTTCTGCTCGCTCAGGAGTCGCGGGTAGTCCTGGCCGCCTCCCTCGTGCCACCCCTTGCCGGCTCGGCGCAGCCGGACATACTCATCCGCGCCGTAGCGGTAGCCGTCCTTCTGTGCGTAGATCTCGTTCAGATCGCGCCATTCCACCACTTCAAAGCGCACGGCGCCGCCGGCGGCAAACTCAAGCGTCTCCTGGTAGCGCCGGGCGAGCGTTCGTGGGTCGTTCCAGCGGAAGACCTCATGCAGCCGTCGATTCCCTTCGCTTGGGACCAGCGGATCGTAGTTGAGCACGAGGACCCGCACTCTCAGGGCGGCGTTATCGGGCGCCGCCCGGAAGGGATTGCGGATAGGCCTGACCTCCGTCGGCTCAGCCGAGTGGACTGCCGGGATCTGGGCCGCTCCTGCGGCCGCGGTCCCAGCCATCAGGAACACTCTTCGGCTCATTGCCATCTTTGCGGCCTCCCGGCCATCACGCTACTTCTTTCGCCCCAGGTTGAAGACATAACGCATGGCCTTTTCGATTCGCAGATACCACGGTGCGTGTGTGGGAGCTCGGCTGTTTCCCTCCACCAGGCGACGCTGCATTTCCGCCACTGCGGCATCTCGGGCATGCTGTTCCTGGGCGGCCGGCACGGGCGTAGCGGCGAGCGTCCCTCGAATCAGGGCCGCGGTCGCCAGGAGGCTACGGGCTTCAGCTTCGGCTTCATCCCCGGTCAGGCCCTCGCGTTCCACGGCTGGCCTGATCCACGTGTCCCGTTCAAGCGTCTCCGTTACGAAGCCGGATGTGTTCCGTGGCATCGTCGTTTGCCTTTCCCTGGCGCCTGCCGACCGCGCCAGATTCATGTTGCCCCACTCCATGAGCTTCCTTGATGTCCGCTCGGAGTCGGTGACGGACCCCTTCGAGGGCCCGGTGCAGGAGGCTCTTGACCGCTCCCTCGGTCCGGTCGAGGGCCTGGGCGATCTCGCGGATCGAGAGGTCCGCCACGAACCGCAGGTGGATTGCTCGGCCTTGATCCGCCGGCAACTCCCGCACCGCGGCGAAGACGAGTTGCTGCACCTCCTCGCGCTCAACCAGTTCCTGCGCGGACGGTTCGGATGATGGCAGGAAGTTGAGGAACGAATCGACGTCGTCCGCCGCCTGCGCATCCAGGGATAGGCTGCCTCCGGGCGGACGATCCCGGACGAGGTCGATCACCAGATTGCTGGCGATCTGGTGCAGCCAGGGGTAGAGCGAGACCCCGCGCCGAAACACAAACCCGGGCAGGCTGCGGAGCGCGCGACAAAAGGTCGTTCCGGCGATGTCGGCAGCGTCCTCAGGGCTTCCCAGCTTGAGAAGAGCGAACCTGTAGACGCGTGGATAGTAGCGACGGTGGAGCGTCTCGAAGGCGCGGACGTCGCCTGCCTTGACCCGCTCAACCAGCGCGACATCGCTCTGCGATTCGTCGAACGCCATCTGCCATCCCGCGGACCCGACGGACCGCAGCGACCTGTTAGCGGGGACGGGGATGAACTCCTGCCGCACCGTCTCCTCCGGAATTGCCTGGGGAGCACCGATCATCGAACCACCTGCCTACCCCGCGTCCTGGATGGGAGACGAGTGAATGGGTCTGTAAACGTGAATCCGCCGGAAAGGTGTCTCGGAGTGCCGACAGAGTCAGGAGATTCTCTCGCCGGGGCGAATCTGGTTGCCGTCCGCCAACCTTTCCGGTCCGGCTGGACGACAAGTAATCAACAAGCCCGTGGCGCTGTGCAGCGCGTGGGCGGCCAAGCACGGAAGTAGTCGTGATTTTTCCTCGTTTCTCCACCCCGGATCCGGACGCCCCGCTGGTAGAGGCGGCGCGTGCCGGTGATGCCCGGGCGTTTGACGCACTGGTCTACCGCTATCAGGAGCCGGTGCGGCTCTTCGTCCGGGCCCGGCTTGACGCCGCGATCGATGCGGACGATGTTGCGCAGGAAGTCTTCGTAGCTGCGTGGCGCTACCTTCCCCGGTTCGAATCCCGCTCGAGGTTTCGCACCTGGCTCTTCGGGGTGGCCCTGAACCACTGCCTGGAGGCCGCGAGGCGGTACCGCAGCCTCAGCCGGCTGCTCGGCGAGTACCCGGATTTCGGTTCCGACCTTCCCGAGAGCATCGAGGATGTGGTGCAGGGGAGCCATGAGCGGACCGACCTTCAGCGACAGGTGGCCGCGCTGCCCCCCTCGGAGCGGGAGACATTGGAGCTGTACTACTACGCCCAGCTCAGCCTCCCCGAGATTGCGCGACTGCTCGGCGTGAACCTGAATACCCTCAAGTACCGGTTCTACCAGTCACATCGCCGCCTGCGTGAACGGCTCGCCGGGGAGGAGACACCGGCCCAGCCGACACCCGGCCGTCGGGAGTTGCCGCGATGAAGAGTTGCGAGCGCCGGGAGCCGGACGTGCTGTTGCACGCCCACGGGCACCTGACCGGAATTCGGCGGGTGATGCTCGAGGACCATTTGCGGAGTTGCCACCGCTGCCGCGCGCGATGGGCGAGGTGGAGCGTGGAACGCATCGCTCTCCGGCGACAACTGGGTCCTGCGCCTCGCCTGGGAAATGAAACCAGCCCCCTGCTCTCCGCCGTCGCTTGCCGGGTTCGACGCGAGCCGCAGGAGCCGGTGGACGAGAAGCAACAGCGACAGATCATGGTGCCTCGGCACGTGGCGGTTGTCGCGTTCACCTTGTTGGCCACGCTCGGT
The DNA here is from genome assembly GCA_964609085.1 of uncultured bacterium. Taxonomy (GTDB): domain Bacteria; phylum Armatimonadota; class SYMT01; order SYMT01; family SYMT01; genus JANPLG01. The sequence goes on along the minus strand of CAZSRZ010000078.1, from coordinate 7,386 downwards.
GCGGTGGCATCGGCCGCTTACTCGTTGGGGTACCTCCCGCAGAATCAGACCAGAAACCTTCCGTCCGCCCCGAGCAGCGACCAGTGCGGTTCGTGCCATCAGCAGGTGCCGACCGGCCATCCACCAGTGCTAGAGATCCCAAAGGACACGCCGGGGGAAGCCGAGCCCGATCATCCGGGACCGGGTGCTGGATCGGCCTCCCACAAGCCGGGGTGAGCCCCTACTGGTCGGCTGACATGATCCCGTCGAGCACTCGGCGCACCCCGTCCGGGTCGAAGCCGGGCCGCACATAGACCAGCTTGCCGGTTCGGTCGACGACCGCTACTTTCGGGACCCCCAACTCCCATCCGTAACGCCGCATCGCCTCGGATTCCCCGTCGAGGGCGATCGGGAAGTTCCACTTCATCTTCTTGCGATAGGCATCCGCGTCAAGCCGGGCATCGCCGCGCTCCGCGATGCTCAACCCAAGGAAGCTGGCTCCCTTTTTACGGTAGGCGTCCGACAACTCCCGCACGGCCTGCCCGATTTCCGCTCCGCGCGCGGAAGCGCTTGAGAACCAGACGAGGACCAGGACCTTGTCCTTGAAGTCCGCCAGGCGGACACTCTTGCCCTTGGGGTCCAGCAGGTCGAAGTCCGGAGCAGGCTGACCGACACGGGCGCGGCCGCGGGTTAGCGCCGCAGTCGCCTGTGCCAGATCTTCATCGGTAGTGCCGTCTTCCGTGAGCTCGTATTCCACCGGCTCCCCGGAGCGCATATCGCTGACGGCGGTTCCCCGGGGGAAAACGATGCGCAGGTCCTCCGCCGTCGCTGGGGGACCGTCGCCACTAACTTCAGTCACACGATAGGCCACGGTTCCGGTCGGCGGCGGATTCGTCACCCACTCCTGCAAACGTGCGTTGCCGGTTGCGGGCCGGTCCAGGGTGCAAACGTAGGCCTGTTCCACGCGCACACCGTTCGGCGCCGTGAGCGTGCGGGTGAGTTCCCAGCGCCGAACCTGCGGAGTCGGCTCTGTGACCAGCCAGAGGGCGTGGCGCTCCCCCGTCCGGAAGCCGACGATTCGCATCTCGTCCCCATCCTGTCGGGCTGTGGACCACAGGATTCCGTCCAGGGTGCGGGCGGTGCGGCGAGCCAGGAGCGCATCCGCTGGCGCCGTCGTTCCCATCTTCGCCAGTCGCCCAATGCGGCGCACCTCCGCCCCGACCGGTGCCTCGATCAACATGCGGAAGATCCCACCGGCCTCCGCGGTGCGAGATCGCGTCGGCGCCCTGGCAGGCTGCGCGGTGGGCACTGTCAGGTCCTTGAGCCAACCCGCCGAGCTGAAGTGGAAGCTTCCCTGCGCTTGTAGAGGTCGCGCCAATGGGTCGCTCTCCAGTCGTTTCGCCGTATCCGCGGCGGATTCGTCGGGCTTGTAGGCACCGCGATACTCGGTGACCTTGAGGGTGAGCCGGTTGCCCGCGACCTTTCGCTCTTCGGCCTCTACCTGGGCAATCAGACGCCCAGCGACCGCGGCCTCATCTTCGGCCAAGCTTGCCCACCCGTTGAGCGCGGGCAGCCCGGCGGCGCAGACGGCCATCACCACCAGCATTTGTCCCCTGGCTCGGCGGTCGCGCTGCGTCATCTCGGTCCGTCCTTACGTGCGTGCAGAATCCTGGGCTGACCACGCTGCTGCCGCAGCCGCTGCCTGAACCTGTTTTACCGGAATCGCATGCTGCGAGGCGAGGGCACGACACTCCTCGAACTCCGGCATCACCGTCATCACCACTCCGTTGAGGATGCCGAGCTTCACGCGCACCTTGCCCCAAGGGGTGGAGACCGGTCGCCACTCTCGGTCAAGGCAATGCCGGTGCCACACGGAGGATCGGACGCCGAGCGTGGTCGTCTCGGCGAAGATCAGCGCCTCAATGCTCCGCTGTGCCTCAGGTCGACACAGCGCACTGAGGGTGCATCCTGGGCGGCCCTTCTTCATGAGGATCGGGGTCGCCCAGACATCGAGAGCACCGGCGGCAAGCAATGCTTCGATGGCGGCGGCGGTGACCTGCCCAGTCTGATCGTCGAGATTGGTCTCTATGAGAACGACATCTCCAGCGGATGCGGCCGGGTAGCTGGGTGATTCGAGAAGCTCCCCGATCAACACCCTCGTGAGGTTTGGAAACGGAAAGTTACGCTTCCCGGCGCCGTAACCGATTTGCTCGACGCTCATGGGTGGGATGGTTCCGAAGCGGGTTGCCAGTGTCCTGGCGAGTGCGGCCCCCGTGGGCGTCACCAGTTCTCCCTGAACCTCTTCCGGCCGGAGTGGGCATCCCCGCAGCAGCTCCGCGGTAGCCGGCGGTGGGTTTGGCATCAGGCCGTGGGCGCAGCGCACGAACCCGGTGCCGCAGGGCAGGGGAGAGCACTGAACGGCCTCGACGCCGAGTAGGTGCAGTGCGTACACGGTTCCCACGACATCCACGATGCTGTCGATGGCACCCACCTCGTGAAAGTGCACCGTGTCCAGCGTCGCTCCGTGGACGCGTGCCTCCGCCTCCGCGAGCGCCCGGTAGACCGCCACCGCTGTGCTCACCACCTCCCCCGGTAGGCGGGTCGCCCCGATGATCGCCTCCACTTCGGCCATGGTCTCACCGGCCATGCTGATGCCGGATTCGGGCGTGGGCTCCGCCGGTGCTCCCGCGGTTGCCTCGACGTCGGCTGCGGGCTCGTCAGACTTCCGGCGGACACGGACGCGACCGGCGGGAGGCCGATGACCGCCCCGGGGGTTGTCCCTGGGTGGGACGCGTGTCAGCCAGGCGTCGCCCGCATCGCGCCCGCCGACCAACACCTCCACCCTCGCGGCGCTGATCCCGTGTTTCTGCGTCCTCCCGACCGAGAGCGACCAAGCTGGAAGGCCCAGGCCATGAAGGCCAGCTTCGAGGAGCCCTGCGTCCGCCCCCGCATCAATCAGGGCACCGAGGGCCATGTCGCCGCTGATCCCGCCGATGCAGTCAAAGTAGGCGACGCGCATGGGTCAGATCCCGGTCCTCGGCAATAGACGCAGTATTCGAGCGGCGAGGCAGGCGGCCCCGAAACCATTGTCGATGTTGACGACAGCGACGCCGGACGCGCAAGAATTCAACATCCCCAGCAGCGCGGCGATTCCACCAAAGCTGGCGCCGTACCCGACGCTGGTGGGAACGGCGATCACAGGCTTCCCGATCAACCCGCCGACGACGCTGGGCAGGGCACCCTCCATCCCCGCGACCACGATAACGACGGTGGCGCTGTCCAGGACCTCGCGCTCTGCCAGCAAACGATGCAGCCCTGCTACGCCGCAGTCGTAGAGCCGGCGGACCCGGCCCCCGTAGGCGGCAAGCGTGACGGCTGCTTCTTCCGCGACCGGAATGTCCGAAGTCCCGGCGCTGATCACCAGGGCGAAGGGAGCATCCTCATCAGTGCCCACGGGAGAGTGAGACCGCACCTCGATGATTCTGGCTGCCTCGTGGAACTCCGCCACTGGAAGCCGCGCGACGACGGCGGCATACTGCTCATGCGTCGCACGGGTGCCGATCACCGATCCGTGGAGCTCGTGAAGCCGGGCGAAAATCTCCCGCACCTGCTCAGGAGTCTTCCCGGCGCAAAAGACGGCCTCAGGGAACCCGGTTCGTAAGCCTCTGTGGAGGTCGAGGCGCGTGTGCCCAAGGTCCTCCACGGGCTGCCAGCGCAGCTCCTTCAGCGCCTCATCCAGGCTGAGGTTCCCGTCTCGGAGTTGCTCCAGGACGTGGCGAGTTGAGGATGCTTGCAGATCGTTCACAGCGGTGAGAGGCCGGCGGCCCACGCTGTTGTAGCACGCGGGATCGGATGCCGGAACTATACGCCCGTTGACTGCGTCTCATCGGTGACGAGGGAGAACCCATGCTGAAATCCTGTCGGAGCGGCCATCGACGTCTTCTGGCCTGGGCGGTGATACTTGTCGGCATCCTGGTGCCGGCAAGGCCCACAGCCGCGGCGGATCTGGAAGTTCTGGAGCCCAAGGACCGAACGGTCGTTCAGGGCCAGATCCGGTTCCGCATCAAGCCCTCCGAGGGCTCGGGCGAGAGGGTGATCGCCAGCCCGGAGATTAGCGTCGAGGACGAGCTGGGCAACGGTCTCATCACCTTACCCACCCTGCGCAGCCCAACCACCGGCATCTGCTCCGTTGTGCTGGACTCCACGCGTCTACGGGACGGGCTCTATCGGGTCAAGATCTCCTACAAGGCGCTCCGGGGAGAGATCGCCGAACTAGCCGAGGAATGGCTGACCCTGGGGGTGCGCAACGCACGGCTTCGCCCGGCGCGATTCCTGGTCGATTGGACCGACCGTGTTTATCCAGTCACCGATGGGTGTGAGCTGCGCGTAACCGTGTTGGACGCCAGGGGCAAGCCGTTCGTGGCCGCACGGGTCACGGTGAAGGCTGAAGGGGGCGGAGTGGACGCGGATGCGTGGATCACCGACGCGGACGGCGAGGCGATCATCCTGGTCGACTCCGAGACGGCGGGCAGCGTCACGGTGACCATCACCGTTGAAGGGCTGCCGCCAGTTAAGCGGGTGGTGCGGTTCGGCTAACCATCCGTCGGATCGGCGCCAAAGCCGCCGGAGTGTCCGAAGCCCCCCGAGCCCCGAGCTGTCTCGGGCAAATCGGGCGAGTTCACCCAGCGCACATGCGCCACTGGCGCGACGACAAGCTGGGCGATGCGATCCCCGCGTTGGATGTGGAAGTCCGTCTCGCCATGGTTGATGAGGATCACGCCAATCTCACCGCGGTAGTCCGGATCGATCGTGCCGGGGGCGTTCAGCAGACCGATGCCAAAGCGAGCAGCAAGCCCACTTCGGGGACGCACCTGGCCCTCATAGCCTTCCGGGAGGGCAATGGCGATTCCCGTGGGGACCGTCGTCCGGCCTCCTGGCGGCAGCACGACGGTCTCGGTCACGGCCGCGCGCAGGTCCATGCCCACGGATCCCGGGGTGGCATAGCCAGGCAAACCCAGATCTTCGCTGCCCGGCAGGCAGCAAATCAGCACCTTCAGGGCATCTCCGCGTTTCACGGAGTCAATTGTCGGCGTACGGCTGCCCGTCACTAGCCCCGAGTTGAGCGGATGGTTCCTGCCCGCCGCAGAGCGCAAGGAACCGGCCGTAGGTAATCTCGGCCAGAGGAGCCAGGTTGAGCACGTCCGCGGCATTGTATGCGAGCAGCAGTCGTCGGGCTTCCTCGCTGCCGTACTGCCACTCCCGCCACAGCCGCACGGCCGCCCAACCGTCCAGACCCTGAACTTCCGGCGCTCGCGCGACAGAGAGTTGATGTTCTATCGCCTTGAGCCCTCCGCGGTACCCGAGCCGCCGCATCGCCGGGCAGAGGTCAAAATGGAGTCGGTTCCACGGCATCCGCGGGAATGCCCGGCGCAGCACCGGGATATCGAATCCCGCGCCGAAGTAGGTGACCAGCACGGCGGTATCATCCAGGGCGTCCTCGAACTCGAGGAGGTTTTCCCCGCGAACGAACTGGCGCAGCCCGCTGCCGTCGGCGATGCCGATCACAGTGATGTTCTCTGCCTCCGTGCCCCCATCCGTCTCGATGTCCAGGCAGACCACTCTGCCGGGGAACTCCGGCCATGCCCGCCAGGTTTCACGCGAAGGCAACATCCCGGCGAAGAACTCCGCGTCTTGCCGGGCCAGAGCGTCTCGGGACCGACGCACGATGTCGAGCGCCTGGGGAAGCCTGGACCGCGCGGCGGAGAAGCGCGTCGGTTCGGCCAGGAAGTGCTCCCAGTCAAGCGCCCCCTGCTGCCAGAGGCGGCGCTCAGTCTTGGGCCCGATTCCGGGGATGTGGCAGAAGGTGCGGGGGAGCATACGAAGTCGGCGGCACGGGCGACGTTCCTCGAACGAGCCCCGAGATTATCACTCGCAGGGGGCGAATGCTGCAGGCGTGGTGCAGTTGACACCCTTCTGTGCGGATGTTATATGTAGCCCCGGTTAGCACTCCGATACCGTGAGTGCTAACCCCGTCCCGCTGGGACGCGACCCCTGGTTTTGACAGGTAACCCCCACAGGAGGCAGGTTCGCATGAATATCCGTCCGCTGGGCGACAAGGTTGTCGTGAAAGCAGCGACGTCAGAGGAGCGCACGGCCGGCGGCATTGTGCTGCCGGACGCCGCACGGGAGCGCCCGCAGCAGGGCACCGTGGTCGCCGTAGGACCGGGCCGGTTGCTGGACACCGGAGAGCGGGCCCCGATGGCCGTGAGCCCCGGCGACACGGTGATCTACTCGAAGTACGGCGGCAATGAGATCAAGCTCAACGGAGAAGAGCTCCTGATCCTCGACCAGGATTCGATCTACGCGGTCAAGACCGACTAGTTCGGCACCGAGCGGATCGCCGCACACCCCAGCCCGCAGAGGACCTGGTCCGGCGGTTGGGCCGATTGCAGCACGAGCTGAAGCACTGACTGAACAACGCAAGAGGAGACTGACATGGCAGCAAAGATGATTGCCTACGATGAGGAAGCGCGACGCGCCCTCGAGCGCGGGGCGCTCGCCGTCGCTCGGGCGGTCAAGGTGACCCTCGGCCCCCGCGGCCGAAACGTCGTCATTGACAAGAAGTGGGGCTCCCCCACGATCACCAAGGACGGTGTGACCGTCGCCAAGGAGATCGAGCTGCAGGATGCCTATGAGAACATGGGCGCCCAGCTCGTGAAGGAAGTCGCTTCCAAGACCAACGACGTGGCCGGTGACGGCACCACCACAGCGACCGTCCTCGCGGCTGCGATCCTCAGCGAGGGGCTGAAGAACGTGGCCGCCGGCGCGAACCCGATGACGCTGAAGCGCGGCATCGACCTCGCCGTGGCGACGGCGGTCGAAGAGTTGAAGAAGATTGCCGTGGCCGTGAATACCACTGAAGAGGTGGAAGCGGTCGCCTCCATCGCCGGCAACAATCCCGAGATCGGCAAGATCATCGCCCAGGCGATGGACAAGGTCGGCAAGGACGGCGTGATCACGGTCGAAGAGAGCAAGTCCGCTACCGACAGCCTTGAGGTGGTGGAGGGGATGCAGTTCGACAAGGGCTTCATCTCCCCGTACATGGTCACGGATCCGGAGCGGATGGAAGCCGTCTACGAGGATCCTTTCATTCTCATCTACGAGAAGAAGGTCTCCTCCGCGGCCGACATCGTCCCGGTTCTCGAGAAGATCAGCGCGGCGCGCCGCCCGCTGGTGATCATCGCCGAGGACGTGGAAGGTGACGCGCTCGCCACCCTGGTCGTCAACAAGATCCGCGGCATCATCCACACCGTGGCCGTCAAGGCTCCAGGCTTCGGCGATCGCCGCAAGGCCATGCTGGAGGACATCGCCATCCTCACGGGCGGCAAGTTCATCTCCGAAGATCTC
>CAZSRZ010000077.1:0-25407 GCA_964609085.1 uncultured bacterium | reverse complement strand
TGCCGTGCGGGCCGTGCTCGCCGTGGCCCGAGGACATTCCTTGTTGGAAGTCGAGCCGGCCAGCGGGGAGCGTGGCCAGCGATTGGATCACGTCCGCGGGTTGTTGACCGAACTGACAGGTGCTGAGGATGCGCTGGTGGTCAACAACTGCGCCGCAGCGGTGTTCCTCACGCTGGCCGGTCTCGCCGCGGGGCGTGAGGTGGTCGTCAGCCGGGGAGAGCTGGTCGAAATCGGAGGAAGCTTCCGGATGCCGGATGTGATGCGCTCCGCGAGCTGCCGGCTGGTGGAGGTGGGCACCACCAACAAGGTGCGGATCGGGGACTATGCCCGCGCTGTGACGGCGGAGACAGGCCTGATCATGAGCGTGCATCCCAGCAACTTCCGGGTGATCGGTTTCACCGAGGCCCCGACGCTTGCGGAGTTGGTGGCGCTGGGGCGCTCGAGAGGCGTGCCGGTTTTCTTTGATCTCGGGAGCGGGGCGCTCGTCGATCTAGGCCCGCTAGGGATGTCGGGTGACCCGTCGACAACGGCCAGTGTGGCGACGGGGGCCGACCTGGTCGCGATCAGCGGGGACAAGTTGCTTGGGGGACCACAGGCCGGCATCCTCCTGGGGAAGGCCGAGCTGGTCGGACCGCTTCGCTCACATCCGCTGATGCGTGTGCTGCGCCCCGATAAGATGACGCTGGCGGCGCTGGAGGCCACTCTCCGGCTCTACAGGGATCCGGACCGGCTCTTCGATCTGGTTCCGACCCTGCGGGCCATTTCGCGCCCTGCCGAGGCGGTCCGGGCACAGGCGCAGCGATTGCGCCGACGACTCACCGGATTGCCTCTCACGGTGACCGTCGCTTCGGGCCGGTCCTATGTGGGCGGCGGGTCGCTGCCGGGCGAGTCGCTGCCGACGTGGGAGGTGCGGATCGAGTGGCACGACGGGTCCCCTGATCTGCTGGCCCAACGGCTGCGCGAAGGTGAGCCCTGCGTGTGGGGAAAGGTGCAGCAGGGCAGGTTCGCCCTCGATCTCCGGACGATCGCAGAGGGCGAGTTGGGGAGCGTGGCCTCGGCGGTGCGGGCAGCGGTCACTTAGCCGGTCTCCGCCGACGAGGACACCCTCGAAAGGGAAGCAATGATCCGATTGACAGAAACGGTCGCCTGCGGCGGTTGAGCATCGAAGGCGTCCGCAATGGACCTGGCACAGGTGCTGTGCCGGCTGCCGAGACAGCATAGCGAGCAGGTGCTCGTTGGGCTGGAGACCCCTGACGACGCAGGGGTCTATTTGCTCGACTCCGGTGAGGCGCTGATCCAGACGCTCGACTTCTTCACCCCGGTGGTGGATGACCCCTATGACTACGGCCAGATAGCGGCCGCGAACTCCCTCTCGGATATCTATGCGATGGGCGGTCGGCCGCTGACGGCGATGAACATCGTCTGCTTCCCTCTGCGTCGGTATCCGCAGGAGTGGTTGGTCGAAATCCTGCGCGGTGGAGCAGCGAAGATCGCCGAGAGCGGGGCCATCCTCCTGGGCGGTCACACCGTGGAAGACGAGACGATCAAATACGGGCTCAGCGTCACCGGGCTGGCGCCTGCCGACCAGATCGTGGCAACCGCCGGCGCCAGGGCGGGAGACCGCCTGGTGTTAACAAAGGCCCTGGGGACCGGGCTGGTGACGACCGCCATCAAGCGGGGCACGGCCGCCGCGGACGATGTGGCCGCCGTGCTCGACTCCATGAAGCTCCTCAACGCCGCCGCCGCGAGAGGGATGGTCCGCGTGGGAGTGCACGCCTGCACCGACATCACCGGCTTCGGCCTCGCCGGGCATCTGTCCGAGATGCTCCGATACAGTGGCGTGGGTGCGGAGATTGACTGGCAGGCGCTTCCCGTGCTCCCCGGCGCGATGCTGCTGGCCGAGCAGGGAGTCAACACCGGCGGCGGGCAGGCCACGCGCGCCTACCTTGGCGATGCGCTGACCTTCGCCGCCGACCTGCCGCCGACCGCCGAGACGCTCCTTTGCGACCCGCAGACATCAGGAGGGCTGTTGATGGCGGTGGCACCGGAGAAACTCGACTCCCTGCTCCTCGCACTACGGGAGGAGGGGGTGACCGTCCGCTCGGTCATCGGCGTCGTGACACCCGGCGAGGCGGGAGGTATGCTGGTCCGGTGATTCCCGTGGGGGTGGCTCGGGTCTGGTGGCCCGTCAGGTCTTCAAAACCTTGTGGGAGGCAGTTGATCCTGTCTCCGGTGGGTTCGATTCCCACACACTCCCGATCGCCGATGCGCCGCCGCAAGCGCCCTGCCGGCGCCCCGTCGGCGCCCTGCCGGCATTGACGCGCCACCGGGCGGCATCCTATAATCCGGGCGGCCGACGGGGCAGTAGCTCAGCTGGGAGAGCATTACGCTGGCAGCGTAAGGGTCAGGGGTTCGAGTCCCCTCTGCTCCAATCGTTCCCGCCAGGGACCGGGTCCGAGGAAGCAGCGGCGTGCGGATAATCCAGTCTCCCTCACGCAAGACTCTGCCGATCCTCCTCCGGGTGATCGCACTGGCGCTGCTCGTCCTCTGGACACCCGCTGCGCGGGCCCAGGGCGGCGCGGATCTGGACTTGCAGATCACCATCTTCGCCATCCCCGGCGAGAAAGAGCGCCTCGCCGTCTCCTACGTGCGCGCCGAGCCGCCCCGAGAAGAAATCGACCGCGACATCGCGGACCTGGCGCGTCAATTGGGGCAACCGCCGCCGTCGGTCAAGGTCTCCCGCAGGACGGGACCGGAAGGATTTGTCACGGTCGAAGCGGAACTCACTGGGCTGACGAACTGGCTGGCGGGGCAGGCAAATCTGGACGCGCTGCTCAGCACCTATCGTCGATTCAGTCATCTCAATGTCTACGTGTTGTTCGGCGGCCAGGTCACACTGCCGCCTCGGAGCGAGGTGCGCCGGCCGCCGCTGACGGTGGTCAGCGAGCCCAGAGGCAGCGGCGTCCTCTACGACGTCCGGATCGACCAGTCCCGGGGCGTGCCCCAGGGTGCGATCCTCACCAGCCCGGCGGCGGGTGGCGGCACGGTTTACTGGATTGTGGGTGGTGTGCTGCTGGTCCTTGTGGCCGGATCGATAGTCGTGTGGTTCATCTTGAGCAGGCGCGCCGCGCCGAGTCCGGGAGGGGAAGCAGTCGATGGCTCTTGTCGATCTTGATGAAGTCTTTTACCGCGCGCACGAGCTGCGGGCCTCGGACGTGTTCTTCAAAGACAACGCCCCGCCCGTCTACCGCATCCACAGCAAGATCACGCGGTCCGACTACCCCACGCTGAACGCGGACGAGATCCGGCAGCTTGCCTACTCGCTGATGACGCCGCAGCAGATCCAGCGGTTCGAGCAGCGCCGAGAGATGGATCTTGGGTTCAGCCGGCCGTTCTCCCGCTTCCGCGGCAACGTCTACTGCCAGAAGGGCTCCGTGGGGATGGTCATCCGACTGATCCCGCTCACGATGCCGCACCTGAACGAGCTCGGCATGCCGCCGGTGCTTTCCGAGCTGCCGAAGCAGAAGCAGGGCCTCGTCCTGATCACCGGGCCGACGGGCTCGGGGAAATCCACCACCCTGGCGGCGATGCTCAACCAGATCAATGAGACAATGCCGAAGAACCTGGTGACCATCGAAGACCCCATCGAGTTCGTGCATCAGGACAAGATGGGGATCGTCAACCAGCGCGAGGTCGGCATCGACACCGAGAGCTTCCAGTCCGGCATGAAATACGTGCTTCGGCAGGCGCCGGACGTGATCCTCATCGGAGAAATGCGAGATGTGGAGACCTTCAGCATCTGCCTCCAGGCGTCGGAAACGGGCCACCTTGTCTTCTCTACCGTGCACACCGCCAGCGCCTACGAGACGATGGACCGCATCCTCAACATGTTCCCCCCGCACGATAAGCCGCAGATCTGTATGCGGTTGTCCAACTCCCTGCGGGGCGTCGTCTCCCAAAAGCTGGTGCCCCGTGCCGACGGCACCGGTCGGGTCCCGGGGGTCGAAGTGCTGATCAACACCCCCACCATCGCGAAGCTGATCGAAGAGGGCCGATTCGGCATGATCTATCAGCACATCCAGGAAGGGGAATACTGGGGCATGCAGACCATGAACCAGTGCCTGCTTCGCTACTACCGGGCGGGCCTCATCTCCGAGGAAGACGCCCTCGTCTACGCGGGCAACTCGACAGAATTGCGGCAGATGATGCGGCGGCCGACCTGAGGCGGGTGGGGTGCCGGTGCGGCAGGAAGGTGGCGGAGAGATGAAACAGCGGATTCTGGGGATCATTGCGGCGGCAGGCGTGGGCCTCTTCGGGTCCGCGTTCGGCATCGCCCGCGCAGACGACGGCAAGCCGCTCATCATCGGCGGCACCCGCCTCCTGCACATCCGTACCGCCGACACGCTCAACGGCCGGGTGATGACGATGCAGAACCGGGTCGACCACGTGCAGGACGTCTTCGCCAAGCACCTCGGCGGACAGACCGGGCGCATCAGTTGGAAAAAGATCGGCGAGCGCGTCCACCTCTACCTGAACGGCGACTTCGTGCTAGCCGTCACCCCAACCGACGCCAGGCTCAACGGTTACAAAGGGGCCGCGCGGCTAGCGCCCGTGTGGGTAGCGGCGCTCAACCGAGGCTTCCGCGAAAGCAACGTCCGCCCAACCCCCGGCCGTCCCTGACGAGGCAGTGGGGCTGCAGGCCAGTCGACCCAGCATGCCGAGGCGCAGGGTTGGGGCGCATCCGCGGGGAACTTCACGAGCGTGTGCGCGTGACCGCAACGAAGCTGGAGCCGCTATCTGGGGGACCTTCATCCCGGAAGTCCAGCCACGGCTCGCCGCGCTTCCAGGGGCACCTGCGCGCATTCAAGTATGTGCGTCTCGAATCGTATCAGGATGCCCCGAAAAATCTCGAACTGAAGCGAACGGCCCGGCAGTCCAGCTTGCTTGACGCCGATACCCAGCTTCGGGAGCAGTACGTCCGCTCCTACATGCTGGACGTGGAGAGCCGGGGAAGCCAGACGCTCCTGAACGTTGAGGGAGAGTTCCACCGCCACGCGTTCGACGTACAGCACGTGTAGGAGGCTACTGATGCAGCTACTCAAGCGCGTTCGGGTCGCGGGATGGAAGTCGATACGCGACCAGAGTCTCGAGTTGACGCCCCTGACCGTCGTCATCGGCGCGAACGGTGCCGGGAAGTCGAACTTACTGTCACTCTTCCGGCTCATCAACGCACTCTTTGCGAAGACACCCAGCTTTCAGAGTTATGTGGGTAAGAGCGGCTACGCGGATCGGCTGCTGCACTACGGCTCCCGGCGATCTCCCATCGCTGAGTTGGAGCTGACGTTCGAAACCGACGGGGGCGAGAACCGCTACTATGCCCGATGGGCAGCCGCTGCCGGTGGAGCCCTGATCTTCACCGAAGAGCGCGTCGAGTTTCTGCGCCGGGGCAACATCCACCCGAGGCCGGTTCCTCTAGGCAGCGGCCATTCCGAATCAAACCTGATGCATGCGGCGGAGGATGGTGACTCGACCGCCGTCGTCGTCCTCGGGCTGCTGAGAAGATGTCGGCTGTTCCATTTCCACGATACCTCCGAGGTCAGCGCTGTCCGGCAATCGAGCTACGTTGAAGCCAACCGATTCCTGCAGCCTGACGCTGGAAACCTGGCTTCCGTGCTTTACCTCTACCAGGAGAAACACCCTACGGCTTATCGGCGGATCGTTGCGGCGGTGCGTCAGATGGTGCCCGGCTTTGGCGACTTCGTACTCGAACCGAGCCGGCTGAACGAAAGGGAGATCTTCCTCAATTGGACACAGCGGGGCGAGGAGTATGAGTTTGGTCCGCACCAGCTCTCGGATGGATCACTGCGGTTCATCGCTCTCGCGTCGCTTCTTCTCCAGCCGCCGGAGAATCTCCCCCTGTTGGTCGCGTTTGATGAACCTGAGCTCGGCCTCCATCCTGCGGCGATCGAGATTCTTGCCCGTATGGTCCAGGCTGCCTCTCTGAAGAGTCAGATTCTTCTCGCCACCCAATCCCCAACGTTTCTCGACCAATTCCAACCGGAAAACGTAGTCGTCGTAAATGTGAGCGGCGGGGCCTCGGAGTTCCAACGTCTGACACCCGAAGCACTGAAGCTGTGGAGCACCGAATACAGCCTGGGGGAGATCTGGGAGAAAAACGTGGTCGGTGGAGGACCCTACGCGTGAAGCGGCTTTACCTCACCGTAGAAGGACAAACGGAGGCCGCCTTCGCCGTCGACGTGTTGATGCCCCACCTCGCCGCGTTTGGCGTATTCCTCTTCCGGCCGCGGTTCACAGGGCTGCACAGCCGGTGCGGTGGGCGCATTCCTCGAGGCGGGTTGGCGAATACCTTCCAGCATGCGCTGGCCGATATGAGGCGGTGGATGTTGGAGGACTTGTCGCCGGACGCCCGCTTCTCGATGATGGTCGACTTGTACGGCCTGCCGAGCGACTTCCCCGGCTACGCGGAAGGTATGGACAGGACGACAGGACGGGAACAGGCTGAATCGCTGGAAGCTTCGCTGGCGCAGGAGATGGACGATCCACGATTCATCCCGTACGTCGAGGTTCATGAGTTCGAGGCGCTCGTACTGTGCGATCCGGAGCGCATCGGCACGCTCTACGAGGTCCCCGCCAAGGACCTGATTGCGCTCAGGAGCGATTGTGCGAAGTTTCAGTCGCCGGAGGAGATCAACCACGGCCGGCACTCACACCCGAAACACCGCATTGAACAGCGAATCCCCGCCTACGATGAGAATGTGGCTGGCCCCCTGCTCGCCCATGACATCGGGTTGACCACGCTGCGCGAGCGGTGCCCGCACTTCGGCGCGTGGTTGAGTCGCCTCGAGTCGTTGGACTGCCCGGATGACGAACGATGAAACGCGGAGCAAGCCGCGCTCTTTCCGGATCGGTTCTTCCGGGACCCTGACCGCCTGCTGGTCGACCTGGACGCCCACGTCACCCGGCTCAACGCTGAGAAGCTGGAGAAGGACCGGATCCCCGCCTAGGCGTTGGCTCAGAGGCACCTGGGGCGCCCGGAGGACGCAGGGGGGAAGTCGGCCTGTTTCCGCTGGTCGTCGCACGCAGGAAGGCTTGTCCCCTGGCGGGAACTGTGGCGGGCGAGGCCGGTGTGTGACCGGCCGGGAGGGATGCCGATGAACCGGGTGAAGATACCGCTCTGGGTTGTGCTTGCGGCCTGCCTGGGGTGCCTGGCGCTGGGAGGCGTGCGGGCTCAGGATCCGGTGGTGCCGGGAGAGTACCCGTTCCTTCCCGCCCGGTATGGAGAGGCCTACATCCCCTCCGTGGCGGAGTGGCAGGCGATGCGGCTCACTCTCTTCGGCTCGATCCCTTCATCCCTCACGGATCACTTCATTCGGCGTAATCAGACGTGTCTGACCACCTCCAAGGGCCTGCTGATCTCGCTGGACCTGGAGCCCAGGCCGGGCTGGAACGGGTTCGCCGGGGGCCGGCTCACGCAGACGGCGGAGCAGGTGACGCCGGCACTCGAAGCCGCAAGCAAGGCGGCGATGGGAACCACTCGCCGGTTCTTCAGTGAGGTGAAGGATGAGAATGTCTTCCTCCAGATCACCATCATGGGCACACCGGTGGCTGCCTGGGAGAACGGGAAGCTCCGCATCACCGCGGCTCCGAAGCCTGCATCCTGATCGCTGAGGTGAGCTCGCTGGAGACGCATTACACGGAAGTGGCCGGACTTGTCGATGAGACCTTCCGGCTCTGGGATGTGAAGCGGATCGGCTTTTCGTGGCGACATTATTACCTGGACCACACGCTGCAGGTGCAGGCGCTCGCCCTCGGGATGGCGGCGGAGGCGGACGGGGATCCCGAGGTCCTGCGCTTCGCCGCGATCCTCCACGACATCACCAAGCGCTACGATGGGGAGATCCTCCGCGGGGGAGACGGTAAGGCGCTGCTGAATGAGGAAGGGCTGTGGCTGAACGAGACCGTCCCGCCTGACCGCAGCAATTGGGTCGCCCGGGCCTACGGGGAGTTGGGGCTGGATGGTCAGGTCCACCATCTCTCCGGGGCGGCGATGACCGAGCGTGTGCTCCAGGAGTGGGGGCTGCGCCATCGCTTTGTGGAGTTCGCGGCGAAGGTCGTCCGGGGGCATCTGAAGGGCAAGGTCGCTCCCGCAGTCCATGACACGCGCTATCGGGAGGTGGAGGTCCGCCTGCTCTACGACGCCGATACGATCGACCCGAATGTCGGGCTGACGGCGTTCTATCGGAACATCCAGATCAACGCCGGGGCCGCCCTTCGCGAGGGGCGGTCGCTGGATCTGGCGGAGTACGTGGCGAGAATCCCGCGCTGGGTGGAGATGAAGGAGAGCTTTCGCGACCAGATGCTGACGGAGATCGGCACGGAGATCTGCGAGCGTCGCCAGGCCTACAACCGGGCGCTGGCCGAGGCGCTTCAGGCGGAGCTGGAGGCTTTTGAGGTGAACCGCCGGTACGGATTGCTCGGGGTGGTAGACTATTTGCTCACTGATGCCGAGGATCCCAGCCTGCGGGTGCACGCCGCGGGACTGCGGCGAGACTGGCTTCCTGCCCGAGAGCGAGAGCTGCCGGCAGAGCAGGGAGAGGCGAGTGAGCTCGGCGGTGCGGCGTTGGCCCGGAGCCGGGAGTTCATAGAACGCCTGGAAACCGAACTTGCCGGGAGAGCCTGAGCCGGCAAAGATCGGCAGGCGGAACATCAGCAGGGAGATTCGGGAGTGCCACGCGACGCGGGGGAGAACTCGGAAGCCGGCAGGGAGAGCGTCTACACGATCGGGTACGGTACCCGATCGCAGGCGGAGTTCATCGCGGCGCTCACGGCGCACGGCGTCGAGATCCTGGTCGACGTGCGCACGGCCCCGTACTCCCGCTTCCGGCCGGAGTTCTCACGCGACCCGCTGCGCACCGCCGTCGAGGCCGCCGGGATTCGCTACGTCTTTCAGGGGGAAGCGCTCGGGGGCAAGCCGAGCGATCCGGATTGCTATGAGGACGGCAAGGTGGTCTACGAACGGATCCGCGAAAAGGAGTGGTACCTCGCCGGTATCGGGCGTCTCCGGAGGGCAGTGGAGCAGGGGAAGCGGATTGCCCTGATGTGCAGCGAGGGCCGGCCGGAAGAGTGCCACCGCTCCAAGCTGATCGGACAAACGCTGTCAGAAGACGGCGTATCCGTTCGCCATATCGACGAACACGGCGGCTTGCGGTCGCAGGCGGACGTGATCCTGGACCTGACCGGAGGACAACTGTCGCTCTTCGGCGGACCGTCCTTCGTCTCTCGGGGACGCTACTCCGCTCCAGGAGACTCGCGGGGTGAGGAAGTTGACTGACCTGTTGACCATCGGGGTCTACGGTTTCACGGAGGCGGGCTTCTTCCGGTCCCTCGTCGAGGCCGGGGTGGACACGCTGTGCGACGTTCGCCGCCGCCGGGGCGTGCGTGGATCGGAGTATGCCTTCGCCAACCGCGCCCGCCTGGAAGCTCGCCTGGCCGAGCACGGGATCCGCTACGTGCACCGCCTGGATCTGGCGCCGAGCAACGAGGTCCGGTCGGCCCAAATGGCGGCGGATCGACTCCAGAAGACAGAAAAGCGCTTGCGAGCGACGCTGAGCGAGGCGTTCGTTGCGGGCTACCGGGATGAGGTGCTGAGTCACCTGGACGCCGCCAGGCTGGCGGCCGAGTTTCCGGAAGGCTGCGGCCGGGTCGCGTTCCTCTGTGTGGAGCGGGAGCCCGATGCCTGCCACCGCTCCCTGCTGGTGGAACACCTGGCCCGCTCGCTCGAGCTCCCGGTGACCCACCTCCATCCGGAGTAGACCACGGGGTCCGCGATGCGAGTCCTCATCGTCGCCAAAACTCGTCAGGGCACGCGGGCCTGCATCGGGGGTATCGACGCCGACGGGCGCAGCGTGCGGCTGATGCCCGTCGATCCGGTCATCGAGGAGAGGTCCGGGCACCAGTACCAGGTGGGGGAGGTGTGGGAAATCGAGGCGATGCCGGATCCGCATGTGCGACCGCCACACACCGAGAACATCCTCGTGGTGGACGCCTCCAGGGTGCGGGTGCTGGCGGACCCGACGCGGCACATCCTGCGCTACATGCCGCCCGTCCGGGGTGGGCCCGAGGCCCTGTATGAAGGGCTGGCCCGCGCGCGGTCTTCCGGCGCCCTGATCATCGCCGCCGACTCCGGACTGCCGGGCTTCAGCACCCAGTTCTGGTTGTCCGATCAGCCGCTGATCCGGGAGCACACCCGTGGGAAGCGCGTCCGCTATCACTACGCCGATCCCGCCGGGCCGTCCCTCGTGTTTGTGGGCTTCCAGGACCCGACGGAGGTGCTGCCGGCCGGCACCCTGCTGCGCGTCTCTCTGGCGCACTGGTGGCGTGCCAGGGACCGTCCGGGGGATCAGGAGGTGTGCCACGTCCAGCTCTCCGGCTGGTTCGGAGAGGTGGGCTCGGAGCCGATGAGCTGCCCTGGCGTGGGCGCTAGGGAAGCAGCCGACTTGCTGCGCGCCCGTGGGTTGCTGAAGCGCGTCTTCGGCTACGATTCGTTCCGCCCGCTCCAGGAGAAGGTCATACAGGACGTTCTCGCTCAGCGAGACGCCCTGCTCATTATGCCGACCGGCGGCGGAAAGAGCCTCTGCTATCAGCTCCCCGGGCTGCTGCTGGAGGGACTGACGGTGGTCGTCTCTCCGCTGATCTCCCTGATGCAGGACCAGGTCGAGTCGCTCCGGGCTATGGGCGTGCGGGCGTCCTACCTGAACAGCTCGCTCGACCACCAGACGTACGTTCAGGAGATGGATGCTGTCCGCGGCGGTGAGACACGGTTGCTCTACGTGGCGCCGGAGACGTTGCTCCGGCCGGAGATCCAGCTCCTGATCCAGGATCGGGGCGTGGCCTGCCTCGCGGTCGACGAGGCGCACTGCATCTCATCCTGGGGGCACGACTTCCGTCCCGAATACCGGCAGCTCGGTCCCCTCCGCCGCCGGATGCCCGGTAGTGTCTGCCTGGCGTTGACGGCTTCCGCCACCCCCAGGGTGCGCGACGACATCCGCGAGATCCTGGGCATTCCGGCCGGGAAGGTCTATACGGCCAGCTTTCAGCGGGAAAACCTGTTTCTCGCCGCGGAACAGCGGCAGCGCGGGTTCGGACAGCTCGAGGCTTTCCTCAAGGACAGGGGAGGTCAGTGCGGGATCGTCTATTGCAGCACTCGCGCGAGAACCGAGGAAATCGCGGAACATCTGCGCCGGGCGGGTCACTCCGCGCTGGCCTATCACGCGGGGATGGACGAGCGGGTCCGGCGAGCTCACCAGCGGGCCTTTTCGCGCGACGAGGCGGACCTCATCGTCGCGACGATTGCGTTCGGCATGGGGATCAACAAGCCGAACGTACGCTTCGTCCTCCACCATGACATGCCGGCGAGCCTGGAGAGCTACTACCAGGAGATTGGCCGGTCGGGTCGCGACGGCGCCCCTGCGGACTGCCTGCTGCTCTACTCGTCGGCGG
Source organism: uncultured bacterium (assembly GCA_964609085.1). GTDB lineage: Bacteria > Armatimonadota > SYMT01 > SYMT01 > SYMT01 > JANPLG01. Next base: position 13,887 of record CAZSRZ010000077.1, on the reverse strand, counting down.
ACATGGTGCTTTCTCGCCGCCACATTGAGCAGGGCGATCCGGGTCAGGCGGTGGGGCGCAGCATCCGGCTGGGCGCGATGTTTGAGTTCGCCGAGACGCTCGGGTGCCGACGCCGGGTGCTGCTCCCCTACTTCGGCGAGGAGTGGCCGCATGAGAACTGCGGCCAGTGTGACAACTGCCGATCGGCCGGCGTCTACCGCGAAATGGAAGACGTCACGGACCTCGCGGTGCTCTTCCTCCGCCTCGTCGGCACACTTCGCAGTGCCTACGGGCCGGCACATCTGATCGCCATCCTCAGGGGGTCCCGCGCGGCCAGGGTTCTCCAGTGGAGACACCACGAGCACGAGCTGCACGGCAGCGGTAAGGCCGCTTCCGAGGAGAAGTGGCGGAGCGTGGTCCGCCAGTTGGTGGGGCAGGGGCTGCTGGTTCGAGACCAGGCCATTGGCGTGGTCCGTCTGGGGAGCGCGGCCGACGCAGTGCTGCATGGCCGGGCAACGGTAAATATCCCCCGCGTTCGCGAGTTGCCGAGCGCGACTACCGACAGTGGCTCCGCTCCGGGAGACGGAACGGGCTACGACGCGGCCCTCTTCGAGCGACTCCGCCGGCTGCGCCAGGAACTCGCCGCGCAGGCCGGCGTCCCGGCATTCGTCGTTGTTTCGGACAGGACACTGCGTGATCTGGCTGCACGCAAGCCTCGCTCGCTTGCCGAGATGCGCGACATTTACGGAATCGGCGAGCACAAGCTGGCCATCTATGGAGGCCACCTGCTGCAGGTGATCCTGGATGCTCCCGACTGACGCCCGCGGTCCCGGTTCCTACCGCGTCATGAAGGTCTGCAGCGGCCTGCTGTTGCCCTTGTAGACGGTGTAGCTTTCGCCGTCCGGCGCTACTCGCACCCGGAAGTACTCTCCGGAGCACTTCTCATCGAGATTGGCGATCCGCTCTGGCGAGGTGTTGTCGTCCGGGTTGTTGCCGAGGGCCATGTGAAGCTGGTAGAGCGCCTCGATCGAGGGCGCGCTCTTGCACATCCGGACAACCGACGGAGACGCGCCTTTGCGGGCACCGTTGACCATCATCGCCACGCGGGGCTTTGTCGCTTCAACCAGGGCCGGGTTGCCGCTCGCGTGCCAGCCGTGGTGGGTCACCTGCCACAGGTCAACCTTGCCGATGCGGTTCTTGGGACAGACGAGCTTATGCTCAATCGCCCAGGTCAGGTCGCCACAGTTCAGCATCCGGAAGCGGCCGAACTTCAGCAGCAGCGCAAGGCTCAGCATGTTGTCGCTTTCGTCCGCGGCGGGGGCGGCCCCGTGACGGCTGCAGGTGACAGGCAGCGGCGAGTCGCCCTCGCCCATGACCTTCCCCTGCCCGGCGACGACCTGCATCTCCACCGGCACTCCGGTGGGGCGAAGCGCCAGCCGGTCGCCGGGCACGACAGTGGTGCTCTTACCGCCTGTCGCGGTCCGGTAGGCGGCAATCAACTCGCCGAAGTCCGTTGCGCCGTCGGTCGCCTGTGCCGGAATGCCGCGATCCCAGTAGCGGCCGATCGGGATCAGCCGGGCCAGATCGGCGACGCCGCCGTAGTGGTCGGTGTGCCAGTGCGTCGTCACGTAGTGGTCGATGCGGCCCAGGCCGGCCGCGTAGCGGGCGACGCTCTCAATGCGTTTTGGGTCGCGCCCGTTCAGCTTCGGCCAGCCGCAGTCCACCAGAATCGACTCGCCGGAGGGGGTGATCGTCAGCGTGGCCGCGCCGCCCTCCACATCGATGAAGTAGATGTCGAGCCCGCGCGCCTGCGCCCGCACGCTGAGCGAGCCGATCGCGACAGCGAGTGCGCCGATCACCGGGATCGCGAAGTAGAGTCGTCGGCGTCTCATCGTGGTCATCCTCTGTCGCAGGCGGCCCGGTCCGGCGGGCACGTTCCGAACTTCGACTTCCAGGGGCAATCATCCTCGGTGTCGGCTACATGAAGTTGGGCGTGTGGAGGTCGCTCATCTTCCTGGCCAGATCGGCCGGAACCCCGGCCTGGGTCAGGCGCTGAATGCGGTTTTCGTGCATCGCCGTGTAGAGCGAGCGGACCTTTTCGACGCCCGCCGACATCTGCGCCGGCCTGGCGCCGCCGCCGGCGAGGACCGCCAGTGCCTCCATCACGAAGGGTGTTGCGCCCGTGGTGGCGGCAATGGCGTCCGCCCGCGATTCAACGGCCTCAAGGAGCCGGGAGAGGCTGCCTGGTTCGCGCTCGAGCTGATACTTGAGGTGCGCCACGCCGTAGGCCACGTGCCGCGCCTCATCCTGGCGCGCGCGGCGGACGATGTCGTGGGTGACGGCATCGGGTGAGTGCTCCTCGCAGAAGCGAAGCAGGTCGAGGAACGTACCTTCTCCCAGCACGTGGAGGAGGAAGCTCGAATTGAAGTAGTCCTCCTGGATCAGGAGGCTATAGAGCGACCACTCGGTGGCGGCGGAAGCGTACTGCAGCCCCCCGCCGTTCGCCATTGCGCGCTTGGTGAAGGCCTCGATGTGACGCGCTTCGTCGTTGACCACGGTGGCGAGGAAGAGCACGACCTCCGTGAACTGTGGATTGATGCGGGGCAGGAACTTGCTGGGGATATAGAGGGCAGAGTACTCATTTTCGGCGAGGAAGGTCATCACCTGGCAGACGGCACGCTCCAGATCCTCGTCCAGCGCCGGTAGATCGCTCCAGGCGATCGAGGTCGAGGCGTCCCATTGCGCTCCCTTCGCCTGCTCGTAGAGGTCGCTGATGTTGTCCGCCCATACTTCCTCGCGGCGGTTGATGGCGAAGCCGTAGTCCGGCATGCCCGGCTCGGCGACGGCACCCCTCGGGACGAAGCCGAGGTAGGTGGGGGCGTTTTCCGGAACCACGCCGACGCGTCCGGTGAACCAATCGCGGATGTCCACCCGGCCGCCGGGCCTTCGGGGGAGGCGCACGCCCCAGTCCGGCGTCCCCCAGGCCGAGGTGCCGGGACCCTTCCGCACCAGGTAGCGGATGGTAGCGCCGGCGTCGAGGGCAGTCAGAAACTCATTCTGCGTGAGGCGGCACCACGCGGGGAGATCCTCGCGAACACTGATCTCCGTGCTGTCGATTTCCAGCACCTGCCCCTGGTCGAGGCGGTTCATTGCCTTGCGGATGATCAACAACAACCCGGAGCCGCAGTCGAGGTCGCCCCCATCCACCACCGCGTCCGGGGTGACGCCGATGACGGAGAAGCCGTCCTCGTGCGGCAGGGGCTCCATCCCGTCGCGCCCGCTCAATAGCTCAGGCAGCTCGCCCCACCTACGAGGAATTCGACAGCCTTTGCGCCGCCGACAATCACGGCACCGGGGACCAGGTTATCCGCGTCTAACCGCCGCTTCTTGAAGCAGGGCGAGCAGACATAGATCGTGCCGCCGAACTCGGCGAAGTCGTCCATCAACTCCTTGAGCGGCTTGAAACCTTCCTCGTGCACGTCGTCCGCATAGCCCGACTGCGCCAGCCGTACCCCTTCCGTGCTCAGGAAGACGATGGTCTCGACATCCGAAGCCACCGAGGCGTTCGCAACCACGAAGGCGACGGTCGCCTTGTCCGTGTTGTCCTTCGCACAGGAGAGGGAGATCATTAGCTTCCCGGGCATAGTTCAGCCTTTCGCTCTTGGGGTCACGACGCCGTCTTTCGGCGAAGGAGGTAGTGGTGCTCGCCGAGATCCTCCGGTCCGAGGAGCAAGCCATTCCCGGTGAGGCGGCACCAGCTTGGTATATCCGCTGCGGCCCCCGGGTCTCTGGCGATAAGCAGGACCGTCTGTCCGGCATCCACCTTGCGGACTGAGCGCATCAGCAGCACGACCAGGTCGCCGCAACCCGATTCTTCGGCATCCACGATGAGGTCAGGGTCTGGTTGGGTCACGGTTGGAGGGGATGAAGAGTGCGAGCAAGATGGGGGAATACACCCGGCGGCGGGTGGGCTCGGGCAGGCGATCGGGGGACAGCTCCCGAGCTGGGCAGTCGGACGACCCCATGAAGCGGAAATCGGTGTGGTATTATGACGTTCCCGCCACCTGCCACGGTATCAATGAAGCAACTCACCACCCGCCAGATCGCCTACCTCCGCCACCTCGGTCAGAACCTGCGGCCCCAGGTGATGATTGGGCATGCGGGTCTCACCCAGGGGACGTACTCCACCCTCGAAGACGCCCTGCGCACCCGCGAACTGGTGAAAGTGCGGGTGCTCAACACCTCCACCGACAGTGCGAAAGAGCTGGCATCCAGGATGTCCACGCAGGCGCGGTGCGTTCTGGTGGGCGTGGTCGGCGGCACCTTCGTGCTCTACCGGCCCAACCCGGTGCTGAGAGAACGGATAGAGCTGCCCGCCCCGAGCGGGTAGGACTCTCTCGCCGCCGGTGCAGCCCATAGGCGGAAAGTCAGTCGGTTACCTCGCCCGAGCCGCCACAGACGGGACAGGTTTGCCGGCCAGTCCCGCCGCAGTGGGCACATTCTTCCGGGTCGGAATCGGAGTAGCTGCCGTGGCGGCCGGAGCCGTAACACTGAACACAGTGAATCTCGCCTCCGGAACACTGAGGACATTCAGCCATAGCGCCTCCCATTTGGGCCAAGAAACGGCTCAAAGACTCATCACGCCGAGATCGTGAAGTGAGACTTCACCTGCTGATTCTTACGGACGACCGCGCCGTTGACATAAATGACGATGGGTGAACCGTGGTCCCAACCGATCTCGGCCTCGCCGTCCGCGTCCGTGTAGGCGGGCTGGCTCAATCCGCCGAGTATCGAGTCCTTGCCGATCTGCACCTTCGCCTGCGATTTCGGGCGTCCGTCCTGCCCGACCACGCGGATGGTGATGTAGGTCATCTTCTGCCCCCTCTCTGAGCACTAGGTTGTGGAACCGCACTGACTCATGCACCGCCGGGGTCTGCTGCCCGCCTCAGCCGACGGCCGGTAGCTTCCGGAACTGCCGTATCTCGGCCATGCGCTCGATGCCGATCTCCCGCAGATGGTCGAGCCAGCCCTGGCGGTGGGGTGTCAGGGCGGCGACGATCGTTTCCAGGACGACGAGGTTGCGATACCACTTGTGGTTGGCCGGTACGATGGTCCACGGGGCTTTCTCGGTCGCGGTCTTGGCCAGTGCATCCTCGTACGCCGCCGTATAGTCGTTCCAGAATTCTCGCTCGCGCCAGTCTCCGGCGGAGAGCTTCCACGCCTTTTCCACCTCTTGCTCGCGCTCCAGGAGTCGGCGCTCTTGCTCTTCTTTGCTGATGTGGAGGAAGAACTTCACGAGGATGGTGCCGGAGTCGATCAGCAGCTCTTCGAAGTGCCGAATGTGGGCGTACCGCGTGGACCAGATATGCTCGGGGACCAGCCCGTGCACTCGCACAACGAGCACGTCTTCGTAGTGCGACCGGTTGAACAGCACCAGAGATCCCTTGCGCGGCGTCCGGGCGTGGACGCGCCAGAGGAAGTCGTGGGCGAGTTCTTCTTCCGTGGGCACCTTGAAGGCCTCCACGCGCGTGCTCTGGGCGTTGGAGGTGTCGAGCACCTTCCGGATCGCGCCATCTTTTCCGCTCGTGTCCCGCCCCTGGAAGAGTACCAGCAGGGAATGCGATCCCGCGAAGTAAAGCAGGTCTTCGAGCGCCGCTAGTTCGGTCGCCAGCGCCTCGGTTCGGGCCGCAGCTTCCTCTTTTGTTGCCCCCGGGGTTCCGGACGGGTTGACCTGATCCAGGCGAAGCCGTCCGTCGCCAGTGTACTGGTGCGCGTGCATAAGGTGGGTCCGTGGTGACTGGGAACAGGCGACAGTGCCGTTGGCAAAGAATCATACACCGCGGGGGCAATCGCCGCCCTCCAGTGAGGCCAGTGAGCTGCGATGCGTGACGCGGTCCCGATGACGGAAACCGAGCCGATGGCCGCCCCGCTCCGCGGTCTGGCCGCGGCAATCGCCGCGATCGGCCTCTACGTGGCGGTGGGCCTCGCGCTCGTCGTGGTCTTCTTCACGTGCCTGTTTCCAATCAATGTGGTCGATTTCTGGTGGCAGGCGAAGACGGGGGAACTGATCGTGCGCTCTGGCGGCATCCCCAGCCGGGATCCCTTCAGTTGGACCGCCGCGGGCCAGCCCTGGGTCGTGCACGAGTGGCTGACGGAGGTCTTCTTCTATCTTCTGGCGACACGGGCTCCGGCATGGATGCTGCTGGCCTACAAGTGCGGGCTGGCTGTGGTGGCTTGTGGGATCGTGATGGCCCATGCCGCGTCGCGGACACGCAGCCTGGCGCTTGGGATTGCGGCCGGACTCGGGACGGCCTGGGTGATGCGCAACTATGCGGATCTACGCCCGCAGATGATGACCTTCATTCTCTTGGCGACGCTGATGTGGGGGCTCCACGAGTACCGTGAGGGGAGGTGCCGCCGACTCCCCCTGGTCCTGCCGCTGGTGATGATCCTCTGGAGCAACCTGCACGGGGGGGTGGTTGTCGGGCTGCTGCTGGTGTGGCTCTGGATCGGCGGCGATGCCCTGGGCGGGCTGTTGCCGGAAGGCCGGTCCACGGGCCTGCCGAAACTGGCGCTGGGGGGCCTGGCCTCGCTGGTCGCGGTGGCGGTCAACCCCAATGGATTCCATGTCTACCTCTACCCGTTCCAGGTGCTGGGGCATCCGGAGGTGCGGGATTACATAAGCGAGTGGTTTGCGCCGAACTTTCACAGCGCGGAGATGCGGGCCTTCATGCTGGTTCTCCTCTCCCTGTTGGGAGTTGCGCTGGTCCGTCGGCCGTCGCCCCGCCGTGTGGGCGAGGCGTTGGTGCTGACCGCATGCGGCTATGCGGCCCTGATCAGTCAGCGGAACACCGTCCCCTTCGCCATCGTTGCCACGCCCGTGATTGCGGCGGGGGTCGCCGAACTCTGGCGCGACACCCGGATGACGGAACGGATCCTGGTGCCCGCGATAGCCCCGGCCGTCCGGGCTGTGGCTGCCTGGTGTCTGGTGCTGCTGCTGGTGGGTCATCTTTCTTTGGTGCTGCCCCGCGCCTCTGAGTGGGATTCATCGGCCCACCCGAGCGCTCTGCTCGCGCCTGCATCGTGGGTGGACTATGCGATCGGGCGGCCGAACTTTCCCGAGGCGGCGGTCCGGGAGATGGAGCGTGGCGCCTGGCCCGGTCGGATCTACAATGACTACATCTGGGGTGGGTATCTGATCTGGCGACTCTACGGTAAGCGCCCCGTCTTCGTGGACGGCCGTGCCGAGGTTTACTACCCGACACGAGCATTTGAGGACGAGATGCACATCCACAACGTCCAGACCGGATGGGACCAGGTGCTGGATCGGCGCGGAGTCGATGTGGTCCTCACCTCCCGGACGGGATACCTGGCGCAGTCCCTCTCCCGGCACGGCGCCTGGATGGATGCCTTTACCGGGCCGGTCGAGAAGGTCTTCGTGAGGCGGGGATCCGCTGCTTCCGGGGATGCACTGCCGCCCATACCGGAGATGCGCCCGTGAAGCAGACCTACCTCGCCTTCGATCTCGGCGGCACCAAGACCGCAGTCGGCTTGGTCGATCAGGCGGGGAGTGTCCTGTACTCGCGCACCGTTGCGACCGCCGATATTCGGTCGACGGGCGATGTCGCCGGGGCGCTGATTGCCCTCGGCGGCGAGGTGCACCACATGGCGGGGGCACCCGTCCTGGCTGGGGTGGGGCTCTCGCTCCCAGGCCCCGTGGATCGAGGCGGCCCGACGATGCGGTGCGCGCCCACCATTCCGGAGCTCGAAGGGGTGCCGCTGCGGGACGTCTTCGCGGATGCGTTCGGCGTTGCGGTGGAGGGCGACAACGATGCCAACGCTGGCGCTCTCGCCGAGGCGCTGCTCGGAGCGGGGGTGGGGACTGGCGTTGTCGTCTACCTGACCATCAGCACGGGGATCGGGGGCGGGGTGGTCATCGACCGCAAGATCTTCCGAGGTGCATCCGGGACCGCGGCCGAGTTCGGCCACCTGCCGATCATGGTGGAGTGGGGGCCGGCCTGCGATTGCGGCGGCCATGGGTGCCTGGAGTCGCTGGCTTCCGGCCGGGCGGTCTCCAGGAGGGCGAGCGCGGAGTTAGGCGAGTCACTGGACGCCGCGGAGCTGGCCGCGCGGGCACGCGGCGGTGACGCGGTAGTCATCGCGGTCTGGCGATTGGTAGGTCGGTACATCGGATTCGGGCTGGTCTCGATCGTCAACGCGTATGATCCGGGCATCATCGTCTTTGGCGGCGGGGTGGGGATCGGCGCGTGGGATCTGCTCGGGCCGCACGCCCGAGAGGTCCTGAACCGGAGGTGCATGCCTCGCTTGCGACGCCCGGTTCGACTCGCTCCAGCGGCTCTTGGGCTGGACGCGCCGTTGATCGGGGCCGCGTGCCTCTGCTTCGCGGACCCCGCGCAGGACGCTCCGGAGCGGGAGATCGGATGAACCGGCCCGCACGCCTGCCCCTCCTGGCACTCATCGCGACCATCGTCGCGATGGGCATGCCGGCGGAGACGGCCAACCTCGTGGCCTGGCCGCGGGTCGAGCGCGACATGCGCCCCTGGACCCGCTGGTGGTGGCTCGGGAGCGCCGTTGACAAAGCAGGCCTGACGGCCGAACTGGAGCGCTACAGGCGAGCCGGGCTCGGCGGCGTGGAGATCACCCCGATCTATGGGGTGCGCGGCGAGGAGAGCCTCTACCATCGCTTCCTGTCGGAAGGGTGGCTTGGGGCGTATCGCCATACGCTCTGGGAGGCCGAACGCCTGGGTCTGGGTGTGGATCTGGCCCTTGCGAGCGGTTGGCCCTTCGGAGGTCCCTGGGTTACCGCCGAAGATGCCTGCAAGAACGTCACCTTCAAGACTTACACCGTGCCCGGTGGTGCACGGTTGGCGGAGCCGGTTCGTCTTCAGCAGCAGGTGTTGGTTCGGGCTCAGGGGCGGCGACCGTCCATCTCCACGTTCCGGCGACCCGTGGCGGCCACACCCGACCTGCAGGCCCTCGCCCCGGAACAGATCCGGTTTGATCAGCCGCTGGTGCTGCGGTCGCTGATGGGCTATCGCGGGGAAGAGGTGACGGAGGATCTGGCATCCCGGGTGGGACCGGACGGCCTGCTCGACTGGACTCCTCCGGCCGGCGGCCAGTGGCTGCTGGTCGCAGCCTTCGAGGGGCAACATGGGAAACTGGTCGAACGCGCTGGCCCCGGGGGCGAGGGCGACGTAATCGACCACTTCTCCCGCGCCGCGCTCGCCCACCACCTGGAGCCGTTTGCCCCGGCGGTCGCTCCGCGAGTTGGCCGGGGCCTCCGGGCCGTCTTCAACGACAGTTACGAGGTGGACGATGCCAGCGGCAACGCCAACTGGACGCCCTCGTTCCTCGACCACTTCCGCCGCCTTCGCAACTACGATCTTCGCCGACACCTGCCGGCCTTGATGGGGATCGGAGACCCTGACGAGCAGTCGCGCGTGAGCTGTGACTATCGGGAGACGCTATCCGACCTTCTGCTTACTGAGTTCACCCAGCCCTGGCGGGAGTGGGCGGGCGCTCACAATACGCAGGTCCGCAACCAGGCGCACGGCTCCCCGGCCAACATCCTCGATCTCTATGCGGCCAGCGACATCCCGGAGACTGAGGGCACGGACTTGCTGCGGATGAAATTTGCGTCGTCCGCGGCCCACGTCTCCGGGCGTCGTTTGACCGCAGCCGAGGCGGCCACCTGGATGGACGAGCACTTTCTCGAAACCCTAGGCGCGGCGAAGGCCGCCGCGGATCTCTACTTCCTGGGCGGCGTCAACCACATCTGCTATCACGGCACGCCTTACACCCCGGCTCGGGCTGCCTGGCCGGGGCACCTCTTCTACGCCTCGGTCCACTTCGGGACGAGCAACTCCTTTTGGCCCGACTTCCCCGCGCTCAACGCCTACGTCACCCGCTGCCAATCGTTTCTCCAGGCGGGCACGCCGGACGAAGACCTCCTCGTCTACTACCCGATCCACGATGCCTGGTCTGGGAAGCCCTCGCTGCTGCTGCCGCACTTCGCGGGGCCGGAGGGCACGTCGGCAAAGGCAGCGGGCGAGACCCTGCTGGGCGCGGGCATCGGCTTTGACTACGTGTCCGACCGTCAGTTGGAGGGACTCCAGTGCAGGGACGGGCGCATCCTCGGAGCGGCATCCAGCTACCGGGCGATCCTGGTCCCAGCGTGTCGCCGAATGCCTCCCGGTTCGCTCCGCCGGATCCTGGAACTTGTGGACGCCGGGGCGACCGTGGTTTTCCAGGGAGGGGTGCCGACGGAGGTTCCCGGGTTCGACAGGCTCGCGGCACGCCGCGCCGAGGCGGCAGCCCTGCGCAATCGCCTGATGTTCCGAGCCGGCGGCGGAGAGGGTCACCAGCGGGCGATGCTCGGGAGCGGGATGATCAGCGTGGGGGACGACGTGGTTGCCCAACTCGCCGCCCTCGGGATCGTCGGGGAGCCTCTGGTCCGGGAAGGGATGAGCTTCGTACGTCGACGGAGTGGTGCCGGCTGGGTTTACTTCCTGCGAAATCGGCGTTCTTCGCCGGTGGATGGTTGGGTGACTCTGTCGCGAAGCGGTGGTGGTGCCGCACTCTTCGATCCACTCACAGGGGCGCTTGGCGTTGGTCGAGTGCGACGCGTCGAGCAAGGCAGTCAGGTCTACCTCCAGCTCCAACCGGGGGAGACCAGGATTGTGCGGATCACTGATCAGCCCACGCGCGGCACGGCCTTCCCGATCGAACGCCCCGGCGGTGCGGGGCAGCGCCTGGATGGTCCATGGCAGGTGCGCTTCGATGCTGGCGGGCCGGTGTTGCCGGCACCGACCACCATCACTGGCCTCGCCTCGTGGACCGAATTCGGCGGCGCAGAGGCTGGGCGCTTTTCCGGTTCCGCAACCTACTCCACCGAGTTTGCCCGGCCACGGGGTGGGGGGGATGCTCTGTGGCTGGATTTGGGCCGGGTGGCCGAGAGCGCCCAGGTCCGCCTGAATGGCCGCGACCTGGGCACCGTCATCACGCCGCCCTACCGCCTCCGGATCGCCCGCAATCTCTTCCGCGATCACAACCGCCTGGCCGTCACGGTCTCCAACCTGATGGCCAACCGCGTCGCGGACATGGACCGCCGGGGGGTGGTCTACCGCCGCTTCTACAACATCAACTTCCCCGCCCGGCGCCGAGAGAATAGCGGTCCGGATGGTCTCTTCACCGCAGCAGGCTGGAAGCCCCTAGAGTCCGGGCTGTTGGGACCCGTGCGACTGATCCCGACCGAGCCGCAGCTCGGGCAACTCGATCTCGGTTGACAACGCTGCGCACACTGCACTACGCTTACCGCGTGTTAACCATCGCGGTGAGAATCGAATCCAGGCAGCGCCGTCGTCGTGAGCATTGGCTCATCGACGAGCCCGACGTCGCCTGATCGATTTGACCCCAAGTGGTTTGATCTCACGGCAAGACGGGGCCCGCGCCTCGTCTTGTTTCGTTTTGGGGCGCGAGCACCGGTAGCCGGTTTCACAGGAGAAGCCCAGACATGACCGCCGCCACCCCTTCCCTCTCCCACGCGTCCGGCTGGTCGCCGCGCGACTGGAGCCAGGACGAGATCGTCGCCGAGTACGGTCGCTCCCTACAGACCACCTACGGCCGCATACCGCTGGCGTTTGTGCGCGGCGAGGGCCTGCGACTCTGGGACGCCAATGGGAAGTGCTACCTCGACTGGGTTTCCGGGGGCCGCGCGGGCAATGCGCTTGGTCACTGCCATCCGGAGGTGACCGAGGCCCTACATCGGCAGCTCGATACGCTGACCTTCGTCTCGAACGACTACCACCATCCCTGGGGGGCGAGGCTGGGACAGCTTCTGGTGGAGCGGAGCGGTGGCCGCAAGCCGTTCTTCTGCAACTCGGGGGCCGAGGCCAGCGAAACGGCGATCAAGCTGGCGCGGAAGTGGGGCGTCGCCCGCCGAGGAGCTGGCTGCCACGAGATCCTCACCTTCGAGAACTCCTTCCACGGTCGCTCGTACGGCGCTCTGTCCGCCACCGGGCAGCCGAAGTACCATCAGGGCTTCGAGCCGATGGTTCCCGGCTTTCGCCACCTGCCCTGGGCCAGTTCCGGCGCGCTGCGGTCCGCGATCGGTCCGCAGACGTGCGCTGTATTCCTGGAGACGGTCCAGGGCGAGAGCGGCATCCATCCTGCCGGCACGGCTTGGCTGGGCGAGATCGAGGCGCTCTGTCGCCAGCACGACGTTCTCTTCATGCTGGACGAGGTTCAGTGCGGCTTTGGCCGGACCGGTCGCTTCTGGGCCTACGAGCATGCCGGCGTGGAGCCGGACGTGGTCACCGTGGCGAAGGCGCTCGGCGGCGGACTGGCCATTGGAGCATGCCTCGCGCGGCCGGAGTGCTGCACGCTGGTCCCCGGCGACCACGGCTGCACTTTCGGGGGGAATCCCCTGGCGACTGCCGCAGGTTGCGCGGCTATCGAGGCGCTGGACCGGCACGACCTGATCCGGAACGCCGACGAGATGGGCGCCTACCTGCTCGATCGCTTCTCCGCATTCGCTCATGGCTTCCCGTCCGTGAAGGAAGCCCGCGGCCTGGGATTGATGCTGGCGATTGAGTTCAACACTCCCATCGCCGCGGCGGTCCAGGCGAAGTGTCAGGAGGAGGGGCTCCTCGTCCACACGGTCGGCAGCACCATCTTGCGGATCCTTCCGGCCGTCATCATCAGGCGCGCCGAGGCGGATGAGGGCCTGACGATTCTGGAAGAAGCAATCGCCGGCTGCGTCTGACGCCGGCCTACCCATCGGAGCGGCGGAGAGATCAATGTGGCAGAGGTTTACCGAACGCGCGCAACGGGTGGTCAACTCAGCGCGAGACGAAGCAATCCGGCGACAGGCGACCCAGGTGGGGACCGAGCACCTGCTGCTCGGCCTGCTGCGGGAGGGTGACTGCGCCGCGGTCCGCGTGCTCCGCCAGTTGGGGTTGGACCTGGATCACGTTCGCATGGAAGTGGAGCGGCGGTTGACAGTCGCCGCCGGTCAGCAGGGGGACGGGATCACCTTCTCCCCCCGGGCGCGGCATGTGATGGACCTGGCATACGAGGAAGGGAATCGCCTCACCAACAACTATCTCGGCACCGAACACGTGCTGCTGGCACTGGTCCGCGAGAGCGAGGGCGTAGCCGCCCGCGTTCTTATCGGACTGGGGGCGGAGTATGAACGCGTGCGAGCGGAGGTGATCGTCCGCCAGGAAGGCGATGCGGAACTAACGGCCTTCACCGAGACGCTGCGAGCACGGCTGAAGCGCACGGTGCCCTCGCTGGAGGACCCGAGCCTGCGTTGTGGAGGCCGACCTCACCGTGGCCCAGCCTCCCGCCGAAGTGCTGCGATGGATCGAGAGCCAGGTCGGGCGGGTCCGGACCAGCAGCACGGCGTACGAGGCGGCGCGGGTGAGCGTCGAGCTGGCCCGCGCCGGCTGCCGCGGCGTGACCGATCTGTTAGGGATCGACCAGCTCCCCGCCGAGCAGTTGATCGTGCTACTGCTGCTGGGTCGGATCCTGCGCGACACCTTCAAGGCCAGCAAGACGGCGCACCGGGACATCCTCGCGGGGAAGTCCCTTGCAATGGTCTTCGAGAAACCGTCCCTGCGCACCCGGGTGAGCTTCGAGACGGGGATGTTCCACCTCGGGGGCCACGCCCTCCACCTGGGACCGGATGACATCAGCATGGGGAAGCGCGAGGCGGTCGGAGACGTTGCTCGGAACCTGGAGCGGATGGTGGACGGCATCGTAGCCCGGGTGTTCGATCACGGCACCCTTGCCGAGCTCGCCGAAAACGCGTCCGTGCCCGTGATCAACGGTCTCTCTGATCTGGAGCATCCCTGCCAGGCGCTGGCCGACCTGCTCACGATCCGC
>CAZSRZ010000076.1:20949-26318 GCA_964609085.1 uncultured bacterium | reverse complement strand
GCCGCCGAGTTTTTCGAGGCGCGGATACGGCCGCTGCTGGTGGAGCAGTGCCTGGGCTGCCACACGGGTGCGAAGGCGCAGGGTCGGCTGGAGATGACTTCGCGCGAAGGCTTCCTGCGCGGCGGTTCGGCCGGCCCAGCCGTGGTCCCCGGAGATGCCGAGCGGAGCTTGCTGCTGAAAGTCGTCCGCCACGAACACGCCTTGAAGATGCCGCCCTCCGGTAAGCTCTCCGATGCGCGCATTCGGGACCTGGATCTGTGGGTGCGCGGAGGTGCTCAGTGGGGCCTGGAGCGTAAGACCGCCGCATTCGATCTCTCCAATGCCGATGCTGTTCGACGTCAGGCCAGGGCGCACTGGTCCTTCCGACCGCTCTCCCCGGGGGGCGTACCCGTCCCTCGACAGAAGCAGTGGGCTCGGAATGAAGTCGACCGCTACATCCTGGCCGAGCTCGAGAAGCGCGGTCTGCGACCGAACCCACAGGCGGACCGGCGCACGCTCATTCGGCGCGCTACCTTCGACCTGACCGGCCTGCCTCCCACCCCGGAAGAGGTGCAAGCCTTTCTCTCCGACGCTCGACCGGACGCCTGGGAGCGGTTGGTCGACCGCCTCCTCGCCTCTCCCCGGTATGGCGAGCGATGGGGGAGGCACTGGCTCGACGTCGTCCGTTACGCGGACTCCAACGGCGCGGATTGGAATGAGGTCTTCCCGAACGCATGGCGGTACCGGGACTACGTGATTCAGGCGTTCAACGAAGACCGCCCCTACGACCGGTTCATCTCTGAGCAACTCGCCGGAGATCAATTGCCCGCAGCCACCGAGGATGAGCGGCATCGCAACCTGACGGCCACCGGGCTGCTGGTGATGGGGCCGAAATTGTTGGCGCAGCAGGACCGGGCCCGGTTGGTGATGGATGTCGTCGACGAGCAGATCGATGTCGTGAGCAAGGCCTTCCTCGGTCTGACCACGAGTTGCGCCCGGTGCCACGACCACAAGTTCGATCCGATCCCCACCCGGGACTATTACGCGCTCGCGGGGATCTTCAAGAGCACCCGCACACTCAACGGTACCTTGCCCCGCAACGATCGCGTGATGTACTGGAACGAGGTCCCGTTGGCTGACCCGGGGCGCGTCGAGGCAGCCCGAGCCCATGAAGCGCGGCTAAAGTCTCTCCAGGATCGGATCAAGAAGTCGGGAGCGGGAGCCGATCGCGAGCGGTTGGAACGAGAGCTCAAGGAGCTTCAATCCACATCACCGGGCCCGGTTCCGTCTGCGATGGCCGCGACGGATGGCCCTGTCGGCGACGTGCCGATCCATCTGCGGGGAAGCACCATCAATCTAGGCGACACCGCCCCGCGCGGGTTCCTCACCGCCCTGAGTGCGCTCGGCAGTTCGCCCACCCGGCTACCTCCGGACCGCTCGGGCCGTTTGCAGCTTGCGGGCTGGATCGCCTCCCCCTCTAACCCGCTGACGGCCCGGGTGATGGTGAACCGCATCTGGATGCACCACTTCGGTGAGGGTCTGGTGCGCACGCCCGACAACTTCGGTCGGCTAGGAGAGGCGCCGAGCCACCCAGCGCTTCTGGATTATCTGGCCCAACGATTCGCGCGGGAGGGCTGGTCGGTTAAGGCGCTGCACCGCCTGCTGATGACTAGTGCCACCTACCGCCTGGCCTCCGGCGAAGGGGGGAGCGCCCGAACGGCCGTGGACCCTGAGAACCGGCTGCTCTGGCGGGCCAATCGCCGCCGGCTGGAAGCCGAAGCCATACGCGACGCGATGCTGCAGGCGGCCGGGTCGCTCGACACGAAAGTCGGGGGGACACTGATCGAGAAGAGCAGCGGCTTCCCGGTCCGGGAGTTCCCCGTCACCTACTCCAACAACCGCCGCGCGGTCTATGATCCGGTGCTCCGCGTCGTCACCAACGACTTCATGAAGGCGTTCGATCAGGCGGATCCCAGCATCGTCATGGGTCGGCGGAACGTCACCACCGTGGCGACCCAGGCGCTGATGATGATGAACAGCGCCATGGTGATCCGGGTCTCCGAGGCTTTTGCCGCCTCGCTCCTCGGCGGGAGCTACGCCAACGATCAGGTGCGCGTCGAAGCCGCTTACGAACGGGCGCTCGGCCGGGACCCTTCCGCAGGGGAGGTGGCTCGCGCCCTTGCGTTTATCCAGGAGTTCGAGTCTGCCCTGCCGCCGGCGGCGGCCGAGGCGAACCGCACCGAGGCCTGGCGGGCCTTCTGCCACAGTCTCTTTGCCACCAGCGCCTTCCGATACGTCGACTGATGCCTGCTCTGTCGGAGCTGCCCATGCCCCACGTCATCCGCCCCACCACCCGCCGAGACATGCTGCGGCTTTGTTCCGGGGGGTTCGGCTACCTTGCCCTCAGCGCGCTGTGCGGTGCCGCACAGGCGAGCGAATCTCGCCGTGGCCCCCTGGCGCCGCGCCTGGCACACTTCAAGCCGCGCGCCAAACGGGTTGTGTTTGTCTTTATCGGTGGGGGGCCCTCTCACGTGGACAGCTTCGATCCGAAGCCCCGGCTGGATCGAGAAAGCGGCAACCCACTCCCGTTCGAGCAACCGGCGGGCATCATCGATCCGGACGGGAAGCTGTTGCGCTCACCCTGGGGATTCCGGCCGTACGGTGCGTCAGGGCTGCCCGTCAGCGAGCTCTTTCCCAACATCGGGAGCTGCATTGACGACCTCTGCGTCATCCGCAGCATGCACACCGAGGGCCAGGCGCATGGTCAGGCCGTCCTGAAGCTGCACACCGGCGACGCGGCGTTCGTCCGCCCCAGCATCGGGTCCTGGGTGCTCTACGGCCTGGGCGCCGAGAACGAAAACCTGCCCGGCTTCATCACTCTCAGTCCCACGCTCGATACCGGTGGGGCACAAAACTACGGCAACGCCTTCCTGCCTGCCGTCTACCAGGGGACCGCGGTCGGCCAGCAGGGCACCCCCGCTGCTCAGTCCCAGTTCACCGCCATCCGCAATCCACGCACCTCGCCAGCGCTGCAGCGACGACAACTGGATTTCGTGCAGACGCTCAACCGCGAGTATCGGGAGGCGAATCCCACGGAGAACCAGCTTGAGGGGGTGATTGAGTCGTACGAGCTGGCATTTCGGATGCAGACTCACGCCCCACGGCTGCTCGACATCAGCGATGAGTCGCCCGCCACCCGGGCGTTGTATGGAATCGGCCGGCAGCCGACCGACGACTTTGGGCGCCAATGCCTTATGGCCCGCCGCTGCCTGGAGGCCGGCGTCCGATTTGTCCAGGTGACCCACAACAAGTGGGATCAGCATTCGGACCTCAAGGGCGGGCATGAGAAGAACGCTCGTGAAACGGATCTGCCGGTGGCCGGGCTGCTGAAGGACCTCAAGGGGAGAGGCCTCCTCGAAGACACCCTTGTGCTCTGGGGTGGGGAGTTCGGCCGAACCCCCACGGCCCAGGGGAAGGACGGCAGGGATCATAACCCTCACGGCTTCACCATGTGGTTGGCCGGTGGCGGCGTGAAGGGGGGGCTCGCCCATGGGGCGACCGACGAATACGGCTACTACGCGGTCGAGAAGAAGGTCCACATGCACGACCTGCATGCGACGATCCTGCACCTGCTCGGGCTCGACCACACCCGCCTCACCTACCGCTATGCCGGGCGAGACTTCCGTCTCACCGACGTCTACGGCAACATCGTGACGGACATTCTCGCCTGAGGGAATGCCAGCGGGGCCGGCCGTCGATGACGGCCGGCCCCGTTTTGCTTTCCCGTCGCCGGTCCGGAGACGGACCGAACGCTATCGGGCCGCCGTCCGCCGCGTGGTCCGCAGCCGAGGCACCGTCGGGGCCTTGTCCGCCAGGCTCAACGCCATGGTGGCCCACGCCGTGCCTGCGAAAGAGGCGTACTGCGACTGACCGTAGGGGAACTCCGCGTCGAAGTAGTCGTTGGCGGGCACGGCTCGCTTGAAGACGAACCACGTGCCGTCGTGCTGCTGCGTGCGGAGCAGATAGGCCACACCCTTGCGGTAGACGGCATCCGACACAGGCAGGTCTCCGCCCTGAGCCAGCGCGTAGAGCGCACTGCCGGTGGCGTAGGCATCTGAGGCCATCTCCCCCTCCTGAGACCATCCGCCGTCGGGTCGCTGCGTGGCGATCAGGTCGAGCAGCGGCTGCTGGCGCTGCTCCGCGCTCGCCCCAGCCCACTTCAGACCGAGCAGCCGCATCGCGCGGTCCTCGGTGGTGACGACAGGAGCGGATGCCAGCCAACCGCGAGCCTTCTCGATCTGGGCCGTCGTGACTTCGCCTCGGACACCGTACGTCTTGAGCGCTCGGATGGCCATCGCCGTCATGGTGAAGTGGCTCGACTGCAGCGGCACCCGCGGCAGCCCAAATCGCCATGCGCCGTCCGGATGCTGCGTGCGGGCGAGCACCTCCGCCGCCGCACGCAGAGGTGCCGCCGGGGCAATACCGTGCGCCGCCTGGGCGGCCAGGGCCTCGCCATAGGTCGGGGGAATGTCGCCGATGTCCATCACGGGGATCTTGAGCATCGTCTTCGGGTCACCGAGGGCGGCTTGATGCAGCGGCTGCAGTCCCTTCATCATTCCCAGGGTCTTGCGCAGTTGCCCTTGATTGACCATGGCGCTGGTCTGATATCCACGTGAGCGAGCGACTCCCGTCGCCCAACGGCCGAGGCCCTCGTGATGGCAGGAGACGCACCCGGTGCGCTTCGTGAAGACATCCATCGAGTGTTCCAGCTTCGGCAGGCTGGCGAGCACCGCTTGCTGCGGGGTGCGAGGGCGGGATGTCGCGGCCTCGCGGGCGGCCCCCTTCTCCTGCAGCGCCATCGCGGTGCGATTGAACCCGCGGAGTTGCGCCAGCGCGAGGGGGGTGCGCCCCTGCGCGTCCTTGAGCTTGAGGGAAGCGCCGCCTTCCACCAGGGTTCGGACTACGTCCGGGTGATCGCCAAGTCCGGCGGTCAGCAATAATGCGGTCCGCCCCGCCTTATCCCTCGT
Source organism: uncultured bacterium (assembly GCA_964609085.1). Classification (GTDB taxonomy): domain Bacteria; phylum Armatimonadota; class SYMT01; order SYMT01; family SYMT01; genus JANPLG01. The sequence goes on along the minus strand of CAZSRZ010000076.1, from coordinate 21,312 downwards.
GTCCACTGCGGCCCCGGCACGCAACAGCGCGCTCACAACCGCTGTCCGTCCATTGACGGCGGCATGCATCAGCGAGGTCCACCCCGCGGCGTCGGCCACCTGGGGGCGGGCACCGGCCGCGAGCAGGAGCTGCACTACATCCAGCCGACCTTCGCGGGCGGCGTGGGAGAGCGCCGTGGCGCCGCTGTTGTCCTGGGTGTGCAACTGCACCTTCCGGTCCAGCAACTGTTTGATGATCTCCGGTTCGGCGGTTCTGGCTGCCAGCATCAGGATGGTCATCCGGTCCGTCCGGCAATTCTCCAGGTTCTGCGTCTTCGGCAGTAGGATCCGGATCGTGCCGCCGTTGCCGGTCAGGCACGCAAA
>CAZSRZ010000076.1:0-20849 GCA_964609085.1 uncultured bacterium | reverse complement strand
AGACCGGCCATCGCCGTGAACTTCGTAACTTTCCTTAACATCAGCCTCACCTCTGTCCGGGCACCTTCGCCCGGCTACATCGAACCGGCAGAGCATATCTCGCGTTGCGTTGCCTGTCGGTGACCTTCGTCACAGGCAGGTTTGCGCAGATCCCGACGGCTGGGAGCGGACCCGGAAGCGACTCGAACTGAAGCGTAGCACGGTTCCGTCGGGGTCGACATCGAGCGGACGGCGGATTTCACCCACGGCATCGAAGAGTAGCCCCGTCTCGTAGTCGACACGCAGCCGAACCCCCGCCAGTTGAACCCCCCCATCCCAGGGCCGAGCCGAGTCGACGGCTATCACTATCAGGCGATGCCCGTCCGCGGCCTCAATGCCCTGCAGGCGGCAGGTGGACCGCAGCACCTGCCCGCGAATGCTGAAGGGCGACGTCCACGTCTGGTTCAGTCGCACCCGCTGGCTGGGAAAGCTCGGCACAAGCAACTCCGGCTCCTCGTCCGGCAGCAGCATCTCCGGCGAGGGGCCCACCAGTATCCTGCTCCGCTCGTCGTAGGCCTCGAACTCCGCCTCGGCCCCGCTGATGCGCCAGATCATTCGACCTCCGCCGACGGCAACCAGCGTCCGTGTCTCCGAGCTTTTGGTCCCGGTGTCGGGATCCTCCCAGAGGCGCGTATAGGAGTCTCCGATCTTTCCCCGATAGCGGAGGCGGATGCCGGTCTTCTCCGGGTCCGGTTCGCTCTCCATGGCACCCGCCGCGCGGAGCAGTTCGAGGCAGCGGCCTCGGCCCGCGGCGACGGTGGGGTCGACCGGGTTCTCATCGATCAACTCCAGGGCCTGGGTGAGGACGCTCCGGCCCTGTGAGTCCACTACATCCAGCTTCGGTTTCGCAGCCAGCAGGAGCTCCAACACGGCCGGTCGGCCCCGGAGAGTAGCTGCCAGCACGGGAGCGGGAACGCCCCCGCCGGCTCGGTCCACCTGCGCGCCTGCCCGGAGCAGGACCTTCACCGCCGAGCCTGATCGCCCCCCGACGGCGGCTTGAAGAGGGGATCCGACACCCTCGACGACGTCGTTGATCCGCCCCCGGGAGCTCTTCAGCAGCCGGTTCAGTGTGGCGAGATCACCATCCCGAGCAGCCCGATGCAGGGGGTGCCGCGCCAGGTCGATGCCGGGTTGTGCCCTCGCCGGACTGGTCAGCCCTGTTGCCGGAAGCCATGCAGCGATGCAGAGGAGGCGGCAAAAGAGGCGGAGCATCGGGGTTCGTCTCGGAGGTCATGCCGGCCCGGCGCTCAGGATTTCGACCGGCAGGCTCCCTGCGTAACGGTCGGTGACGTTTTGTCGGAAGGCCGCAGCGAGTGCGCTCGCGCTCTCCTCATACGAAACTTCGGATGTCGACCAGGCGCGTTGGGGATCAAGCAGTTCCGCCGGCACGCCGGGGCACTCAGCCGGTACCCACACGCCGAAGTGCGGGTGGCGATGCTTGGGCACGTTCCGCAATGCGCCGGACTGGGCACCCCGCAGCATGGCGCGTGTCGCGGCGATCGGCGGGCGCCGGCCGCCGAGCTCATAGGGTGCCCCGACGCAGCCCGTGTTCATCAAGATGACAAGCGGCTTGTGCAGTCGCAGGTATTCGCGCAGCAATTCGACATATCGCCGGGGGTGCCATGCCATAAATGGCGCACCGAAGCAGGTGCTGAACGTCGGCTCCGGCTTCGTACCCAGACCGCGCTCCGTCCCCGCAACCTTGGCGGTGTAGCCCGCGAGGAACCAGTAGAGCGCCTGCTCCTCATCCAGCACCGAGACCGGCGGCAGTGTGCCGGTAGAGTCGAACGTCAGGAAGACGACGGTCGAAGGGTGCCCCGCCACGCCACTCGGCTCAATCGCCTCCACGGCGTCCAGGGGGTAGGCGCCCCGTGTGTTTTCGATGCTGCCCGCCGAGAAGTCGGGCTCGCCATCCTCCACCCACACGTTTTCGAGGATGGAGTGAGGCCGATTCACGGCGTCCCAGATGATCGGCTCACCCTCCCGGGAGAGGCGGATCGCCTTGGCGTAACATCCCCCTTCGAAGTTGAAAACGCCGCTGGAGCTCCATCCGTGCTCATCGTCGCCGATGAGCAGCCGGTCCGGATCGGCGGAGAGCGTTGTCTTGCCCGTCCCGCTGAGCCCGAAGATGACGCTTACATCCCTGCCGGAGCCCACGTTTGCGGAGCAGTGCATTGGGAAGACGCCCTGGAGTGGCAGCAGATAGTTCATCAGGTAGAAAAAGAACTTCTTCTCCTCGCCGCCGTACTCGGTCCCCCCGATGATGCCGAGCTGACGCTCCAGGTCGCACAGGATCACGGTGTCCGAATGGGTGCCGTCCACGGTCGGATCCGCTACCTGCGTCGGCGTGTAGAGCAGCGTGAACTCCGGCCGGTGCTCTGCCAGCTCGGCGGCAGTGGGGCGCACATAGAGGTGGCGAGCCATCAGGTTGTGCCACGCGAACTCGGTGATCAGCGCCACCGGCACCCGATGCGGACCGCGTCCGATGAACCCCTGAAAGCCGTAGAGCCGAGGGAGCCGGCAGGCACCCGCGACGAACCGATCGACCAGTCGCTCGGCTGGCTCGGGGTCGATCGGCAGGTTGAACCGGCTGCTCCAGTCGATGTGCTGCTCACTCGGCTCCCGGCGGACGGTGAATTTGTCCTGGGGGGACCGCCCGGTGAAGGCCCCTGTCATCACGCGGAGGGCGCCTGCCCGCGTCAACGTGCCCTCGCCACGCCGCACGGCTTCGGCGACCAGCACGTCGGAGGACAGATTCCAGTCCGTTCGCTCATGCAGCGCACGGAAGAGAGAGGGGCCGGTCCAGACGGCTGAGGCGTCGGTAGCTACAGGCAAAGCGTCATCCCAGGCATACGCGGACCTCGGCGGTGAGGTGAGCCGCGCTCCACGGCTGAGGCGGCGACCGCGGACGCACGTTGCTCCGGCGTCCGCACCATTATACGATGGCCGGGCGTCGTCCTGAAGCGACGCGGGCCGGATGACCGGATGATCGTTCCGGCCGTGCACGCACTCGGGACCCGGGTCCGTGCGTCGCGCCGTCTCTCACCGGCGTCAGGCTCCGGAAAAGAGCGCCTCGATGGGGCGACCAAGATTCAGCTTTTGTGGTCGACCCTCCCTGTCGATGAATTCCGTGCCGGCCGGCAGACCGAGGTGCTGATAGACCGTGGCGCCGATGTCATCCGGAGTGACCGGGCTCGTCGCCGGCGACGCCCCGGTCGGGTCGGATGCGCCGATCACCTGCCCGCCGCGCACGCCGCCCCCGGAGAAAACAGATGAGAACACCTCGGCCCAGTGATCGCGGCCCGTGGACGACTGTCCCGCCAGGGTGGTGATTCGGGGACTTCGACCGAACTCCCCGGTGACCAACACCATCACGTCGTCGGTCATACCGCGCTCGGCAAGGTCGTCCAGGAGGGCTCCCACGCCCTGGTCAAGTGGTGGAAGCAGCCCGTCCTTGAGACGGTTCCAGTTGTCGGCGTGGGTGTCCCAGGTCTGCACGATGCCCATGTTGGCCTGAACGACGCGGACACCGGACTCTACCAGCCGGCGAGCGAGGAGGAGGGACTGCCCGAACAGGTGACGCCCATATCGGTCACGCACGGCAGTGGGCTCGCGATCCAACTGGAAGGCGCTGGAGAATCCCTGCGCAGTGAGCAGAGAGAAGGCGGCTTGCTGCTGGTCCGAGAGCGACTCCGTCTCGGCCAGACGGCCGAGGCGATCCCGGCTTTGGTTCACCGAGTCGAGCAGCCGACGGCGGGCATCGAGCCGGTCGACCGCGAAGCCGGCGGGCAGGCTGAGATTGTCCACACGGAAGTCGGAGCGATTGGGGTCTGCGGCTATCTGCCAGGGATCATGCTTCGGCCCGAGGCACCCGGCATACTGCCCGGGCCAGAGCAAGGGTCCCTCCTGCAAGTAGGTGGGGAGGTGCACCCCGTTTGGGATACCGTCTGTGCGGGGACGGAAGTGGTCCAGGCCTGAGGCGTAGGAAGGCCAATCGCTCCGGCTGCGGATCTTGTCCACGCCCAAGTCTTCGGGGATGCCGGGGATGGCGCGGCCGGTCAGCAACCAGTGTGTCGCAGGCAGGTGACCGTTGTTGCGATGCGTCACCGAGCGGATGACGGCGAGTCGCTCCATTCGCTTTGCGAAGCCGGGCAGGTGCTCGCAGATCTGGATGCCGGAAGTGGCTGTCGGTATCGGCTGGAACGGACCGCGGATCTCTGCGGGTGCGCCGGGTTTGAGGTCGAACGTGTCGACGTGGCTCGGCCCTCCGGTGAGGAAGACGAGGATCAGCGACTTCTCTCTTCGAGGGCGGCCCACCCCGGCCGCTCCAGCCGCCCCGGTCATCCCGTTGAGCCCGAGGCCCAGAAGACCGGAGTAGCCGACCTGGAGAATCTCCCGCCGCGTGATCCCTACCGTGTGACGGTGCTCGTTCAATGGATTCCCTTGCCCCGCCGTGGGGCGTCTGTGGGATAGGAGTGCGACTCACGGCTGAGGTTGCAGACGCTGATGTTGAGGTTCGTCAGCGTCCGCCTGTCCCCGCGCCCTCCCCCGCTGCATCAGGCGTCGCAGCCACGCGGCCCCGCCGCAGGCGAGCACCAGGGAGTGGCCGGCGTCCGGGAGATAGTAGCGGTGCCACGGACCGGGGGAGAACGAGAGCACGAGTAGGAACGCGAGCAGCCATCCGCCGCCAAGCACGAGAATCGGCAGATACCCGCGCTGTAGGGTGGAGAGGGCCGCGAGGTAGAGCGAGGCATGGAGGATCATTTGAAAGCCTGGACCGATGAACAGGGAGAGAGGGGCGCTAAGCAGGCCCTCCGGCGTCAGCAACTCCCCCAGGCTGAGGCCGGAGGACAGCAGGCTGGAAGTGGCGCCAATCGCGGTCCAGCCGAGCAAGACCGCCCCGATGCCGACCGCGAGCCGCGACCTGGTGAGACGCCCTCTCCGTGCGCACTCGACCACCGCCCGAGCCCAGAGGGCCGCCGAAATGCTCGCCCAGCCGCCGATTAGGAGTGGGGAGAACGGCCCGAGCAGGTGCACGAATCCCCGGGAAAGCCAGGCGTCATTGGAGCCGTACGTGTAGCCGACTCCGCCCAGCGCGAGTTGACGGACGACCAGGAAGCACGCCAGTGCGGCGAACCAGGCGAGGATCCTCGCCAGCCAATGTCCCGAGAAGCGACCCCGTGCGACCTCATACTCCAGCGCGGGGGCAAGTAGAGGGGCCGTGACGACGGATTCCTTGAAGCCGCACCCCAATACGAACCAGACCAGCGCCGCGGTCGGTAGGGCGCGCCCCTGCTCGGCGGCTCTCAGGTAGGCAAGCAAGGCCAGGAAGATGCATGCCGCCGCGAGCGCATCAGGTTGGTTCTTCCAATACATCGGCACACTCAAGACGCCGAGCCGGAACTCCGGCAGCAGCCCACCCGTGAAGAGCGCCGCGCCCAGGCAGGCCGTCAACTCCGGCGGGAGACCGTGCCGAACCGCCAGTGCGCGGATCAGGACCGCAAACAAGGCCGTCGCCAGCACGTGGAAAGCGAGCGCCGGGAGGGCGTAGAGTCGCTCGTCCTCACCAAACAGCTTCCACTCCACCCAGAAGACGTAAGATGTCAGCGGTCGGTAAAAGGGGACTTCCCCGGCCCAGGGCCCGACGAACCATCGGAACGTGTCCTGCCAGTGCGGTGCCCGACTGAGGCCCCGCATGATCAGGCCCGTATCGAGGTCGGAGCCGTGCCAACTGGCCGACGAAGGAGGCGCCGTCAACGTCGAGACGGTGGCCGGCCCGGCCCGCCAGAGGGCGATCGCGCCCGCCACCAGCACCACCAGCAGGTACCGGCGAACCCCTCCACGCCGGGTCGCTGTCTCCCCCATCAGACCGCCTCGGCGATCGGCTCGGGGACGGCCCTCCGCCTGAAACCCGCGATCGCCCCTGCGGCCCCGAGCGCGATGAGCAGGGAGTGACCGGCATCCGGGAGGTAGTAGCGGTGCGAGGGGCTGGGCGAGAGGGCAATCGGCGCAAGAAAGAGCCCTACCCACGCCAGGCAAAACACCGCCAGACACGGCGAGCGGCGAAACACCACTGCCGCCGCCGCCAGGTGGAGCATCGCCACCGCCATCACGCCGGGCCCCACGCCCTGAAAGAGAATGAGGATCCCGGTCAGCCATCCGGTGGCGGTGAGCGCTTCACTGGGCCTCAAAGTCCCGTTTGTCAGCCCTCCCGCCAGTCCGATGAGAGCCGTCCCGCTGATCAACAACGCGCCGACCGCCCACCAACGGCGCAGGGGCGGCCAACGCCACGTAACCAGTGCGACGGCCCCGCACCACAGCGCTGCCGCGTTGGGCGGCCAGCCGCTGTCGAGCAGGCTGCTATGCGGACCGAGCAGATGGGCTGCCGTGCGAAAAAGCCATGACCCGTTCGATCCGTAGAGGTAACCCACGCTGCGCAATGCCATCGTGCGTACCACGAGGAAGAGCACCAGCGCGATGAACACGGGGAGCAGTCTGCTCAGCGCATGGCCTCGCATCCGCTGCGCCCAATTCCCATCGTTTCTGTCCAGCTCGAGGAGTGGAAACAGCAGGGGCAGCGGCACGATGGACTCCTTGAAGCCGCACCCGATCAGATAGAACGCCACGGCGACAGGCGCGCGACGTCGGTCACCGTCCACCGCCATTCGATACCACGCGAGGGAGAGAAACGCGAAGCAGGCCGCCAGCGCGTCGGGCTGGTTTTTCCACATCTCCGCCACGCGCGCTACGCCGCCGCGTTCCCCCGGAAGCAGCAGCCCGGTGAAAAGGAGCCCGCCGACGACCGCGCCGAGGCAGGCAGCCGCGCTTGAGCGAGCATCCCGGCGTGTCACCAGGCGGTAGATGAGGAAGGTGAAGGCGAGCGTCGCTGCGAGGTGAGCCGCCAGGGTGGGGATCGAGTACCAACGCTCGTCCTCCCCAAACATGTGCCACTCCGCCCAGAAGACATACGAGGTGAGCGGTCGATAGAACGGTACCTGGCCAGCCCATGTGCCGATCCACCAGGCGAGGGTACCTCCCCAGGACCGGACACTCTTGAGTCCGTCGATGATGAGCCCGGTATCGAGATCGTAGCCGTGCCAGCTGGCCACCTGACGAGGGGCGTTTAACGTCTGGATGAGACCCGGCCCAAACCGGATCCAGACACCGATCGCTACGACGGCGAGCGCGGTCGCCAATCCCCAGCCTTCCCGCCGGCGGGCGCGTCCTTCTTCATCCAGACAGCGCGGGACGGCCTGGGGCCTCATCCCGCACCACCGAAGCGCCAGTTGCGTTCGATGGTCTGCTGCCCCAGCAGCCGGGCCCGGACCACGGCGAGCGGCATCTGATTCCCGCGCAACACCGCATCGTGGAATTCGCGATCCGACAGGGCTCCGTCGACCACCAGTTCACGATACAGGGCTCGGAACTGGAGCCCACCGATCAGGTAAGCTGCCTGGTAGAGAGGTGGGTAGTCGCCCCCGAACGAACGGCGGATTTCACCGACGGCATTGGCACGCTCGTGCCCGACATGCTCCACCAGGTACTCCACGCAATCGGCCGCGCTGATCTCGCCGAGGTGGAAGCGGAGCGAAAAGTTCACGCGAGCGCACCGGTGCATCCGCCAGAACAGCATCCCGATGCGGTCCTCCGGTGACTGTGGGAATCCAAGGTTCCACAGTCGCATCTCCCAGTGGATGGCCCACCCTTCGATCCAGAACGGCGTGCCGAATAGCCGGCGGTGCGGGTGCCACCGCGCCAGCATGTACCCCTGAAGGTGGTGACCGGGGATGAGCTCATGCTGGACGGTCGCGCGGGCGAAGTGGCGGTTGTTGCCGCGCAGGCTCATCAAGCGATCCGGGTGGGACATCGTGTCGGTGGGGAAGGAGACCTTGATCACCTCGCCGCCCAGAAAGAAGGGGCTGACGCGCTGCTCCTCCGCCGTCATCATCTCCAGCCGCCACACTTCCGTGGCGAGCGGTGGGACGGAGACGAGATCCCGGTCGGCCAGAAACGCCTCGGCCTCGCGGGCGAGATCCCGCACTAGCTCCGGCTGCCCTCCAGGAGCCACGTATCGGCTCTTGACCATCTCGAGCGCTGCCCGCCAGTCCGCTCCGAAACCGAGCTCGGCCGCGGCGACCTGGATCTGCTCCAGGCACCAGGCGTACTCGGCATCGGCCAGGGCAATCAGCTCCTCGGGGGAGTAAGGGATCATCTCCCGCGACAGATCAGCTTCCAGCGCGGGGCGCCCCAGCGGGTCGCCCAGGATGGGCGCCTCGACGCCGTCGCGGATCCCGCATCCGTCCTCGCGCAGCCGCTGCTCGTAGGCGTGGAATGCTGCTTCAAGCTCAACGAATGCGGATGCCGTCCACCACCGGTAAGCGGGGTCGTACCCCGCGAAATGGGACTGGTACGACCGCAACACGGTCAAGCACTGTTGGAGCACCCGGAGAGCGCGGGCACACAGACTGCCCGCGGGAGGAAGTCCTTCCGCAACCGCGCCGCGCAGCTCCGCATCAGCCGCCTGAATCGCGGTTGTCAGCGTGTGCCAGCGGTGGGCAGCGGTGGTCGGTGCGGGGATTTCGAGGTCGCGCCGGCTCTCGTGGATCTCCTCGACAAGCGGGAGGAAGGGGAGCAGAGAAGCGATCGCGGCTATCCGGCGCTGCTCCTCCTCCAGTGCAACTCGACCGTGACACACGTGATGGCGCAGGAGTTCGAGGTCAATCCGTCCCTCGACTCCGAGCGCTGTGTCGTCGATCTGCTCCAGCGCCTCGGACCAGGATCCAAGATGGGCGGTCAGTCGCACCAGCCGACGGGTAGAAGGGGCGAAGTCGAAGCGCCGTCGCAGGGCCTCGGTATCCGCGGCAAACTGCTCCACGATCGGACGCAACTCGCTGGCGGGCGCAGCCAGAATGTCATTGAGAGGGGAGGGGCGGGTCATCGGACGAGGTTCAGCCTGTACAGAGACGGACCCCGCGCCAGTTGGTGCGGGGTCCGTGGTCAACAAGGTAGAGAGTGGGGCGGCTCCTACGGATCTGCGTAGTTCCAGAAGGTCTGAATGGGCGCGTCAGTGTTGCTGAAGGCCACCCCCGGCGGCCAATTCAGCTCGCGAGCGGTCTTCTTGTACCACTTCGCGTGCCCGTCCACGAACGTGAGCACGATTCCTTCGCTGTGGCGCGCCTCAGGGTAGAAGCGCGTGTCAGAGATGGGGGTGGAGAAGGGGACCACACGGTCCACCTCGCCGTAGACCTCAGCGAACGCCACGCACATCGACGGCTTGGTCACGGTGGGAAGCCCCACTGCGGGGACTTTGGCCAGCCAGTGGTTGTAGCCGTAACCCCGGCGGAAGCCGCGGGTGTCACGTGACGGAGGCTTGCTCGGGCATTGAAAGAACGCCTGATTGGCCGTGTAGAGGTCGTCGCGACGCACCCCGCCGATGATGGTGCCGACGGTCGGGTTGCCGGTCTTGATGTAGGGCGCCAGGTCCGTGGTCCAGTCACGGGCGACATTGCCGCCTGAAGTCCAGCCCGCGCAGAGCTTCTCGTCATAGTCGACGGAGTACATATTGAGCGCCGTGCCGATTTGGCGCATGTTTGAGGTGCAGGTGGTCTGGCGCGCCTTTTCGCGTGCCTGGGCAAACACAGGGAAGAGGATGGCGGCCAGGATGGCGATGATGGCGATGACAACGAGCAACTCGATGAGGGTGAACGCCCTCGGTCGCCTGGATGATTTCAACCGGGCGGACATGTTTGGTTCCTTTCACTAGCCCGAAGCAACGATGCTTCCACACCGGCACCCGGTAGAACGGCTTCGTTCCTTGGGCCCGCCGGGGTCCAACGGACGGATCACGGCCCGGGAGGCCGTCAGCCATCCGCGGGTTATCCACGGTTTGGCCGTTCTGATGGGTTTCTCCTCCTATGGATCCGGCCGTTCCTCCAGGTACTCTGGCCTGGCCGCTCGGGCACCCGCTAGCTGCGGGCCTCCCGGGCACGACGCGCCAACTCCTCGCCCCCTACGTCCTCAACGTGAGTGGCGATCCACCAGATGTTCCCCGCGGAGTCCTTCACCCCGCCGTGACGATCGCCGTAGAATTGGGTCGCGACCGGGCAGTGCGACTCGCCACCGGCGGCGAGCGCCCGGGCGTACACCACGTCGACATCCGGGACATAGAGGTAGAGCGAAACAAATTGCAGATCGGCACCCTCAGGAGCCTCCCCCATCATCAGGACGCAGTCACCGATGCGGACCTGGGCATGCATCACCGCACCATCTCCCCTCTGTACCCGCTCAGTGATCTCTGCGGCGAAGGCGGCCTGCACAAAGTCCAGCAGTGACTGGACGTCTCGGACCACGAGGTAAGGGATGAGTTGCTGGTGCCCTTCCGGCACCCAATGGGTCGCCACGATGGCCTCCTTCTCGGCTCGACTGCCGGCGATTGACGGATGGGGTATTCTTATCACCACCCGTCGCAAATGATAACAAAAGTTTGCTTCTGCAGGAACCAGGGCTGCGCGACACCAACGCCTATCCCGGGCGGCGCGGGCCGCATCCATGACCCTGGTGCAGCAAGGAGTGAGACGATGCTCGAACATCAGAGTGCGCGTCAGCCGTCGGCCGCGACCCCCGTCGATCTCGAAGCCCGATATCTGGAGCGGGTGCGCGATGCGTTGACGCACGTCAGTCCCCAGGTCCGCACGGAGGTCCTGGAGCTCGTCCGTGCCCGCATCGACCTGGACCAGGAGCTCGCGAGTTCCACCACGGACGAGCACGAGGCGACTGTGGCGGTGCTCCGTCGGCTGGGGGAGCCCGAGGTCCTCGCCGCGGAAATGTTGCGCGAAGCCGAAATCGACATCCCCGAGCCCAGCGAGAACGCGCGGTTGACGGCGTGTCGGACCTGCCGGCGCGAGGTGAGCACTGAGGCCCGCCTCTGCCCGCATTGTGGGGCACCGTATCCGACACGCCAGAACTGGCGTGGCTTCGGCTACGAGTACAAATCGAAGCAGCGTATCTTCGGGATGCCGCTGGTCCACGTAGCCTTCGGGCGGGACAAGAACGGCAAGATGCGCGTCGCCCGCGGATTCATCGCGATCGGCCAGTTCGGAGTCGGCGCCATCACCATCGCTCAGTTCGGCATTGGGTTCATCTTTGGTCTGGGCCAGTTCGTGCTGGCACCGATTGCGATCGGCCAGTTCGCGGGCGGGCTGTTCGCCGTAGGGCAGTTCGGCCTCGGCGTGATCGGCGGGCTGGGGCAGATCGCCACCGGCATTTGGGCAAAGGGCATGGTGGCCCTCAAGCTCTTCGGCGGTGGGTGACCCCTAGTTCAGGTGGAGGGTCAGGCACTTTGCGCTGCCGCCCGCCTTGATGAACTCGTCCAATGGCGTGGGGTGGGGGGTGAATCCGCGATCTCGCAGCAGCTTCTCGATCGCCGGGCAGCCGTCGTTGAGCGCGACGTTCTTGTCCAGCACCACCGCGTTGCAGCCGAACCGGTCTGCGTCCGCCGCCGGAACGGGCAGCAGGTTGGAGATTTCAGCTTCCAACACCCGTCGGGCGTAGTCGTCGAAGGCATGCGGATAGTAGAGCGCGGTCTGCGCATCCAGCGGGCAGAAGCAGGTATCCAGGTGGTAGAAGTGTGGGTCTGTCAGTTCCAGGCAGAGGGCCCGGACGCCGAGCCGCTCGGCCACCCACGTGTGTGCGCGGACCTCACTCCGCCACCGATATCCGCAGAATAGGGTGTCCCCCACGGAGAGGGCGTCGCCTTCGCCTTCGAACCGGCAATCGCCGGGCAGCTCAACTACCTCGTAGCCCGCCTCCCGAAACCACGCGGCGAAGTGCGCGGCTTCGGCCTGGCGTTCGGGATGCCGGAACCGGCTGATGACGGCGGTGCGGCCTCGCACCAACCCGGCGTTGGCGGTGAACACCATGTCCGGCGAGCCTGGTGCGGGCTCAACCAGCGCCACTTCGGCCCCCAGGACCTCCACCAGCAGATGCCGCAGGTCGTTCCATTGCCGCCCGGCCCGGGCCTGGTCCGCGGGACGTGACCGACTCATCCAGGGGTTGATCTCGTACTCCACCCCGTAGTAGCTCGGTGCGGCCATCAGCAGCCGACGCTTCATCGTTCGTCGGACCCGGAAACGAGCTGTCCGAGCAGTTCATGGAAGAAGGGCTCCACATCGGTGATGATGCCGACGGCCTGGAAACTGCCTCGGTCCGTCAGTTTGGTGATCACGGACGAGTTGATATCTACGCACGCGATCCGGCAAGCCGCGGGAAGCATGTTGCCCGTGGCAATGCTGTGCAGCATGGTGGCCACCATGAGGGCGAACCCCACGCCGGGTACCTCGGCAGCCATCGCCCGTTGCGCCTCCACCATGTCTGTGTACACCTCGGGGAGTGGGCCATCATCCCGAACGCTCCCGGCGAGTACGACGGGCACTGAGTGCTTCACGCAGGCATGCATGATCCCTGAGGAGAGGACGCCATTTCGCACCGCCGCTTCGATGCCCCCTTCGTGCCGGATGCGGTTGATCGCCAGCAGGTGATGTCGGTGCCCCGCCTCCACCGGTAGCCCGTGCTCCAGGTGCACGCCGAGGGAGGTGCCGTACAGGGCCTGCTCGATGTCGTGGACGGCCAGGGCGTTTCCGGCGAACAACACCTGCACGAAACCCATCTCGATCAGGCGGATGACGTGGCGAGCCGCTCCGGTATGCACAACGGCCGGCCCCGCCACCAGCAGAATCCGCTGGCCCGCACTGCGTGCGTCGCGCATCGCCTGGGCCACGGCGGCGATGGCCAGCGCCTTCGGCTTTTCGGCGGAGACGTCGCTGACCATGAACTCGAAGACGTCTCGCTTTCGCACATCCCGCTGCGAGGGATGCACGCGGACGCCGTGGTGCCCCACCACAACTGGGTCCCCTCGCCTCACATCGGCGAATCGGACGGTCCGCGCCCGGCCCGCCTCAGCGTCAACCACGATTCCGCAGTCCATCCGCTCAGGGGTCACAGGAATCCACTGGTCGCCGCTCCGCACCTCAGTCGGGTGGTTGCTCGTGACATGGAACTCATCGGGGAAGACGCCGTCCGCCGGCGCGGGATGCAGATCAACCTCGCCCGGATGGATCAGCACCGCCCCGTGCTCCTGCACGCGCGTCAGTATCTCGGCGAGGGCAGCCTCGTCTGCGGCCTCGATCCGGATCCGGGCGTGGCTGGATTCCTCGCGGCGGCGGCCGACCGTGAGCGACACGATCTCGAAGTGTCCGTTCCGGGCTATGACGTCATCCAGCACCTTTGGGAGGAGCAATGAGTCGATGATGTGCCCCCGCAAGTCGATCGTCTCATGGACCATCCGGGCCCTCCTCTGCGGCAGCCGATACGGTCACGGCACCCTTGCCGCCCACTCATTATTCGCCGTCCCTACACCTTCACGACGAGGTTCGCTCGTTGGTTGTAAGCGGCGGCCCTAAGCCCGGGCGGGACTCTGCCGATAATCGCCTTCGCGGCGGGCATGCTGGGCCCAGTCCGCCACGCCGAGGAGAAGGCAGAATGGCAAGCAGCAGCGTAGTGGGCCTGGATATCGGCAGTAGCCAAATCAAGGCGGTCCAACTGGAACGGCATCGCGGGCAATGGGCCGTGGTGAACGCCGGGATCGTCCCAACGCCGCCGGAGACGGTGCAGGATGGGGTGATCCTCGACCTGCCCCGCGTCACGGACGCAATTCGTCAACTGTTCCGCGACAACCGATTGTCGGTGGGCGACACCATCGCCGCCGTCTCGGGATCGCACGTGCTGGTCCGGTCCATCAAGGTGCCGGACATGAACGCGACCACACTCCGGAAGTCGATCCGGTTTGAGGCCGCCAAGCACGTCGAGCAGGGCTCGGGCGGCGTTTCCATCGACAATAGCGCCGTCGAGTTCGAGGTGCTCGGTAAGAGCGGGGTCCCGCCGCAGCTCGACGTGCTGCTGGTGGTGGCGCCGCAGCAGATGGTGAACGGACGAGTCGCCGTGATGGAGGGCGCCGGGCTGGAGCCAGTCGCCGTCGATGTCGAGGCGTTCGCCTTGCTGCGCACCCTGGAGGCGTCTCATCTTCTGCCCGGGCCTGGCGAGGCAGTGGTGATGATGAACATGGGAGCCACCTACACGGACCTGAACATCATCGTCGGCAACGATGTGGCGGTCACCCGCAGTATCCCGATCGGCGGCAATGCGCTGACGGCGAGTGTCGCATCCGTAATGAACCTGCAGCCGGAAGAGGCCGAGGAGCAGAAGCGCTACGTCAACGTCTCTCCGGAGGCAGCGGCTGAAGAGGGCGGGTTCGGAGTCACCTCCGCTCCCGATCCGGCGCGTCAGGTAACCTTGCCCTTCGTGGACGAACTCGTCCGGGAACTTCGGCGCTCGATCATCTACTTCCAGAGTCAGGCCGCCGAAGCCGGGATGGCCGTCAGTGTCGAGCATCTCGTCCTCGCCGGCGGCGGCACGCTCCTTCCGGGGCTTGCGACCTACCTGACGGAGCGACTGGGGATGCGTGTGACCGTGATGGACCCGCTGGACGGCCACTCCTCTGCTTGCGCGGCCCAGTGGACCACCCGCGGGCCTGAGTTCGCCGTCGCCGTAGGCCTCGCCCTCAAGGAGTACAACTGATGGCAAACATCAACCTGATCTCCGCTCGCAGAGCGGAGCGACTGCGGCTTACCCGCGTGGCGCGGGGCATGATGCTCGGGGTCCTGTCGGCAGTGACGGTCGGGCTCGGGATGGTGGCTTTCATGACGGGCCAGTGGGTGGTGACGACGAGTCGGGTTGCCGCGACCGAGGCCCAACTCGTTCTGCTGCGGCCCGTTCTGGACGAGATTGATCAGGCGAAGAAGGAGCGCGAGCTACTGCTTCCCCGACTCTCCACGCTCACCGACGCGCAGAAACAAACCAATCGCTGGATCGGAATCATGGAAGGCCTCAAGCGGGCAGTCCCGGAGCAGACCTGGCTGACCAGCGTCTCCGTGGAACGCAACGCCGAAGGCCCGCAGGCCGTGAAGCTCAACGGCGTCACCATCAATCAGACCCGCGTCGGCGAGACGATGCTCCGGCTGGCCCAACAGCAGGAGTACTACCAGACGGTGGACCTTCGCTACACGGCGACATCCAACCGCGAGGGACTCGACAACGTGGAGTTCGAGGTCGCTGCCCGTCTCGTGCAGCCCGAGTCTCCCGCCAAGGAGAAGGTAGGCAATGCGAATTAAGCCGACGAAAGGTACCATCCTCCTCCTCGGAGTGATGCTCGCCGCCGCAGTGGTGACGTTCGGTGGTGCAGTCTGGTTCCAGCGACAGGCGGTGGATCAAGCCGTGACCACCCTCGCCGCCCGTGAGGCCGAGTTGGCCGACGGCCGGCAGATCGCCCGGCAGCGCGACTCCGCGCGGGATGCCGTGGAGCGTGACCGTCAGGAACTCGCCTTCCTGGAGAACGGCGTGACGAACTCCGCCTACGTGCCCACGCTGCTTCGGCAGCTCGAAGACCTGGCCCGCGGCACCGCGAACAAGGTCGTCGGGGTGCGTCCGGAAGTCGTGACACAGGCACCGACCCGGCTTCAACAGCGGCGCGATCCGGATGCCCAGGGCAGCGGAACTGCCGGGAGTGAGGAGCCGGAGCCAAAGCCGGAGCCCTATACCAAACTTTCCATCGACGTGAGCTTCTACGGGACCTATCGCTCGTGCCAGGCATTCCTGGCCCGGCTCAATCGATTCCCCAAGATCATCGCCGTGGAAGAAGTGCAGTTCCAGCCCCACCGCGACGAGCGGGATCGCTTTACCGCGAACCAGACCATCCTCGACGCCAAGGCCAAGTTGACCGCCTTCGTCATGAAAGAGAACCAGGTGCCGGTATCACCGGTCGCCACCGCCAGTTCCGGAGCAACCGGCAGCTAACCAGGGAGCACGTTGATGAAGTTCGAAAAACTTGACAAGAAGCAAATCCCACAAGTGCTCATTCTGTCGGTGCTTGCCCTCGGTGTGATCGGGTACGCGGGGTTCACCTACTTGAGCCAGGCCCCCGTTGCCACGGCCTCGGGGACCGCAGGTCCGGGCGGCGGCGCAGCCGGGCCAGCCGTACAACCGGTGCTGCCGATCACGGTGTTGCCTGCGGGTGCCGTGGGGGGGCAGTACAATGCCGATCCATTCAAGCCGGCGTTTCGCCCCGGTGAGGACGGTCTGAAACCCATGGTTCGCGTGAGTCGCAATCCGGGCTTCGGGGAGATGGCGCTTCCCTTCCCGGGCCTTCCCCCGGCACCTTCCGGCGTGGCAGGCCCGGCCCGGCAGCCCGGCACCGGGCAGGGGACGGCCGAGGCCGCCCCGCCTGTTCCCGGGCCGGAGCGACCGACGTGCCTCGTCACCGGCGTCATCGACGCGGAGGACGGCGCGAGCATGGCGATCGTCAAGTTCGGTGAGCGACGCCAGATTGTCAGCCTGGGCGACGCCGTGAGCAACGATTACTGGGTGAAGGAAATCAAGCTGACGGGCATCACCCTGGTGAACGGGAAGGATCGGTTCTTCGTGCCGGTGAGCAAGCCTGAGGCGACCGCGCCCACCACGGAGCTGGGCCCGCTCGTCGGACCGCGTTAGTCCGGGCGGTCGCCCCGCCGCCTGGGCACCTCCATCCGCGGGCCGTCCCCGGGTCCGCGGATGGTAAACCGGGTGGGGCCATTGTGTTCCTGATCCAGGATTATGTCTGAAAGTCCTTTCCCACCAAGGGCCTGAACAATCCAATGTCTTCAAAGATGCTCGGCGAGATACTCGTCACCCGTGGGTACGTGACACGGGACCAACTCCAGGCTGCCCTGGAGGCGCAGAGCGGCCTTCCGAGCCTCGCGGCGATCGGGGACACCCTGGTGAGCATGGGTCACCTGACCCAGCGCAACAAGCTCCGGTGCCTCGCCGAGCAATGGGGGGTTGACTTCGTCGATCTCGAGACCTTTCCGATCGATGACGCCATCGTGAAGGTGGTCAGCCAGGAAACCTGTCGCCGCTACAAGGCCATCCCGATCTCCCGCCCGAACGGCCGCGTGATCGTGGCGATGAAGGAGCCCAATGACATTTATGCCATCGACGCGCTCCGGCTGATCATCGGCACAGATGTCGAACCGGTGTTGGCGGACGAGGAGGACATCCTCTGGGCCATAAGTCGCCACTTCAGTGGGGGTGGAACGGCCCAGGAAGTGATGCAGAGCGCTCTCAAGGACATCAACCTTGAGGGTGTCGAGCTGACGAACACCAGCGCGGACGAAAGCGAAGAGATCGGCACCGAGCAGATGCGGGAGCTGGTCGAGGAAGCCCCGGTCGTCCGGCTGGCGAACCTGATCATCAGTCAGGCGGTGCGCGACGGAGCCAGCGACATCCACATCGAGCCGAATCGCGAGGGAGTCCGCATCCGCTACCGGGTCGACGGCATCCTGCACGA
The DNA here is from genome assembly GCA_964609085.1 of uncultured bacterium. Taxonomy (GTDB): domain Bacteria; phylum Armatimonadota; class SYMT01; order SYMT01; family SYMT01; genus JANPLG01. The sequence goes on along the minus strand of CAZSRZ010000076.1, from coordinate 3,376 downwards.
GTCGATGAATCTGCCCAAGAAGGTACAGGCACCGCTGGTCAGTCGCGTGAAGATCATGGCCGCGATGGATATTTCGGAGAAGCGTGCTCCCCAGGATGGCCGCATCAGCATGCTGATCGACGGCAAGCAGTGGGACTTCCGGGTCTCCACCCTTCCCAACGTTTTCGGCGAGAAGGTGGTGCTCCGGATCCTGGATAAGAGCGCCATCAGCATCGGCTTGCATCGCCTCGGCATCATGCCGAAGACGCTGGAGCAGTTCGAGAACCTCATCCAGCGAACGTACGGGATCATCCTGGTCACCGGACCCACCGGTTCCGGGAAGTCGACCACTCTCTACTCGGTGCTCTCGAAGCTGAACAGCGCGGAGAAGAACATCCTCACGATCGAGGACCCGGTGGAGTACGAACTGGCGGGCATCACGCAGGTCGGCGTCAATCCGCGGGCGGGGCTCACCTTCGCCGCCGGGCTCCGCTGCATGCTGCGGCAGGACCCCAACATCATCATGGTTGGTGAGATCCGGGACAGCGAAACGGCCCTGATCGCGGTGGAAGCCGCGCTGACTGGCCACCTTGTCCTCTCCACGTTGCATACGAATGATGCCCCGGGCGCAGTCGCTCGGTTGCTCGACATGAGTGTGGAGCCGTTCCTGATCGCCTCGGCCGTGGTCGGAGTGCTGGCGCAGCGGCTCGCCCGTGTCATCTGTCCCCGGTGCAAGATCGCCTATCAGCCACCCATGGACGCGGTGAGGCGGCTCGGGCTGAGCAGCGAGACGACGTCGGGTGTCAAGTTCTACCGGGGCAAGGGCTGCGAGTACTGCAAGACCACCGGCTACAAGGGTCGGGTGGGTATTTACGAGTTGATGACGATCAACGATGAGATCCGCGAGCTCGCCCTGGAGCGAGCCAGCTCACACGCCATCAAGGACGCTGCCCACCGGGGCGGGATGATCACACTGAAGCAGGACGCCACCGAGAAGGTTCTACTGGGCGTGACCACGCTCGAGGAAACACTGCGTGTCATTTACAGCGGCTAGCTGGCCGGATGGGGTAGCTACCCCGGTCACGGTTGCGGACGCCTCCTACACTGCGGGGGCAGTTTCCGTCGCCCACCTTCACATCGACGACCTGCTGCTGGAGTGCACCCAGCGGGGTGCCTCGGACCTTCACCTGTCCGAACGGCTGCCGCCAATGATCCGCCACGACGGCCGGCTGGTGCGGCTGAACTACGAGGCGCTCACCAGCCAGGACATCCAGCGGCTCATCTACGACATCCTCACCAACCAGCAGATCCAGTGGTTCGAGAAGGTGCGCGAACTCGATTTCTCGTACGGGATCAGCGGCGTCGGACGTTTCCGCTTCAACGTCTATCGCCAGCGCGGAGCGATCGGCGTTGCCAGCCGGGCGATCCCGACTCGCGTCCCCACACTGGAGGAACTGCGTCTTCCGCCGCTGCTGCGCGAACTGACGCGCCGACCCAGCGGATTGATTCTGGTGACAGGCGCCACCGGCGCTGGGAAATCGACGACCCTCGCGGCCTGCATCGACATCATCAACAACGAGCGGGACTGCCACGTGCTGACGATCGAGGACCCGATCGAGTACATCCACTCTCACCGTCGCGCCATGGTGAATCAGCGGGAGTTGGGGCAGGATACGAACAGCTTCGAGAATGCGCTGCGCGCCGTGCTTCGGGAGGACCCGGACGTCATCCTGATCGGGGAACTCCGGGATCTGGAGACGATTTCCGCCGCCATCACGCTGGCTGAGACGGGCCATCTCGTCTTCGCGACGCTGCACACGCGCAATGCCCCGCAGACCATCGACCGACTAGTCGACGTATTCCCGCCGTACCAGCAAGACCAGATCAAGGTTCAGCTCGCCAACGCGCTCGAGGCGGTCGTCGCGCAGCAACTGCTACCGAAGGTCGGCGGGGGCCGCATCCCTGCCGTGGAGATCATGCTCGCCAACAACGCAGTGCGGAATCTGATCCGCGAAGGGCGGAGTGAGCAGCTCACGTCATGCATCGAGACGGGCGGCTCCTCCGGCATGGTACCAATGGACCGCGCACTTGTGAATCTCGTCCGACTCGGACAGGTAACTATGGAAGCCGCCGCCGCGGCCAGCCTGGATCCCGACAACTTCCAACGACTGCTTAAGGGATTCACCCTCTGATCGACGCCAGGCGGCCGATCCGAGGGCGGATTGAATCATCCACCTCGGGGACACCGAGGCTCCGACTAAGGCAGGACGCGGCACCCCTGTGAACGGATGAGGTGCCGCGGGCCTTATTGAGGAGCAGACAGCCACCGGGATCGGCCGATATCGCACCCGGAGGTTCACGCACCAATGACCGCACCCCTGGCCCGTCCGACGAGTGGCGTCTACATCCCCATTCGCTGGGTTGCCTTGATGCTCTCCACCACAGCGTTGGCATACCTGCTTCCCGCTGCCGCAGGGGCGTTGACGGAGATCCTCGACCGCCCTGCACCCGTTCTGGCGAGTTCAGACGAGGTTTACGTGCCCGCGGCACCGGCTCGAACTGAAGGACCGTGCATCCTGGACCCGGCCTACGCGCTGCTCAAGGCAGCCTTTTCGGCGGGCGTGCAGGATGGCACACTCTGGTCCGGCAAGCGGGAGCTGGATGCTCGCCTCCGCGAGGTCGACGAGAACCTGACCCAGGGTAACCTTCAGGGGGTGGACCTTTCCCTGGTTCTATTGCGAGACGAGATCGGTCCCCTCCGAGGCAGGGGGATCTCGCCCGGACGAGCGCGGCAGACCAGCGCACTCATCGACCAGTGCCGGGCGGACATCGCCCGTATCCTGTCACAGGGCAGGAAGCGGGCCGCCCCCCGCTGAAAGGGGCAGCGCATGCCGATCTGCAGCGCGTCCCGCCACCTCAGTACCGTGCTCGGTTGTCCGTCCGCGATCCGGGTGGGCTGATGCCGCCAGCTTCCCCGGCGGAACTGGCAGCGGAGTTGGCCCGGCTGCGGGGCAGCGCGGCAGCGATGCGTCGCATCCCCGCCGAGCGAGTCGCCCGAGATCTGGCCGCGCTGCATGCCCGACTCGCAGCGCCGGAGCAGCGAGCCGGCATCGTCGGCACCCTGACCGCAGCGACAGGCTATCCCCGCCGGGTCATCGACCGGCACCTGCGGCATCTGTTCGGTCAGTTGGACGGGGCGAATCTGCGCAGTTGGTTGGCGCAGGTTCGGCCTGGCGAACCGCATGGATCCGCTGCAGAGTTGTGCTTCGTCTCCGCCGCGGGCAACATCCCCGCGACGGCCCTCCCTACCGTTGTGGCCGGTCTGCTGCTCCGCATCCCGATGATGATCAAGCCGGCCTCCTCCGAGCCACACTTCCTGTCATGGTACGCGGCCGAG
>CAZSRZ010000075.1:0-26581 GCA_964609085.1 uncultured bacterium | reverse complement strand
CGGCGCTCTCACCGGAAGCGTTGACGGCCGTGGCGATGTAGTAGTAGGTCGTGCCGTTGGTGACGGACGTGTCTGCGTAGCTGGTGCCGGTGAGGCCGGATGCGACGACGGCGTAGCCGCCGCCGGAAGTGGTGGAGCGCTTGACGCTGTAGGTGGTCGCGCCGGCGCTGGCCTGCCAGGTGAGGTCGACACGGGCACTACCGGCGATGCCGGTGAGGTTGCTGGGTGCCGAGGGGCCGTCGTTGACGGCGGCGTAGGCGTTTAGGCGGCCGCTGGCAACCTGACCGTTGAGGGAGGTCACCTGGTCGGCTCGCCCCTTGAGGCGGGCGCGCACCTGCGCCGGGGTGAAGCTGGGATACCGCGAGGCAACGAGGGCGGCGGCGCCGGACACGTGAGGGCAGGCCATGCTCGTGCCGTTGAGATAGCTGTAGTTGCCGCCGGGCGTGGTGCTGAGGATGCCGACGCCCGGGGCGGCGATGTCGACCGTCGTGGCCCCGTAGTTGGAGAAACCGGCGCGGTTGTCGTTGCCGTCGGTGGCGGCCACGGCCATGACGTTGCTGAACTGGGTGCTGTAGTTGGCGGGCCAGAAGGGGGCGGTGTCGTTGTTGCCGCCGTTGTTGCCCGCGGCTGCGACGAAGAGGACGCCTGCCGCCTCGGCTCGTTGGATCGCTTCGGCGAGCAGGGTGCTGGCTCCGCCGCCACCCCAGCTATTGCTCAGGATCTTCGCACCACGCTGCACAGCCCAATCGATGCACTTGATGGCGCCGGAGGTGCTGCCGCTGCCGCTGCTGCTCAGGAACTTCATCGGCATGATCTTCACCGACGGGGCGACGCCGACAACGCCGATGCCGTTGTTGGCGACGGCGGCGATGGTCCCCGCGACGTGGGTGCCGTGATAGTGGTCATCCAGGGGATCGGCGTCGTTGTTCACAAAGTCGTAGCCGACGACCGCGCCGCCCGCGTCCCGCAGGATGTTGGCCGCCAGGTCCGGATGGTTGTAGTCGACTCCCGTGTCGATCACGGCCACCACGACGCTGGGGCTGCCCTTGGTGACATCCCAGGCCTCGACGGCGTCCACGTCCGCATCGGCCGTGCCGCCGGTCTGCCCTGTGTTGTTGAGGCCCCAGAGGGCGTTCAGGGACGGGTCGTTCGGGGTCCAGTCAACGTTCACCTGCCAATCCGGTTCCGCCACGCGCACGGCGGGTTCACGTCGGAGCTGGGCGACGATGGAGTTGACGGCAGACATTTTGCCGATGCCCCGGCCGAAGCGCGGCTTCAGGCGGGCAAAACGCGAACTGGCGAAAGTGGCGTCGTTTTCGAGGCCGGCGCGCCGCAAGGCATCCAGGCGTGCCTGGAGCGGGGCGCTTTCGTGGAAGGAGACCATGAACCCTGTCGCCACGGGGGCGGGGGCGGGCTCTCCTGCGGCAACGCGCAGTCCACCGATGGCGCAGCACGCCACTAGTCCGGCCAGGGCGGCAGCCGGGCGAGCGAAGCGGGAAAGGACAGTTCTTGTGAACATCAGCGCGAATTCCTCAAGGTGCCGCTCCGAGACGGGTTTCCCGAACGGCCACAGAGGAGATGGCGCATTGGCCCCCCGAGCTTTAGCCCGGCTACGTCAACCAACGGACGATAGCGGGCGCGGAGTGGCCTGTAACTTTCGGATGACAGGATGCCATCTTTTGGATGAGGAGGAGCGCTCGATTCTTAGAATGGCGCTCCAGACGTGCCGGCCCGAGACCGACGCCTCCGGAGAATCCGTTCGTCACGGAGTGCCCGGATGCGCTAAGCTCTGGCCGTGGTCCAGCGGGTCTCCAGACGGATTGGGAACAGCCGGCAGCCGCAGTGGGGGAGTTCGCGCCGTGCCGAGTTCGCAGCAGATTCAGACAGCCGTGGCGGCCTACTTCGCCGCGATTGAGGCGATGGATCCCGCCGCCTGGGCGGACACCTTCTCGGAAGGCGGCACCGCCGAGGATCCGGTCGGCAGCGGCGTCCACCAGGGCCGCGAGGCGTTGATGGCACACATCGGAGGCATCTGTGCCGTGTTTGCGCGGGTGAAGTTCGACGTGGAGTCATTCATCAGCGGCGACGCTGCGGCGGTGGTGTGGAGGGCGGACTGCACCACGAAGGACGCTCGCCCGGTGGTCATCCGCGGGGTCGATGTCTTCAAGATCGACGACGCCGGAAAGGTAGCGTCGGTTTGCGGCTACTGGGACCCGGCCTCGATGATGTCCCAGATCGCGGCCTGAGGCACCGCCGGACCACCCGTGATCCGGCGAAACCGTTTGTGCCGTGCGTCCATCTGATCTGCAGGCGGTCCATCTTCACGTTTGCTTAACAACGACCGGATAGACCAGGGTGGACAGCGCAGCGCGAGGCCAGATCCTGCGCCGCAGCTTTCGGTCCGCACATCTGCTGGAGGGCTTTCCATGCACCGACATCCGCTTCTACCGCCCGCTCGACGCCCGCATCGATTCGCCGGAGCGACGACCTTTGTGGCCCTCGGGCTCCTGGGCGTGCTGCCCGCGGTTGCCACCGCCCAGGGTGGATTTCCGGGGGGAGGCGGGCCGGGCGGCCCAATGGGTCCGGGCGGCTTCTTTGGGGGTCCCGGTGGCCCCGGCGGTCCCGGTGGCCCGGGGGGTCAGGAACGGAAGCTCGTGAAGCAGTTCGACCGGGACGGCGACGGCCGGTTGAATCTGGCGGAGCGTTCGGCCGCCCGGGAGTCCCTCAAGAAGGATGCGGCGGCGGGCTTCGGCCCTCGCTCGTTCGGCCCGCCTCCCGGGATGGGACGGCGCCTCGACCCGCCGAAGCCCGGCCCGAGGGTCACCCCGGCCCAGGTGAAGAACCACCCCCAGGCAGGCTTGTATGATCCCGGCATCCTCCGCACCGTGTTCATCGACTTCGAATCCGCCGACTGGGAGAATGAACTCTCGGACTTCCGCAATACCGACGTCGACGTGCCTGCCCGTATCACGGTGGACGGCAAGGCGTACCCGGGTGCGGGCATCCACTTCCGGGGGAACTCGTCCTACATGATGGTGCCGGCCGGCTACAAGCGTTCCCTCAACGTCACGATGGATTTCACCGATGAGAAGCAGCGGCTGTACGGCTATAAGACGCTGAACTTGCTGAATTCCAATGGCGACCCGACCTTCATCCACGGGCTGCTCTACTCCACCATCGCCGCCAACTACCTGCCCACGCCAAAGGTGAACCTCGTCCGCGTTGTGATCAACGGCGAGAGTTGGGGGATCTACCAGAACGTCCAGCAGTTCAACACCGAGATGCTGAAGGAGCACTTCCGCGAGACGGACGGCGTGCGGTGGAAGGTCCCCGGAATGCCGTTCGGCGGCGGCGGTCTTGCCTACGCGGGCGAAGACCCCGCCATCTACAAGCGCCTCTATGAGATCAAGACGGGCGACGGGAAGAAGGCCGCGGAAGGATGGACGGCGCTGATCGGGTTGTGTCGGACGCTTGCCGAAACGCCGCCGGCCCAACTGGAGTCGGCGATTGAGAAGATCCTGGACGTAAGGGGCGCGCTCTGGTACCTGGCACTGGAGAACACCCTGTTGAATAGCGACGGCTACATGCTCCGCGCGAGCGACTTCAGCCTGTTCAGGGACACGACCGGGGTGTTTCACATCCTCCCGTACGATTTCAACGAGACCTTTCAGGTGGAGATGGGCCCGCCGGGCGGCTTCCCTGGCGGTCCCGGTGGATTCCCCGGCGGCTTCCCGGGAGGTCCGGGGGGCTTTCCCGGTGGCCCGGGCGGTAATCCGCAGGGCGGAGGTCCCGGTGGGTTTGGAGGACCGGGAGGTCCGGGGGGCGTCGGTCAAGGGAGGCCGGGTCAGGGTCAGCCCGGCGGCAACCCCCAGGGCGGCTTCGGCGGAGGTCCCGGTGGATTCGGGGGTCCGGGCGGCAATCCTCAGGGCGGATTCGGCGGGGGGCCGGGTGGGTTCCGCGGCGGCCCGCGCGGCGCCGGGATCGATCTCGACCCCCTGGCGGGGGCGGATGACCCACGCAAGCCCCTGCTCAACCGGCTGCTGGCTGTGCAGCGGTACCGCGTGCAATACCTGCGGAACGTCCGGACCATTGCCCAAACCTGGCTCGACTGGGCGCGACTCCGCCCGATCGTGGAGCAACAGCGGGCGTTGATCGAGGCGGAGGTCGCCCTTGATACGCGGAAGCTCTCCACCACCGAGGCCTTCCGGGCGGCGATGGCCAGCGGTCCGGCCACCCCTGCAGGCGGGACGGCCACGAGACCGGGCGCTCAGGGCGCACGCCCCACTCAGCCGGGCCAGCCGGGCCCCGAGCAGGGCCGTCGTGAGATGAGCCTTCGGCAGTTGGTGGACCAGCGCCGAGCCTATCTGCTGAGCCATCCCTTGATCCGTCAGTTGGGACCGTAGCGGACGTGTCTGCACCCCACGCATCGTCGGCCGGAACCGGACCGGCCCCCCCAGGGCCCGGGTTCGCGGAGCCGATCCACGAGCTTCGGTTCCTGGTGCAGCCCGCTCATGCCCCGGGATTGATCCGGTGGGCGGAGGATCGGCTCCCGGCATCCCCGCCGACTGCGTCCGGGGCACCGACCTCGGGCGACATCCACAGCCTGTATCTTGATACGCCCGCGCTCGACATCTTCCACCGTGGCGGGAGCGGTCGAGAGGGCCGGCTGCGCCTTCGCCGGATCGGTGGTGGCGACCGCATCCACCTGGAGCACCGATGTCGCGTGAAGGGGCAGGTTCGCGAGCAGAGCACGGACATTCCGGCGGATGAGCTGTCGTTGCTTCGGTCCGGCGTGGTTCCGGCCTCCTGGCCGGGCGCCTGGTTTCACCAGCGGCTCCGGGAACGGGAGCTGCTCCCCGCCTGTGCGATTGCCTACCGGAGGTTTGCCAGGCACGGCCGACTCGGCACGCAGGATGTGACGTTCACGTTGGATCAGTCGATGCGGGGCCGGCCGATCTCCGAGCTGGAGATGCCAGCCCTGCCGGAGGGCGATGGTTACGCGATCGAGGGGTGCATCCTGGAGCTCCGGTTTTCCCACGCTCTTCCTCTGGACCTGAAGCACATGGTGAGGGACTTCGGTCTGGTCCCGAGTACCACTTCCAAGTACCGCCTCGCCGTGGCGGCCTGTCGGCTTGTGCCGGGACGGGTGGGGAGGTAGGCATGCCGCCCTGGTTGCAGGGGGTCTGGACCTCCACGCCGGCTCCGCACCCCGGCGTACTCGCCGCCCGGCTGGCTCTGGCCTGTGTACTGGGGTTGTTCATCGCCTGGATCAGCCAGGTCCACCGGCGCAATGAGCCCATCGACGAGGGGGCGGGCTCGTTTCGTGTCACACTGGTGCTGCTGGCGATCCTCATCTGCGCTGTGACGCAGGTCATCGGGGACAACGTGGCGCGGGCATTCAGCCTGGTGGGCGCACTCTCCATTGTCCGCTTCCGGACGGTGGTGCAGGACACGCGCGACACAGCCTTTGTGATCTTCGCCGTCGCCGTCGGCATGGCTGTGGGCGCGGGTGATCTCTGGGTGGCCGCGATCACCCCAGTGGTAGTCGGTCTCGCGGCCCTGCTACTCAGCGCGGGCAAGCGCAGCGGCGCAGCCGCGGGCCAGGAATACCTACTCACGCTCTCGCTGGGATTGGCGCAGTCCTCGGACAACGTGGTCGACCCGGTGCTGCGCCTGCACACGCTGGCGTTTAGGCCGGTCGGGGCGCAGACTGCCTCCCGCGGTGCCGCGATCGAGACGCGCTACGAGGTGCGGCTACCGGATGGGACGGATCCGTCCATCCTCATCCGGGCGCTGAATGACCTCGAGGGTGTTGTCAGCGCTGAGCTGCGTCGGGTCTGAGGTTGGGGGTCACTCCGGCCCGTAACGGTCGTCCAAAACCTCGGCGAGGCGTTCCAGCGTGTGCAGCATCGCCTGCTCGTTGCTCTCCGTAAAGAGCATCGGGGTTCGATTCTGGAGCGCCTGCAGCAGGCAGCTCAGGTCGTGATCCAGGGCATAGAGGGAAATCCGGCGGCGCAGATAGGGGACAGCGAACAGCTCGGGATAGTGGCGTCGCAGCCGGACCCACACCGATGCGAACCTTGCCGGGGTAAGTGACAGCCCCTTGCGCGCACCGGAATAGAGCCACGGATAGCGAAGGAACCGGTAGATGGCGTCCAGTTCATAGTCCGGGGTGCCGCTCTCAGCGAGCTCGAAATCCAGCACGCCAGCCAGCGTCGGGCCGTCCACCAGCACGTTGCCGAAGTGGCAGTCCCGATGGATCAGGCAGAAAGGCCCATCCTCCAGCACCGGGGCATGTCGGCGCATGTAGCGTTCCGCGGCAAGCAGGAGCCCACGGTCGACGCCCGGGATCCGCATCAGGCTGTCGATCCGCTTGCGGATGCGTGTCTCGATGTAGATTCGCCATGTCGGGTACTCTCGCAAATCGCCGTGGGGGAGCTCACCCGGGCGTGGGAAGCGCTCCTCGTGGACCGCCCGCAGCGCGTGCGCCCACTGGACCAACCACCACTCCCGCGTGGAGACGTCTGGGTTGTCAGCCCAGGCCGCGAGCAGGTCTCGCCCGGGGATCCAGCGCTGGATGATGTACTCTCCCAGGAGGTCGTCCATCCCCGCAGCCAGGGCTTCCGGCGCGGCAATCCGGGCCCGCACCCGGGGCATCAGCGCCGCTTCACGCTGCAGTGAGCCGGTGGCGTTTGAGGCCGAGCGACAGCGGAGAACGTAGGACTTGCCGACGCGGTACGAGGCGTTCAGGCGGCCGCCCTGCAGGTGTTGCACGCCGGCCGCATCGGTGAGCCGGTGCCGGGCAAAGAGGCGCTCGATGGCGGGGAGGGGAAGGGAAACGGCCACGATGGTGCGGGCTTCCGACGGAGAGATTTGCCGCCAACACCATCATCCCCCATCGGCTGCCCATACGGCGGTGGGACGATGTGGCAATGCGGCCATCTCGCGCCGGAGCGGGCCGAACCGTCGGTGGACGACCCGGCCCGCGTGCTCAAGCCGGCAGGTTCACCGAATCGCGATGGGCCGCAACGCGAATCCGGCTGAAGTCCCCTTGATCCGATTGGTGCAGCCGATGTAGGCGAACTCGTAGGCCTTGTCCTTCGCGAGTTGCTCCATGTTGTGAAACTCTGCGATGTGGACCCCCTGCTGAATCAGCAGGTAGTTGTGCACCGGCATGAAGCTGGTGCTGCCCTCCGGCACGGGGCCCACCTCCAGCCCGGAGGTATCGCTCCCGACGAGGACGGCGCCGAGTTCCCCCACCAGGAAGCGCGCCGCGTCGACGTCGATCCCGGCGCTGTCGTGTTCTTTCAGCTTTTCGACGTTGCTGCCCGTCTCACCCCAGTAGCGAAGCGTTCCGGTGCGCACGAACACGGCGTCACCCGGCCGGATGACCGTGCCCTGCGCACGGATGACATCCTTCAACAGGGCGGGCGTGATGCGGAAGTGGGAGGGAAGCGCCTCCACTTTGCGGAAGCCGGCCACATCCAAAAGCACGGCCCGCGTAACGATCGGGGGGATGGTATCTGCCCCGCACTTCATCAAGCCCCAGTTGCCGCCGTGCTCCGCTTCCTTGAATCCGTTGTACCAGTGGTTGTCGTCGCCCTCGGTGGCGTGGCCCAGGCCGTCGATCTGCGTCGCCACGTTGTCGCTGATGAAGAGCGCGCAGCTATGCCAGGCGGTCCCGCTGGCATTTCCTGGCCCCTGGGTGAAGTCGTTGTCTTTCTGTCGCTTCACGCCCTCGGGCGTGCGGAACAGCATTACCTCGCCGGGGTTGTGCCCGGGCCACTTGTAGGAGGTGCGATCGTACGTCACTCCCAGATCGTAGACCTTTCCTTCCTTTACAATCGAGAGAGCCCGCCGGACGTCGGCCGTGCCAAGGGTGTTCAGGGCACCGATCTCATCGCTTTTGCCCCACACCCAGCCGTAGCCCTTCCCGGGAGTGAACCCCTTCCGGCTGCCATCCTGCGCATAGAGGGCACCCGCCGCGAAGAGCGTCGCGCCGATGCCGACGAGGGCCGCGGCTCGCAGGGCCGGGCGAATCAGCCTGTCTTTCCTCTCCACTCTCCCACCTCCGGTGTTGTCGGTGCAGGACGATCGCCGAACCCGTCGAACAAGTGCCTGATCCCGCTTGAGTCAGAGAACTCAATGCGGGGGCCTCACCCGGAGCCCGCGCGAGTGTCTAAGATCCTGCTGGTCGATGACCACCCCGACATTCTGCGTCTGCTGCAGATCTCCCTTAAGTCGGGCCCCTACCACGTGATTACAGCCTCAGACGGGCTGCAGGCCCTGGAGCTGGCGCGATCGGAGCGACCCGCCCTGATGATCCTGGATGTGGTGATGCCGGGCCTGGACGGCTACCGAGTCCTCAACCGCATCAAGTCCGACCCCGAGCTCAGCTCCATCATCGTGGTGATGCTCACCGTGAAAGACCACCCGGAGGACATCACCCTCGGGCTCGAGATCGGTGCGGACTTTTACCTCTCAAAGCCGTTCCGGCCTACCGAGGTTGCGGAGTTGGTCCATCGCCTGCTGTGCAGCGCGGAGCCGCCTGAGGGGTAATCTGCCGGGCGGATACCCCCGCCGAGGCCATCACCGCAGACCCATCAGGTGCTTCATGACGAGCATCTCCAGCGCCTCGTAGTCCCGGCTGTCGACCAGGCCCTGCACCTCTTCCGGGTCGACGCGCCGGGCTACCTCAACCAGTTGCAGGAAGATTTCCCGGCTGTTGGCCAGATGGCGGTAGGCGAGATCCGCCGGCTGCGTTCGCATCGCCTTGACGTCTAACCCCACCCATTCGCCGTTCTTCCCATAGCCGGCGGCTTCCAGGACGCGAACCTGATTGAAGGCGCGGCGGAGATCGACGCTGCCGAAGGTTTTGTCCTGGTCGTACTTCAGGCCGTTCTGATCGTTGAGGTGAACGCTCCAGAGCTTGTTGTGCCAGAGAGCGTAGGCCATCTCGTCGCTGGGATCGAGCCCGGCGAGGATGGCGTGCGCGCTCTCGATCAGCACGCCGGAGCGGGATGGATCCACCGTGCAGTAGCAGAGGGCGAGGAAGTGGCCGGTGGTCGGAAGGTACATCAGATCCATCGGCTCGTTCGGTTTCATCTCGCCGAGGATCCGGATTTCGCTGTCGTACTCGAGCAAGGCGTTCGCGTAGTCGAGCATGTGGCTGAAGCTGTCCTGCGGGTTCTTGCACTCGCGGAGGTAGGTGCCTTCCCGCGCGGGCCACCAGACGATCTCCCGGGTGCCGATCATCCGGGCGATGTCGACGGCGCGGCGTGAGCGATCCAGGGCGTAGCGCCGCTCCGCCTCACAGTTGGAGGTCACAGGACCGTCCGCAGTGCGGGGATCTTCCCACAGGCGGGGGGCGATGAATTCCGCGACCAGCCCTCGATCGTCCAGGAGCCGCTTCACGTCGGCGACGGCCCGCTCCATTTGACCGGCGGGGAGGTCAGCGGGAATGACGTCGTCGTCATGGAACTGGATGCCCTGAAACCCGAGCTTGACGGCGATGTCCAGCTTCTCCACGAAGTCGCGGGTCGGGCGGACGGTCGGCCCGAAGGGGTCGGCGCCTTCATGGATGTTCCAGGGTCCGAAGGAGAAGCGGTACTGTATGGCCATGGGATGCACTCCGGCCTGCCGACTGCGGCAAGCGTCAACTGGGAAGCGTAACTCAGTTGGTCGCCGGGGGCGGGGGTGCCGATGGCGCTGCCGACGCGCGCCATGCGGCCGCGATCTTCTCCTGCAGCGCCAGTATCGCGCCGAGGCACTTGAAGTGCACGCGTCGGGCGCGAGTTTCAATTCGGTCCGTCTGCTTGAGCAGCTTCGTGATCCACTCGCCGTCCAGGCTCTTTGCGTCGGCGGGAAGCTCGCTGAGAAGGGGTTCTCCTAGCAGGTACTGCGCGTAGGGCATGCCCGGCTGCACATTTGCGAGCGGCGGCAGGCGCCATTGCCCGGCGGCGGTCAGGCAGTCCGCCAGGGTCTGGCGGAACCGTCGGAGGGAGCCCAGCGCAGCCTGAAACTGATCGTTGGAGATCTCGCTCCCCTGGGATTGGAGTTGTGCGAGCAGGGTGTGCAGCTCGCGCTCCATGTCCCGCACCTTCCGATAGATCTCCTGGGCGGCCAGCAGGAACCGGTACCGGTGGAACAGCTCGGCGAGCGAGTCGTCGCCGAGACGGGACGCCATGAGGTAGTGCGCCTGGAACACCTCACGATCGAACGCGTCCAGCCGTTTGACGTCGGCCTCGATCTCCGACGACACCGTCCCGATGAGGGCCGGCACCTCTCGGACGGTTCGATCGGTCCCGCGGAAGGAGAAGACTCCGCCCTGCGGCTTGAGTGAACCGGACTGGATGCCGGACAGGGTCTCGAAGTCGCGCCGGCGGGCTCGGAGGCCTTCCGCCAGGTCCTTCAACTGGCCGCCGTAGATGCGTCCCCAGGCGGCCGCCAGCAGGGGAGGCTCCCAGGGCCGGGCGAGGATGCCCTGCGCCAGCGAGTCCAGATCCTCGATCCCCACGAACCGCTCATCGAAGATGCCGTGATAGCGCTGGTCGAAGGTCATTTCCAGCCGCTCCTCGTCGATGAAGGTCTGGAGTGCAGCGGGGTCCTCGAAGACCGGGTTGGCGGGAAGGTCGAAGTGGTGCTCGTAGATCAGCCGGGTCACTCGCTCCCGGAGGGCTGCGGGGTCCCGAAAGAGGATCCAGGGCGACCGCTCGTCGATCGGACTGCGCAGATAGATCTCCTTGGCGTGCTCCTCTCGCAGGTAGCTCGGCGGGTGGGTGGCATACATCTCGGGGATTTCGTGATCGGTCGGTTGGAACAGCCTGGTGGCGGCGGAGGCATCGGGCGGCAGAGGGGGCACGGTGCCGAGCTGAGGATCTCCGGCGGCGCGCCGTACGTGGGCGGCTGCCGCCGTCTGGTGGAAAAAGAGGTCCCGCGAATACCGGCCCTCGTCGTGCGCGGCGCGGAGATCCTGCAGCGCCTGTGAAAGACACTCGCTGAGGAAGCCCAGACGCTTGAGCGCGTGGATCAGCGCGTCGCTCCCGGTCAAGCTCACCGCGACTCGGTCGGCATGGAACTCCTGCTGCAGGCTAAGTTGGGAGCGCGTCAGGTTGAGCAGGTGGAAGGCAAGCTGCAGGATCTTGCGCAGAATCCAGACCACGGCCCCGAGAATCCAGCCGAAGATAGCGAGTCGAAGATCGGATCGCTGCCACTTGGCCAGCCAGTCGTCCCACCGATCTCGGCCGTAGACCATATCGCCGATGACACTGTTCGCGATGTAGACGTAATTCCCGAGGCGCATGCTCTTCTGAGAAAAGTGCCCGTACTCGTGCGCCAGCACCGCCTTGAACTCGGACAGGTTGAGGCCGTTCACCAGAGCGAGACCGATCAAGAGGTTCTTGCGGACGGGGATCAGCAGATTCAGGAGCGAAGAGTTGTAGAAGACGGCCGCGTTCAATTCGTAGGACAGAAAGACGCGGTAGGGGGCAGGCGCACCGGCTTCCTGGCAGAGGCGCTGGATGAAGGCGAAAAGTTCGGGGTGTTCCGAGGGCTTGATCTCGACGTGGTCGGGATCGTCCCCCGTGCGGCGCTTGAAGAGGCCCTTCACGAGGAAGAGGAACAGCATCACCGACATCGCGACGCAGATGAACTTTAGAAAGTAATCGCCCCTCCCATCTCCTGTAAGCGGGTAGGTGATCGCCAGGTAGACGAGATGCCCCGATGCGATCACCAGGAAGAGATAGAGCGCAAGGAAGAGCAGCAACCCGGTGAGGACGGTGATGACGCTGCGACGGTAGGCCGCGCTGGGCTGCGCCAGTCCCGGCGGGGCGTTGGTGATGCTCGGTGGGTAGAGAGAATCGATCGTGCTCATGAGACGCGCCTGGGTTGAACCAACTTGATCGTTCTCATCAATTCTCCAACCTCGGCCTCTCTGGTTCCTCCATGGTTCGCCGCCTGACCGCGGCAGGATTTCGGGCACCGCAGGCACAACCGGATACAGCCGGCCTGTGCCGCCGGGCGCACACGAGTGGGGCCCGGCGCTCTCGCACTTCCTCTCTCCGGCACCCTGGGGGCAACTATGTTCGGCGAGGAGCCGGCGGGTCAGTTCGGTCGGATCATCCTCTTCACGGGGCGGCAGCGTGGCGGTGATGTGGGTGGCCCGGTGTGCCGCTTCATGTTGGATGGCCGCACAGGCGTGCTCCTGGATCTGGGCCGTATCGATTGCTTTGCCGTCGAACCCCACCATCACACGCAGAGCCCGCGCATCGACCCCGCTCTGGATTCGCCGTTTGAACTGCGCACCGACCTTGCTGAGCGGGGCCGAGTGCTGACCCTCGCAGAGTGGGTGGGGTGTGCGAACAGCGCGGTCGAGTGGCTTCGCTCTCGCTGGGTCGCGGAGCTTGCCCAACTGGGCTGGGGCGAGTGGGTAACGCGGTCAGCCGCTGCCGAGCTGACCCCGCTGGCGGAATGCGTGCGTGCTTTCCTCCTCAACAACCCTCCCACCGGACTCATGGCAGAGGCTTCTCCATGAACCGGAGGGACCTGCTGTACGGTATCGCGGCCTCCGTGGCAGCGCCTGCGGCAGCCGCTCCGACGATCGAGACGCTTGTCGGCGACGGACGCCCGGGGTACACGGGCGATGGGGGACTTGCCGCACGCGCTCAGCTCAATCAGCCGTTTCAGTGCGCGCGGGATCGGGCAGGCAATCTCTTCGTGGCGGACACCGTCAATCACTGCATCCGAAAGGTTGAGCGGGGTACGGGAGTCATCACTACTGTCGCCGGATCAGGTCGGAAGGGCTATTCCGGAGACGGCGGACCGGCCACGGCCGCGACCATGAATGAACCCTACGGGGTGATGGCAGATCGCGACGGGCACCTCTTCATCGTTGACCGGCTCAATGCAGCCATCCGACGCGTGGACGCGCGCACCGGTATCATCACCACCTACGCTGGAACCGGGATGAAGGGTTTTTCGGGGGACGGCGGCCCGGCAGTGAAGGCGGAGATGCGCGAACCGAACTGTCTGGACTTCGATCCCCGCGGTCATCTCTACGTTGCGGACGTCTCCGACAACAGGATCCGGCGCATCGACCGGGAGACCGGGATCATCACGACCGTGGCGGGGACTGGCCGGCGGGAGTTCGCCGGCGATGGCGGCCCGGCGGCCCAGTCATCTATCCATGGAGCGCGAGCGCTCTCCTTCGCTCGCGATGGATCGTGGTTCATCTGCGAGCGGGAGGGAAACCGCATCCGCCGTGTGGACGGCCGCACGGGGCTGATCAGTACGATCGCGGGCACGGGCGCGAAAGGCTATGCAGGCGATGGAGGACCCGCCAGCGCCGCCACTCTGAACGGACCGAAGTGGATCACCTGGGCGTCCGACAAGCTCCATATCGTGGACACCGAGAATCACGCGATCCGGGTGGTGGACCTGCGGACCGGCACCATCTCGACGGTCGCTGGTGGTCGCAAGGGTCCGGGAGGCGACGGGGGCCCCGCCGCCGACGCGGGGTTGGATCGGCCGCACGGTTCCTGGGTTGACCGAGACGGCGCTATCCTCATCGGCGACACGAACAACCACCGGATCCGGATCGTCCGGCCCTAGACTGGCGGGAGAGGCACCCCAACCGTTGAAGCGCCTCTCCCAGCTTCGCGAGGCTCAGGGCCTGGCCGGCTCTCCCGCTGTGCCTGCTGGCGGGTCCGCTCGGGGTAGATTGATCTGGGCGCGGCGCGCCGGGGCTTCATTACCTGAGAGGTGATAGGAGAACGAGAAACTGTCGAGTGTCGTCCCCTTCCCGAGCGAAAGGTCCAGATCTCGACCATCCGGCAGCCGGATCTGCGTGCGCCCGCTGCCTGTCTGCGGGGGCATCGGCGGGCCGGGTGGGCCTCCCTGGCGCCGGGGTCCCGATGAAGTGCGGGACTGGCCAAGGGCAATCACCGCACCTTCCACCGCTCCATCCCCACCAGGTGCGGAAAAGCTGTGCATCTGCATCTCGCCCACGCTGAGACTGAAACCGCCGGTAGCGATCTCGGCGGGTGCGGGAATCCGGCTATCGCCGCCATCCGGAAGAAACCCGCCCGCGGGAGCGGAGACAGCCGCCGCGAACGCCGTTCGCTGCAGCCCCGTCATCCGCGCCACGGGGATGATCTCTCCTGCGCGCACGCTCCGCTTCTGCGCGATGGTCAGGGTTGCCCAGAAGCGAAGGTCGTGCCGTTGGGTGTAGACACCCCCCTGGGTTGGGACGTTCGGGGTGCGGGTTCCCTCCATGTAGTAGGCCCAGAACTCTTCCATCCCTCGCGCCTGATCGTCGTTCAGGGCCGCCGCCAGCGAGGCCATCTCGTCGATGCCCGGCGCGCCCTTGTCGGCAAATCCCGCCTTCCATGGGGTGAGTATTCGGTCCGGAACCGACTCTGGTCGATCCTCGAAGAACAGCTTGCTGCGCAGCAGGATCCGATTGCCGGTCTTCTGCCAGGCATACTCGATCTCGTTTGCGATGGTGTCCAGGATCTTCACCAGCGGCAGGCGGCCGCTGATCGGGCCCGGATCGAGCCGTGCGCGGATATATCCGTCAGCCAGCACCTCCAGCCCGGTGGTCTTGTGGATGGCCTCCGCGACCTCCGCGAGGGACTTCCGCTGATTCCCAGGGTTCCCGCTTGTCCGCACCACGACGCCTGCGACCGGGGGAGGCGTTCCTCCACCGGTCAGGGCGGTAGCGGCAAAGATCTCCACGGGTTTCAATAGCACCGGATCATCCGTCGGGGTTTCCACCTTCGGCCGCGCCGCAGGGGAACCACCCACCGATGGGCTCCAGACGCCGGACATCACATCTCGGCTGTTCTCATCGCCGGCGATGCTGGCGTAGGAGAAGTCCAGCCGCAATTGCCGCTCACCCGAGCGCGGAGGACCCATGCGAAATGCCTGCTGGTCCGAGAGGCGGACCGTGACGCTGGCACCGGTCGGCTCGCCTCGTTCCGGAGGCGTAGTTGGAAGTTCGGGGCCGCCGCCGGTGCGGGAGACGCTCACCGAGCGCTGACGGCTGGAGGCAGCGGCCTGATGAACCTGGGCCGCAAGCCCGGCCGGCAGGGTGCCTCGCTCGGTCGTGAACCCGAGTTGGCCCTGGCGGTCCAACTCGGCGACCTGCTGCGGGGAGAGCCCGCGCCAGATGGTGGCTGCCAGGAGAGCGCCGGGACGGCGGGAGTCGCGGATGGCGGAGATCTCGTCCTGCGCGGCGGCCCGCTGCTCCGGGGAGGCGGCTGCGCCGGAGGCGGCCTCGTTCGCCGCCCGCTCGCGATCGTCCAACTGTGCCGCGTTCATGGCGGTCAATCGGACCACGGCATCCATCCGTCGCTGGATCTCGAACAGACGCCGCTGCCGCGCCTGGGCCCGCATGGCGGCCTCATCCCGCTGCGCCGCGACGGTGTGGGTAAGTTCGTAACTGCCGTTACTTCGGTACCAGACGAAGTTCAGTTGTCGCGCCAGGGTGGCGAGCACTTCTCCGGCACGCGCGTCGCGCGCCAGCACGGTGGCACGCTCATCTCCCGTGTCGCGAGTGGCGCGGAGCGGGGCGCGAGTTTTCCGCGCCACGTCTTCCAGGATCTCGCGGATCGGGCGACTCCTGTAATTGAAGTCGAGGCGAACGGCCAACGATGACTCGGACCGGAACGGTGCCGGTAGTTCGGTCTCCGCGGCTGGGGCAGAGAACCCCGCCGCCGGGAGCGCCAGCGCCGCCAGATAGAGAAGGGGTAGCTGTCTCACAGGCATCTCCGGAAAGGCGTGCGCACAGGCGTGATGCGCAGCCACCATCATGACGAGTTCCGCGGGGGATTCGATGAATCTCGACCCGTACGGTGTGAGATTAGTTTAGCGTGACGAATTCGTTTGCCGCGAATAGGAGCTGGCAGTAAGCCTGCCAGGCAAGTCGATGACGACGCTCGGGCTCCGGCACCTGCGCCGCCAGCCGATCGCCGAAGGACTTCATGAATCCCTGGGCGTGGCGGACGTCAAGGGTTGTCGCGGGCCGGCTGAATGCGCGATACACTGCCTCGCGAATGCGGCCCTCGTCGTCTCCGTCCCTCGCGAGCAGGTGCTCGGCCATCGCGGCAGCGCTCTTGAGCACGAAGTCGCCGTTCAGCAGGAACAACGCCTGCGGCGCCACGGTGGTGGTGCTCCGCTTCCCGTTCAGCGTGCTTGGCTCCACGAAGTCAAACACCTGGAAAACATCGTAGACGGCGTTGCGGATCACCGGCAGGTAGATGCTGCGCCGGGGAGTGTCGTACCGGGCGCCGTTGCCGGACTGGTCGTTCGTCACGTAGCCGAAGTTTGCGGTGGGCAGCAGGGTGCCCCCCATGGTGCGGTCCAGCGTGCCGGCAACGGAAAGGATCGCGTCCCGGATGCCCTCCACCTCCAACCGCCGCCTCGGCATGCGCCAGAGCAACCTGTTTTCGGGATCGACCAGCGCCGCGCGCGCGTCGTGCGCGGTCGACATGGCGTAGGCGTTGGACAGGCAGACGAGCCGGTGCATCGCCTTCTGCGACCAGCCCTCCCGCACGAAGCGTCCGGCCAACCAGTCGAGGAGTTCCGGATGAGTGGGGCGCTCGCCGAGCTTGCCGAAGTTGTCTGGGCTCCGGACGATCCCCTCTCCGAAGTGATGGGCCCAGATCCGATTGACCATCACGCGGGCCGTGAGCGGATTGGATGGCGAGGCGATCCACTCTGCCAACTCCCGGCGCCCGCTCGAGGAGGAGCTCAGGGTGGTACCGGCCGCCTGCTCGGTTGAGGCGATGCGGATGAATCCCCGGGCGACCTGGTCTCCGAGGGTCAGATGGTTGCCTCGGAGGTGGATCCGGCAGTCCTCAATCTTCGCCTCATCCTGCACGGCGATGGCCATCGCCGCCGGCTCGGGGGAGTTGCGCCGTAGTTCGTCCACCTCCCGTTTCAGGGTCGCCAGTTGTTGGCGGACTTCGGCGGGGTAGAGTCGATCCTGGGTGTCGAGTTGGAAGAGGCTGTTCGGTCCGTGCAGCAGGCTTCTGACCTGCTCGAGGGGCGTCTCTCGAAGGCGTCTGAGCGGCGTGTTGGATGCCGCGCTCTGCGTCTGCCAGGCCTGCTCGACCGCCGCGAAGAGTCCGCGGTAGCGTTCCGCCAGTTCCGCCAGGGTGCCGGGAGCCTGATCGCCAAGCGCCGCGGCGGCCGCGGAATTCAGCCCCAAACCAGCTAGCTCCGCAGCCCAGAACTGTTTGGCGGCGGCGGCAAAGCCGCTTTCGGGTTGCTGTGAGAGCGCGAGCCAGGGCCCCAGAACTGGGTGGCGGGGCATCCGCCTCAGCTCCGCCAACCGGCTCGCCACCCGTCGGGCCAGGACGACATCTAGTCCGGCGGGGGGTGCGGCACCCGGCGCGAAACTGGAGTGGAGGAGGTAGCGACCGGCGTCTTTGAGTATCGCGTCGGCGACCTTTGCCCGGGCGGCGAGCTCCGCTCGGCGCTCGGCATCCTGCCGCTCGGCAAGCCGCTTCTGGTGCTCCGCCACGCGTGCGCCGGCCGCTTCGTCGCCGATGGGTCGTTCGAGCACCCGCGCGACAGTGGCCAACGTAGCCATCGTTTTGGTGCTCTTGAAGATACCCGCGAGGGCGTAGTAGTCGCGAGCGCGGATGGGATCGAACTTGTGGTCGTGGCAGCGGGCGCAGCCGAGAGTTAGTCCGAGGAAGCCTCTTCCCACGACGTCGACCTGCTCGTCGACGATGTCCATCACCATCTTTTGCTTGTCGGGCTCCGCGAGGACTTTTGGACCCAGTGACAGGAAGCCGGTGGCGATCAGGCGATCACGGCGGACTGCTGGGTCGTCGGACGGCAGCAGATCTCCTGCGATCTGGTCCCGAATGAACTGGTCGTAGGGCTTGTCATCGTTCAGAGCGCGGATCACCCAATCCCGATATCGCCACGCGTTGCCGAAGGCGGTGTTCTCGTCAAGCCCGTTCGAGTCCGCATAGCGCGCGACGTCGAGCCAGTGTCGCCCCCAGCGCTCACCGTAGGCGGGCGAAGCCAGGAGTCGGTCGACCAACCGGGCCGTCGCATCGGCCGAGGCATCCTCGACGAACGCCTCCACTTCCTCCGGGGTTGGAGGCAGCCCCGTCAGGTCAAAAGAAAGGCGGCGGATCAGGGTGCGCCGATCGGCGGGCGGGGCCGGCTTCAGGCCCTTCGCTTCCAGTCCGGCCAGGATGAAGGCATCCACCGGATTCCGAACCCATGCCCGATTGCGGACCCGCGGGATCGCCGGTTGGGAGACGGGGCGGAAGGCCCAGAATGACTTCTCTTCGTCGCTGAAGCTGGTCGGGTCTGGGGCTTTGAGTTGAGCCGCCGCGGCTTCCGCGCCTGGCCACGGCGCCCCCATCTTCACCCAGGCCGCGAGTTCGGCCAGTTGCACGGCGGCGAGCTTGCCCCGAGGAGGCATCTTGAGCTCGGTGGTGTACGACACCGCCCGGATCAGCAGGCTCTTCTGGGGTTCTCCCGGGGTGACCACCTTACCGAGTGCCCCTCCTCGAATGAATCCCTCGGCGGTGTCGAGGCGGAGACCGCCCTGACTCTGCGTCTTGCCGTGGCAGCTCAGGCACTCTCGGGCGAGTAGGGGACGAATGCGGCTTTCGAAAAACTCGAGTGCCTTGGGGTCGATCCGAGGAGAAGCTGGGGCAGGATCTGGGGCGGACCGTGCCGTGGCCAGACCGGCGCACACGGCGAGAGCCAACCCCATCACGATGCCGACGACACTCCGCATTCGACCCCTCCCGATGACTCAAGTTCCGACACCAAAGATGCCTGGATCCGCTGGGAGTTTCAAGCGCCTACCCTGCGTCACGCGCAGTACGGCCGCAAAGCGTCGGTCATGCGGCGAAACGGACGCCGATCTTGATCGCGCGGGAAGGGTCGCGGAAGCAGGCGGCAAGCGCCGCCGGCGCCTGCTCGAAGTCCACGATGGGGCGGACGATTGCATCGCCGGACAGGAGACCGCGGCGGAACAGATCGACGACGACGGAGCGGGCGCGACCCTCGTCCCACCGCGGGTGGTCGCGATCTGGATTCTGCCAGACGGCCTGGCTGGCGACGAGCGTGGGCCGGTTGAGATGGAACTCCTCGTCGAGGTGCAGCGCAGCGCAATCCCCCGGCCCCCAGGGGACATGGACCACGGTGCCGCATTGACGAACCGAACGCACGGCCTCCTGGAGTGCGACGGCGGCCCCACTCGTTTCGATCGCCACGTCCACCCCGCAACGGCCGGTCGCTTCCCGGAGAGCGACCGCGGCATCCTGCTCGCCGGGGTCGATGACCCGGGTCGATCCCAAAGCTAGGGCAGCCTCTCGACGGGAGGCGATCGGATCGATCGCGAAAACCGGGTGGGCACCGCAGAGCATCGCCATCCGCACGGCGAAGAGACCAATGGCGCCCAGGCCAAAGATCGCGACCGCGTCACCCAAGCGCGCCTGTCCGTCCCGCACGGCGACTAGCGCTACGTGGGCGGGGTCTGTGCAGACGGCATCAAGGTCGGTGAGCCCCTCTGCGGAAGCCACGCGCTCCGAGGGGATGGTGGCGACCTCACGCAGGGGTGAGTAACCGAACACCCGGTCGCCCGGGCGGAACGCGGAGACGCCTCCGCCCACCGCAGTTACCCTCCCCACGACGACATTTCCAACCGGTCGCTCGCGTGTGGAGGCCGATCCGGCGGGCCGTTCCGCATCAGGGCGCGGGCGGAACAGGCGCAGTTCAGCGTCCCACTGCTTGCGGTTAAAGACGCTGCCCGCGAGCGCGTGCCCCTCAGTGCCGTGCTTGGGCGCCCCAAACTCGACGGCGATGCGGACTTCGTCGTCACCCAGCGTGGAGAGCTCGTGAGGCCGGAACTGGAAGGTGATCCCGTCGGCCGTCACGATTTCCCGGCAGGTAGAGACGGGCGATCCGGCGGGAGAACTCAACCGAAGATGCCCGTCAGTGGACGGCCGCCGTCGATCAGCCGCGTCGGACGGCCTTCGAGATCGGGTACAGCCAGATCGGGCGGGAGCCCGAGCGAGTGATAAAGGGTCGCCGCCAGATCCTCCGGCGTGACGGCTCCCTCGACGGGATAGGCGGCTTCGGCGTCGGAGGTGCCATGGCAAGTGCCGCCACGAACTCCACCCCCGGCGAGCAGGGCAGGGAAGAGCGTGCTCCAGTGATCCCGACCCCAGCGTCCATTCGCCCGAGGGGTGCGGCCCATCTCCCCGAGCATCACCACCAGCGTTTCATCCAGCAGTCCCCGATCGTGGAGATCCTCGATCAAAGCGGCCACGGCCTGGTCGGTAGTCGGCATGAGCCGTTGCTTCACATCGTCGCTGTGGACATGCGAGTCCCAACTGTAGCCATCGCAGCAGTCGTAGTGGACGGTGACGAAGCGTGTGCCGGCCTCCACCAGGCGGCGGGCCATCAGGCAGGACTGCCCGAACAGATGCCTCCCGTAGCGGTCTCGGGTGGCGGGGAGTTCGCAGCCGATGTCAAGCGCGTCGCGGGTCCGGGAAGAACAGACGAGATCGAGGGCGCGGCGGCGAAATCCGGCCTGCGCCGCGACGGTGGGGGAGTTCTCGATCCGACCTCGGAGGTCATCGAAGCGGTCGAGGAGCCGGCGGCGCCGGTTCAGTCGATCCAGCCGAATCTCATCGGTCGAAGATTGCTGCTGCGTTTGGAAGGTGAGTTCGGCGTCAGCGCAGTCCCGCCAGTACGGATTGTCCGTCAGGCTGCGCTTCTGGACGGCGGTGGTGAAGGGATTGTAGGCTCTCCCCAGCCAGCCGGCATGCTCCCCCGGGCGAGGGTACTGGCCGGCCTCCTGCAGGTGGCCCAGCGAGTTCGGCAGGACGGCGTATCCCGGCACGTCCCGGGGCATGGGGGTGAGGCCGCGCTCTCCGGCATAGCTGAGGACGGAGCCGACCGAGGGCCAATCCCGGGGAGTGGGGCTGAAACCACCGCCGATGGGAACGTGCCAACGGTGGCCCGTCTGGATGTAGTGGCCCCCGCCGCTGTGGTCGTTGAAGTCGTGCGTCATCGTGCGGATGATGCAGTAACGGTGCGAGAGTGCGGCCAGGCGGGGCAGACTCTCGGAGACGAGTAGCCCATCCGTGCGACAAGGAATCGGGTGGAATGGGCCGCGCACACTGGAGGGCGCATCCGGCTTCAGATCAAACGTCTCGAGCTGGCTCGGACCACCAAAAAGGAAGAGGAAGATCACGGAACGAGCGCGCCTCGATCCCGTGGACGGCAACTGGGCGGCCGCCGCCTCGGCGCCGAGTAACCCAGGCAGGGTCAGGCCGAGCAACCCGGCACCCGCCGCCTGGATCAGGGGGCGCCGGGCAACCTGGCCGCAGGTGATCCTCCGTGGCGAACTGATGGTGAGCATGGTTACGTATGGGACTCAGAGTCGGTACGGCCCCGCCGGTTGCGAGCAATTCCGGGGCGGCGTGGATGGGGGTCAACGGCGATTCCGCCCATGGTTGGCGCGGAACGGCTGCGCCCACCATCATGAACCCGGGGGATCCGCGTGCGCCCCCTTCGGGTCCTGCCCGGGGGAGCCCTTCGGTGTGCGCGCCCTCGGTGACACCGGGAGCCTCCGGGCGTCAAATCGTAATGGACGGTGCGCGTGGACGCCGACGGCGGCTTGGCGAGGAGACCTGGATGAAACGAACGCTGGCCTTCGCACTGGGATGTCTGATCGCGCTCCTCGTGGCCGCGCCGCATGACGGGCCCGCGAGCGCCGCTCCCGGGAGCGTCACAGCGACGGACGGCCTGGGCCTGAAGCGAGCTGTCGCGTCCTACACCGGCAAGGTCGTGGTGCTGAATCTCTGGGCTACGTGGTGCGGCCCGTGCGTGGAGGAGTTCCCCGATCTGGTCAAGCTGTCTCGCGACTTTCAGACGAGGGATGTCGTGGTCATCGCCGCCTCGCTGGACGAGCCCGAGGACAGGAAGGCGGTGGAAGAATTCGCGCGGAAGCAGAAGGCGGAGTTCCCGGTGTTTCTTCGCAAGTCGGGTAGTCCCGAGGCGTTCGTCGATGGGATCGACCGAAAATGGCCGGGCGCAGTGCCCGTGACCTATATCTTTGGCCGCAGCGGTAAGCTGGCCGGAAAACCGATGCTCGGCAAGAGAAGCCACGCCGAGTTTTCGAGCGCTGTTGAGAATGCCCTCAAATTGAGAGGCTGAGAGGAGAAGGTCCGTTATGTTCAGTTCTCGCGTGATCGCTGCGTGCTGCGCGGCGTTGCTGGCCGTTGGGGCGATCGGCGGCAATGCCGTCGCGGAGAAGAAGAGTGTGCCCGCCGCGCTCAACTTCACCTTGCCCGACATCGACGGCAAGCCGGTCAACCTCGCCCGCTATGCCGGCAAGGTGGTGATGATCGTCAATGTCGCTTCGTTCTGCGGCAACACCAAGCAGTACACCACGCTCCAGGCGCTGTATGAGAAGCACAAAGCCCAGGGCCTGGTCGTCCTCGGCTTCCCCGCCAACGAGTTCGGCAAGCAGGAGCCGGGGACCAACGGCGAGATCAAGGAGTTCTGCACCAGCAAGTACAACGTCTCGTTCCCGATGTTCTCGAAGATCGTCGTGAAAGGCGAAGGGCAGGCTCCGCTCTACAAGTTCCTCACCGACAAGTCGACCAATCCGCAGTTCGGAGGCGACATCGAGTGGAATTTCGCCAAGTTTCTGCTGAACCGCAAGGGTGAGATCATCGCTCGGTTCGCGCATCGGCTTGACCCGAGCGCCCCCGAGGTTGTGGCGGCGGTCGAAAAGGCACTGGCCGAGCCCGCGCCCTAGTCGCGCAGGGGCAGGATCTGCAGGGGCCCGTCTGTGAAGCCGGGCCCCTGTTTGATTCTGGCTGCGGAAAACGCCTGCCGGCGGAGCCGCGGGCGCACTACCCCGTGAGGCGGTCGAAGATCTCCTGGTACCGTCTGGCTGTACCGAGGGACACGCTATCCGGGAGGGGCGGGGCAGGTGGGGTGTGGTCCCACCCGGACGAATCTAGCCAGTCTCGAACAAACTGCTTGTCAAAGCTTGGCTGCGGGCCACCCGGCCTCCACGTGTCGACGGCCCAGAAGCGGGACGAGTCCGGGGTGAGAGCCTCGTCGATTAGGATGGCATTTCCCTGGAGGCGGCCGAACTCGAACTTGGTATCGGCGATCAGGATGCCGCGTTCAGCGGCGTGGGCTGAGGCCGCCGTGTAGAGGGCGAGGCTGATCTCTCGCAGGGCCCGGGCCTCGTCCGGAGGAACCAGCTTCTCCATCTCGGAGAACGGGATGTTGATGTCATGTCCTTCATGGCTCTTTGTCGCCGGCGTGAAAATCGGTTCCGGGAGCCGGGAGCCCTGCCGCAGTCCGGCCGGCAGCGCGATGCCGCACACCTCTCCCGAGGAGCGGTACTCCCTCCAGCCGCTGCCGTCGAGGTATCCTCGGACAACGCATTCCACCGGGTAGGCTTCCGTCTTCTTCACGAGCATGGCGCGCCCATCCAGGAGGAACGACGGCACATCGCACAGCGCCCCCCGCAATGAGGCCTCGATCTGGATCGGTTGGGCTGTCAGCAGATGATTGGGGCAGACGTCGGCCAGCCGCTGAAACCAGAAGGCGGACAACTGGTTGAGCACTCGCCCTTTCCCAGGGATGCCCGTGGGGAGCACACAGTCGTAGGCGGAGATCCGGTCGGTGGTGACGATCAACAGGCGATCGTGGAATTCGTAGACGTCACGCACCTTTCCGCGCCGGAACAGCGGCAGGTCAGGGAGCGTGGTTTCAAGGACGACAGGGCAGTCCACCAACGATGCGTCGTTCACGATCGGGTCCTGTAGGGGTCCGGCTCACTCGATCCCGGCGGCAGCCAGCACGGCGTCGAGGTGGGCGGGGGTGGGGGTGAGCGCGAGGTGTTGGGCCAGAGCAGTATCCGGGTCTTTCAGGCCGTGCCCGGTCAATGTGCACACCGTGAGGCGGCTTGCGTCGGGGATGGCGTCGAAGTAGCCTTCGCGCCAGAGTCGGCGAAGCCCTGCGAGGCCGGCTGCCGAGGCGGGTTCACAGAAGACGCCTTCAAGGCCGGCGGCAGCCCCATAGGCGGCGAGGATCTCTTCGTCCGTCACGGCAAGGATGGTGCCGCCGGATTCGTCGCGGGCCGCGAGCGCCTGTTGCCAACTGGCCGGGTTTCCGATGCGGATAGCGCTGGCAACCGTCCGTGGATCGGCGACAGGTGCCCCATCAACGATGGGTGCCGCCCCTGCTGCCTGGACCCCGATCATGCGTGGCAGGGTTGATATTCGGCCCAGCAGCGCGTACTCCGTGTATCCCAGCCAGTGGGCCGTGATGTTGCCCGCATTCCCCACCGGGAGCGCATGGAAGGCGGGCGCTGCGCCGAGTGCATCACACACCTCGAAGGCCGCGGTCTTCTGACCGGCTATGCGGTCGGGATTCACGCTATTCACCAGGGTCATCGGTCGTGTCGCGGCGATCTCTCTTACCAGCGCGAGCGCGGCATCGAAGTTGCCCTCCACGGAGATCACGCGGGCGCCATGCATCAGCGCCTGGCTGAGCTTGCCCACGGCGGCCGACCCATGTGGCAACAGAACAACGCACCCGATCCCCGCACGGGCGGCGTAGGCGGCTGCGGAGGCGGACGTGTTGCCGGTGGATGCACAGATGACGGCCTCCGCCCCCCGGGCAAGCGCGGCAGAGACCGCGACCGTCATCCCCCGATCCTTGAAGGACCCGCTCGGGTTGGCGCTCTCGAGTTTCAGGTAGAGGGGAAAGGGCCGGCCTCCCGAGATCCACGCAGCCAAGCGGCGCGACTGGACGAGCGGCGTGTTGCCCTCGAGAAGTGTGACAGCGGAGACTGCGGGCGGCAGATCCAGCCGATCGCGGTACGCCTCCACGATTCCCGGCCATCGGCCCGGCAATAGGCCTGGCAACCGGCCTCGATCGCTCACGCTGTCACTCCTCCACGCGGATCCAGTTGCCGATTTTTCGCACGACGTCCAGAGACTCGATCTCCTGCAACGCCGTGCGGAGCCGGCCTTCTCGCGTCCGGTGGGTGATCCAGACGATCTCCGCGTCGGCGCCGTCGCTATGTTTCTGAAGGATCGACTCCAGAGAGACATCGTGGCGGGCGAAAATCGTGGCTACTGCGGCGATGACGCCGGGACGATCGTGCGTGAGCGTGCGCACGTAGTAGCTTGTCTCCACCTCACCGATCGGGAGCACAGCACGCGGCCTGAATCCGGACCAGGAGAGGCGCCCCGACCCGCCGTGCAGGATCCCGCGCGCCACCTCCAGGATGTCCGCCGCCACCGAACTGCCCGTGGGTAGGCTGCCCGCGCCCCGCCCGAAGAACATCACCTCCCCGACAGCGTTTCCCCGCACCAGGATCGCGTTGAAGACGTCATTCACCGCAGCCAAGGGGTGGGAGAGCGGCAGCATCACCGGATGGACCCGCAGCTCCAACCCAGGCGGGAGTTCGCGGGCAATGGCAAGCAGCTTGATAACATATCCCAGTTCCCGTGCGTAGGCGATGTCGCGCGAGGCGATACTACGGATGCCTTCTCGGTAGACTTGGTCCAGCGGAAATCGGCCCTGGAAGGCGATGGTAGCGAGGATGGCAAGCTTGTAGGCCGCGTCATGACCCTCCACGTCATCGGTCGGATCCGCTTCCGCATAGCCAAGGGCCTGAGCCGCCGACAGGGCCTCCGCGAACCCCGAGCCGTCACGCGCCATGCACGTGAGGATGTAGTTGGTCGTTCCGTTGACGATCCCGGCGACCTCGCGGATCTGATTCGCCGCGAGGGACACCTTCAGCGCGCGGATGATTGGGATGCCGCCAGCAACCGCTCCCTCAAAGAAGAAGTCCAACCCGCGCTCGCTGGCCGAACAGAGGATGTCGTGTCCCTCTTTGGCGATCAACTCCTTGTTGGCGCTGACCACGTGCTTCCCGGCGGCGATCGCTCGCCGCACGAAAGATCCGGCCGGCTCAAGCCCCCCGATCAGTTCGGCGACGATGTCGATTTCCGGATCGTCGAGCACGGCGGACGGGTCGGTCGTCAACACGCCCGGCTCCAGCGCTACGTCGCGTGGCTTCGAGGCGTCGCGCACGCACACACGCCTGACGACAAGCTCGGCACCCAGTTGTTGACGGATCGCCTCGGCGCTTTCCCGCAGCGTCCGCAGCGTGCCTGAGCCGACCACGCCGCAACCAAGCAGGCCGATGTGGATCGTGCGGGAGGTGTTTGGCATGCAGGTGAGGGCGGGTCTCGTCAGATCGGGGAAGGCCTATTATAGCTTCGTCCGCCCGTCCACCTATCTCTAGCCCCGACGAAGGGGGGGCGGGCGCACCGCGCCCGCCCCCTGCGATCCCCGATAGGAGGCGGACTAGTGTGCCGGCCGGCTTTCGGACGACTGGATCCGCATCCCGTAGAAGGAGCGGTATACGAAGAACAGCGTCACGATCAGGCAGACGGCCGAAACCCACAGCCGCTGCTCCGGCATCTGCTCCGCCAGGTCGACGGCTAGCAGCCCGAACAGGGTCGTGAACTTGATCACCGGGTTCATGGCCACGGAG
>CAZSRZ010000074.1:0-26882 GCA_964609085.1 uncultured bacterium | reverse complement strand
TGGCCGGGCAGGTGGCTGAGTCGACGCCCTCCCAGCCAGACGATGAGCGGCGTGGCGAGCACCTCCACTCGGCGGGCGGCGTTGCCTGGAACGAGGAGCAGGTCGGCGGCCAGACCCGGCGTGAGGGTGCCTGTGATCGCTCCGACGCCGAGGAGGGATGCGGCGCTGCCCGTCACGGCGTGGATCGCCTCAAGCGGCGTGATCCCAAGTTCGAAGCACGCAGAGGCGAGAATGATCCAGAACTCGCCGAACCGGGTGCCGCGGACGCCCGCATCGCTGTGGAGCACGTAGCGCACACCGGCGTCGATCATCTCGCGCTCGCTCACGTAGCGCTGCTCCATCCGGCCCCGCCAGGCACCCATGTCCTCCCCCGAGCGCTCTCCGAGCACGGACTCCCGATAGCGCACCTGGCTGAGGCCCGCGTAGGTGAGGCCAGCGACGATGCCCCGGCGGCGCATCTCCTCGCCCTGGTCGGGAGGGTAGGAGTACTCGCCGGGGGCGTCCTGCCATACGCAGTGCTCGATGCTGCGAACACCGGCGGCGATGCATCGCCGAACGCCCTCCGCCGCCAGCGCATGTGCCGCCACGAGCTTCCCCCGGCCCGCCGCGACGACGACGGCCGCGCGGAGTTCCTCTACCCCGTAATGGCACTCCATTGGATCGGATTCGGCGGTCATGATCCCACCGGTTGCGCACACCTTGACCAGATCCGCGCCGGCATCCAGATTCTCCTCGGCTCGTCGCCGGACTTCGTCGGCGGTCGTAGCGAGGCAGCCCAGGTAGTGGAGGTGTCCTCGCGGCGGTGTGATGGGTGGGCCGGAGGCGAGGATCCTCGGTGCGAGTAGGAGCCCGGCCCCGACGGCGTCGCGCAGATCCAGGCTGATGCGGCCTGGGCAGCCGACGTCCCGGAGCGTCGTGACGCCGCCTCGAAGGTGGGCTTCGGCGTTCGCCACGGCGCGAATGGCCAACGCCGCCGAGGAAGCAGACTCCAACTCCGCGCGCACCTCCGCGTGCGTGGCCGCAGCGTTGAAGGTCAGATGGCAGTGCGGGTCGATCAACCCCGGGAGCAAGGTGGCATCGCCGCAATCGAGCACCGCGGCCTGCTCTCTGTCCGTTTGACCCAGCCGTGCGCGCGGCCGAATCTCCCGGATCACGCCGCCCTGGATACGAACGGCGGTTTCGGTCAAGGGGGGTGCCCCCGTGCCGTCGATCACCGTGTCGGCGAGGATCCAGCAATCGTCCGGGGCGACGGACTCCACGAGGCTCATGATTCCAACCTGGACAGCCGCTCGATCGCTTCCGTCAGCGCCTGGTGGAGCTCCACGTGCTCCACCTCCGCAGTGGCCGCCCGCAGCACCGGCAGGCAGGCAGGGTCGCCGAGATCCGCCAGGGCACGCGCGGCGGCGGCGCGGACTGAGGGGTCTCCGGACTCCCGAACCACCTCCACCAGCACGGCGTCCGCAACCGGACCGCCGAGCACGCCCAATACCGTACACGCCTGCCCGCGGAGCGGGGATGCCAGCCCGGGGTCGCGGCTGAGCTCCGCCGTCCGGCGCACACCGCTATCCAGCCCGAGGGCGCCCACCAGCGTGAGGAATGCGGCAGCACGCTCTCCCCGCAGTGTCTGCGCCGCCCAGAGGCCGCAGAGTGCTTCGACGTCGGCGCGGATCTGGGGCAATCTGCCCTCGCGTTCTGCCGAGGGCAGATGGCGGTCCAACTCCTCCGCCGCCTTCCTGACGTTGCCGACGCCTTGGGTCAGACGGTCCAACAGCTCCCGCGTCCGCGCGCCGGGCAGAGCCGGGCTTCGGGCGGTTCTGGGGCCAGGCGCAGCCCCCTTCGATGCCTTCTTGCCGGGGCCGGATCGCGATCGCATAGGGTCTCGCTGAAAAGCGACAGGCGCCCCACCCATGGGGCGGGGCGCCTGCAGCGCTGCTTGTCCGCGGGGGTGCTACAGAGGCATGATCCAGACCTGAGCGATCTGGAATGCCTTGTTTTCGCACTGAACACCGAGGTAACCCGGGCTCTTGGAGAGTCCTGTCGCCTTCTCCCACGCCACGGTGCCATTGATGGCGAGGGTGGCCGTCCCGTTGGTAACCGTCACCTGGTAGGTGTTCCAGTCGTTCGGCTTGATGAGGTCGCCACGGGCCCGGGAGCCCTGGGTGCCGCCGATGCTGCCGAAGTTCTGGCCCGGTCCCATGTTGAGCTGGTTCCCGGTGGTGGGCCACGGGTTGCCCGCCATGCCGGCCTTCAGGAAGATCCCCGCGTCGTTGTCACCGGGGGCCGTGTAGCGCCACACGATCACGAGCGAGAAGTTGTTGTACTCCTTGTCGCTGCGGAGCCAACCGTTGCCGCCGCCGGCATAGGTGATGGCGCCGTCCTTCACAGACCAGTCACCAGCATTCATCTTGTGCCAGCCGTTGAGCGTCGTTCCATCAAAGAGCGACTGCCACTCGCCGCGGACCGCACCCGTGGCGGGCGGGGTGGTGGTGGTCATCGGCATCCCAGCGGCCGCCGGCATTCTGTCCTGGGCGATGAGCTGCCCGAAGGTCATCTGTGCTCGCGGATTGGCCTTCTCCTTCTCGATCGCCGTGAGGGCGGCGACGATTTTGGCGTTGTCGGTCACTGCGGTCGCGCCGAGGGCTTTCCGCAATGCTTCGCCGTAGGGGTTCCACATCTTCTGCGCGGGCATGCCGCGGTGGCACAGCGCGCAGTTGGCCGCATTCAGCGTCGGCTTGCCGTTCGCCGTCTTGTAGTTGGCCTTGAACGCCTGAAGGTAGTTCGGCCGCGCGCCCGCGGCGCCTGCCACCAGCAGGGTGGTGACCGCGACTGCTCCGCACCAGATGGTACTTCGCTTCATTCTGTTGCTCCTTTGGGAGGATTGTAGATGGGGGAGACCGTCCGTGGGTGGGACGCGAAAGACCTTGCTGCCTCGCCATCCGGTGCAACGGGTCACCCATTGGGGCAGATTCGGAGGCGAGTACGCCTTTCCCTGCCCGCTTTGAGAAACGGCCTCCGGTGGTGAGGGGCCAGGTGAGTAGCGATGCGGGCGCTTAGGCAGGTCGGTTCGGGACCCGCCTAGTCGGGAGCATGGATGGCGTGGTAGAGCGCGGCCGTCCGCTCAGCCACGGCCGACCATGTCTGCCGCGCGGCGTAGGCGGCGGCCGCGCCTCCCAGCGCCCGTCGTGCGCCGCCGCTGGCAAGGAGGTAACCGAGTCGCTCGGTGAGGGCGCGATCATCGCCGAGAGGAAACGTCTCCAGGCATGCGTGGGCCTCACGGAGCTCCTGAAAGCACGGCAAGTTCGAGGCGAGCACTGCTTTGCCGTGGCTCAAGGCGACTAGGAGCGAGTAGCTGCCGTTGGCGGTCAGGTGCGGGGCGAGTACCACGTCCGTCAGTGCCATGACGGCGGCCAAGTCGCTCTCATCCAGATAACCCGTGATGGCGACCCGGTTCTCCAACCCCAGCCTCCGGATCTCCGACCGAAGAGAGTCCATGAACGGACGCTCGTGCTCCACCCGCGTACCCCCAGCGATGACGAGCTTGACGGCCGGGGGAAGCTGCCGGATGGCGGAGACGGCCGAGGCGTAGCCCTTGTCCGGGGTGACATACCCAAAGATCGTCACTACTCGCTTACCCCCAAGGTCCAGCCGCTCGCGGAAGAGGTCCGTCAGCTCGGGGGTGGCCGGCGAGGCCGGCGGAGCGCCTCCGGGGATGACGTGCACGCGGCCGACGGCTAGCCCGATCGCCTGGAGTTGCCGCCGGGCCGCCTCCGTGTGAACGATGACGCCGTCCGCACTCACGAAGGGATCACGCTCCACCGTGCGGCGGTAACGGGGCATCGCCGCCAGCAGACGTTTGGCCAACCGCTGGCGAGGACGGAGTTCCTGGTCGACACGCAGGAGCTGCCGCGCTGTGAAGACCGTGTGGGCGGTGACGACCAGCGGCCGGCGCAGGCGCCCGAGGAACCACGGCAAGGTGCTCACTCCCGGCATGATCCCGCCGAAGAATGTGTACTCGTGCTGGAGGTGCACCATATCCGCCGCCTCCAGACGCTCGCGGATGGCCTCCAGGGATTTGGGGCGGCGATCGTCGTAAGGCACCGGGACGATGCTGACCTCGACGCCGAGCGGCCGCAGCGCGTCCACTAGGGCCGCCGTGTACGAGGCGATCCCGCAGCGGACACCCCAGCTTGTCCACATCGCGAGCTTCATCGTCGCAGTGTGCGAGCGCGGCGCATAGCGAAACTCTCCCTCGACGGTCAGGAGGCACGGCGGGAGAGGGTACGCCGCGCCAGGGTGTAGATGCAGCCGTGGCGCACTCCGTTGCCGCTGGCCAGCACAGCAGGGACAGAGAGGCAGGCCATCACCTGATGCAGGATCATGGCACCGGTCAGGATGATGTCGGCGCGCTCCGGGGTGAGTCCGGGAACGCGCCGCCGGAACACCAGCGGCAAGCTGCGAAAGAGATCGATCAATTCGGCCACGGCTCGATGGGGAAGCGAGGCACCGTGCAGCTCAGCGGGGCCGATCATCCCCGCGGATCGTGCCACGGCGGCAAGAGTCCAAACCGTGCCGCCGGATGCCAGGACGAGGGAGCCGACCGCGGCCGGGAGCACCTCCGCCAGGGCGTGCTCGATCGCCAGCTCGGTGGTGTGAATCTCGGCGGCGGTCGGCGGATCATGGCGCTGATACAGCTCCGTCAGGCGCACGGCGCCGATGGGGTAGCTGGCGCGCCGACGGATCTCACCGCCGACCCCGCGCACGAGCTCGGTGCTGCCGCCACCGAGGTCGATCACCACTCGCTCGCCGTCGCAGGGCGGCAGGGCACGGTCGAGCCGGTTCCCCACATAGGCCAGCTCGGCTTCGCGCGCGCCGCTGATCACCTCGATACGGACCCCACACTCCTGGCGCACCTGTTCCAGGAACTCCGGGGCGTCGGCTGCCTCGCGCAGCACCGACGTCCCCACCGCCGCGAGGCCGGCGACCTCGTGCCGACGCGCGACGGCCGCAAACGCGGCGATCGCCGCGGAGGTACGATCTCGTGCCGGCCGGGCGAGGCGGCGGTCCGAGTAGAACCGCTCGCTTAGGCGCGTCAACTCCTCGGCGCTCGCTACCTGCGTGAGGCGTCCTTCCTCGTCCAGGTCGGCGACAAGCAGCAACACGGAGTGGCTGCCGACATCGATTGCCGCGTATCTCCCAGGGTTGAATGCCTCCACCGACTGTACACCGCTCCCGCGGCCGCGTTCCCCATGTGGAACTTCCGGCGAGGCTATCTTACTCCGCCGTCCCGCTCTACGCGAGGATCTCACGCCGGACCACGGCATCACCCTCAGGGCCAATCAACCGATTCTGGAGCCCCTGGTAGGGGAAAGTGAGCCGGAAGGGGTCCAGACCGAGGAGGTGCAAGATGGTGGCTTGCAGATCGTGAACACTCATCTTGCCCTCGGTGATGAAGTAGCCCAGTTCGTCCGTGGAGCCGAGCGTGACTCCTCCCTTGATCCCGGCACCCGCCAGCCAGATGGTGAAACAGTGCGGATGGTGATCGCGCCCGAGGGACTTGCTCCCGCCTCGCGCCTCGTTCATCGACGTACGGCCAAACTCACCGCCCCAGATGACCAGCGTCTCATCCAGCAAGCCCCGCTCCTTCAAGTCGGTCAGCAGCGCGTCGATGGGCCTGTCGGTCTCGAGGGTTTTCTCCGGCAGGTGTTTGACGATGTCGTCCCCCGGCCCGGTGCCGTGGCAGTCCCAACCCCAATCGTAGAGCTGGATGTAGCGCACGCCCCGTTCGACGAGACGGCGGGCGAGGAGGCAGTTGTTGGCGAACGAGGCGGCGCCGGGCTTCGCCCCGTAACGCGCCTGCAGGGCGGCCGGTTCGCGGCTGATATCCATCGCCTCGGGAACGGCCATCTGCATCCGAAAGGCGAGCTCGTACTGCTGGATGCGCGTGAGGGTTTCCGGATCGCCGAAGCGCTGGAGCTCGTCCTCATTGAGCCGCTTCAGGGCGTCCAGGCTTCGGCGGCGGACGTCCCGGCTGAGACCCGGCGGGTCGTTCACGTAGAGGATCGGCTCGCCTGTGGTGCGACACTGCACTCCCTGGAAGACGGACGGAAGGAAACCGGTGCTCCAGAGCGCCTTGCCGCCCGTCGGGTCCGTGCCACCGCTAATGAGCACCACGAAACCCGGCAGGTCCTGGCTCTCACTGCCGAGTCCCCACGTGATCCAGGATCCCATGGCCGCGCCGCCGTTGCGGGCGGATCCTGTGTAGAGGAACAGCTCGGCCGGAGCGTGATTGAACTGGTCGGTCCACATCGACTTCACGAAGGCCAACTCGTCCGCGTGCTTGCTCATGCCGGGAAGCAGCTCGCTGAACCAGGCCCCACTCTGCCCGTGTTGGCGGAACTTATGCGGCGAGCCCAGCAGCTTCGGCACACCCTGGATGAAGGCGAAGCGCTGGTTCTTCAGGAGCTCGGCCGGGCACTCCTGCATGTTCAGTTCGACGAGGCGGGGCTTGTAATCGAAGAGATCGAGCTGGGGAGGCGCGCCGGACATGTGGAGGTAGATGACGTTCTTCGCCTTGGGCGTAAAGTGGGGTCGCCTCGGCGCCATCGGGTTCGGGGCCGGCCGGACCGGCGCGGCGGCAGCACCGTCGCGCTGCATGAGCGAGGCGAGCGCCACGGAACCCAGGCTGAAGCCCGAGCTGCGGATGAAGGTCCGGCGCGTCTGTGCCCGCGCGCGTGCCCCGAGGGTCTCTTCGTCCATCCTGACTCTCCTCCGACCTCTCCGCCATCGGGGCGAACCGACGCTAGCCTTTCGTGAGCACGCTGTCCATGTTCAGCAAGACATTCGCCACGACGGTCCAGGCCGCCATGTCGGCCGACTCAGCACCCGCGGGGAGTGGGCCGAGCGGCATGGTCGCCAGCTTCCTGGCTTCTTCGGGTCGGGACGCGTAGTGCGCACGCTCCGCTGCGAAGAGCGCGGTCAGAGTTCGCACCTGGGCTGGGTTCGCCGGGCGGCACTGGCAGAGGCGCAGCCCGAAAGCGGCGATCGACTCCGGAGTGGTTCCGCCCTCGCGCACCATACGGCGACCGAGTGCCTGTGCCGCCTCCACATAGACGGGATCATTCAGCGTCACGAACGCCTGAAGGGGAGTGTTCGTACGGATGCGGCGGAGGCTGCAGGTCTCTCGGCTGGGAGCGTCGAAGGCCGTCATCGAGGGATAAGGCACCGTCCGCCGCCAGAAGGTGTAGATCCCGCGACGGTAGCGGTCCTCACCCGTGCTGGTGGCCCAGTTTCGCTGGCCGTTGAACGCAGCCTGCCAGAGACCGTCCGGCTGCGGCGGGTAGACGCTGGGGCCGCCGATGCGGCGGGAGAGCTGCCCGGAGAGGGCCAGCGCCTGGTCTCGAACTTGCTCGGCTTCGAGCCGGAAGCGGGGCCCCCGTGAGAACAGCCGGTTCCGCGGGTCCTTCGCGAGGGCGGCTGGGGTGACGGCGCTGGACTGGCGGTAGGTGGCGCTGGTGACGATCAGCCGCAGGAGCGACTTGACGTCCCACCCAAGCCCGCCGCCGGTGGTGGGCGAAGAGAAGAGCACGGCAAGGTGGTCGAGCAGCTCCGGGTGCGAGGGTGGCTCCCCCTGGGTCCCGAAGTCCTCTTCGGTTTCGACGATGCCCGTGCCGAAGATCTGCGCCCAGAATCGGTTGACGGCCACGCGCGCGGTCAGGGGATTGCGTCTATCGACCAGCCATCGCGCTAACCCCAGGCGATTGGGCTCGGTGCCCGGCGGCAGCGGCGGAAAGGCGGCGGGGACACCGGCTTCGACCTTCTCCCCCTTCACCAGGAAATTGCTCTTGATCTGGATGTGGGTCTCGCGGCGCTTGTCCGGGGGGCGCTCCACCATCACCGGCAGTGTCGAAGGCGTGGGCCGGGAGCGTTCCACAGTCTCGATCTGCTTCTGGAGCATCGGTGCCCGAGCGGGGTTCGCCGCCAACTCGGCTCTCAGCGCCGCAAGCTGTCTCTCGGCCTCGCGCAGCCGGGCCGCTTCCTCCGCCGTCGGCACCGTGAGCAACGGAGCCTCATCTCCGCGATCGCTGTCCTCGGATTGGTTGAAGATTGCGAAGAGCTGATAGTACTCCCGATTCGTCACCGGGTCATACTTGTGGCTGTGGCACTTGGCGCAGCCGACGGTCAACCCCATCCACACCTGACCGGTAGTGTCGACCCGGTCCCGCACGGCGGCGGTGCGAAATTCTTCGTCGTCCGTGCCGCCCTCGGTGTTGGTCATGGTGTTGCGGTGGAAGGCCGTAGCCATCCGTTGCTCCAGCGTGGCGTTCGGCAGCAGGTCGCCGGCCAGTTGCTCAATGCTGAACTGGTCGTAGGGCAAGTTGCGGTTGAACGCGTCGATGACCCAGTCCCGGTAGCGCCACATGTTCGGCCGCAGCGGATCGCTGCCGTAGCCGGCGGAATCCGCGTAGCGGGCCAGGTCGAGCCAGACACGCGCCCACCGCTCTCCGTAAGCGGTATCGCCCAGGAAGCGGTCAACGGCCCGCTCATAGGCACCGGGGGCGCGGTCTTGTTCGAAAGCCATCAGCTCTTCGGGCGTAGGCGGGAGCCCGCGCAGGTCCAGGCTGACGCGCCGCAGCAAGACGTACGGATCGGCCGGCGGTGCCGGCTTCAGCCCGGTCGCCTCGAGCCGGGCGAGCACGAACCGATCCATCGGCCGCCGGACCCAGGAGCCACTCTTCACCTGCGGGAGGGCGGGGGCGCGAGGCGGCACGAAGGCCCAGTGGGCCTCGTAGCCGGCTCCTGCCCGTACCCACCGCTCCAGGGTGCGGACTTCCGCCGCTGTGAGCGCGTCGCCGCTGCCCTTCGGGGGCATGCGGCGGGCGGGATCCGTCGTCCGAACGCGAGCAATCACCGGGCTGCGTTCGGGGGCTCCCGGAACGATGGCGGGGGATTTCGATCCGCGCCGCGCGAGGGCCGAGATGCGCTCATCCAGCCTTAGACCGGCCATCCGGTGGCTTTCATCCGTGCCGTGACAACTGAAACAGCGCCGGGCGAGAATCGGCCGCACGTCCCGCAGGTAGCCAACGGAGGGGGTCGGCGCGGGCCGGAGGCCCGCCGCTGCGGCCTGGGCGGCGAGGAACACGCCCACCAACAACACCACGACGACGCCCGAGGCTCGGCTCACCCTCCCCTTCGGCATCAGCGTCCGGATCCCTCGCACAGCGCGCCCCCACAGTTCGTCGCCAGCCCGGCCCGGTTCCAACTCCGGTGGGCATCCTCGCTACCGATCTGACATCCCCGGTGAGCAGAAGTTGCGGGGTCGGGTTTGGCGGAGGCCCATCAGCGGCCTGGCTGGTCCCGGCTCAGAGTTCGCGTGCGCGATCGGTGGCGGCCTCAACGGCGCGCAGCAGTGCCCCGCGGACGCCGGCGTCTTCCAGCACGGCGAGCCCGGCGATGGTGGTACCGCCCGGCGTGGCCACTCGATCCCGCCACACGGCGGGATGATCAGCAGACTCGAGAACCAGCTTGCCCGTGCCCATCACCGTCTGGGCGGCGAGCAGGAGGGCCGTGGCTCGTGGCAGCCCCATGCGGACACCACCATCGGCCAGGGCTTCGATCACCAGGCAGACGAACGCCGGGCCGCTGCCGCTGAGCCCGGTGACGGCGTCGAGTTGCGGCTCCGTCACTTCCACGCAGACGCCACCCGTCTCCAGCAGGGCGATTACCCGAGCCGCATCCTCGGAGGAGGCGCTTCGGCCGAGGCAATAGGCGATGGCGCCGGCCCCCACCTGCATGGGGGTGTTGGGCATGGTGCGGATCACCGGCGTCTGCGGCGGGAGCGCGTCCTGGATGCTTGAGATCCGCACGCCCGCCGCGATCGAGACGATGATCTGCTCATCCGTGAGTAGGGAGGCAATCTCACCCAGGACGATAGGCACTACGGGAGGCTTGACCGCCAGCAGCACCACCTCCGCCTCCGCACAGGCCGAGGCGTTGCCCTCGGCCAGCGCGACTCCCAGGTCCTTGAACACGGCGCGGCGAGAGGGATCAGGCTCGTAGACAACCAGTTCCGAGGCGCTGGCGCGTTCCGATTGCAGGAGGGAGCGGAGGATGGCCTGAGCCATTACCCCGCCCCCCAGGAAGGCGACTTTCTTCACCTATCGCGGTCCCGAGGCCGGCGAGGTCGGCCCGATTTCAGAGGTCCAGGTCATCGGCGTAGAGCCCCTTGCCACCGGGCTCCACTTCATCCTCGTCCGAGATGATGATGTTGGCGGGAGTGAAAAGGAAGACCTTGTCGCCCACGCGTTCGTAGAACCCATTGAGCGCGTAGGTGACGCCGCTGATGAAGTCGATGACGCGGCGAGCGAGTTCATCGTCGGCACGCTCCAGGTTGACGATCACTGGCCGGCGCTCTTTCAGGTCCTCGGCGGCACGCTGGGCGTCCGCGAGGCTCCTGGGGGCTCGCTTGGTGATCTGACTCCCGCGGTGAGCGTGCACGTGCAGGAGGGTGCCGTTGGGACCGGACTTGCCCCGCCCTGCTGGAGCGCGGCCGGCGGTGGGAGCCTGAGGCGGCATGGCCCCGAAGCCATCGTCTTCGTCGTCCTCTTCCTCGCCATCCGGGAAGAAGCGATCGCGTATCCTGGCGATCCAGTCCTGCTCCTCATGCTCGTCCGCGCGAAGACGCTTACTCATCCCGTCATCCTCCTGCCTGTTCAAGCTGGTTCCTTGCCCCTTCGGAGTCACCGCGGCAAGCGCGGACCGAATAGCGCTGTCCCTATCCGAACCATCGTGGAACCCTCCGCGATGGCCAGTTCGAAATCTCCCGTCATTCCCATGGAGAGCACCTGTCTGTTCGCGGACGGCAGTCGCCCGAACAGCGCCGCCAGCCCCTGATACGCTCTCCGCACCTCGCCCTCGCCGGCCGCCCCGACCGCCGGGCCCACGCCCATCAGGCCGACCACCCGGACCCCGGGCGCCCCACTCAATTCCGCGACGAGATCCGTCGCCGCCTCTGGGCTCACGCCGTGCTTGGTTGCCTCGCCGGAAACGTTCACTTCCACCAGGATCTCGATCACCCTCCCCGCCGACCGCGCTCGGGCACCCAGCGCCGTGGCGGTCCGCACGTCCTCGATGCTCTGCACCATGTCGAA
The DNA here is from genome assembly GCA_964609085.1 of uncultured bacterium. GTDB lineage: Bacteria > Armatimonadota > SYMT01 > SYMT01 > SYMT01 > JANPLG01. The sequence continues at coordinate 15,735 of CAZSRZ010000074.1, read as the reverse complement.
CAGCATCGCTGCCCTGCCCGCCTTGTTGCGCTGCAGAGGACCGATCAGATGCCGGACGACGGCCGCGCCCCCCAGCTCAGCAAACTTCGCCTCGGCCTCCTGGACGTAGTTCTCCCCGATCTCCAACGCGCCGGCTGCGATCGCCTCCCGCAGGGAGCCCGCCGGTTGCCCTTTGCTGACCGCTACCAGCCGCACGGACTCGGGGGACCTGCCGGCCTTCAACGCGGCGTGGACGACCCGCTCCCGCACTCTCTGTAGATTCTCGGCAATCGTGGGCATGGGACCCCAGGTTTTCACACGATCGGGCACGAATGCGTGCCAAATCGGCCGCGAGGGGCCGCCAACGTCGCGCACGAAGGGGGAACGGCCGATAAATAATACTGGGCGCCGGGAACGCAGGCACGCAGCGTCGCGTGCTCGTGGTCCGCGCCTGGAGATCCCAAACGTCAATGGCGACAACCAAGACACCTAACTCACACGCCAGCCGGCTCGCGCCGGCGGCTCCGTCGGACCGGCTGGTCGAGCAACAACCCGCCTCCCCCTCCTCTGCGCAATCTCCCTGGGAGATGGCCCAGTCCCAGCTCGACAACGTCGCGCGCTTGATCCGGCTAGACCCCGATCAGCACACGGTGCTGCGTGAACCCCAGCGGGAGCTGACCGTCCACTTCCCCGTGAAGATGGACGACGACACAGTGCAGCTCTTCACGGGGCATCGGGTCCAGCACAACACCAACCTCGGTCCCACCAAGGGAGGCATCCGTTACGGGCCGGATGTGCGGCTTGATGAGGTCCGCGCCCTGGCGATGTGGATGACCTGGAAAAACGCGCTCGTGGGGCTTCCCTACGGCGGCGCGAAGGGCGGCGTAAACGTTGACCCCAAGAAGCTGTCGCAGCGCGAATTGGAGAAGCTGACCCGCCGGTTCGCCACCGAGATCACGATGCTGATCGGTCCGAATTCAGATATCCCAGCACCGGACATGGGGACGAATTCACAGATCATGGCCTGGATGATGGACACGTACTCCATGCACTCCGGCTACACCATCACCGGCGTCGTCACCGGCAAGCCGCCTTCAGTGGGCGGAACGCTCGGTCGGGTGGAGGCAACCGGACGCGGGGTGACCCTGATGACCGGTCTCGCCTGCAAGAAGATCGGCCGGCGGCTCTCCGGCTCCACGGTAGCCGTTCAGGGGTTCGGCAACGTTGGATCCGTGGCCGCCCGCCTGCTCTCCGATGCGGGTGCCCGGGTGGTGGCCGTCAGCGACATCGGCGGCGGGATCTACAACCCGAAGGGGCTCAACATACCCCTGCTGGAGGCCCAGAAGCTGGATCAAACCGGGCTGTCAGCCATGCGGGCGGGGGAATCGATCTCCAACGCCGAGCTGTTATCGCTGCCGGTCGACATTCTGGTGCCCGCGGCGATGGAGCAGCAGATCACCCAGGAGAACGCCGACCGGATCACCGCGAAGCTAGTGGTGGAGGGCGCTAATGGCCCCACGACCCCGGAAGCGGACCAGATCTTGCACGACAGAGGCGTCCTCGTGGTGCCGGATGTGCTGGCCAACGCCGGCGGCGTCATCGTGAGCTACTTCGAGTGGGTTCAGGACCTGCAGGCGTTCTTCTGGAGTGAGGCTGAGGTGAACCATCGGCTGGAGCAGATCATGACGCGCGCGTTCGGCGAGGTTTGGGACGCAACGGAGCATTACCAGACCCAGATGCGGATGGGTGCCTATGCCGTCGGAGTCAGCCGCGTCGCCGAGGCTCAGCGCATCCGCGGCCTCTACCCGTAGTCCGCTGACAGCGTGGGAGCGGGCTGATCACCCCACCGTGCGCTTGGCCCGCTCCCAGAGCCGATCCAGTTCCTCGATCGAGAGCAGCTCGGCACCTCCATCCCCCAGCGATTGCCCCTCGGCCGCCGCGAACGCCTCCATGGCCCGGAAGCGCTGCTCGAAGCGGATCACCATGCGGCGCAGCGCTTCTTCCGGGTCGACCCGCAGCCAGCGGGCCACGTTGACGACGGTGAACAGCAGGTCGCCGACCTCGCTCTCGAGCCGGTCAGGATCAGATTCCGATATCTCGGCCCGAAGTTCGGCCAGTTCCTCATCCAGCTTGGCAAGCACGCTATCGAGCGAGGGCCACTCGAATCCCGCGCGCACGGCGCGCTTACTGATCTGCAGTGCCCGAAGGAGCGCCGGGAGGGCCGGCGGCACCCCGTCCAGCGCGCTGGCGCGTTCCGGCTTCTCCAGCCGCTTGATGGCGTCCCAGTTCCGGAGCACCTCCGCCGCGTCGTCGACGCTGGCGTCCCCGAAGACGTGCGGGTGCCGACGGATGAGCTTCTCCGTGATGCCGGTGGCCACGTCGCGGAGATCGAAGTGCCCCTCCTCCGCCGCCATCTGCGCCAGGAACACCACCTGGAGAAGGAGGTCCCCCAACTCCTCGCAGAGCTGGTCGGCATCTCCCGAGTCCACTGCTTCCAGCACCTCGTAGGCCTCCTCCAGCACGTAGCGCTTCAGCGTGGCGGGGCTCTGTTCGCGGTCCCAGGGACAGCCGTCGGGTGCCCGGAGCCGGGCCATCACCTCAACCAGCGAGCGCACTCCCGGACGGCGAGCAGCGGGCTCAAGGGGCGGCAGATAAAGCGTGGTGAGGTGATCGAACGTGGCCGCCTGGGGGTGGTCGATGCGCGACAACGGCAGGCAGCGGACGTCCTCGGTGCCGGGACAACCGGCGGCGCGGACGACCCAGGTCGGGTGCGCGTCCGGGTACTCCTCCAGCGCCGCCAGCTTCACTCGCGAGGCGGCACGGAGGTCGTCCACCTGGAAGATCAGCACCGGCCGACACGGGTCCCACCATGCCTCCTCCAGAGCGGCGGCATCCGCCACCTGCCATTCCGTCAACTCGGCGACGCAGCCGGCTGCTGCCAGGGCGGGCCCCACGGCATCCGTAAACCCCGGTGCCGGGACGACGGAGACATGCGCCCGGCCGGCACGGGAGCGTTCCAGCAGCAACCGCACGCTCTGCTCGCCGAAGAGCGGGTTGCCGGGGACGGCATAGACGACGGGACCCTCCCGCGCAGCCGCTACCACCGCCGCCGCCAGCCGCCGATAGAGAGTCTCGAACCGCCGCGCCGAGTTGTAGATGGGATCGAGGCTCGAGAAGCCGACACCGCGCTCGCGGAGCTCGAGAGCGGCAGGATGGCGCTCGGTGCGCAGCATCAGCCGGGGGGACGTGGTGAGGAGTTCCATCACGCGCGGCGGCAGCCAATCCAGGCCCGCGGGTCCGAGACCGGTGATGATGATTCTGATCTGATGGGGCACTGGGAACGCCGATCGGCAGCAACCCCATCAGTTTGGTGCAACGACACCGGAGCGTAACAGGAACCTGTGCCTCCGCCGAAACTTTCCGGACCGGGCCGACTCGCAATTCTCCGGAGGGTGATGCGCGTGTTCCTGGGTTGCTCCAGTCTGAGCCGCGCCGGCAATGTCCCCGGAGGGGTAACCCGGCGCGAGATGCTCGTGCAGTTCGGTGCTGCCGGATTTGGACTGACGCTTCCGGCACTGCTCCAGCGGCCGGTCGCCGCCGGTGCGCCGGCTCGATCGTGCATTTTCCTCTTCCTCAACGGCGGTGCCAGCCAGTACGAGACGTTCGATCCCCGTCCGGACGCGCCGATCGACATTCGCGGCACCTTCAAGCCGATCCGCACGCGCGTTCCGGGAATGGATCTGTGCGAGTTGATGCCCGAGCTGGCCTCGCGGGCGCATCGATTCTCACTGATTCGGTCGATGACCCACACCGACTCAGGGCATCCCTCCGGCTCCTACTGGATGATGACGGGGTTCCCCTACCCTCGCTCCCCATCCCTGTCCGCCTCCATGTCGCGGCTGGACAGGCCGCACCACGGAGCGGTGCTGGCCCGGCTGCGGCCGTCGGCAAGTCGAGCCATACCTTCCTTCGTGACGGTGCCGGAACAGATGCACCCGGTCGGCCCGATCCGCGCCGGTCAGCACGCAGGCTTTCTCGGGGCCGGGTTCGATCCTTTCGTGATGGAGGGCGACCCCAACTCACCGGGCTTCACGCCCGGGGAACTCCGGCTGACGGACCGCGTCAACAGCGACCGATTGATCCGCCGCCAGGCCCTCCTGTCGCAGCAGAATCTGCGTTTCCGCCTGGCGCCGGACGGCGAGACCGAGACAGGGCTGCAACCACACTACGCCGGGGCGTTCGACCTGCTGACCGGCCGGGCGGCTGCCCGCGCTTTCGACCTGTCGCGGGAACCCGCCGCCACGCGAGATCGCTACGGGCGGCACATCTTCGGGCAGAGCACTCTGCTGGCCCGGCGACTGATCGAAGCAGGCACCCGCTTCGTCGCCGTGAACTGGGTCCGCCACGACGACGGCCCCGGGGGGCAGGGTTGGGACACCCACAGCACCCACCTGCCCTGGTGCAAGGACGAACTGGTTCCGCCGACTGACCGGGCCGTTGCCGCCCTGCTGGACGACCTGTCCGACCGGGGCATGCTGGACGAGACGCTCGTGGTAGTCACCGGGGAGTTCGGACGCACGCCGCGCTTCAACGCCAACGGCGGCCGGGACCACTGGCCCAACGTCTTCAGCACCTTGCTCGCCGGGGGTGGGATTCGTCCCGGCCTCGTCCACGGCGCCAGCACCCCGGATGGCAGCGCCGTAGCAGAGGACCCGGTTAGCCCGGGTGACCTTGCCGCCACCCTCTACCACTGCCTCGGCATCTCCCCCAACACGGAACTGCACGACCAGGAGTCGCGCCCGATGCCGCTGACCTCCGGCCGCGTGCTGACCGAACTCCTGTAAGTAGCCGTTGGCGAACCGGGAAGGCTTCTCCCGATTCGCGGTCGCCTACGCAGCGGCGACGCGGGCGATTTCAACTGCCCATTCCGCGCCGGCGATGAGGTCGCGGAGGTGGATGTGTTCGTCCACGGTGTGGGCATCGCGATAGCCGCAGGAGAGAACGACGGTGGGGACGCCGATGGCGTTGTAGACGTTGGCGTCGCTGCCGCCGCCGGTGGGGCGTAGCTCCGGGGGGTCACCAGATGCGGTGGGGGTACGTCGCCAGGCCGCCGCCGCGATCCGCAGCAGGGGGCTGTCGTCGGAGTGGGCGTACCCCCTGTAGTCTCGCTGCTCTTCGATGTGCACGGCCCCGTCGAAGTGGGCGGCAGCCTCTTCCAGCGCCGCGCGCATCGCGGCGATCTGCCGTTCCAGCGCTTCCGGGTTGCGGCTGCGGGCTTCCATGGTGAGGAATGCCTCCTCGGCGACGACGTTGTCCGCTACCCCGCCCCGGATGGTACCGATGTTGGCCGTGGTTTCGGGATCGATGCGGCCGAGCGGCATGCGGTCGATGGCCCGAGCGGCCATGCCGATGGCGCTGGCACCTTTTTCAGGGGCGAAGCCTGCGTGGGCGGCTCGCCCGGTGAAGCGGACGCGCAGCTTGTCGTGGGTCGGCGCGGCGGTGATGATCGCCCCGGTCTGCCCGCTCGCGTCGAAGACGAATCCGAGGGAGCCGGCGATCACCTCCGGCGCCAACGCCTTCGCGCCGAGGAGACCCACCTCCTCGCCTGTCGTGAGAATCACCTGTAGATCCCCGTGGGGGATGGACGCTTCGTCGAGGATACGGCAGGCCTCGATGATCTGCGCGAGGGCGGCTTTGTCGTCGGCACCCAGGATCGTGGTTCCCCCGGTGCGGAAAACACCGTCATCCTCGCGGACCACCAGCCCGGGCGTGGGTTGGACGGTATCCGTGTGCGCGGAGAAGAAGATCCGTGGCTTGCCCGGAATCTGGCCGGCTCGTTGAGCGATGACGTTTCCGGCAGGGTCCCACTGACAGACAAATCCGATTTCGCTGAGCGCGTCGTAGCAGTAGCGCGCGCACTCCCGCTCGTTACCGGGGGGAGAATTGATGGCTGTGAGGTCAAGAAAGGTCCGGCGAAGCCGGTCTGCATGAATCATCCACTCACCTCTAGACTTGCCCAAGGATCTGCCGAGCCGCGCGTTCGCCCGAGGCGACGGCCCCGTTCATACTGCCCCGATTCTCCCCCGTGGCGTGCTCCCCCGCGAAGATGAGATTGCCGACGGCGAGGGCTTCGGCACCCGCCAGCGATGTGTATTGGCCGGGGCGGTAACAGGCATGGCTCCCGCGTGCGAGGGGTTCGGTAGGCCACTGGACCCGGGCACCGGAGCCGGTGCGGAGATTGGACAGGCCGGGGAAGTGAGATTCCACGCCCGGAAGGAGGCGCTGAAGCTGCTCCTCGGGCGAACCCCCGCCCAGTTGCAGCCCGGGCGTCCCCGCCGCGTAAAGGGTCAGGCCGCCCTCGATGGACCCCTGCCCACGGCTGTGGTCCCAACACTGCCGGAACGGTAGCTCGCTGAGGGCGTCGCCGCTGAACCCCTGCTCCCGCCATAGCGGACGGGTGAAGCCGGCGACCAGCTTGGCCCCTGTTCCGTAGCCGAGTTGGGCGATGCCCCGGCGCTTCCAGCGGGGCAGCAGCGGCCGAAACTCGACGTCTCGCAGGAGGGAAAAGGGGAGCGCCAGTACGACGAAATCGGCCACCATCGCCACTGGCCGCTCGCCGCGCTCGAATACCAGCCGGGAGGCCGAGCCGGAGGTCTCGACGGCCATCAACCGGTGTCGCGGCCGAAAGATGTCCGGGATCCGCTCTGCCATCGCGCTGATGAGCCGGTCGCTCCCGCCGCGAACGCGGTAGCGGCGGTCACGTCCGCGGAAGAGGGGCCGCCCCAGGCCGCCGCCGGCCAGGTGCAGAACCAGGTTCAGGGCCGACTGCTCGTCCGGGTCCAGGCCGAACTCCCCGGTGCAGGCGACCGCGAGCAGGTCCTTCACCCAATCCTCGCCTTCCAGCCCCGCGAGATAGTCGGCCAGCGACGTCCGGTCGAGCGCCGCCGCGCGCGGGGAGTGACGCCGGAAGCTGACCTGTGCGCCCATGCGCATCCGATCCGCGCGAACCTGTGCGAATATCGGAGCAAAATCACGAGCGAGATCGTCCGCCGTGAACGCACCCCCCTGGAATCGGTAGCTCGGCTCGTCCGGTCCCGGCGCCGCTTGCAGGTCGATCAGACCCCGGGCGAACTCATCGGCCAGAGCAAGAACCGCGGTGTGGCTGGAATCGATGAACTCGCCGCCCATCTCCGTGGTAACCCCACGGGCTACCAGGTCGTGCACGGTCCGCACCCGGCCGCCGGGCGAGTCGGCGGCATCGAACAGCGTAACCGGCAACCCCGAGGCCCGCAGGCGGTAGGCAGCGGTGAGCCCGGCAAGCCCCGCCCCGACCACCGCCACCCGCGGCACGAGCAGCGGTAATGCCGAGGCCGGCCGCGCGGCCAGACCCACGCTCACCAACCCGGACCGCAACAGTCCGCGCCGCGAGCAGAGCCGGGCGGAAGCCTCGGGAGACGAGGGCTGAGCGGGGAGCCGTGGGTGGGAAAGAGGACGCGTCACTGCCATAAGCCTATCGCCGGGGAGTCCGACACCCGGTCACAGCGTGTGTGTGACCTTGAGCAGGCCGCGCGGGTGGTCCGGGTCGCGGCCCTTGATGCGGGCGAGGTGAAAGGCGAAGAGCTGGGCCGCGACGATGCCGACGATCGGCGAGACGAGCTCCGGCACCGTAGGGAGGCGGAAGGGCGTCGTCGCCAGCGCCAGCGTCTCGTCCACGTCCGAGAAGATCACTGTTTCCGCACCTCGTGCGCAGAGGGCCTCCACCAACTCGTGCATCATCGCGTGCGCCCGGCCGCTGGGGGCAAAGACCAGACATGGATAACCTTCGTCCACCACAGCGATGGGGCCGTGCATGAAGTCCGCACCGCTGAAAGGGTGGGCGCGCAGGTAACTGGTCTCTGAGAGCTTTAGCCCTGTCTCCAGGGCGGTGCACTGGTTGATCCCCCGCGCCAGCACGACACACTCCTCGACGTAGCGATACCGCTCCGTTCGCCCGGCAATCCCCGCCGCGGAATCCAGCACTTCGGCGATCCAGCCCGGGATGCGTTGCAGCGCCTCGTGCAGCGCCGCATCCTCCGCAAGGGCGGCAACGAGGAGGGCGGTCAGCCCCAGCGAAGTGGTGTAGGTCTTCGTGGCGGGGAGGCTCCGCTCCACACCGGCGCGGCAGCAGAGGGGGTGCTCCACAGCCGCGGCCATGGGCGATCCGGGATCGTTGGTGATGCAGCCGGTGAGCTGGCCATCGTCGCGCGAGCGGCGGAGCACCTCGATCACGTCCGCGGCCTTGCCGCTCTGACTGATCCCCAGCACGAGGGCGTGGTCGAGATGCAGCCGGCCCTCGTAGAGGGTGAAGACGCTGGGCGCTGCCAGGGCGGCGGGCAACCCGGCGACAATCTCGCACAGGTACTTCAGGTAGACGGCGGCGTGATCACTGGTCCCGCGGGCGGCCAGGAAAAGCATGCGCACGCCACGGGACCGGGCCGCCGCAGCGAGTTTGTCGACGCGTCCGGCCTCCTCGGCGAGCATGCGGGCGAAGGCCGCCGGCTGCTCGCGTATCTCCTGAAGCATATAGGGGGCGGCTGTCTCTGAGCTGGCTGATGGTGTCATGACCGTTAAGTGTAGCGCCATCCCGGCGGCGGAGAATGAGCGGCCAGGTCGAGATCAACCGTGCAGGATCTTGGGCGATGCGTTGTTAAGACTCAGTTGCTCCGCCGGCCCGTCCGTCCGCGCGGGCGCGAATCCATCCAGGACAGAGGAACGAATTCATGCATCGCAGCACGATCAGGCTCCTGGGAAGGGCCGTTGTTGCCGGCGCGGCGCTCCTGGCCATCGCCGCCGGGGGCCGCGCCGCCGAGTCCCGCGGACCTGTCCCGTTGTTCAACGGCAAGGACCTCGCGGGCTGGTACACCTTCGTGCCCGGTGAGGGGAAGAACAAAGACTCACTCGGGATCTTCAAGGTGGAGAACGGAACCGTCCACGTGAGCGGCCAGAAGTTCGCCTTCATCAGCACAGAGAAGGAGTATTCCAACTTCCGCTTCACCGTCGACTTTAAGTGGGGCCAGAAGAAATGGCCGCCGCGGGAGAACACCGTGCGGGATGCCGGCATCCTCTACCACTGCGTCAACGACGATCGCGTGTGGAACAAGTCGCTGGAGCTGCAGATCCAGGAAGGCGACACAGGGGACATGTGGCTGACCGGTGACTCCAGCGGAGCACCGTCCTGTACTGTGATCGGCCGCACCTACACGGGCGGTCGAGTGGTGAAGTGGTTCGACAACGAGAAGCCCTCCGGAGAGTGGAACACGGTCAGCGTCGTGGCCCGGGGCGACAAGTTCGAGCACTGGGTCAATGGCAAGTGCAACATGCGCGGAATCAATGCCAGCCTCACCCGGGGCCGCATCAACCTGCAGTCCGAGGGCGCCGAGATCTTCTACCGGAACATGACGATCGAATCGCTGGAGTGACGGAATCGGCGGAGGGGACGGCGGCAGCGCTCGCCGTCCCCCGCTCGGCAGAACCGTGCCTACTCCGGCGCGACGACCTGGTAGAGGTCGGTCTGCACCTCCTCCGGCGGCACGAGGCGGCAGTCGTTCAGATAGACCTCGAAGGCCGGCCCGCTCGGTTGGCGCCCACTGCTCGACAGCCCTCCGATGAACTCGCCCCACGCCGCTGGGAGTCCGCTATAGGGGCCGAGATGCGTCAGCTTCGCGCAATCCCCTGGAGGGATGGACACCGCCTCTACCGCCGGATCCTGGATCTCAATCTCGTCGGCGATCTGCATTCCCGCATGGGAGTGCAGATCTTCTTCCGGGGTTGACCTCGGATCGTCGTAGTAAAGGCCGACCATGACGTCCTGCGGGATGCCGGCGGCCGCGGTCCAGGCGGCCAACCGTTCAAAAGCGCCGCCGATTTTCCAGTAGGGTCCCCGATGAGCGACAGCAACCAGCCGCATTCCGGGGAAACGAACGAACTCGATCGCCATCTCACAGCCTCCCATGTCCCCACCATCCGCGAGCGAGGCCCCAACCGTGGAGCGGTTCTGGACCGATGAGGAACTACTGGCACTCCCGCCAGTGCCGCCGGAAGTTTACGCCGCGGAGACATTGAGTGTCGCCCCCGGTCTGCTCGGCCGGGTGCTGGTCCACGAGACGGCGGAAGGGCTGGTCGCCGGCCGGATCATCGAGGTGGAGGCATATCTTCAGGACGACCCCGCCTGCCATGCTTTTCGTGGCCTCACCCCGCGAACGTCAGTGATGTTCGGTGCGCCGGGGCACGCCTACATCTACCTCTCGTATGGGATGCACTGGTGCCTCAACGCCGTGACCCGGCCGCCGGGGCAGGGGGAGGCTGTGCTGATCCGGGCCGTCCGCCCGGTGACGGGGTTTGAATTGATGCGGCGGCGGCGCGGCGTCGTCGTAGACCGCCTGCTCTGTTCCGGACCCGGCAGGCTGGCGCAGGCCTTCGGGTTGGACAGGGGTCAGAACGGCGTTGACTTGACCGCCGGCTCCCTGCGCATTGTAGGCACCGCGGCCGCCGCAGAGGGAGTCATCGCGACGCCTCGGGTCGGCATCTCGGTGGCGCGAGACAACCTGTGGCGATTCTGCCTACCCGAGCCCGTGTGGCTATCGCGCCGGGCAGGCGGTCCTCTCGGCCGGTCGAGTTAAGTTCCGACCAGCGGAGGGGCGTACCAGCCCTGCTGCAAAGCGAAAATGGCGGCCTGGGTGCGGTCCCGCACGTTCAGCTTTTCGAAGATCCGGTGCAGATGGGTTTTGACGGTCGTTTCATCGATGCAGAGCTGGCGGGCGATTTGCTTGTTGCTGAATCCGCGGACGACCCACTCCAGCACATCCTGCTCGCGGCGGGAGAGCACATCGCAGGAGGTCGTCGCCACGCTGCTGCGGTGCCGCCGCAGCATCTGGAACTCCCCGAAGAGACGCAGCAGCAGCGGCGAAGGGAGGTAAGCCCCCCCGTTTGCAACCTCGCGCAGCGTGCCAACCAATTCCGTGTGGCTGCAGTCCTTCAAGAGATAGCCGCGGGCCCCAGCGGCGATCCCCTCGAAGATGTACTCGTCCTCATCATGCATGGTGAGGAGGATGACGCCCACGTCCGGGCAGCGCGAGGCGATCTGCCGCGCAGCCCCGATGCCACCGATTCCGGGCATGCGAACGTCCACCAGGGCCACCGATGGCCGCAGCCGATCCGCGAGGGCCACCGCCTCCTCACCATCCGAGGCCACGCCGACCACCTGGAAATCCTTCTCCATCCCCATCAGGCGGACCAGTCCTTCCCGGACCAACTGATGGTCATCCGCTACGATCACGCGAATCATGTCGCTGCCCCCATCCCGAAGTCGTTCGGTGTATCTCGTTGAATGCGCCGTATCATCTGTCTACCTTTTGGTTCTGCCCTATTCGGCCCTTTTGCCCTTATTCCGCAATTGGGATCGTAACTCTCACAGTAGTTCCGATCCCCGGCTCTGTGTGAAGCGATAGCCGCCCACCGATGAGGTCCGTTCGGTCGCGCAGGGAGACCAGGCCGATATGCTCATCCTGCTCCCTCCTGGCGCGATCAAGGTCGAAGCCGACGCCATTGTCCGCCACCTGGAGCGAGCACGTTTCGGCGTCGACCTCCAGCAAGACGGTCACAGCCGTGGCCTGCGCGTGCTTCCAGACATTGGTCAGTGCTTCCTGGGCGATCCGGTACAGGACGCTCTCGGTGGCCGTGGGAGGGCGATGCCGGAGGCCGCACTGCTCCACGAGAACGCGGATTCCGGTTCGCTCTGAAAACTGCTGGCCGTAGCGGCGCAATGCTCCGAGCAGCCCTACGTCGTCCAGGCAGGGCGGCCGCATGTCCAGCATCAGCGCGCGCGTCTCATTGATCGCGCAGCGGATCGACTGGGCAAGCTGATCCATCGCCGGCGAACAGAGGGACGGGAGACTGCCCTGATGCGCCTGAACGGCTTCGAGATCCCGAAGCGCCGCAAAGAGCGTCTGTGCGGGGCCGTCGTGAATCTGCAGCGCGATCCGCTTGCGCTCTTCCTCCTGGGCGCGAGTGACCTCCCGGAGGAGGCGCTCGACGGTCCGTCTCTGTCGGACCATTTCCTCATAGGAACGGGCGTTGCGGATGGCCAGGGCCGCCTGATTGGTCAGCGCCACCAGCAGTTCCAGATCCTCGTGAGAGAAGTGATGGTCCGCACCCGCATTGCTGAGGCTGATGACGCCGATCACGTCCTGCTCGGCTTTCAGCGGGGCGCAGAGAGATTCGCGTACATCGCTCCGGGCGTGAACCCTTTTGAAGCGAGGGTCGCGCGTCTGGCCTTGAAGCAGCAGGGGCTCACCACTGACGGCCACCCACCCGGCCACGCCCTCCCCCAGCTTACGGCAGCGTCCACGGATTTCGTGGGCGCGCGGTCCCTGCGCCGCGTGGACACAGAGCCTGGTGCCGGAATCATCGACGAGCATGATCGACCCGCTCTCCGCCTGGAGAATCTGGCGGGCCTGAACCAGGATGTGGTCCAGCACGGCATCGAGTTCGAGGCTGGAGTTGATGATCTGCGCCACGTCCAGCAGGCAAGCCAGCCGCCGCGACACCCGCTGGGTCAGCGGGTCGGAGAGGGGCGCTTGGGCGTCAGACGGAAGTCCGGAGAGCAGCGGCTCCAGATGGCCGTTCAGATGCGGGCTCTCGACGATGGCGGCGATCATAACGCCTATGATTGTTGCTGATCAGGCGCGCGGCTGTAGGGTTGGCGAGGATACAGGGGCCGCGAAGGGCACGGCAACCTTTCTGGGGCGGGCGTCGTCCAATGACGAGGCCGTGTTCATCGCTGGGGAAGGATTCCCACCACGGCCCGCAGAACCCAAACCTGGTCTGTACCGCCCAAGCTTGAAGCCTTGGCTTCCAGGGGCGGAGACCACTGATCCCGATAGCAGCGCGCAATGGGCGCGTTCCGAGCAGTCGGAGGCCACTAGTGTCGTCCCGTGCCATCCATCTCTCCATCCTCGCCGCCATCCTGGGTGTACTCTCCTTCGGCGCCGGCGCGGTTCGGGCTGTAACCCCGTCCGACACCGTTCGGGCGAGCGTGTCCACGTCCGAGACAGAGGGCTTCGGCGCCAGTTCCGGGAATCCGCAGATCTCCAGCAACGGCCGATTCGTGGTCTTCACGACCCGCGCTCGATTCGGGAATCTAGACAGCAGCGGCCCCGATGTTTACCTCCGAGATCTCGTCAACGGTTTCACCGAGCAGATCAGCATCGGCCAGCCCGTGGTCCCCGGCCCCTTCGTGCGGCCCAACGGCGACTCTTCCAATGGATCCGTCTCGGCCGACGGCAAGCTGGTCGCTTTTCAGTCCAACGCCACCAACCTCGTTACCGGAGACGCGAACAACCGCTCGGACATCTTCGTGCGTAACAGGACGGGGGGGGTGACGCGCGTCAGCACCACCGCCACGGGTGGCGAAGTGGACGGGGACAGCACGAATCCGATGATCAGCGCGGACGGCGACTTCGTGGTCTTCCAGTCCGCAGCCACGAACCTGGTCGGCGGCGATGACAACGACCTCGTAGACATCTTCATCAAGGACCTCACCTCCGGGGCGATCCGTCGGGTGAGCACGGATCGGTTCGGAGCCCAGGCGAATGGGGCCAGCAGCAACGCCGTGATCTCGGACGACGGGGGCCTGGTTGCCTTCCAATCCGTGGCCACCAATCTGGCGGGTGCGGACACCGATGCCAATAGCGATGTCTACGTTAAGGACGTCTTCGGCGGCAACATTCGCCTGGTTAGCGTGGACAGTGGCTTCGTCAAGGGCGACGACGACAGCACCCTCCCCGCCATGGACAGCAGCGGGAACATGATCGCGTTCGTTTCGGTCGCCACCAACCTGGACCCGAACGACACCAACGGCTCGAGCGATGTTTTCGTGCGCGACATGAACGCGCAGACCACCCTCCGCGTGAGCACTGATTCGAACGGCATCGAGGGAGACGACAACAGCGGCGCCAGCTCCGGCATCACCGGTGCCACGGCCGGCAGGCCGGCCGTGAGCGGCGACGGCCGATTTGTCGCCTACCCCTCCGAGGCCACGAACCTCATCTTCTCGGACGGCAACAGCTCCAGCGACGTCTTCGTGTATGACACCGTCGAGGCCATCACAGAGAGGGCGAGCGTCGGACTGGGATTGATCGAGGGACTGGGCGCCAGCGCTGCTCCCAGCCTGAGCGGGAGCGGGCTGCAGATCGCCTACCTCTCAAGCTCGAACAACTTCGTCTCGGGCGACTTCAATGGATCGGTCGACGTCTTCGTCACCAGCTTCTTCCCGCCCACAGGCGGCAACCAGCCGCCCATCGCGGACGCCGGGCTGGATCAAAGCGTCGAAGAACTGGACACCGTAACGCTGGACGCCTCGCAGAGTTCCGACCCTGACGGCGACGGCCTCAACTTCGACTGGCAGCAGTTGTTCACAGGGGCGACCGGAGCCGACCTGGACGACCCGATCATCACGCTGGATGACACGACCTCGCCAAGCCCCAGCTTTGACGCACCGCTGGTCGATCAGTTCGAGGATGTGGTTTTCCGGGTTACCGTCACCGACGGAATCAACGCTCCCCAGACAGCGACGGTGTTGATCGAGATCAACGCTATCCTGGGCCAGACGGTCAGCGGCTCCGTCGTGGATGGCGACGGCAACCCGATCATCGGCGCCGTCCTCACCCTCGTCCGTTCCGACGGCGCTCAGGGAATCGAGGCAACCACCGATCAATTCGGGGCCTACGTGATCCAGAACGCTCGGGTCGGCGACAACGTGCTGACCGTGACCGCCCTGGGGTACGAGCCTTACCTCGAAGATGTGACGGTCGACCCCGGTGTGTCACCGATCGTGGACATTGTGTTAGAGATCCGCACCGCCACCATCTTCGGCACCATTCTCCTGGCGGACGGCCAGAACCTGGCCAACGCCACGGTCCTGCTGCTGGACGGAGACGGCAACGTCCTCGGTCAGGATCTGACCGACAGCGCAGGTGAGTATCGCATCGACAATCTGACGAGATCGGTGGTCGGGCAGTCCGCCCTGCTCCAGATCCTGCGCACGCCCAACGACGTGCCCTGGATCAACTCCAACCTCAACCTCATTGAGGGAGAACTGAACCAGCGCGACTTCCAGTATGGGAACCTCCGGGTAACCGTGGCGGCGTCCAGCAAGAAGGTTGCGAGGCAGCTCAACGGCACCGTTGTGGAGGTCCTGATCGGGGAGCAGGTGTTCGCTACGAACACCGTGCGGAACAACGTCCGGACCTTCAGCTTCCCGAACGTTCCGTCCACGCTGGTGCGGGTGCGCGCCTACAACCGAAACAAGCTCACTGGGCGACAGGTGGAGTTGGATGTGCGTCCCGGGCGAGGACCCAGCACGGTCACACTGACGATGCGGCCCCGCGGGGTGTTCTAGGATCGCCTGCGGCTGCGAGGCCTGGGAAGCTGGCACTGACCTGCGCAGTGCGGAACCATGGTGCACCCGTCACGGGAGGCGGCCCTGGGAACGCTGGCGTTAGCCACCCCTCCGTACAGAACCGAGCGCGTCAGCGCCGGGATGCAGCTTGGGCCGAAGTGCCCCTGCCCGTGATCACCGCGTCGCGACCGCTTCCCAGGGGTAGGCGCTACCGGCCATAGGTGATCGGACGCCTGAACGGAACCCGGCTGGCAGTGGCGGGCCATGCCCGTGAAGTCCGGGGCGGGTCTGGTGACCCAGGGGTTGGCGCTACCAGCCAC
>CAZSRZ010000073.1:0-27181 GCA_964609085.1 uncultured bacterium | reverse complement strand
GCCGGCGCGCCCGGTGGGTCTGGCATTGAAGCGCTCCACCAGCCGGCTGGTCCCGCAAAGCTCCATCAGTTCCAGGCGAGCGATTCCAATGAGTCTCTCCCGATCACCCGGCGCCGCCGCGTCGATCATCCCCGCCAGCGCGCGCAGCACGGGACGATAGGCGGCCGCGACTGCAGGGATTCTCTCCCGGGCCCAGAACGCCTGCCCGTCTTCCGGCGGCAGGCCCAAGGCCAGGAGCGCCTCGCGCGCACCGCCACATGCCTCGCGGAGGCGGGTGAGAGCGCTGGGCTCGTCGAGGTGGACCTCTCCACGCGGTAACGCCCCGACGCCCACGGGCGAGTCCACGTTGCGCGCCGCCAACGCGAGCGCCAGCGCGCGGAGAACGCGGGCTGCGACCCCGGGCTCCGTTTCGATCAGCCAATCAAGGTCCGAATTGGCCAGCGTGAGGACGATGACTCCATCCTCCGCAACCACGTCATGCGGGCTGACGCGCGTCTGCAGGATGGTCGTGCTTCCGAAAACGTGGCCGGGCCGCAGATATCTCGGGCCGTCCGTGTCAGCGGAGTCAATCCGCACGAGCCCCTCTTCAATAAGGTAGAGCCGATCCACCGTCTCGCCGGCCGAGACCAGGGTCTCCCCCCGGTCGAACGCCCGACGATAGTTCAGCGACAGAAGCAGCTCCATGTCGCTGGGCAAAAGCGTTCCCAGCACGTGCCGGGCGAGAACATCGGGATCCATCGGGTACCTGTAGAGAGTAGGGCGGTCTCACTCATTATCCCGCAGTGCGTGAGGCGTCGTCGATCCAGCCTCGGAGCTGCCCAGATCCGGCCAAAACAGTGGCTCCTCTGTGACGTGCGTCACGGTCATCTGCTCGCGATGGGCTTAGACTGGAACTCTCGGGATCGGGAGCATGGGGTTCTGTCCTCAACGGTGGTGCCATCCCGGATCAGCCTGTTCTTGGCTCGTAAGAGCAGATCGTGGGTCGGGACATGATGCAAGATCCACCGTGCGCCCCGGCTTTCGGGTTGCTCCGCGGCGGTGCCCTTGATGTGCTTGAGGCATCCGAGATTCAGGGCGGCTCCTCTGGCGGCACCGGCTCGCTCGTCTTCTCCGGCCTGGAGGTGCGGCTGGGCCTGCGAGATGAGCGCATGTCAACCGCTTGCGTGGCGGCTGCCGAGATCCCCATCCGGGTTGACTGCGCCCGGGGCCTGGTCGGCTATCGCATCCGGCTGCGAGGAGCGATTGCCGAGAAGACCGCTGGGGCGCGGGTGGCCCTGTTCGTTGACGTCGCGGGTACCGCTCGGGTCTTCGAGTACGCAGTAGGGACGCGATGCGAGGCCGCGCTCCGAGAGACGATGTTCGCGCTGGATGAACGACCGGCCCGTAATCAGAACTTCGTAATCGCAGCGATACCGCCCCTGGCGATCAACGTAATGCTGATCGCGCAGCGTCGGCACGTTTCCGACCTGGCACTCGCGTCGCTGGACAGCATCGAAATCGAGGCTGTCCTCGAATCACGGTCGGGCTAGACCAGTTCGGAGATCGGGGAGTGCTCGTCGAGCACGTAGCGTGGTCGATCCTCGCTGTCGCGGAGCACCGGCTGGGAACAGTCGATCCCCAGATGGTGGTAGAGCGTGGCGTGGACCTCTCGGAAGTGTACAGGGCGGTCGTCCGCGTACTCCGCGAACCGGTCCGTGCTGCCGATCACCTGTCCGGTCCGCCATCCCCCGCCTGCCATGAGGCAGAAGGAGACGGGAGACCAGTGGTCACGGCCTCCGTCCTTGTTCATCCGCGGCGTTCGACCAAAATCTCCCCAAGCGACGACCGCGACATCCTTGTCCATCCCTCGGTCGTAGAGGTCATCGACCAGCGCCGACAGCGCCTGATCCAGGCGTTCCCCCTGGGCACCCGGCTTGGGATCCCAGAAGCCGTGATAGTCCCAGCCGCCAAATCCCAGTGTGACCACACGGGCCCCGGCCTCAACCAATCGGCGGGCCTGCAGGAACTGCTCGTTCCAGTCCGGCCCGGCGTCGGTGATAGGCGCAGAGGAGCCCTTGCCGTAGCGGTCTCGAAGTGCGGCGGGTTCCTGGCTGACATCCATCGCTTTGACAAGCTTGTCGGACGTCAGCAACTCAAAGGCGCGCTGAGTAGAAGCATCCGCATCCGCCACCAGGGCAGAGCGGTCAACGAGGCGTCTGTAGCCATCGATGCTCGCCAGCAGACGCTGCCGGCCCGCCAGGCGAGGCAAGGTCACGTCCTTGAGCGCCATGTCCTGCATCACCTCGCCAGTCGGCCGCGCCGATCCGTGAGCCATTCCCAGGAAGCCCGGGTCTCCCGGGTTCGAGTACGGCATGTGCTGCGTGCGCGGCATCAGCTCCACGAAAGGCGGCATGGCCGCGCGGGTAGATCCGAATAGCTTCGATGCGACAGCGCCGATGCAGGGCTGGCGCTTCTCCCTGTTTTCCCCAATGCTCCAGCCGGTGAGGCACTGGTTGGAAGCGTGCTCGTCGCGCAGCCCAACGATCGAGCGCACCAAAGCGTACCGCTGCATGGAGCCGGCGATGCGTGGCAGATTCTCCGAGATCCTGATGCCGGAGACGCTCGTTTCGATCGGCTTGTAGGGACCGCGGATCTCCGCCGGGGCTTCCGGCTTCAGATCGACCAGGTCGATGTGTGGCGGGCCGCCGGGTAGGTAGACCATGATGACAGCCTTGTGCGACGATCTTGTCCCCGCCCTGGCTTCTGCGGCGAAGAGCTCGGAGAGGGTGAGGCCCCCCATCGCCAGCCCACCGATACGCAGGAAGTCCCGACGGGTGTGACCGTCACAGAACCGCTCTCCCGACCGATTGCCTTCAAACGTCAGCATTCCGACCACTCCCGCCTCAGTCTCAACCCGGGGCTTGGACACCGCTGGCCGGGGGATGTTTCAGGCCAGAGAGAGCTCGCGCCGATCAATGACCAGTGCAATCGCGGAAACCGCCGGGCCGCCTGAGCGACAAACCCAGGGTGATGCGAAGTGAACTCCGATCAACCCCCCCTGGGCTGCCGTGCCCTCCCCTGCTGCCCGCACGCACTGCCCTGGCCGCTGGGATGTTCCTTCTCGTGCTGGCGACCGGATCACGGATTGGTCCGCCAGCAGTCGCTGGGCCTGTAAACCCCGTCGTGAGCGCCGCCGACGCCGCGTTCTTCGAGAGCAAGGTACGGCCGGTGCTCGTCGCCCGCTGTCAGGGGTGCCACGGTGCCGGGAGTAGCCCGGCACAAGCTGGTCTCCGCCTGGATTCACGCGCCGGACTCATCGCGGGAGGGAAGCGTGGCCCGGCGCTCGTCGCGGGTGACCCGGACAGCAGCCTGCTGATCAGAACCATCCGGGCATCGTCAGGCGTACCCCGCATGCCGCCCGACGGGAAGATCTCCCGGGCGGAGGTGGAGGCCTTGGCTGCCTGGGTAAAGCTAGGCGCGCCGTGGCCAACTCCTGCCGTCCGCGTGCCTGCACCACAGACATCCTCCGTGGCCCATTGGGCGTGGCAACCCCCGCTGTTGCCTCGTCTCCCACGAGTCCGCAATCAGAATTGGGTCAGCTCACCGATAGACCGATTCATCCTTGCCGGGCTGGAAGCCGCGAATCTGACGCCCGCCCCGCCGGCTGACAGGCGAACTCTGATCCGCCGCGCAACCTTCGATCTCACCGGGCTTCCCCCCACCCCCGCCGAGGTTGCGGAGTTCCTGGCAGACACCCGTCCAGACGCCTTCTCGCGGGTTTTGGACCGGCTCCTGGCTTCCCCGGCCTACGGAGAGCGCTGGGGTCGTCACTGGCTGGACGTCGCCAGATACGCCGACTCCAACGGCGTCGACGAGAACCTGGCCTACGTCAACGCGTGGCGATACCGCGACTACGTCGTGCGGGCGTTCAATCAGGGTCGCCCCATCGACAGGTTTATTCGGGAGCAAATTGCAGGCGACTTGCTTGAAGACCCGCCTGGTGATGAGGGGGATGGCGTGGTCGCCACCGGGTTCCTCTCCCTCGGGCCCAAGATGCTCGCCGAGGACGATCCTGTGAAGCAGGAAGAGGACATCATCGACGAGCAGATCGACACGCTGGGCAGGGCGTTCATGGGTGTGACGCTGGGTTGTTCGCGGTGCCACGACCACAAGTTTGACCCCTTTCCGCAGACCGACTACTACTCCCTGGCGGGGATCTTTAAGAGCACCCGGACGATGCTCAACTTCAAGACGCTGGCCGAGTGGCAGGAACTGCCTGTCGCTGGAAAAGAGGATCGGGAGAAGATCGCGGGGATCGACCGTCAGGTTCAGGCAGTCCAGAGTCAGCTCCGCACGGTTCGCGAGCAGGCCACTGCTGCAGTGCTGCGAGAGGCGACTCGACGCCGCTCGGAGTACCTCCGCGTGGCACGGACACTCGCAGACAAGCCGCAGGGGGGGCTACTCTTGCCCGCAGGCGCGGGCGGGGCTGCGCCGGTGGGGTCCATCACTCTCGAAGCCGAAGAGTACACGTCGGGCAACGTCCTGAAGGACCGAGACAACTACGGTCGCGGCATCGGGGTGCTCGTCAACGCCGGGCAGTACCCTAATTTCGCTGAGTATCCCGTGGAGATCGGAGCGGGCGGCGAGTGGCAACTGGACCTGCGTTATGCGTCGGGAGATCCGCGCCCCGTCCGCATTCTGGTGAATGACCGGCTGGTATCCACCGAGGCCGCGGGTGGAACAACCGGAGGGTTCTTCCCACAGCATCAGCGGTGGGCCGCAGCGGTCGTCGTACGCCTGCCCGCCGGGCCGAACCGCATAAGGCTGGAGCGGGACAGCTTCTTCCCGCACATCGACCGCCTGCTCCTCTCGCCCTACCCCGGTTCCATGCCGCCCCGAACGCGCCAGCAGTCGGCGACCGAAGCCGGCCTCGTTCCCGAGCTCCTCGGGCAGGCCGAGGAACAACTGCGGACCTCCGCCGGTCGGGCGACGGAGATCGAGTTTACCTCCGCCACCGGCCTTGAGCGGGCGTTTGCCCCGCCGGATCGCGAGGCCATCCGACGGCTGGAAGCGGAGATTGCCTCGCTCGAGAAGTCGCGCCCGCCGGTTCCCAGGGCGATGGCAGTCTCGGACGGGAAGCCCGTCACCATGCGAGTGCACATTCGCGGCGACTACCAGTCCCTCGGGGCGGACTGTCCGCGCTCCTTCCCGGCCGTCCTCAACCGGCAGGGCACCGATCCCATCCCCCCAGACAGCAGCGGAAGGCTCCAGCTTGCCCGCTGGATCACCCGGCCGGATCACCCCCTCACGGCCCGGGTCTTCGTGAACCGGGTCTGGCGGTGGCTCCTCGGGCGGGGGCTGGTCCCTTCCACCGACAATTTCGGAACCCTGGGGGACAAGCCGATCAACCAGCCGCTCCTGGACTGGCTCGCGGTCACGTTCGTTCGCAATGGCTGGTCATTGAAGCGCCTACAGAAGGACATCATGCTCTCAGCCACCTACCGGATGAGTTCCCGGTATGATTCCGTCGCTGCGGCTCGGGATCCGGACAACCGCCTGCACTGGCGGCATTCCCGGCGACGATTGGAAGCTGAGGCGATCCGCGACTCCATCCTTGCGGTCAGCGGCCGACTGGACCGGACGGTCGGAGGCAGTCTGCTGCGGATCGGTGCGCGGGAGTACGTCACGAGTACTGCCAACAAGGATCCGATCAGCTACCAGTCCAGCCGGCGGTCGCTCTACCTGCCCGTCATTCGTAGTGCGCTGTACGAATTCTTTACCGCCTTCGATTTCGGAGATCCCACGGTGCTCAACGGTGACCGCGCCTCCACCACTGTCGCTCCCCAGGCCTTATTCGTCATGAACAGCCCCATCGTGCAAGAGGAGAGCCGGGCGTTGGCCACAGCGCTCTGCGCCGACCCGTCACTCAATGGCACTGGCAGGGCCCGCAGGATCTACCAACTCTGCTTCGCTCGTGAGCCGACGGCCGTCGAGGTTCGGCGCGCACTGGAATTGGTCGCGCGGGTTGCTCAAGCCGATCCGCTCAAGGCGGAGACGCCGGAAATGCGTGAGCTTCGATCGTGGCAGAGCCTGGTTCGGGCGATGTTCGCCACCACAGAATTCACTCACCTGGACTGACGAGCGTCGGAAGCGCGGAGCCCCATGCTCGCCCGTTACCGGGCCGCACGCACGAGCCGGTTGTTCCGGCCGCCCATCACGGTGAACCCCGCCCAAAGGTACGGATCGGCACCTGTTGACTCCATTTGACGCATCGCCTGCTGCAGCGCCACATCGTAGTCGAGGCCCCGGCGCACTCCGTGGTGGAAGGCGACCATGAGCCGGCGGGTTGCCGCATCGTCCACATCCCAAAGGCTGCACACCACTGCCCCGGCCCCGGCGATCTGAAACGACCGGGGCAATCCAATCAATCCCTCGCCTGACACCGCTCGTCCGACGCCGGTCGAACAGGCGGAGAGGACCACCAGCTTCGCTTTGAGTCGCAGGGTGTCATCCAGGAGGAAGTCCAGCGCGCCCAGAGTGCCGTACCGCGCCGACCGAACTCCCGGCTGGGACGCGAGGTAGACCTGCCCTATGCTCCCCCCCGCCCTGCCGTGCGAGGCGAGATGCACCAGGTCCGCACTGGGGAGCCGACTGTGAACCGCGCTGGAGGTTGCCTGCCGGCCCAGGAGCGGCCGGGATGCCCAGGTCGCCGCCACCTCCCTCGCTTCGGGTTCGGTATGGGGCAGGCTGGGGAGCACTCCGTTGACCTGCCTGCCCCGCTGGGCAAGTACTGCGTGGCTGGCAGACTTCGGGGACCGGCCCGTTTGGTCGGTGCCGCCTCCCACGGTCGGATTACCCACGATGAGCGATCGCACGGTTGAAGGACCGCCGGTGGGGTCTATCGACTTCATGGCCAGCGCCGCTGTCAGGGACGGGATCTGGGAAACAGGGATGGCGCCGCCCAGCCTGCGCCCGCTCCGCCGACCGCATCCCGGGGGCAGCGGGAGCGCATTGATGGGGACGGCGTAGAGATCCTCATCCAATCCGAGCAGCAGATGCCGGGCCGCTCCGACACGCGATCGCAACGACACGGGGAAAAGTTGATCGGCGAGCCGTCGGAGTGTCGCGCTCCCGGAGCCGGACCTGGCGGCCACGGCTGTGCCTCTTGGCCGAGAGATGTAGTCGCGGATCTCTCGCAGCGACTGCGTCACGGACGACCGCCACGCAGCGCGGCCGATGGGGATGCGAACCGCTTTCGGAGCGTCCATCTGGGAGTCGAGTGCGAAGACGACCGTCTCCTTCTCCCCCACCTCGTAGGCAAGAAACATGTCGCCCGGCGACAGGGCCGCACGGAGTTCCGCAAGTCCCGGCGACTGCGTGGGGTAGCTCTCGGTCCCACCGTAAAACCGATCTCTGGCAGCACGTAGACGGATCTTCGCGTCTCGCAAGCCGGCCTCGGCCGCTGCAGAGTTCGGCTTCGCCTCCAACCGAGAGAACGCGGTCCGAACATCGGCGATTGCCTGCCGGACGCGCACCGCCGCCTCGGAATTGGCGGAGAAAGCGGTACTGCGGACCCCGTGCCGCAGGCTTGCACGGAAGGAGGCCGCTCGACCCTCTTCGAGCACGAGATAGGCACCCGTTACATCGCCAGCTCCCAGTCGGGAGAGCATCAGCCGCAGGTCATCATCCGGGAAGCGCGCCTCAAACTCCAGCATGTCCTCCGCACCAATCAACTTGCCCAGGATCTCCCTCCGGAGTTTCCACAGGCGCTCGGCCACCTCCAACTGCTCGGCGCCCCTGCCGGCCGCACGACAGGCATCCCACAGCATCCGCAGGACCTCAGCTTCGTCCGGGCCCCCTCCGCCCACTGGCCGCACGTCTTCGAGCGCGCTCCGGAGGGTCGTCAACGCCTCACTGTGCCTGCCGCGCCGCAAGAGGATGCTCCCTTCCACAAGGCTGGCGACGCCACGCTCATACCGGGTGAGGCTGTCGGCGGGCGGAAGGGCGGAGATTTGCTCGCGGGCTTCCGCCACCAGCGACGTGGCCTCGGCGAGGCTGTCCTGCTGCGCGAGCGCCTGCGCCAGGTTCAGTCGGGCTTCAATTGGCGTTAGGGTCCCGTCGTTCGCTTCGGTCGCCAGTCGGATCGCATCTCGCAGCACCCACACCGCTTCGTCCAACCGGCCCGCCTGAATACAGATGCACCCCAGCACACTCTTGGCCACCGCACGATCTCCGGCCCCTACGCCGAGAGCCGGCCGGGACATGATGCTCACCGAGCGTGCCTGATGTTCGTAGGCACGCTCGAGGTCGCCCTGCCCCATCACGATGGCGGCATACATCTGCAGAGCCTCTGCCGTCGCAATGTCGGAGGGTGCCGCTGCCAGACCGCCCCGGGCTGCTTCCGCCAAGAGGAGAGCGCGTCCGGACTGCCGGCGCTCGTTCATTTCCCAGGCCCTGAATAGGGTAGTGCGGACAACGCTGATGGACCGGGCAGACTCAGCCCGGATCAGGTCACACGCCTTCCAGAGGTGCCCCATTGCGTCGCCATCGTTCTCCGAGGCGATCGATCGAAAGCAGTGCCCCTCGATACGGCCGAGCACCCATCCCTGAGCTCGGCTGATACCCAGCATTTGCTCGAAGGACGCGGCGGCCTCGGCCGTGCGTCCCAGGCTCAGAAGCTCCTCACCGCGTCGCCTGAGGCTGCCCATCCGCCCCGAAGCATCTGCGGTCCGCTCCGCCAGGGTCAGCGCCTGGGAGTAACAGTCCAACCGGGCGTCACCGTTGGGAGCCGCTGCGGCGGCCTCCCACAGCCGGGAGACCTCCTGCGTCGGTGGCGGGATGATCGCGTGTGGGTCGGACGGCGTGGCTGCTCCCAGTGGCCGCAATCCGAGCGGGACGAAGGCCAAAAGCAGCAGGCTCAGGCAGGCGGGTCGGGCAGCGGTGCGCATCGGTGGATCTCCTCGGGGCGGGTCGTGGCCGCCGAGGGGAATAGACGTGGCCCGGTCAAACAACTCGCGGGCCAGATGGGAATCCTCTTCCGGACTGCGGTACGCCCATGGGGCACCACCCCCAGGAGACGGGAGGGTGTGGCCTCTCCCCTGACGAAAGGAATCTCGCCGCACCGGCGAGTCCGACCGGCCCCAGACCCAGGAGCCATCACGATGACCACCCTCTCCCCCGCCCGGATTGCCGTCGCCCTCTTGCTGTGCGGACTGGCCGCCGGCGGGCTTCAGGCACAGGATCGCTCCGGAGACTGGCTTCAGTTCCGGGGACCCGGGGGCCTGGGCACCAGCGCCGCCCGGGGAATCCCAGCCACATGGAGCCAGCGAGAGAATCTGGTCTGGAAGACAGCTCTCCCCGGAGCCGGCACGTCGAGCCCCATCATCGCCGGTGCTCGCATCTACCTCACCGCCTATAGCGGATTTGGCATTCCCGGCCAGGGTGGGAGCATGGAGCAGCTCAAATTGCACCTGCTCTGCCTGGATCGTGCCACTGGTCGGCAATTGTGGAGCCGCGACATCGCGCCAAAACTCCCGGAGCAGCAGTCGATACGCGAGGGGCACGGCTACGCATCCGGTACCCCGGCCGTGGTGGGGGATCGGATCTACGCCTTCTTCGGGAAGTCAGGGGTCGTTGCCTTTGACCTGGAGGGGAATCGACTGTGGCGGACGGACGTGGGATCCGGCATCCACGGCTGGGGTTCAGCTACGTCCCCCGTGGTCTTCGGCGACCTGGTCATCGTCAACGCCAGCGTGGAGAGCCAGAGCCTGGTGGCTTTGAACCGACAGACCGGCAAGGAAGTCTGGCGGGTAGGTGGCGTCACCGAGAGCTGGAATACACCGTTGCTGGTCCCCGTGCCCGGAGGCAAGACAGAGCTGGCGATCGCCGTGATGCGCTCGATCTGGGGCATCGACCCCGCCACCGGGCAGAAGCTGTGGACCTGCGGAACCGGCATCGAGTGGTACATCGTGCCGAGCATGGTGCACCAGGCCGGCGTCATCTGGTGTCTGGGTGGTCGCTCGGGGATTGCCGGCCTCGCTGTGAGAGCCGGCGGGCGCGGCGATGTGACCAACTCACACCGCCTCTGGACCAGCCGGAAAGGGTCCAACGTTCCATCGCCGATCATCCACGAGGGTCGCCTCTACTGGATGCACAATGATCTGGGCATCGCCTACTGTGCGGACGGTCGCAGCGGGAACATGATCTACGAGGAGCGGATCGACCGAGCGGGCCAGGTTTACGCCTCTCCGGTAATGGCCGACGGAAAGATCATCTACCTGAACCGGCAGGGCCGCGCGTTCGTTGTCGCCAATGGGCCGCGGTTCCAGTTGCTGTCCACGAATGACCTGTCCGACGGCAGCATGTTCAATTCCAGCCCATCCATCGCCGGCAATCGTCTCTTCATCCGGTCGGACCGCTTCCTGTACTGCCTCGGCAGTCCCAGGGGCTGAAGCTGGCCCAGCACCCCGAGAGTCTGGGATCATCTGACGTGCGTGCTCGTCGGCGTGGTGCAGCCAGAGCAGTGCGGCCGCCCCCTGCGTGACTCTGGGTCGGCTCGGACGTGGCGATGGGACTGTGAATCGGCGGAATTGCCCCACTAGGCCGGCTGCCAGAGACGCCCTACCTCCCGGTAGGTCGTCAACTCGACCTTCTTTTCCTTCAAGAGTGCCCGCACCTCCGGGTCCACCATCATGCGTCCCTCGATGCCGCGGACTTTCCAACTGTAGGAGATGTTCTGGATCTCCTCATCCTCTCCGGCGAGGTGGACGATCAGCTTCGTGACCCCAGGCGTCAGGCTGTCGAGAAACGCAGCGAGGGCGGCCTTCCGGGCCGGAAGGGTCTCCCCACTGAGGCCGGTACTCAGCCGATCCAGGAACACGTACCCCTGGCTTTCCAGTCCGCGAACCTTCGGCAAGTAGTCCAGTCCCATGGAGCGAGCGTAGAGGACAATGTCCGGCGTCGGTCCGGGGAGCATGGGAAGCAGCCGTGTCTCCCGGGCCACCCGCACGTAGGCATCGAAGAAGCGTGGGTCAGCGAACAACGTGCCCATGTGCGAATCCACGTGTGTGGGCTTGAGGCCGAACTCGAGGGCACGCCGGATTTGTGCACGGATCTCCGCCTCGACGTGTTCCGGTTTGGCTTTGGCCTTGACCTCCTCCACTGACCGGGGCATGAACCCCTCCGAGTCCAGCAAGGTTGGGACCTCGGTGATGGGGGCAACCGGCCGCCACCGGTAGTACTTCCACTCGCTGGTGAGGGTCAGATGCAGCCCCAAACAGGCCGTGGGATGTTCCCGAGACCAGGCTGCGATCTCCGGGAACCAGGGGCAAGGCACCATGATGCTCCCGGAAGAGGCCACGCCCTCGGTCATTGCGCGTGTCGTGGCGGTGTTGACGGAATGGCACATCCCCACATCGTCGGCGTGCAGGATCAGGAGACGCTTCTCCGCGCCCTTACCGAGCCGCTCGGCCAGATGCTTCCGCTCCGCTTGCGCTGCCACACCGACCGAGGCTGCCAGGCTGGCACCGGTCGCAATCAACGAACGTCTCGTCACGCCACTTCTCGTCATCTCGATATCTCCTGGACAACGCCGGAGCATTTATCCGTGCTTCGAGCGACCGCGGCCGCTCGCTGATTGCCGATTGCCTCGGATACTCGTAGGGCTCGTGGGAAAACCCGTAAGCCAGCTACGGTCACCGGGCCTTCGCTCCCGATCCTCAATGGACCGGTGCCGCTTGCGTTCCGCAGCGCGGGGCTGAACCTTCCCCAACCGAATTGGCGCGAAGCCCCACCGTCTTGAACCCGAAGGTCGACGACGTAGAGGATCACCCGCGGGCCGCCGTCAACGATCACGTGCACAGCGCTCGTGTGCCCGGCCCTAAGTGTGCCTGCGTCGCTGCGCCACGTGTTGAGGGTGGAGCCGTCCGAGAGCTCTAGCCGCAGGCAGCCGTCCGGCTCGGCGGTCAGGAGTATCCCGGCACCATTGCTGCCCCGGGTGTCGAACAACGCCTGGTCGCGTCCGGGCAACTCCCGGGTCTTTAGCCGAAGCTCAAGGGTGAATCCCGCACGGGTGGAGCGCGAACCGTGGTCCGCTCTCGCTGTGTCGCGGATGACGAAGGATGGCAGTTTCGGTGCCGGCTCCTGGGCTCCCGAGGTCGGATTCTGGCGATCCAGGATCCAGTCGCGCACGAGATCACTGTTCGCAAATTGCGCGAATAGGCCCTCAACCAGCGCTGGGGGCACGGCATGCACTCGCCCTTGACTCTTTTGTGTCTCCGTGAGCCAGAACCGACCGCCTTGCTCAATCAAATCCGGGTAACTGATCCGCACCAGCGAGTCATCGTCGTAGAGCACAATCTCCGGTTCGGTCCAATAGATCCGGCGACCTTGCGGCGTTTTGCGCTCCTCTCCGGCGCAAAGCCAGACAGGGTTACGGTCGGCATAAGGATCCCAGGCAGCCCCCAGCGCCCGGGCCGGGGCACCGCCGTGGTTGTGGAACCAGTAGAGAAACCGTCCGTTCCCACAGCGCCACACAAAATTCGCGGCTCGCGGGTGCTTGAACGGTCTACCTCCCGGTTCGAACCGGTGATACTCGGGCTGAGTCCAACTCCGCCCCCCGTCGCCGCTGTACGCCGCAACGGGATGGCCGTCGACCGACCGGTAAACGCAGAATAGGGTGCCGTCAGAGAGGGCGGTCACGCACTGCTCCTCGGCAATCCGGCCACCTCCGGGAGGGGTGCGGAGCCCGATGTCCCCTTCGGGTAGTGTTGTCCACTGGATCCTTGTGGGATCGCCCTCGGTGAGCAGGTTGTCGGAGCGCAGGAGCACGCCCTCCGACTGAGCAAAGAACCCCGCCCCCATGGCCCCCACCTTGTGCAGGGTCAGAAAAGCCGTCCCCTTCCATACGAGCGGCCGGCCGACGTTCCAGAAGAACCGTATCCGCCCCTGGTAAACGTTGTCGCGGTCGCACCGGAACTCGCGGACCGGGACCTCGTAGCGGCGGGATGACCAACTCTGGCCGCCGTCATCAGAAAAACGGAATACGTAGTGACCGAGGGAATCCACGCGGGTGTAGACGCCCCCGTCTTCCCGTCTCACCTCGCGAACGTTGTCGGTATTGTGGTTGTAGAAGCAGTAGACACGGCCCCGTGGCGTCGCGAGCAAGACCGCATAGGATGCCTCCGGCCCCGGAGGCTCGACGGAGATGGGCGCGGTCCACGTCTTGCCCTGGTCGGTGCTTCGATGGGTGATCACCCGTTGTGTGGCGGATCCCTCGGCGCCGTCGGCCGTGGTCATCGCGCAGAGCCAGGCTCCGTCCCCGGTCTGGACCACGTACGGCTGATCGCAGTACCGCCCACCCGGGATCGGCAACCCTGCGGAGAGCAACCGCGGATCTAAGTCCCCATCAGGTGCATTGGCAGCCATGGTGAAGACCGGCAGTACGAGCGTGCCCAGGAGCAGGAGCACGGGGATATGGGAGCGCATCGTCGCCAAGTTCGCGACGGCTGCCGTTGCTCCCTTCGGTGAAGGGGACCCAATCGAATGCTCGCCGCCGCTAACGGCTGCGGAGGGTAGTCACGTCAATCCGTCCCTCGATGACGAGGATGTAAAGCGTGGTTGACGGTTTGTTCAGTTTACCTGTCACGAGTGGGGTTGGTTGCGCCCGCACGAGCACCACACCCTGGTTCGCCGGCCGTTGGAACAGGAGGGTCGGGTGCCCCACACGGGTCTGGTCCTGGCTGACGGGTTGTCCCCACCCGAGCTTCTCCGCTTGCTGCAGGTAGAAGGTGAAGAACCCCTTATCGGAGATGCGGTTCGGGGTCTGCCATGCCATGTGCGTGACGCCACTCGCCTGGGGCAGCACGATCCGGGCAATCTCCTTGACTCGAGGCGACACGACGGTGCTCTGTTCGATACTGGCAGCTAGCTGAACAAGCCCAAGCCCCTCGATGCGGATCATCGGCGAAGAGGGCTGGCTTCCCCCCGGGATCGGGATCTGAAGCCGCCGGGTACGTTCCTCGAGCACGTAGGATGAGATCAGGCCGCTGACGACGGGCTCAGCGCGGACGAGCGCTTCGGCCCGACCGATGTTGCCGCTGATCACCACGCCATACAGGATCTGCGCCTGGCTGCGGGTTTCGCGGATTGAGCCGAGGATGACATATTCATCCGGCAGCACGCTGCGGTAGACTCGCGCCTGCCGCACGGTCGTAGCGTTCGCGGGTGCGGTTTCGGAGACTTCGAGCGCCACGCCCGGTTGGTTCGGAAGGTACTGCGCGGCAACGTAGGCGCGAGCTAGCTCGTCCAATGAAATCGGCTGCCGAGGCCTGAAGGCGGCAATCAGGCATTTGCGCACCGCGTTAGCCGGCAGCCCTGGGATGCTGGGCATCATCGCTGGCTGACGGTCGACCAGCAACTCGCTGTCCATCGGGTAGGGCAAACGGGTAGTCGGCGCCAGGACTACCTGGCTCGTCCTGCCCGCGACCACGGTTGGATCGTCTGGTGGAAGAGTGCCGGGACCCTGCGCATCGCTCCGCCGCAGTGAGGCGACGCAGAGACAGGCTACCCCGAGAACGAGCGTCAAACCCCGATCAGGGCGCATTGGGTTCCGCCTTACCGAAGGGGTCCATGCGCACATCCTCTGCGCGGGCAATCTGTTCGAAGGCACGGGTGACCTCGTTCACGACCATCCGACCTTCCGTTTCACCGGTTGGGTTCATCGTTTCCGGCATGCTGGTGATCAGCGTCGACGGTGGCTCCCCGGGCAGTATCGCACTCGCCATCAGCGTGCCTTCAGCCACCACGTGCCCCTTCGGGCGACGCCGTAGGGAGAGGTTACGAGCCGAGGCCGACACGGAAGCATGCGCTCTCCCTGCCTGCGGGAGCCCGGACCGGGGCGCAGTCCGGGGGACCCTGATGGTTCGGGGCCGTGCGGGTGCCACCGAACCGTTCGGGGCGACGGGAGCGAGGAACTCGCGGGCGGTGGTGGCCCGGACGATCTCACGGTGGCGCGAGAGGAATGGATCTGCGGGGTGACCCGGCAGTTCGAGCGCGAGCATCGGCCCGGCGGCAAGCCGCAGTGCCACCACAGCAAACACCATGCTGGCGCTGGCCCCGGCCCAACGGGGCGTGGTCAGCACCGGCAGGGCCTGTCGGAGACCCAGAATTGCCGTACGCCAGGAAAACCGCCTGCGAGGCTCGACTACCAATCGTTCCGCGAACGCAGGCCAGAGGTCCGGCGACCGACGCTCTGAACCCACTCTGTCGAGGACGGCGAGGGAGTGACGCAGGACGGCCAACTCCCGGCTGCATCGGGCGCACGATGCAATGTGCAGCCCAAGAGCGATGCCATCCGAACCGTCCTCGGAGTCCTCCAGCATGGCCGGCAACCGCACGGCGGCGTCCTCGCAGGAGACCTCCGCCGCCAACCGGGCCGATAAACCACGCCAGGCAGCTTCCGGATCTCCGGACAACTCCCTGACCCCCGAGAATCGCAGCATGCCCACTGCGGCGCGCTCGAACTCGGCCGCTTCCGTCCGGCATTCACGGCACCCGTCAATGTGGGCCGAAACCTGCTCCTGCTCTCGGCTCGGCAGCAGCATTTCCGCGAAGTCCGGCAACAGCGGTCTCGCCTCGCTACACCGCATAGAACTCCCCCAGGTAGGCGGTGAACCGATCCTTGAACATTTTGCGCGCGCGGAAGAGCCGGGTTTTCACCTGGCTGAGCGTGAGGCCGAGCACCTCGGCGATCTCTTCATAGGCAAGCTGTTGGAAGTGGCGTAGCACCATGATGGCCCGATAGTCCGGCGGCAACTGCGAGAGCACGCGATGGACGATGCGTCGCTCCTCCTCCACCTCCATCATGGCCTCCGGGGCGGGAGGCGGCTCATCAAGAATGCGCGATTCATCCTCATGGACGACGTCATCGAGGAACTCGAAGCGGTTCCGGCCCCGGCGACGAATCTCGGTGATGCACAGGTTCACCGCGACACGGTAGAGCCAGGTGCTGAAGGTAGAGTCGCCGCGGAAAGAATCGATGTTGCGGTGCAGCCGAAGGAAGGCCTCCTGCGTGACGTCGGAGGCGTCCTCTGCGTTTCCCAGCATGCCCAACGCCACGTTGAACACATACGCCTGGTACTTCCGGAACAGGGTTTCAAATGCCTCAGCGTCACCCCGCCGGCAGCGCTCCAGCAACCGAACGTCGGCGTCCGCCGGTATCGGCTGCGCACGCTGTGGCAACAGTTGGATCATTAACATCGCGCTGGATCCCCGCACCGGTCTTCCCTCCTGCTCATAGACGCATGGAGTCAGCGGGAAGTTGCCTCCATCTGCCCCCGGCTGGGATCGCCGGTCCGGAAGGTGGCGGCCCCGGGGCCAGTGAACGGCCCCCGTCGGTCGACCGATGCAGGGGGTGTCCCCAGGGAGGTTTGAGTGTCACTCGCGTTTTTGTTCCCCGGTCAGGGCTCACAGAAGGTCGGGATGGGGTTCGATCTCTACCACGCCGGGGGCCGTGCACGGGAGACTTTTGACGAGGCGGACTCCGTTCTGGGGCTGAACCTCTCCCGACTATGCTTCGAGGGTCCCGAGGAGGACCTCACCCGAACCGAGAATGCCCAGCCAGCCATCTTCACGGTGAGCATTGCCGCGGCGCGTGCCCTCCGAGACCGGGGGACCGTGCCTTCCGTCGCCGCCGGGCACAGCCTGGGGGAGTACAGCGCACTGGTTGATGCTGGGGTGATGAGTTTCGCCGATGGGCTGAGAACTGTCAGGAGACGAGGGGAACTGATGGCAGCGGTTGGCGATCGGGTGCCCGGTGGGATGGCGGCAGTGCTGGGTCTTCCCCCTGGAGAGGTGGTGGGCTGCTGCGCCGAGGCTTCCGCCGAGGGTATTGTCGAAGTCGCCAATTTCAACTCACCCACCCAGACCGTCATTTCCGGGGAGATGGCGGCGGTGGAACGGGCCGGCGTCCTCGCCAAAGAGCGAGGTGCCCGCAGGGTGATCGCGCTGAATGTCGCCGCTCCATTTCACTGCCGTCTGATGGCGCCCTTGATCGAGCAGATGCGCGTGGTCCTGGACAGCTTGGAGCTGCGGGCCCCCCGACACTCCGTCGTCGCCAACGTCTCCGCAGCCGTGGTCTCCTCGCCAGCCGAGGTCAGGGATGCCTTGCTCGCCCAGTTGGCAGGGAGCGTTCGGTGGACTGAATCGATCCACACGCTGCTAACCCTTGGAGCCAGCGAAGGAGTCGAGGTGGGCCCCGGACGCGTGCTGGTCGGGTTGGCCAGGCAGATTGCACCGGAGTTCCCGGTCCGAGACTCCGCCGAAGCCCTGGGGTAGTTTGCCCCGGGGCCGGCAACGCAGGGCTTGCGGTCGTCGATCAGGAACTGTTCCTACGCGCCAGCAGGGCGCCCGGGGGAGACGATGCTGGTGAAGGGTGGAGTCATGGTGATGATCCTCTGCGGGCTCATGTCCCCGGAGGCCGGCCCGACGGGGGACACGCCGTCCCGCACGGTCCAGGCACGGATGCAGGCACAGATCGATGCCGGAGAGGTGGCCGGCATGGTTACCCTCGTGGCAAGTGCCAACCGCGTGCTCCACCTCCAGGCGCAAGGATTGGCCGATGTCGCTGGTGGCGTAGCCATGAAACGCGACACGATCTTCTGGATCGCCTCTATGACCAAGCCGATCACGGGTGTTGCCGTGATGATGATGCTGGACGAGGGCAAGCTCTCAGTCGACGACCCTATCGGCAAGCACATCCCGGAACTGGCGCATCTGAAGACCGCGGACGGGATCGAGCACGTCGTGACCATCCGGCAGATCCTCACGCATACGTCGGGTATGGGGGAGATGAGCCCCGCAGAGTCAAGAGAGTGCCGAACGCTGGCGGATGCCGTCCGCCGCTACGCCGCAAAGCCGCTCCAGTTCATCCCAGGCTCCCGTTGGGCCTATTGCCAGTCCGGCATCAACACGGCCGCTCGCATCGTTGAAACCAGTTCCGGCCGTGCGTTTCCCGAGTTTCTGGATGAACGGCTGTTCCGGCCGCTCGGCACGAAAGACACTACCTTTTACTTGGGCGAAGAGCAGTCCCGGCGTCTGGCAAAGTCATATGCGCGTATGGATACTGGAGAGCTAAAAGAGGCGCCGATCTCTTTCCTGCAGGGGATGCCCGCCACAAGTCGGGACCGGTTCCCCGCTGGAAATGGGGGTCTCTTCTCCACGGCCACCGACTACAGCCTCTTCGCCAGGATGGTCCTCAATGGCGGCCAACTCAACAGGCGGCGCTACCTGAAGCGGGAAACGGTCGCCCTGATGACGTCGATCCACACGGCGGAATTGAAAACTGGTTTCACCCCCGGAAACGGCTGGGGCATGGGATGGTGTGTTGTCCGCGAGCCGCAGGGCGTGACGGCGATGCTCTCTCCGGGCAGCTCTGGGCATGGAGGGGCTTACGGCACGCAGGCCTGGATCGACCCCAAGCGCGGTCTGGCGTACATCCTGATGGTACAGCGATCCAACTTTCCAAACTCGGATGCGTCTGACCTGCGCAGGGAGTTCCAACAGGCAGCCTGCGAGAATCTGAAGGGCCGCTGACACTGGGATCCCCGAGGGGGGACAAGCTGATCCTGCGACTACGGGGGAAGCGCTCTCTTCGGGGCCGAACAGCGACCGGAACCGGGTGCTTTCTCGGGCGCCCGATTCCTTGACGCACCCTCGGCCGCCTCCTATAATCCGGCTCGTCGGGCCTGTGGCTCAGTTGGGAGAGCGCCGCGTTCGCATCGCGGAGGTCAGGGGTTCGAATCCCCTCAGGTCCATTCCCCTCACCGCTGGCTCCGCGCCCCCGCGCGACGACGCTGGTCAGTTCTCACTCACGGCTGGGTTCTGCTGCCGAGGAGTGAACACCATCCCAAGGGCTGCGTCATCACTGGCGTGAAACTCTTTTCCGGAGGTGGGAATGCGCGTCGTCAGTCGGTTCAGCCTGCTGCTGGGAGCTGTGACCTCTTTCGGCATCGCACGTGCGGCTGCGGTCGCTGGATACGATCCGCTCGCGGCGGTGCCTCCGCCCAAGCCGCAAACCCTGGAACTAAAGGTCCGGGACGAACGGCGCGGCCGAGAGATCCCGCTGCTCGTCTATCTTCCGGGTGAGGGAAAGCCGGCACCCGTTATTCTCTACAGCCACGGCCTCGGGGGCAACCGATACGGGTCCGCTTTCCTTGGTCGACACTGGTCCGCACGGGGATTTGCGGTGGTTTTCTTGCAGCACCCAGGCAGCGATGACGGCGTGTGGAAAGACCTGCCGCCTGCCCGCAGAATGGAGGCGATGCGGGCTGCCGCCAGCGGTCAGAGCTTCATCCAGCGGGTGGCTGACGTGCCCAGGGTGCTGGACCAACTGGAACAGTGGAACAAGAGTGTGGACCATCCTCTCGCGGGCAGGCTTGACCTGGCGCATCTCGGGATGTCCGGGCACTCGTTTGGGGCTGTGACCACCCAGGCGGTGAGCGGACAGGTGGCGGCGAGCAGAGGCGCGCTCTTCACGGACCGCCGCATTCAGGCCGCCATCGCCTTCAGCCCGAGCACCCCACGCGGCGGAGACGCACGGCAGGCGTTCGGCCAGGTCCGCATCCCATGGTTGTTGATGACCGGTACGCGAGACCTTTCGGTCATCGGG
This sequence comes from uncultured bacterium, assembly GCA_964609085.1. Classification (GTDB taxonomy): domain Bacteria; phylum Armatimonadota; class SYMT01; order SYMT01; family SYMT01; genus JANPLG01. Next base: position 7,536 of record CAZSRZ010000073.1, on the reverse strand, counting down.
GACGCCGATCTGGCGTCACGCCTGGCGGTCTATCCCGCCCTGCCGCCCGGCGACAAGTACGAACTCGTCCTGAAGGATGCCGAGCACTCCGCCTTCACCGACCGCCCTCTGCCCGGCGACACCCAGAAGCGCAATCCCAACCACCACCGGGCGATCCTTGCGATCTCAACGGCCTTCTGGGATGCGATGTTGCGGGACGACACGGCGGCCCGCAAGTGGCTGACCGGTGATGGCCCCCGCGGCGTTCTGGAGCAGGATGACCGCTGGCAACACAAGTAACCTACTTCCAGCCGCATCTGCGCGGCCTCGATCAGAACTGGACAGCAATGCCGGATCCCATCAAGTTCCAGAGCATCACCCCGCTCGTCTGCGCGGGCCCCAGCCTCGCCGAAGCTCTCAAGTTCTACACGACTCACCTGGGCTTTGCGGTCACCTGGCAGGGTGGCGGGATGGCCGGTGTCCGGCGGGGAGAGGTGGCGCTTAACCTGGTCGAAAGCGATGACCGGCATTGGGCCGAGAACTGCAGCATGAGCATCGGTGTGACGGACCTGGATGCGCTCTACGCAGAGTACAGCGGAATCCCGGCCCGAGTGGGACCCCTGGAGATCAAGCACTGGGGTCGCCGGGAGTTTCACATCGTGGACCCGGTCGGTGTGTGCTTCCAGTTCTACCAGTCGGTGCCCTAAGAGCTGCAGCAGCCGCCGGATAGGCAGTCACCCCCCGTTGGTTCAACGGCGGGAAAGAGAGCGGTCGGCTGCGTCCGACCGGGGCTTCCAGTCGTAGGTCGGCAGGGTTCCGCCACCGAGCATCCTTACGCCGTGAGCGCAGGAAGCCCGGTCGGCTCCGTCCGGGACGGTTGCAAGGCCGATGATCCCCAGGCTGCCTAGTGTCAGGATCTCGCCAGGCTGGGATCGACCATCCGCGTTGCGGTCTCGCCAGGCACCGATGCCCTGCAGTTCACCTTTCGTCAGCCATCCGTCGCGATCATCGTCGAGGGCGGCGAGGGGAGCGTACCCATCCCGCCAGAAGACCCACCACGTCACGGATCCAAACAACTGACGACCTGAAGTAATGCGGCCGGATCGCTCCGGATCCCAGACGAGAAAGGCCGCGTTCGGTCGGATCCACGGCCAGCGGCGCGGCCGTCCGTCTCCCGCGAGATCGAACCGAACCCGGGCCGTTGGGTTGATCAGCTCCGCAAGTGGTCGTGCGCGACCGAGCGGAAATAACAGCGGAGTGACAACTCGGGGCTTGGACGCCAGCTTTTTCACCACCGACCGCACCTTGCTGATCTCGTCAACCTCACTGGGTCTACTCGCAACCGGTGACAGGACTCGCAGCAGCCCTTCCCCGGCTTCCAGCGCGATCGAGGAGTCCCCACCCGGGCCGAGATGCTCGATCTGGAGCTCCGCTTCCGCGGACAGCGAGAGCGCCGTGCGATAGGAGACGATGGCGTTGTGGCGCCAGTTCTCAGGTTTTCGTTTCCGCAGCGGCTCCAGGAAATCGAGGTCGAGCGTCTCTGCGAAGCGCAGTCCCTGCTCCAGCATCCAGCCTTTTCCCAGGTGGTACACCGGCTCTTTTGGAGCGAAAGTGACGGCCCGGTGGTAGGACCGAAGCGAGGCGACCAAAGCATCTCTGCGGCGGACCGACAGATTCAATACCGCTACGTTCGGCCGCTGCAGCAGCGTATCGTAGGGGGGAAAGCCGGGCAGCGGCCGGTCCTTCCCTACGGGGATGACCTGGGTGGGAATTTCGCCCGCCTCATCCGCTCGCGCGAAGAGGATGCTGTGGAGGCGACCCAGAGTGTAGTGCCCCGCCGCATCCTTAGGATGCGCGGCGACGTAGTCGCCGACATTCTTGAGCAGACGGTCGATGGGGACCGGCTCCCAGAGGCGAGCGAACTTCGCGAGCGCGGGGAGAGCCACAGCCACGAGCCCGAGCCCCAACGACACCCGCAGGAACCGGAATCGAATCCTCATTGGGCCTCCCCCTCAACTCGGGCCGACTCGCATGACCGTCCCTGTGGTCGGTAGGGCCCGAGCGGCCGTAGTTCTGCGCCGTTCGGGCCCGTAACCCGGCTACAGCTTTTCGAGCCTCGCAGCGAACCCGGCGGCCCTCAACGCCTTGAGAAGCACGTCGGCCGTGGTCTCGGTTTCGGTCGTTACCTTCAGCTTGTCAGTACCCGGTGCCGACTCCACGGTGCCCAGTCCCTTGAGGGCAGCTTTGATGCCCCGATCACACTGGCCGCAGCAGTTGTGCACGCCGACGAAGGTGAAAGACTTGGCCTTGGCGCCAGGGGCCGGTAGCTCCGGCGCCTTGCCGCCCTCGACCTTGCCCGTGAATCCAGCGTCGAACAGCGCCTTAACGGCGTCGTCCGGCTTGGCAGCCTCGAAGCTGATCTCGGTCGGGCCCAGCTTGACCCCGGTCGCCCCCACCCCCGCCAGTACCTGGTTGATCTTCTGCGAGCAGCGAGGGCAGCAGTTGTGCGTGCCACTGATCTTCACCGCGCCTGCCCACGCGGAAACGGAGCCGATCAGCAGGGCGAAGGCCCCTGCCGCGACGGCGATGCTTGAGCGGTTCATCCGTACCTCCTGGAGTGATGGTGCGCCAGACGCACCTGACCATGAATGCTCCGAAGCTCGGTCGGGTTCCTCCCGCGCGTCAGTGACCCATGCCGCGGATCACTCCCCGAGGAACCAGAGCGGACGCAGCTTCTGCGCGTAGCTTAGCCCGAACTGGCCGGTGGCGATCTCGGTGATCCGCTTCACGGCATCCTCCGGCGAGTCCGTGAGGTAGAGGATCTCGAGGTCGTCAGCGCTGATGCAGTTCGCGGCCAGGAGTCGTTCCCGCAGGAACGCCACGAGCGGTGACCAATAATCGGTGCCGATGAGAATCATCGGGAACTCGTGGATCTTCCCCGTCTGGATCAGGGTCGCCGCCTCGAAAACCTCGTCAAGCGTGCCGTATCCCCCAGGTAGCGCAACGAAGGCGTAGGAGTACTTCACGAGCATCACCTTCCGCACGAAAAAGTGCTTGAAGGTTACCATCCTGTCCAGGTATGGGTTGGCGCCCTGCTCGTGTGGGAGCTCGATGTTGCAGCCGACCGAGCGTCCGCCGGATTCACGGGCCCCGCGGTTCGCGGCCTCCATGATCCCGGGGCCGCCCCCGGTCATCACCGTGAACCCAGCCTGGGAGAGGAGCCGTCCGGTCTCGCGGGCCAGTTCGTAGTAGGGGTGTGTTTCAGGGAACCGCGCAGAGCCGAATACTGTGACGCAGGGTCCCACGAAATGCAGCTTTCGGAACCCGTGGATGAACTCAGCAAAAATCCGACAAGCCAGCCCCAACTCAAAGGTACGGGGACGAGGCCCGGTGAGGAACTGGATCTGTGGTGGATCGGCGTTCCCCGGCGTAGGAGTTCGAGTCAGAGGTCCCGGGGGCGGGGTGCCGTTGTTCTGGCTCATGCGGCCGACTCCGCGAACGCCGCCGGGATTCGCGGCGGCCGCCCGGTCAAACCAGAATCTCGCGAACCACGTCCCCGTGCACATCGGTCAGCCGGAAGTCACGCCCGGCGAACCGGTAAGTCAACCGCTTATGGTCGAGCCCCATCAGGTGCAGCATGGTGGCGTGCAGGTCGTGGACGTGCACCTTGTTCTCCGACGCGTAGTAACCATAGTCGTCGGTGGCACCGTATCGGATCCCTGGCCGCGCTCCGCCACCGGCCAGGAGCAGCGTGAAACCCTGGGGGTTGTGGTCACGACCATCACTGCCCTGGGCGCATGGTGTCCGACCGAACTCGCCTCCGATCAACACGAGGGTGTCGGACAGCAGTCCGCGTGCATCCAGATCTACGAGAAGGGCGGCGATCGGCCGATCCACCTCGGCGGCGTTGCTGGAGTGGTCCCGCCGCAGGTCCGAATGCTGGTCCCATTTGTAGCTGTGGGTGACCTGGACGAACCGCACACCTCGTTCGGCGAAGCGGCGCGCCATGAGACACTGCCTGCCGAAGTCACGGGTTTTGGGCTGGTCCATCCCGTAGAGCTTCAAGGTTTCGGGTGACTCGTCGCGGATATCCTGTAGTTCCGGTGCCGCCGTCTGCAACCGAAAAGCGAGTTCGAGCGACTCGATCCGCCCTTCCAGGGCGGCATCGGGACCCGCGCGCCGCAGGGCCTCTCGGTTGGCGGCGTTGGCAAACTCCAACTCCATTCGTTGGATCTCGCGGGGCGTCTCGCCATTGTGGATAAACGGGATGCGGGCCTGATCGCTGGAGATGCTGGCGTTGCCGATCGGCGTGCCCTGGCAGGTGGCCGGGAGGAAGGCGGAACTCCAGTTATTCACACCGCCATGGGTGAGGGTCGGGCAGATGGTGACGAACCCGGGGAGGTTCCGGTTCTCCGTCCCGAGCCCGTACGTGATCCACGATCCCATGCTGGGACGCACGAACGTGTCGCTGCCGGTGTGCAACTCCAGCAGCGCTCCTCCGTGCCGAGAATTGGAGCCCCACATCGAGTTGATAAAGCAGAGCCGGTCGGCCTGGTCCCCGAGCAGGGGGAAGAGGTCGCTCACCGGAATGCCGCAGCGGCCACGGGGCCGGAACTCCCAGGGGCTCTTCAGGAGGTTCCCGGTGGGGCTGGAGACGATCCTCGGCTTGGCGAACGGCAACGGTTTGCCGTGATCCCGGTCCAGTAGCGGCTTGTGGTCGAAGGTATCTACCTGGCTGGGGCCTCCGTGCAGGAAGACGAAGATGACTCGTCGCGCTCGCGGGGCGAAGTGGGGCGTCTGCACGGGTCCCGCGGATGCCGACTCGGCGACCAGAGCAGACAGGGCCAATCCGCCGAAGCCCAGGGCAGTATCCTGGAGCAACCGGCGACGAGATCGAGTGAGGGGCGACGAAAGCATGCCCAATTATTGCGCCGAGGGCCGCTGCGCTGCCGAGTCAGGTGCCGACTGCCGGGGGCAGCAGGTATCTAGCGGTCCGGATGAGTGAGCCCATCCTGCGGATCGGTGACGCGGCCGAAGCCGGATTCAAGGGATGCCGCACACGCGTCGGAGCCCAGCCAGGGTCAGCGCATAGTTCGCATTTTCTGGTCCAGCCGTGGCGGAGTCGCCCGGCGTGGCGAGTCGCAGCAGGTTGAAAGCGTCTTGCAGCAAAAAGTGAAGGTGATCCAGGAATAGAGTCTCCTGGACGTGACCGGCTCGAAGGCGCTGCAGCTCCATCGAGAACTTTCGGTGCAGTACAGCAACCAGCGAGGCGATGGGTGACACGCCGGACTGCGGCTCCAGTCGCCGGAACTCAAGGTCGAATGTGGGGTAGTAGCTGTGAATGCCCTGTCCGATGTCGTGCCCATGCCCGTCATAGCTGCCCCCGAACTTGAAATCGGGGATCAGGTGCACCACTCGCTTCATCCTGGAGACGCAGAGCGTGGCGGTGCACATCGGACACGGCTCCAGGCTGGTATAGAGCGTACAGCCTTTGGTGATGAAGTCGTCCGGCTGGACACCCGGGGCGTAGAACATCTGACCGCGGTAGTAGCTTTCGACCGACACCCCACCCGCTCTCGGACGTTTCTCCCGGATCCGACGGACGGCAGCGGCCAGGGCGGCTGGCTCCGCGTGGCTGACCGGGTTCTCGTCCCGGTGGATCGAGTTCATCCCGATGCCAAGCACCTCCCCATCCAGATTGTCCACGATGAAGGCGCGGATGTTGAGGCCGTGGTAGTGCGTGAACTCCGTGCGGCCCGAGCTACCTCCCCTTATCTCGATCGGAGGATCCCATGCGACGTACGCAAGGGCAAGCAGACCGAGCATCGCCAGCGCGTCCCGATCCGCACCGAGGGTGGCTGACATCGTTCAGTCGTCACCTTTGCGTCGGCCGGATCGGCCACGCCTGCTATCCTTCTCCGCGGGCGGCTGCAGATGGGTCGGCAGCTCTCTGCTGAAATTGCTCCGAGGGGTGACATCGACGAGCAGGTCGACCAGTTCCGAGACCGTCGGGTAGATCACCGTCTGCGCCAGGATGACGCTCTCCTGACGGATTCCAGACCGCCCGCCCTGTCGCGAGAAGTAGCCGATGATGGGGATGTCCTTCAGGAGCGGCAGGTGACGCAGCAAGGGGATCCCGCCGAACCGCCGCTCCGGAACTCCCAGTTGCGAATTCGTCTCGAACCGCGAGATCTCGGCGAGCTCCAGGTTGGTCAACTGCACTTCCGTGTTTACTGTGTGGCGCTCCACCCTGGGGATCGCCGGGTTGGTAGTGCCGTCGGGTTCGCGAATGGCCGTGGCCGCCACGTGATCGAACTTGAAGCGCAGAGCTTGTCCTGACGGATCGAAGATGGGCGTTACCTTGAATGTCTGACCGCTGTTGATGCTGTAGATCTCTCCGCGCGGTTCCTGCGGGCGCTCTGAGAGGCTGCTGAAGAGCGCCGCGATACCTCCGATCCCCAGGGCCGCCCCGGTGGACTCGCCAAGGGCCTTTGCGATCGCTCCCGCCACAGCTCCACTGCTGATCGATTTGTTGTCGTCTCCCCCGGCCTTCGCCGCCTTGCTCGGCGCGGCGCCGCCGCGCAACTGCTGCACTAGCTGCGCGAGTTGAGTCGCCTCCTGAAGAAAGTCCTGCCGACCGTCCAACTCCAGTCCTGCAACGGCATTTGGGTCCACCCGGGCTACCATCCGGTTGGTCGCGAGCACGCTCGTCCGCTGGACCGTGCCGAAGCTGAGCCCTCTGCTTGTAGCTGCAGCGCGGATCCGCTCCAGCGCGGGAGCAATGAAGTAGCGCTCCAGGTCATTCTCAGCTACCGTGATCAGCCGCTTGATCAGATCGTCGACAGCGGCGACGCGGGGGGTGGCGCGCGCCAGGCTATCTCGCTGACCCACGACGTCGGCGATGGTCCAGGCTTGCTGGTCGGCCAGACGTCCCCATTTCGCGTCGTTCAGGATGCTGGTCGCCTGGCCTGAGAGACCGATTGCGGTCATCCCCGCATATTCCCAGCCGTGTTTGGGATCCGGGGCCTGGTCCGCCAGACTCGAGCTGAGCCAGCCGACCAGGGTCAGATACTGACGTCGAAGTAACCCCGCTGTGGCTGCGTCCGTAGCCTGGCGATAGACGGAGGACCCGCGGCCGGCGTAGAGGGTCCCAATCTTCCGGATCAACCACTTCACCTCTCCGGCGGCATAGTCTCGCGCCTTCGTCCGAATCGCCAACAGCATCTCCTGCTGGTTCGGCGTCACCTCACGGAAGCGGGCATCCCCGGGCACCTCGCTCGGGAGCCCGCCCAGCAGGATGCGCGGGAACAATGGTGCCGAGTCTTGCCCGCTTGAGCCGCCTCCGCCCACGAGGCTCACCAGATCGTTCACGAAGGTCGAGAGCGACTTGTCGGCCGTCGAGGAGCCTGCCGCCAACACGAGAGCTTCCTGGATGAAGTCCTGGAGGATCCTCTCCCGGGAAGATCGGTTGCCGAGGCTGACCACGAAGAGCATCTCTCCGAGCGTGGTGGCCTGCACGGGATCGGGCAGGGTCCACCGCGTCACGTGCTCCACCTC
>CAZSRZ010000072.1:3711-27438 GCA_964609085.1 uncultured bacterium | reverse complement strand
CCTCCAGACTTGACGCCAAGACCCAGAGAAGCAAAGGGACTTCGCCGGTCTTCTTTGCGTCTTTGCGCCTTTGCGCCTTTGCGTTGAGAGTTCCAGGCCTTCCGCCACGGCCACCCTCCCCGTGTCCGTCTGCCAGACTTAACGCGGAGACGCAAAGAGACTTCGCCTGTCTTCTTCGCGTCTTTGCGCCTTTGCGCCTTTGCGTTGAGAGTTCCTGACCCGCCGCCACGGGCCCGCATTGCCGCTGGCGTGACTGCAGGCTAGGCGACGATCGGGCTGACTATCTCGCCGTAGACGTCGGTGAGGCGCATGTCCCGCCCGCTGTAGCGGAAGGTCAGGCGCTTGTGGTCGATGCCCAGCAGGTGGAGCATGGTCGCGTGGAGGTCGTGGACGGTCACTTTGTTCTCGACTGCGTAGTAGCCGTAGTCGTCGGTGGCCCCGTGAATGGTGCCGCCCTTGATGCCGCCGCCGGCCAACCACATGCTGTAGCCGAAGGGGTTGTGGTCGCGGCCGTTGGCTCCCTGTGCCATGGGGGTGCGTCCGAATTCGCCGCCCCACACCACGAGTGTCGACTCCAGCAGGCCGCGGCTCTTGAGATCCTTCAGCAGACCAGCGATCGGTTTGTCCACCGCCCGCGCGTTGTCGCCGTGTCCCTTCACGAGGTTGCCGTGTTGGTCCCAGCGGTCGTGGCCGAGGTTTTGGCACAGCAGTTCGACGAAGCGAACCCCCCGTTCGACCAGCCTGCGGGCGATCAGGCACTGTCGGCCGTAGGACCGCGTGGCGGGCTCGTCGATGCCGTAGAGCTGCATGGTCGCCGCGGATTCGCCGCGCAGATCCATGAGCTCGGGCACGGCGGATTGCATCCGGAACGCCAGTTCGTAGTTGGAGATGGCCGCTTCGACCCGGTCGTCGTGCCCCAACCTCGCGGCGGCGCCGGTGTCCAGCTTCTTGAGGAGGGTGAGCTTACGGATCTGCGCCTCGGCCGCGGATTCAGTGCGCCGAAGGTCCGCGATGGGCTCCGCGCCGTCGCGGAACAGCGATCCCTGGAAAGAGGCCGGAAGGAAGCCGCTGTTGAAGCAGTCCAGCCCTCCGGGCGGGATCATGCCGCTGTTCAGCACAATGAAGCCCGGCAGGTTGCGGCACTCGCTTCCCAGGCCGTAGGTGGCCCAGGCACCCATGCTGGGCCGGCCCTGGATGCCGATGCCCGAATGGATGAAGTAGTTCGCGTTGGTGTGCTCGCTGAAGTCGGCGACCATGGAGCGCACCACCGCCAGATCGTCCGCGCACGTGCCGACGTGGGGGAAGAGGTCGCTGACGGGGATGCCGCTCTGCCCGTATCGCCGGAACTCCCACGGGGACTTCAGCACGTTGCCCACGTCGTTGAACTGCGTGGGCGGGACCTTCATCTTGATCGGCTGTCCGTGCTCCCGCACAAGTCGCGGCTTCGGATCGAAGGTGTCAACCTGCGACGGACCGCCGTCCATGTAGAGGAAGATGACGGACTTCGCCTTTGGCTCGTGGTGGGCAGCCCGGGGCAGCAGGGGCTGTCGAACGTCCGGAAGGGTGCCGGCCAACGCCGTCGCTCCCGCGGCACGCGCTTCTTCGTCCAGCAGTCCCGCCAGGGCGAGCAGTCCGAAGCCGTTAGCGGCCTGGGCCAGCATCTGACGGCGATCCATCGGCCGCCCGCGAAATCTTCCGCAGTGCATCGGACAGCAACCTCCCGGGCGCCTAGCGCACGAAGACGAATTCCTTGACGTTGAACAGCACGTGGCAGAGATCCGACCACGGACGCACCGCCGCGGGGTCGGCTTCCGCACCTGCCTCGCGCAGGTAGCCCAGGGCCGCCGACGTCTCATCGGCCGTCGGCGGCCGTCCAAACGCGGCCACGTAGAGCCGGGCAACTCGCTCCGCCGCCGAGCGCGCCGGGCGTGCCAGCTCGCTCCGGGCCCACACGTCTGCCTGCTGGATCACCAGCGGGTTGTTCATCATGGTCAGGGCCTGCGCCGGGACGGTGGAGACGCTGCGGCGACCCATGGTGTTGAACGGAATGGGGTAGTCGAAGGCCAGGAACATCGGGTTCAGGAAGTTGCGCCTCACTCCGAGGTAGATACTCCGCCGGCCGTCGCCATCCAGCGGGCCGGACGAGGCGGGCCGGCCGCGGCCCTCCAGGAATTCGGTCAGATGCGGCAAAACGGGGGGGCCGTAGAGCCGCGCGTCGAGCCGCCCGGAGATGGCGAGCAGCGAGTCGCGGATGGCCTCGGCTTCGAGGCGTCGAACAGGCATGCGATGGAGCAGCTTGTTCTGCGGGTCCACCGCCGCTGCCCGCGGGCGCGGGTCACTCGCTTGCCGGTAGGTGGCGGAGAGCAGGATGCGGCGGTGCAGCTTCTTGATGGACCACCCCTGCCGGATGAAATCTGCCGTCAGCCACTCCAGCAGCTCCGGATGCGTCGGCAGCTCGCCGCGGATCCCGAAGTCGTCCGGCGTGCGCACGATGCCCTCGCCGAAGTGGTGCATCCAGATTCGGTTGACGATCACCCGTCCGAGCAGGGCGTTGCTCGGATCGACCAGGCGTCGGGCAAGCTCGAGCCGGCCGCAGCCCGGACCCATCGCCGCCTGGTTCTTGCCCGAGATCGCCTCCATGAACCGCCGCGGGACCACATCTCCCAGACGCCGACTACTGCCCCGTACGTAGACCGGGCTGTCCTCGCCGGTGCCGTCCGTCAACGCCATCACCCGACGGGGCTCGGGGATACCGGCCTCCAGGGCGCGCCGCTTTTCGAGCAGCGCGGTCATTTCGGCCGGTGCCGCCCCACAGGTGCTCGCCGGAATCGGGCTGCGATAGACCGCATTCAGGAGAGAAACCGCCGCCCGCGAGTCCTGCCCGGCGGCCCGGGAAGCCGCGAGCTCCTCGGCGGCCTTGAGAACGGCGTCGGCCAGCCCGCGGGCGAGACCGGCAGGAGTTTCCGTCCCCGGCTGCGAGAGGACGGAGAGCACGGTAGCATTGGGCGCCGCGGGAGGAGTCGGTCCCGCGCCGAAGCGGACCTGCTCCAGGGCCGTCCAGCCCCCACCAAAGTCCAGCACTTCCAGATAGGCCCGGTGCCCCACCCACTGCCCCACTTCGATGACGTACGTCCTGGCCTGGTCGTCACCGGCCGGGGCCTTGGTGGTGAAGGTCAGCCCGCCATAGATGGGGTAGCGAATGCGCTGAAAGTTGTCGATGATCAGGTTCACCGTCACGCCGGAGCCGGCCATGGTCAGCAAGATGCGCGGCTGCTCGATGCGGAACGTGCGGGACCGGAGTGTTCCCTGCAGTCGGGGTGAGAGTGCGCCTGTGTGGGCCGCGCCTGCGGGCACGATCATCTCCACGGGGGGATCGCTGTTGGCCTGGACCCGCGGCAGCGGGCGGCGGGACGGCGCTTCCCCGAACGCGTCGCCGTTTCGAAACCAGTTCTCATACCCCTGGGTGCGGAAGTCGGCAAACGAAACCGTCTGCCCCCATTCCGCCGCCGAGCGACGCTCCAGGGCACGGAGCTGCTCCGCAATCCGACTCCGGGCGGAAGAGAACTCGCCGTCACTCGCTCCGGCGAGGAGCGCCCAGGCGTGGAAGGGATGAGCGGGGTTGCCCCGCGCCGCTTCCAGCTCCTTCACCATGCTCTGGACCACCGAGGGATCGGCGTTGTGAGCGCGTGCGGCCGCCTCGGGCGACGCTTTCGCAGGCCCCATCACCGCCCGCGCGGCCAGCAAGGTCCGAGGGAGTTGTTCCGCCTGCGCCCGAACCATCGCCGCGGTCCGCTGAAGGAGCTGAGGCACGAGTGTCCGGTCGACTTCCGTGATCTCCCGAACCAGCGCCTGGCTCTTTTCGGGAGCGTCGATGGCGGCGAAGTCGTAGCGCGAACTCTTGAGAATCCCTACCAGGGCGTAGTAGTCGCGCGTGGAGATCGGATCGAACTTGTGGTCGTGGCACCGGGCGCACCCGGTGGAGAGGCCGAGAAACGCACGGCTGAAGACGTCGACCTGGTTGTCCGTCCGTTCCGCCTCGTCTTCCAGCAGATCCACGGGCGAGTGCTTGCCCTCGCCGAGCGACCAGAAACCGGTAGCGATGACGCTCTCATTGCGCCCATCGGCGGGGTTGCGGCGCCAGGCAGGCAACAAATCGCCGGCCACGTGTTCCATCACGAACTGCTTGTAGCTGGTGTCCGCGTTGAGGGCGCGGATCACGTAATCGCGGTATTCGTGGGCGTTCGGCTTCTCGAAGTCGAACTCATGCCCGTCCGTTTCGGCATAGCGGACAAGGTCGAGCCAATGCCGCGCCCACCGCTCGCCGTAGTGTGGAGAGGCCAGGAGGCGGTCGACGACCTTTTCATAGGCAGTCGGCGAGCGGTCGTTGACGAAGGCCTCCACCTCGGCCGGGGTGGGCGGCATTCCGATCAGGTTGAAGGTGACCCGGCGCAGCAATGTGCGGCGATCGGCCTCCGCGGACGGTGTGAGGCCCGCCTTCTCAAGCCGTGCCAGGATGAAGGCGTCGACGGGGGTCCTGACCCAACCCCTGGTGCGCACGGGCGGGATCGCGGTCGGTGCGCTGGGCCGGAACGACCAGTGCTTCAGCGCGCGGGCACGGAAGTCGGTCCCCGCGCTCGCCGGGCCGGCCACGACGGCTTCTCCCGGCCAGGGCGCTCCCATCAACACCCACTGGCGGAGGATCTCCACCTGCTCCTCGGGAAGCCGTTTGCCTGGGGGCATTGTCAACTTGCTGTCGACGCCCTCGACGGCTTCGACCAGCAGACTGGTGTCCGGCTTGCCGGGCGTGATCACGGGACCCCGGCGGGCACCCTTGAGCATCGCCGCCCGGGAGTCCAGCCGCAGACCACCTCCGGGCGTCCGCAGGGCCTTGGAGTGACACCCAAAGCATTGCTCAACCAGGAGGGGCCGGACCTTGCGCTCGAAGAACTCCAGCCCTTCCGCCTGCTTCGGGAGTTGCCCCGCAGGCGGCGCCTGCGCCGCGATGCTGCCACTCACGGCAGGCACAAGCAGGGCGAAGGCGGCGACGGCTGCGCCGGATGCGAGGCGAGAAGGCACCCAGGTCATGAAGCAAGGTCTCCCACTCGAAACCGCGGTGTCTCGAGGTCGGATATCATCCTACCCTGATCTGGACAAGTCAGCGGTTGCGAAGTTTCGCAACGAGGCCTCCGACCGTCGGCCGACGGATCCGTCGGGACACGATGTCGTCCGCGGCGTCCGCGGCGCTCCCGAGTGGATTCGAACGACCGAGCTCAAGCTATTCTGGGACCCTGGCCTGGATCGCTATGGCTTGACCTTTCCGATGAGCTTGACCCTCGCCGTGATGCCCGCAGGCTGCTCGGACGTGATCGTCAGGGTCTGGGCGGGAACCGTGCGGGCCGTGGGCGTGAGGGTTAGGGTGATGGTCTGGCTCCCTCCGGCGGGAACGTTGACCGAGCCGGTCGGTGCCGCGGTGAACATCCCGGTGGGTGCCGGGACATTGAATCGCAGTGCCTGCGAGAGCGGGTTGCTGATCCGGATCGAACTGCTCTTCGGCGTGTTGAGTGCCGTGGTGATCGTCACTGATGCAGCGATGCCGAGGGGGTTAGCACCCTTCTTCAGGGTGATCACCTTCACCCCCTTCGAAGGGATCGGGCTCGAACTGCCGCCCGGACCGTCGGCTCGCACGCGGATGTAGTAGGTGGTGGCCGCCTTCAGACCGGTGATGATCGAGAAAAGGGTGGAGCCGGTGCCGGACGCCCCGGGCACGATCGGCCGGCCCGACCAGCGCCGCTTGTCCGTGGAGAGTTCGGGAGTGAACCGGCTCTCGTCGGTCGACTCATCTATCCAGGTGACGATGAGTCTGTCGGCGCCCATGGGGAACGCCCGCACGTTGCTGGGTGCGCGCGGCGGCTGCGGAGTCCCCGGGGTGGTGATGGACACCTCACTCGTTTGCACACTCCCGTTGTTGTTGGTGTTCCTCACGAAGTAGGTATAGGTCACCCCCGAGGTCACCTCAGAGTCCAGGAACTCCATCGGGCCAGTCGTCGATTGGCCCGAGGTCTGGAGCCGAAGGTAGAAGGTCGGATCCCCCGTGGCGCGACGGAAGAGTTCGTAGAGCCCGTCCGCCAGGTCAACGTCATTCCAGGTGAGCTTCACCGCGTTCCCCTGCATCACCGTCGCCAGTCCGGTGGGTGCCTGGGGCTGCGGTCGCGTCATCCGCACAGCGTAGCGCTGGTCGCCCGACGTGTCGCCGTCGAAGGAGGTGAACGCGATGTAGTACGTTCCCGGGTTGTCGAAGTGGTAGACCTCCTTGACCGTGCCGTCCGCCTCGACGATCCGTTGACCCGTGAAGACCTGGTCACCCGCCTCGTTTTCCACGCGAATGCGGACACGAACATCGGCCCCGAGCTCGGCTGTTTCGAGCAGGATCGTGGCGGTGACGGCTACGGGGACGCGGACCCAATCCACAGGGTCTCCCGCATGGAATGTATGGCGCTGCAGTGAGCCGTCGTCGGGAAGCAGATTAGCGCCTTCCCGGCTGTTGTCAGGCTCCAGTTCATCGCCCGCGGCCGTCTGAAGCCCCAGGCTATAGCTCGTCACGATCTCGTCCTGGCCGATCTCCTTCACCACGGCGAAGTAGGTTGCCGCGCTGCCGGCCCGGCGGATGCGGGCCACGCCGGCGACATCCTCATCGACGGCCTCAAGCGGGATCAGGTTGCCTGAGCCCGGGTCGAATCGGAAGAGCTCCAGACGCATCTTGCCCGGCCCGGAGTTGCTCTGGGCTCTCAGCGTAATCGTCCGCGTGTCAGGCAGATCGAACCGTACCCAGTCCTGGTCAGCAGGCGCGTGCAAGCTGTGCTCCTGGGTGGCGCCGTCGGGGAGCAGATTCGCCTTCTCTCGAGTGCCGTCGGGCTCAAAGTCATCCCCGATCCCGCCGCCGTCGGCGACGCGGATGCGCCAGATGCCGCGGCCGAACGTGGCGGCCATCAGGTAGCCTGTCCCCGGCACGACCTCGACCTGATTCACCTGGATATTGGGTAGCCCGTAGGGAGTCCCCAGGTTCGCCCAACTTGCCCCGGCATTGGTGGTCATGAAGATGCCCACGTCCGAGCCGGCGTACCACGTCCGATCGGGATCGGCCGGGTCCCGCGTCACCCAGTTCACCGGTGCGTCCGGGATGCCCGCGCCCACACCGCCGACATCCGCGAAGACCACCGCTCCGGCAACGGTGTTGGCACAGCGGAAGATGTGACTGGTCCCGGTACCGGAGTAGGAGACAAGGATGTCCGTGGGCTCGGCGGGATCGACGGCGATGCTGGTGACGGCGCGATTCGGCTTTGTTCCCCCAAGAAAGCTCCACGTGGCGGACGCCCGCATCGCCACGATGGCGTCGGACGAGCCGGTGTAGATCCGGCTGCCATCCGTCGACACGGCGATCGCTTTCACGAAGTTGGTGCCGTTGGCCAGCGCCTGGCCCTCGAAGCGAGGGGTGTACTGGTTGGCGTCACTGTCGTAGCGATAGAGGAAGTTGGAGGCCATGTAGACCCGGCGGACGTTGAGTGGGTCCAGTGCCAGCGGGTTGATGAAGCCGATGGTGTCGCTGCCTGCGGGGATGGCTACCGACACGGGAGTGGTCCATCCATCCACTGTCCGGTAGAGGTTCAACTGCCGATTGGGGGGGTCGCCCGTCCCGTAGACGTTGGTGAACTGCCGGAGTTTGTCGGTCGGATCGACAATCCCGAAGGCACCGTCGCCGCCCCCGTGGCTGACCCAGTCGGCGAGGTTGCCGGTGGCGTGGGGGCTCCCATTGTCCTGAGAACCGCCGATCATGACGGCGGGGTCGGTAGCGGAGTAGCCGGCGTGGTAGAACTCCGCGGTCACAAATCCGGAGTTGACGGGCGTGAAGGACCAGGACCCTGCGGATGGGCTGATCGAGAGCAGGTGCGCGCCGCCGTCGTTTCCGACCAGCATCGACAGCGGGTCTCCGGGAGAGACGGTCACCGAGTGCTGGTCGTTGTGGGTCTGCGCGCCCGTAGTCGTTGTCTGGCCGATCGAGACCCACTGACCCCCGCCATTAAAGCTGGCGAAGAGATCGATCAACCCCACAATCAGAACGTCGACGTTGTTGTCCGGATTGTAAGTGCACTCGATGTGCATGTCATAGGTGAACTGACTCCAGGTGGCGTCCGCCTGGGACAGGTCCGAGGTGACCGTTGTCCAGCTCCCATCCGTTCCGGAGTCGGAGCTCCGGTAGACCTGTCTGTCGGTGCCCGAGAGAACGTAGACCAGTTCCGGAGTGATGGGGGAGCACGCGACGTCGAGCATGTCCTGCTTGACCAGGCCGCCTGCATCGGAGGAGAACGGAGGCACCAGCTTTGTCCAACTGACTCCTCGATCACCCGACCGCCACACGCCGCCGCCGGCATTTCCGTTGGCGCAGGCGTAGTAGAAGCGCTCCCCGTTGCCGGGGAACGGAGCGCTGAAAGCCAGATCGGTGAAATCCCCCGGAAAGGTAATCACCTGTGTCCACGAGTCGCCGCCGTCCGCCGAGCGCCACAGCTCACCCACGAAGAAGTTGGGGCCACGGCCGGTGGTCGCCAGCACTACCTGGGGATCCTCCGGACAGATGACGATGCGACGCACGCTCTTGCCACCCATCTCGGCTGCCCCGACGTTTGTCCAGGTCTGGCCCCTGTCCCGGGTGCGCATGATGCCGTAGCCGTATGCGGAGGGTCCCTTGTCGAAGTCGCCCGTGCCGACGTAAACGATCCGGTCGTCGCCGGGGTCTATCGCAACCGAGTTGACTCGCTGGTTGGTCCAGCCGTTGCTGACGCACTGCCACTGCCCCCCGGACGGCTTCCTCCAAACACCGCCCTGTGCAACGGCGGCCCACCAGTACTCCGAATCGGCCGGCGAGATCGCCATGTGGTTGACGCGAGCCGCATTAGGCCCTGGGCCGTTGAACTGGGTGCGCGGAGGAGTGAACGTGTTGGGACCCAGCGACTCCCAGAAGGGGGCCGCCAGTTTCCCGTTGATCCTGCGTGAAGCGAGCCGCGCTGCCGGCGACTGATCCCGCTGCGCCTCGGCACGCCGGAGCGCCGGCCAGTCGATTCGGTCGTAGGGGTAGGCTCGCTGGCGGTACCAGTCGAGGTAGGCCTCAAACCAGCCCGGCACCTTGAGCGAGAGGCCTTCCCGCGCCTGTCGCCACGCCAGCATCCCCGCGACGGAATCCTGGGGCGGAGGTGCCATCGGGCTCGCAATTGCCACGTCGGCCCCCGATGAGAAGACTGCCGCGGTCGACATGCCCACCAGGAGGGCTATGCCGAGCGCCCGTCGGATCCATGCGTTCATCCCGTGTCCCCCATCGCCGAGCGGTTTTCGCCCAACGATGTCAGCATGTAGGACTGGCGCCAAATAACCGCCAAATCGAGCTGGATTCGTTCCTCAGGCCTTCTTCAGTTCCGCAAGCAATAGATCCAACCGCTCCGGCGATGTCTGCCCGTTGAAGGCCACGACGCGATACCGGTAGGTGACGGCCACCCCCGCAGCCAGCAACAGGGCGCCCGACCTGGGTGGGGCGAATGCGAAGTAGGGCATGTCGGGGTGCATACGCACCGGGTTGGGGGCCCTGCCGTTCCCGGGGTGCTCGATCACGGCAATTCCCGCCGGCTTCCCGGCCACCGTGCCGCTCATCGCGATCCAGGCGGGGCGACTTGCATCCGCCGTGGGCCGACCTTTGCCCTCGGAGGTCAGCACCCGCACGTCCGAGTCCTTCGTCCACTCCCGCGCGCCGCGGACCGCAAAGCCGCCGTAGTGATACTCCGGCAGCCGCACCTCCACCAACGGCGTCTGCTCGCACCGTACATCGAAATAGACGTGCGCCCCCGGCGAACTCGGATCTGCGGTGATGGTGCTCGGGAAACGGACGTCGAACACCTCACGGAGCACCGGAACCCACTCGTCCCCGACTCTCGCTTCGGAGAGATGCCGGGCCGAAAACCCGGCATCGCCCAATGTGACTTCCTCGGCCCGAACCCGACCGGTCCCCAGGTGGAGATTCCAGAAGTCGGGCGTCAACCGGCGCCCATTGATCGTGACCTCCGTCTTCGTCCAGGCGGAGAAGACCCCTCGCTGGTGGGGATGATCGGGGCAGTAGTCATCGGTCACCATCGCGCCACACGGGGCGTGGACGGGGTGGATGTAACCGTTCCGCTCCTGGATTGGCGGCAGCCCGGCGGGCGGAGGCACCGGACGACGGCGGTAGCGCAGGAAGTCGCGTTGCCCGATGAGAACGCGAGGATCTCCGTCCTCGAGCTTCAGGGAGACGCGGCGTGACGCCTCGGCTTCTGCGGAAGCCCGGTCCGCCAACGCCGTGGGGCCGAGAGCGACCCCCGTCAGACCCATGAGCAAATCACGTCGCTTCATACGCTCCTCCTGAGTTCTGCAGCCCCTGGTCACACTTGCCCGGGACGCGCCGACCAGGCCAGATCTTCAGTTCTTCATGCCGCTCATCACGATGCCGCGCACCAGGTAACGCTGCGCCGCCAGGAACAGCAGCAGCACCGGTGCCAGCACGACCATGCTGGCCGCCATCAACAGATTCATCCGCGTCCCATTGATGTCCTGAAACATGCGCAGCCCTAGCTGTAGGGTGTACTTCTCCACGCTGTTGAGGTAGATGAGCGGACCGAGAAAGTCGTGCCAGTGGGCGATGAACGAGAGCACCGCCACCGTGGCGAGCACGGGACGGGACAGCGGCAACGCGATTCTGCGGAAGGTAGCCCAGGTTGAGCAGCCGTCGATCCGCGCGGCATCTTCCAACTCGTTCGGCAGGGTGAGGAAAAACTGCCGCAGCAAGAAGATCAACATCGCGCTGCCGCCGAGGAAGTTGGGGATGATGAGCGGTCGGTAGGTGTCCACCCAGTCCACCCCCGTCAGGTTGCGGAGCTGCGTCCAGCCGACAAAGGTGGAGACCATCGTCACCTGGGGCGGCAGCATCATCGTGCTGAGCAGGACCATGAACCAGATGTCACGCCCCGGCCAGCGGAGCCGCGCGAAGCTGTAGGCGACGATGCTGCCGCTCAGTAGCTGCCCGAACACGCAGGCGAGGGTGAGGAACAGACTGTTCAGCGTGAAACGCCAGAATGGCAGCACGCTCACCGCCTCCGCGTAATTCTGCGGCCGGAACGGACGCGGGACGAGCGTTGGCGGGAACTCGTAGATCGTGCCGTTGGTCTTGAAGCTGGCCGACAACGCCCAAATGAAGGGCAGCAGGAACAGGACGCTGAGTCCGATCAGCGCTCCGTAGGTCGCCGCGCGATTCCACATCCGGAAGCTGCGCGGTCCCGAACGAGAGGGTGATCCCCTCCCGAGGGATTCGAGGTTCGGCTCCCTGGTCGGCCCGTCATGATCGGACATGTGGCTAGGACCGACTGCCTTCATAATAGACCCACCGCTTGCTGCTCCAGAGCATCAGGGCCGTGAGCAGCATCACGATCAGGAACAGGATCCACGCCATGGCGCTGGCATACCCCATCTGGAACTGCTGGAAGGCCTTCTGGTAGAGGTAGAGCACATAGAAGAGCGTCGCCTCCTTCGGCCCACCCGCGGTCATGATGAAGGCCTGGGTGAAGGTCTGGAAGCTGCCGATCACCCCCATGATCAGGTTGAAGAGCAGCGTGGGAGTGAGCATGGGTAGCGTGACGTGCCGGAAGCGAACCCAGGGTGTTGCGCCATCCAGATCGGCGGCCTCATAGAGGTGTACTGGCACTCCCTGTAGGCCTGCGAGGTAGATCAGCATGGCGTTGCCGACCCCCCACATCGCCATGAAGATGAAGGCTGTCATGGCCCAGTTGGGATCCGTGAGCCAGCCCGGCAGGCGGTCCTGCGGCACGCCGATCCGCGAGAGCAGGAAGTTGATCGGCCCAAAGCTCGGGTTGAAGAGCCACAGCCAGAGCATGGAGGTCGCCACGCCCGAGACGACGGAGGGCAGGTAGAAGACGGTGCGGAAAAAGGCGAGCGCGCGGACCTTCTGGTTCAGCAGCAGCGCCATGCTCAACGCATTGAGAGTGCCGAACGGGACGACCCAGATGACGTACGTCGCCGTGTTGCTGAGCGCCTTGAGGAAGTGCGGGTCGTCCCAGACCAGCCGACGATAGTTGTCCGCCCCCACCCACTCGAGCCGGGAGAGGGGCGTGATGCCGTCCCAGCGGGTGAAGCTCATCGCGATGGAGACCAGCATCGGTCCCAGGGTGAAGACCGCGAATCCGAGCAGCCAGGGCAGGGCGAACAGATAGCCCTCTCGTCCTTCCCGGACGGCAAGCACCGATCTGCGTCGAACGGGCCGGGCGATCAACCCCAACTCCCCTGGCGACCCGAGAACAACCATGCGGCCGCCCAGGCATGTTCCGCCTGAGTGGGGCACCTCCCTTTGCCGCCGGCTTGGCTCGCCAGCTCGGTGGGCCTACCGGCGCGGGAGCCGGGACTTTCCGTCCACGGCCAGGAGGTGCCCCCGGGTACGGAAGTAGATCACGCCATCGACCACGGCCGGGGTGGCGAGGCAAGTTTCTCCCACGCTGCGGCTCCCCAGCCGCGCAAACGGCACACCTGCCCTAACAAGGTGCACGTCTCCATCTTCGCTGGTGTAGTAAAGCACGCCTCCCGAGAGCACTCCCGAGGCGGTGAACGCAGGATTGCCGACGCTGAGTCTCTCCTGGTAGAGCACCGCCCCCGTGCGGGCATCGAAGCACCCCAGCACGCCGTTGTCCCGACAGACGTACAGCCGGCCATCGTGGAAGATCGGCGTCTGCATGTATCCGCCGTCCCGCGGGCGCATCCAGGCCATGTGGGACGTATCGGGTCCCAGCGCCGTCTCCGAAGCGGGCGTGATGTCTCCCTCGGCGTCCCGTCGGATCGCATAGATCGGAGCCATGCGCCCGTGCGCGCTGGTGAGGAAGATCAGGTCGTCGCCGACGACCGGCGTCGGAACCGGGATGTCCCCGCCGCCGCGGAGTCTCCATCTCTCCCTGCCCGTGCGGGCGTCGTAGCCGCCGATATGTTTCCAGCCGTTGACCACCACCGTCGGGCCTAGCTTCGTGGCGACAATCGTCGGCGTGCTCCAGGTGGGCACATCGGTCCGTGGCGTCTTCCAAACCTCGGCGCCGTCCTTCAAGGAGAACGCTGCCAGGTAGCCCCCCTTCTGCACATCCACCTGCAAGATCACCGTGTTCTCGAAGAGAATCGGCGAGGACGCAAAGCCCCACTGCGCTGAAGGGAACTGGAAGTAGCCCGAATCGAGCGCACCCAGGTCGCGCTGCCACAGCGGCTTCCCGTCCATGTCGTAACAGTAGAGCCCCTCCGAGCCGAAGCAGACCACCAGCCGGCGGCCGTCGGTCACGGGCGTGCAGTTGGCCTGTGTCGCCTTGGTGTGCCGCTTCGTCCGGGGCACCTCCCGTTTCGCCGTCCTCTCCCACCGGATCGCGCCCGACCTCCGATCGAGACAGTAGACCTTCCATTCGTGCGCCGTGTCATCCTGGACAGGCGTGATGTCGCCGTAGAGGCCGGTGCGGATTCCCGCATCCGGCTTGCCGCTGATCGCCGTCGTCACAAAGACCCGGTCTCCGGCAATGATGGGTGAGCCATGACCTAGCCCGGGGATTGGGGTTCGCCAGCGCAGGCCGGTCCCGGTCTCTACATCCCAGGCCGTGGGTGCCGGTTTCCCCACGGCGATGCCTGAGGCCGAGGGACCCCGAAATGAAGGCCAGGCAGCGGATGGCGGCTGGGCCAGTCCGATGCCGGGTACAACCACCGCCGCCGCCACGATGGCTGCCGGCCCCAAACGTGCCACAATCCCGCGCATCCCACTCCTCCCGCTGCAACGGTGCCTCATGACGAGAGGCGCCGGGGTCCCGCTGGGGACCCGGCGCCTGAACCCGGTCAGCTACCCCCGTAGGGGAATCCTCCGGCGTTACTTGACGATATCGGACTCGCCCATCGTCAGATCGAGCATCGCAGGGAGTTCCATACCCATTACATCAAGGGTCAAGGGGCCGGTGATCCGGGTCGATCCCTCGCGGCTCACGACGATGCCGCGCTCCCTGTCGTAGAGCAGGCTTCCGGTCGATGATTCGATCTTCAGATCGCTCTTGGTCACCTTCGCCGGAACATCACCCTTTGCATCCACCACCAGTTTGGCCGTGCTGATGAAGATGGCGACTTTGTCGTAGGTCTTCCCACCCTTCTCCACGGTCCCCTGGTACTCGTAGTAGGTTTCGTAGTGGAGCACCTGCCCGCCGCCGAGGTCGCGCTGCTCCATTCGCAGCCAGCGGTCGCCCTTTTTCACCGGCTTGTCGCCAAGGGCGGCCACTTCCTGGGCGAACTGCTGCCGAACACGCTCCAGCTTGAACTGGTCTCCGATCGCCTCGGGGAGCGCGCTGACGCCCTCGACGGATTCCACCACGTTGGACTTGGTGACAGTGTAGCTGTAGACCAACCCCTTCAGCGCCTTGAGCCCATCAATGGTCGGCTGCAGTGCCGGGTTCGAGGCCATGGCGGCGTCTGGCTTGTCTGAATCGAAGGTGGCGGTGATGCCGCCTGGGGCCGTCAGGTCTAGCTTCATGCCGAGCTGGGTGTGCTTGATCTTCACCTTGCCGTCGGGTCCGCGCTTGCCGATCGATCGCTCCACGGTGGACGAAACTACAGCCTTCGTCTTCAGGTCCATCCCGGCGATGGTGAGCGTCTGGTCAACGGTGTAGCCGCTGACGTAGGTGTGCGTCCCTTCGGTCAGCCGGTACTCGAGCGAGACATCGGCGAGGGCTGTGGATGCCAGGCCGAAAGCAATCAGCCCGGACAGAACCAGTCGGTTCATCTCTGAGGTAACTCCTGGCGCCGCGAGTGGCGCTGTTATCCAGAACGGGGCGCCGCGAGGCCGGTTACGGTCCCCTGGTCGCGGCTACTTCGGCCCTGCCAGGATGGCGTCGATGTCCCGCCGCATGGCACGCGCCTCTTGCCGCACGTCCCCATCCGGTGAGAGGAAGGCCTCGGTCGAGCGGGTGAGCACGACGTTCATCTCCGCCCAACGAAGAGGAATGCGCTGAGTTCGGAAATACTTCATTCCTTCCAGAAAGAGGTCTTCGCGCTGGGGAGTATCCGGCCGGAGGAAAGCGGGGGAGTGTGCGGCGCTCTTCCTGGGTGGGATGGCGCGACCGGCTCCGGCAACGAGCAATTGGCCACGCTCGCCGGTCGCGAAGCGGATGAAGCGCCACGCCTGTTCCTTGTTGGGGCTGTTCTTGTAGATGGCCAGCCCGTCGTAGGTCCCGCGCGTCCACCGCTCGCCGGTGGGACCAACCGGCATGTGCCAGATGTCCCAGTCGAGATCGGTCTCCCGCATGAAGGGCAGGCGCCAGGGACCGTTGATCTCCATGCCGAGGTTTCCCGTCATGAAGATGGCCCCTGTGGCCCCTGTGAACTCGGCGGAGGTAGGAGCGGCGCGATGCAGATAGCGCAGGTCACGCAGCCACTGCATGGCGGCGATGGCTCGGGGATCCTCCAGGGTGCAGTGTTTCATCTCCGGGTCGATGATGTCCACGCCGTAGAGCCAGATGTAGGGGATGAGGCAGTACATCCAGTTCGTGGCGATCTCGTAACCGAACTGGTCGATGCGACCGTCCCCGTTCCGGTCCCGCGTCAGCTTCTTCGCGTACTCGGTGAACGTCTCCAGACTCCAATTGACGGGTGGAGGATCCGGTAGTCCCGCCTCGCGGAAGAGGCGGCGGTTGTAGTAGACCATCAACTGCCCGCCGTTCCACGGGATGGCGTACTGCTTGCCGCTCCATCGGAAGGTCGGCAGGGCCGTTTCGAAGTAGCGGTCCTCGGCGTATTCGTCGCCGGCACGAGCCATGTACGGGCCCAGATCTTCAAATTGCCCCAGCTTGCTGTAGGCGGGGAAGGGCTCGTCCTGAAGCGACATCACGTCGGGTGCCGTGCCGGCGGCCATGACCAGCTTGAGCTTGTCCTCGTAGTTGGCACCGGGCCAGTAAAGCAATTTGAGCCGGATGTCTGGATTCGCCGCCTCAAACTCGGCGGCCATGCCCTTCCACAGACGCCACTCCTCGTAGCCTCCGAAGAAGCAGAAGCGCAACTCCCGACGCGAGTCAGCGGGGCGCAGGCATCCGCCGAGCGTCGCTGACGCGAGGGCAACCAGCGCGAGGAGCGGGAGCAGTGCGGCGGTACGGATAGGTCGTGAGATCACAGCGGACGGGGACCCTTCGGGTGGACCGAAGCGCTTCTTCGACCGAGTCTCAGACACATCGACGCGCCCGCCGCTTCCGGATTCGTGGGGTGGATGCCGGGTGTTCTGAGGGGCTATGATGTTTCAGCCAAGCCGCGCCCAAGTCCGGTCGCACGGCTCACGACTCATGCCGCGCATCTCTCACCGGGCCTTTCAGGCGCAGAAGCCCCGCACTCCCCAGGCCGCAGCCGCCCGGTGGATTGCGTCCCGCCCGGCCGCGATCGAGCGCTGGCTGGTGATGCGGGGTTACCGGCCCCGTGGACTGCGACTCCCGGACTTCCTCTGCATCGGCGCACAGAAGGCCGGCACCACCTGGCTCGGGCACAACCTGCGATTCCACCCCGAGATCTTCCTCCCGGAACAGATGGAGCAGCACTACTTCAACCGAGAGAGTTACAAACCGCTGAGCTACTATGCTGAGCCGTACCGGGATGCTGGCAGCCGCCTCGCGGGCGACAAGACACCGGCCTACGCGCTGCTTTCAGACCGCCACATCGCCTACATCCAGAGGCTGATGCCCGAAGCGCGCATCATCTTCCTGCTTCGAAACCCCGTGGATCGCGCCTGGTCCCACGCAAAGATGGAATTTGCCACCCGCAAGCAAGTGGACCTGGCTGCCCTGGATCCGGGGGAGATCATCCGCTTCCTGGAGCGGCCGCACTGCCGCAATCGGGGGCTCTATTCGTCGCAGATCGACCGCTGGCGCAACCGCTTCCCGGAGGAGCAGTTCCACATCGGCTTCTTTGACGACCTGAAGCTCCGACCGCGGGGGTTGCTTGAGGACGTGATGCGTTTCCTCGGCGTCACCACGGACATCGACTGGTCACGAGTCCCCTACGGAGAGGTGGTGCACGGCAATCCGCACGTGCCGATTCCGCCGGTCATCCGCAGCTATCTGCAGGAGCAGTTCGCGGAGGAAGTCGAACGCCTCCACGCCCGGTTCGGGGACAGGGTCGCTGGGTGGAGGACTGGTGCAGAGGGTGTTTCACGTGAAACAGCCGGCGCCACACCCCTAACATCAGGGCCATGAGCCCCTGCTCGATCCCGGGGCGGGGGGCAGAGTGACCGTCATGGTTGAGCAGATCCCGGTGGACCGCATCGTCTCGTCGCCCTTTCAGGCACGCCGGGAATTCGACGCCGCCGCCCTGCGCGAGCTGGCCGAGAGTATGCGCCAGGTCGGGATGCTGCAGCCTGTGCTCGTCCGGCCCATCGCCGGGCAGTACCAGTTGCTGGCCGGGGAACGCCGGCTGCGGGCGGCGAAGCTCCTCGGCTGGAGTGCGGTCGCCGCTATCGTCCGGCCCTGCACGGACGGCGAAGCCCTCGAGGTGGGGCTCATCGAGAACCTGCAGCGGTCCGACATCACCATCGTCGAAGCCGCAAGATCCTACTATCGACTTCAAAGTGAGTTTGGTTACACGCATGGTGTCATCGCCCAGCGCACCGGCAAGAGCCGCCCACACGTGGCAAACGCCGTCCGGTTGTTGCAGCTTCCGGAACCAGTGCTGGAACTGATCCACCGCGGCGACCTATCCGAGGGACACGGACGGGCACTGCTGGTGCTCTCCACTCCCAGTGTGCAGGTCGAGGCTGCGGAATGGGCGGCCCGGAACGCAGTGACGGTGAGGGAGCTGGATGACCGGTTGCGCCGGCTTGTGGAGGCGTCAGGTGACCGGCCGCCGCGTGCCCGGCGGTCGGCCCGACCCGGGGCCGGTCAGCCGGATGTTCATGTGCAGGAGGTGGAAGCCCGGCTGCGCGATCACTTCGGTACCCACGCACGCATCCACTTCGCGGCAGGGATCGGTCGCCTCGAGCTCGAGTTCTACGGCGAGGAGGATCTCAGCCGGCTGCTTGAGTTGATGGGACTGCGGGAGAATTCGTAGGCGCAGAGACCCCTAATATAAAGGCCTCTCCCGCAGGGGAGAGGCCTTTCTATTAGGGGTTCGGCCGGGGATGGTTACTGCACAGCGATGATGTAATCCATCCCGTCCTTGGCCACGATCAGGTTGGGGAGCGATTTCTTCATCGCCTGCTTCAACGCATCCAGGGCCTGATCCAGGGTAGCCTTGTCTACCTTCAAGGCAGGAACGAGCAAGTCCGGAACGTTCGGGGCAACCGTGATCGTCGCGCCGCTGCGGATGGCGAGGTCTTCGGCAACCTGCTTGATCCGCTTGAACTTGATGTCATAAGTGATCAGGTTGAGCTGGGGCGTTGTGGGCGCTGTGGTCCGGGCCAGGAGGTAATCCCCGGGCAAGAAGCCGGGCTCAATGTAGAGCAGTCCCTTCCCCTCGCGGTAGGTTACCGGCTGGCCGCCAGCAGCACACTGGCGCAGCAAGACCTGAAGCACAGACAGTTCCGGCTCGGCGGTGGTCGCGTAGGTCACCTTGGTGTCCTTCACCGCGTCCGCGACCTGGAACTTCCAGGCGGAGCCCTCAAAGAGCTGCTGGAGTGCTGTGCGGAGCGGCGTCTCGTTCGTGGTCAGCTTCACACGGCGGGCGGGCATGCCCGGTAGCCCATTGACTGGCGTCTTCTGAAGGTGGACGACGTAGGTCTCTCCGTCGCGGCTGTAGGTCAGGCCCGGCTCGACGGCGAATGCCTCGAGCAACACCTGCTGCACCACGGGCTCCCACATCTGTGGGCGGAGTTGCAGGCTCACCAGCACCGGGGGAACGTCCGGCTCTATCCTGAACGGTACCTTCATCGCCTTGAAAACGAGCGGAAGGATCTTGGTGATCCGTGCGTTCGCCGCGCTGACGCGGTTCTCCCCCTCTGACCGGCTGTAGCCGACCTCCAGCAGTTCTCGGTCGATGATGTACTCACCGCCCCCGGTCAGGAACTTGGAAAAGCGGAAGACCAGCGGCTCGTTGGACTTGTCCTGGTCGAGCAGCATCTGCAGAGCGCGCGACACCGGCATCGTTTGCACGTTGAGGGAGTAGCGAGTCACTCCCATCTCGGCCAGCACCCGGTAGCTGAATCCGCTCTGCTTGAAGATCTCGGAGAGGCTGCGGGCCAGGGAGTAGTTCGTGAAAGAGAGGGTAACTCTCGGCTCCGGCTGGGGGATCCCCATCGTCCCCGGAACATATCCCGCCAGGCCCCGCGGCCGGGTGGTGCCCACTCCCTGGGCCTGTGCGGCAGAGGTCGCCCCGAGGGCGAGGGCAGTGGAGGCGAGGCCCAGGAGGCATGCCAGGGCGAGCGGTTTGCGATTCATCAGGAAACCCTTCTGCAGCGGGCTGGGCGTCGTCATGGCGAACTCCGGCGCGTACGGACACGCCGGACGCTGAACCAGCTATTCATTAGATACGTTCCAGAGACCAGACTCCCTCCCCCAGTTCCGGTTCCACGTTTTCCACGGGGTCGGATTCCTGCCGGGAGACGCACGCGGGCCCCTGAAACAGCAGCTTAGGGAGGATTCTCGCCCACCCTGCAGCCACCGCGGGCTGGGCAGCCGGGATCGGGAGTGCGGTATGGAAGAATCGGGCCACGCCACTTTGAAAACGCAGTTTGAGCGTGATGGCTATGTGCCAAGGATCCCCGTGCTGTCCGCCGACGAGGCGGGCGTCGTCCGAGCCGCGTTTGACGTACTCGAGGCGGGCGTCGGCCGGGATCGCGCCCAGATCGGGCTGCTCGACTGCCATTACCAGGAAGCCTTCGTCCATCGGTTGGCAACCCATCCGGCCATCCTCGATGCCGTGGCAGCTCTGATCGGTGACGACCTGATGCTGCTGGCCTCCCACTTCTTCTGCAAATACCCCGCCGCGAATCAGCCCGAACCGCCCTTCGTCGCCTGGCATCAGGACGTCACCTATTGGGGACTGGAGCCTCCATTTGCCGTCACCGCCTGGTACGCCGTGGACGACAGTGACGCCGAAAACGGCTGCATGCGCGTCATCCCCGGATCGCATCTGGCTCTCCGTCGCCACGGAGCCGCCACGGAGCCGGGTAACCTGCTCAGCGTCAACCAGGAAGCCTCGCTCTCCCCGGAGGAAGTCGCAGGTGCGGTAGACCTCCCGCTCAGTGCGGGAGAAATTTCCCTCCACCACGGCCTGCTGATCCATGGCAGCAACCCCAACCGATCCGACCGCCGCCGGTGCGGTCTGACGTTGAGGTTCATCCCCCCATCGGTCCGTCAGTCGGAACTGAACTCACACCAGCGGCGCTGGAACCCCCTACTGGTAAGGGGTAGCGACGTCTACGGGCATTACTGTTAAGGGTTTTGGCGCAGAGTTGGACATCTATTGTCAGGGGTTAGCGGACTCAGCCAGCAGGGGTGTTGGTAGGGGTCTGGTGCGGAGGGAAGATGGCTGACCAGTCGGTGGACGCTGTGGTACTCACCGGAGGGAGCACCTCCCGGCGCTTCGCGGAAGCAGCCGGGGTGCCCGCCCAGGTCGGGGCCCGCGCGCTTGCCGACATCGGAGGCCGACCCATGGTCGAGTGGGTGCTCGCTGCCCTGGAGGCGGCTCCGGCAATCCGGCGCGTCGCTGTGGTTGGCCCTCCCGGATTCCCGCGAGTCCAGCCGGCCCACTCCCATGTGGAGATGGGTGGGAACCTGCCGACCAGCATCCAGGCCGGAATCGACGCCCTGGGACCGGGCGACCACGTCCTGCTCGTCACAGCGGACCTGCCGTTCCTCACACGCGATGCCGTGGAGGACTTCGTCGCCCGGGGGCTGGAGGCGATGCGGTCGGGGGCGGACTGCTGTTACGCGGCCGTACGGCGCGAGGTCTGCGAGCGTGACTTCCCCGAGATGCGCCGCACCTGGCTCCGAACTCCTTCCGGCTGCCTGACGGGCGGAAACCTCGTGCTGCAGCGAGCCAGCGCCTTCCCGAAGCAGCGGCAGGCGATCGAAGAGGCGTACCGCCGCCGAAAGAGCCCCGTTTACCTCGTCGGACTCATCGGCATCCGCAAGCTGATGAAATTGCTGACCGGGCGGCTGACGCTCACCGACATCGAACAGGGTGCCGGCCGCCTGATGGGGGTCTCGTGCAGACTCCTCGTAAGCCCCTACGCCGAGGTTGGGACGGATGTCGACCGGCCTGAAGATCTCCTGCAGGCCCGGGCGCGACTTGGGTCCTCGAGTGACGCGCGTGTGCCCACTGGGTAGGATTTACATGTGGCGGGTACCCGGGCAGGATTTCATCTGCAATGGCGGGTACCACCTGGAGGCGAGTGAGTATGAGACCAAGGACTATCCGACCCCTCATCTCCCGGTTACTGCTGTCCCGGTTACTGCTGTCCGGGATGGTACTGGCGGTGGGCGGACTGGGATGCGGCGGTTGCCAGCCCGAGGCTCAGGCCGCCGGGCTGACCATCGGCGTCGGGACTCCGTTCGGCAAGACGGGGCTCAACCTCGGCACCAGCTACCGCTTCGGCAATTGGAACGACCGCTGGCAGACCGGTCTCTACCTGGACGCCGGCCGCTACGTGAACCGCGCGCGGAAGAAGTCCGGACAGAAGCAGCCGGAATTCAACGTTGATCTGCGTGTCTCCCCGCGTGACTCGCATGTCTACCTGAACGGGACCCGTGTTCCCGTCCAGGGCGGCGGCGAGCTGATGTTGCCGCCGGGCACTTACCGGATGGAGTTTGTTCGGGGGGGCTATCGATCGGACGTCTCCGAGCTCCGGGTGCAGCCGGGGGTGGAGTACCGGGTCGAGCGAAAGCTGTCCCGCCTGCAGAAGGGTGAGGTGCCGGACCCCCGCACGCTGTCGCCACAGGAGCCTCGGCCCATCGCGGAGGCCGTCAAGGCCACGGCGCCGGTTGTCGGCGTTCCCGCCGTCCCCACGCCGAATCCCTGACGCCTGCTTGGGGCGCAGCCCGCGGGTCGCTATAATGCGCCTCGTCGCCGCACAGCATGTTGCGGGGCGTCGGAGGCGGCAATGGGGACTCACGTACTGGACACGCTGAAGGAGCGCGGCTTCCTGAAGCAGTGCACCGATGAGGCCGGTCTGCGGAACCTGCTGGCACGGCCGGGCGTGCGCTTCTACGTGGGCTTCGATCCCACGGCCTCCAGCCTGCATGCCGGCAGCCTATTGCCGATCATGGCCATGGCCCACCTGCAGCGCGCCGGTCACTTCCCCGTGGCGATCGTGGGCGGCGGCACCACCCGCGTCGGTGATCCGTCCGGCAAGACGGAATTGCGCCGCCTCCTCGACCCGGCCGATATCGACGCCAACGGCACGGCGATCGCGGGGCAAATCCGTCGCTACCTGCGACTGGACGGAGTCGCCGGGCTGGCGCTGGACAACGCAGCCTGGCTGGTGCCCCTGCACTACATCGACTTCCTCCGGGACATCGGTCGCCACTTCCGCGTGAACGACATGCTCCGCGCGGAGGCCTATCGGCTGCGACTGGAGAGGGAAGAAGGTCTCTCCTTCATCGAGTTCAACTACCAGCTCCTGCAGGCCTACGACTTCCTGGTGCTGGCACGCGAGCACGACTGCCTGCTGCAGATGGGCGGAGATGATCAGTGGGGAAACATCGTCGCCGGCGCGGATCTGATCCGTCGAATGGATGGGCGGCATGCCTTCGGCCTGACCTTTCCGCTGCTGACCACGGCCTCCGGCGAGAAGATGGGCAAGACCGCCGCGGGCGCCGTCTGGTTGGATGGCGATCGCCTGCCGCCCTACGACTTCTTCCAGTACTGGATCAACACCGATGATCGGGACGTGCGCCGATTCCTCGCGTTGTTCACCTTTCTCCCGATGGATGAGGTGGATCGGCTCGGATCGCTGGGCGGGGCGGATCTGCGTAAGGCAAAGCGGGTGCTGGCACTGGAGGTGACGCGCCTCTGCCATGGCGATGACGCCGCCGAACAAGCCGATGCTGCTGCTCGAGCGGCCTTTAGCGGTGCGGGCGACCTGACGAATGTCCCCACAAGCCAGATCGACGGAACTCGCCTCTCAGAGGGCATTCCCCTTTACGAACTCCTGGCCGACACGGGCCTGGCACCGTCCCGACGGGAGGCGCGACGCCTCATCAGCCAGGGCGGGGCGTCGATCAATGGGCAGCCAGTAGCCGCCGAAGCCGTGGAGCGCAGCCTCACCGCCGAGGATCTCCGCGACGGCGCCATCCTGCTGCGAGCCGGGAAGAAACGCTACCATCGGCTGGTGGTCGGCTAGTGATCGACTGGTAGTCGACACCGCAGCGATGCCTACCGCCACAGGCAGCCTCCCCAGGTTCTCCCTCATGTCGGTTTGACTGGTTCAACGCCAAGACGCACGGGCGCAAGGAGACTCCGGACTATATTCTTTGCGGCTTCGCGCCTTTGCGCCTTTGCGTTGAATTCCCCAGCACCTGGGGCCGGACAGCCGTCATGCCGGGCTGACCGACTCAACGCATAGACGCACAGGCGCAGAGAGACTCTGAACTGTATTCTTTGCGTCTTCGCGTCTTTGCGCCTTTGCGTTGAATTCCCCAGCACCTGGGGCCGGACAGCCGTCATGCC
>CAZSRZ010000072.1:0-3611 GCA_964609085.1 uncultured bacterium | reverse complement strand
CTTTGCGCCTTTGCGTTGAATTCCCCAGCACCTGGGGCCGGACAGCCGTCATGCCGGGCTGACCGACTCAACGCAAAGACGCCAAGACGCAGAGGCGCAAAGAGACTCCGGACTGTCTTCCTCGAGTCTTCGCGCCTTTGCGTTGAATACCCCAGCACCTGGGGCCGGACAGCCGTCATGCCGGGCTGACTGACTCAACGCACAGGCGCAGAGGCGCAAAGAGACTCCGCACTGTCTTCCTCGAGTCTTCGCGCCTTTGCGTTGAATACCCGGCACCTGGGCGGCGGTCAGCCTTCCGTCATGCCCGGCTGACTGGCGTAGAGAGACTCTTGACTGTCTTCCGTGGCCCTTGCGTTGGACGATCCCGGGCCTCCGCTACAGCCAGACTCCTCACGATTCCGCTTGTCGCGTGGAGCAGGCTGGAGTTGGCCGACCGGGCTCCCTGCACTCCGTCCGGGCCCGCGATCACTCTGAACTGCAGGGATCGCTGGAGCTGACAGGGAACCGGCTCTCTGTCCAGACTCTGCCCCGTGGAGGCCTTCCGGTGATTGTCCCCCCTCGCCCGCATCCAGGATTCCGTGGCGTTGGCGGTCCGCGGGGAGCGGCTTGCGCTTCCGCAGCCTGCCTGGCGCTGGCGGTGGGCCTCCTCGCCGGCAGCGCCGCTCCGCAGAGCCGGCAGCAGGAGTGGTCGGACACAGGCGGCGACCCCGGAAGGCAACGATACTCGCCCCTGACCGCGATCCACCGCGGCAACGTGGCCCAATTGCAGACTGCCTGGTCGTATCGAACCGGTGAGCTGGACCCCAGCCGGCGCACCACGATCGAGTGCACACCAGTGATGGTCCAGGGCGTCCTCTACATCACCACCATCCGCACCCGCGTCGTCGCCCTGCAGGCGGCCACGGGCAAAGAGCTGTGGCGGTTCGATCCGCCGGCGCTCGCCGCCGGGTCTCCCGCGCCGGTCTCGGGAGGCGTCCACCGCGGGGTCGCCGTCTGGCGTTCGGGCAGGGATCGGCGAGTGCTGCTGGCCACGCCGGATGGGCGGCTCTTCTCTCTCGACGCCGAGACGGGACGCCCGGATCCCCGCTTCGGCGATGGGGGCTGCGTTGACCTCCGTGCCGGACTTGATCCCGACGACCGCAAGCTGGGCTACGGGGTCACGTCGGCACCGGCCCTGTTTCGTGACCTCATCATCCTGGGCTTCAGCGTCGGCGAAGGACCTGGTCCATCCGCTCCCGGCGACATTCGCGCTTTCAACGTGCGGACCGGGCGGGAGGCGTGGCGCTTCCATACTGTGCCCAGGCCGGGGGAGTCGGGCCACGAAACCTGGGAGGGAGAAGGCTGGAAGCGCCGCGGCGGCGTGAATGCGTGGAGCGGGCTCAGCGTTGATACCGCCACTGGCACCGTCTACGCCGGAATCGGATCGGCCGCCTACGACTTCTACGGCGGCGATCGGCCCGGCAGCAATCTCTACGCCAACTGCGTGCTCGCCCTCGACGCTGCCACCGGGCGTCGGCGGTGGCACTTCCAGGTCGTCCGCCACGACATCTGGGACTACGACGTGCCCACGCCGCCGGTGGTGCTGGATCTGCCGGTCGATGGGCAGACACGGCGCGTGGTGGCCCAGGTCACCAAAACTGCCAACGTCTTCGTCCTCGATGCAAGGACAGGCACGTCCATCTTTCCGATCAAGGAGGTGAGGGTGCCAGTCGACGGAGTGCCCGGCGAGTCGGCCTCACCGGTGCAGGTGCTCCCGGAGCGCCCCCCCGCCTTTGCCCCGCAGGGGTTCCGCGAAGAGGACCTGACCCGCCGCACACCGGCGATCCACGACGCGATGCGGAAGCAACTGGCCACGCTCCGCTTCGGAGAGATCTTTACTCCTCCCAGCTTCCAGGGCACCATCGTGCGACCAGGATTGCGCGGCGGCGCCACCTGGTCAGGCGCATGTCTCGACCCCAGGAACAATACGCTCTTCGTCGGCGCCAACAACATTCCCAACATCATCGCGCTGCGCGAGGAGTCGCCCGGGCGGGACACCCGTTACGTCACCACCGGCTACCGCCAGTTCCTCGACCCCGACGGCTACCCGGCTGTTCGACCTCCCTGGGCGACGCTCAATGCCATCGATCTCTCCAGGGGTCGAGTCCTGTGGCAGGTCCCCCTGGGCGACCACCCCGAGCTGGCAGGCCAGTTCCGTCCCTTCGGCGGACAGCCCGGCTACACGGGCCGCACCGGCACCGAGAACTTCGGGGGCGGCATCGTCACTGCGGGGGGACTGATCTTCATCGGTGCCACGAAGGACGAGCGCCTGCATGCGTTCGACGCCGCATCGGGCGCGTTACTCTGGGAAGCCCCGCTACCCGCGGGGGGCTACGCCACGCCGTGCACCTACGCCGTGGGCGGCCGCCAGTTCGTCGTCATCGCCGCGGGCGGCGGCGGCAAGCCGAACACCCGCAGCGGCGATTCATTCGTTGCCTTTGCCCTGCCGGCAGGGGGGAGTTGACCGGCGATGGCAACCGCTTCCGGTCTGCTATTGCGGGTCGCCCAGGTCATACGCGCGCGTGGCACTCAGCTTCACCCGGAAGTTACCGATATTGTTCTGCCAGTGCGGGTTGTCGTTGATCGCCAGATAGAGTTCACCCGCCGGCAGCCCTGTCTTCTCCACGTGCCGGCCCACCATCCAGGGCCTGGTCTGCGCAGCGACGCGGCCGACCAGGGCTCCGAAGGGATGCCCCTCGAACAGATTCGATTTGTAGTTGGGGCCGGGGACCTTCAGACCATCCGGGTCCGAACTCCAGCCGTCCACGCCGAAGGAAAGACGCACATAGCCAGTCGCATCGGCCGTCAGGTGGCTGTCCGAGGTTAAGGAAACACCAGAGTCCAGATACTCGATCTGGGTGGAGTGCGCCAGCGAGTGGATATCGAAGGTCCGGTCGATCTGCTCCTGGCGGACAGCCAGGCGGCGCACCGCCGACATGGCAATGCGAACATCCCGGCCATCGGCGGGCTTCACTGTCAGATCAACCGGCCGCGCGCTGCCGCGCAGGGCCATGCCGCCGGGCTGGCGAATCAGCCCCACGCCGCGATCCGCCATGTCCGCGTGTCCGGGCATAATCCTGGCAAACAACCTGTAGAGCGGCCGGGGTTCGCGCGCATCGACGTCCTTGTACGCCTGCAGCAACGGCGACATCACCGGCAGCCCGATCGCCGTCAGCTCCGCCACGGCGGCGTCGCGGGCGGCACGATCGGTCCCCTGCACAGCGGCGAGACCTGCCGTGATCCGCTCAGCTTCATGCGCCGACGCCGGTTCGGCGCTGTGATAGCTCAGCACGTCGCCCGGCTTCAGCGACCGCTCGGTGGCGTTGACCTGGAACCGCAGCGCTCCGGAGACGAGCTCGCCTTCGACCGTCCGCCCATCCTTGAGCGCGATCAAGACCGTGGTCGTGCGCGAACGCGGTGCGGCCAGCGTCGGCAGTCCCGCAATCGCAAGCCCCACGGTGGCGAGAAGGATAGAGCGCAGCGATCGAGTCATGGGTCCACTCCAGGCGTGCGCCACGAAAGCCCGGCGCGACAGGGGCAGATTCCCGGGCCGATCCGCCCTTTCCTGCCCC
>CAZSRZ010000071.1:13815-27588 GCA_964609085.1 uncultured bacterium | reverse complement strand
AGGTCCGGCAGGACGCTCCGCGCGGCGGTGTGCAGCCGACGGTCACCCGTTGCATAGGCGGCTGTCAGGATGTCCTGCCATGCGTCGAGCGCGGAGGCGGCGTTTCCCGCTGGTCGGACCTCCGTGGGATCGGGGAGCGCGAGTTCGAGATCCCCAGCCAGCCCAGCCAGGAGCTGCAGCCGCGGCGAGGGTGTGGCGTCTGCGGGGGCAGCCGGTTCTGCAGCAAATGCCCGTGTGACGAGGCCGGCCACGGCTGACTCATCCAGCGCGGACGCCGCGTTGATCGGGCTTTCCTGGTCCAGCGGGAAGCTGACATACGTCTCGCCCGCGATCTGTGGTGGGCTTGCATTGTCGGCTCGCCGGGGGATTCGGCCCCCCCGCCCGGATCTTCGTCCTCGCCGTCTCTGGTCAGCCATTAGTCTTCCTGTTCCACGGACGTGCCGGCCGCGCTGTCGGCGGCGGTAGGCGTCAACTCTTCGTGTGCGGTGTCGGGCTGGGGTTCTGCAGCCGTCCCGGTTTCGGGGCGCAGTTCGTCCGCGCTGGCGGTCGATTCATCCGTGTCGGCCTCGTCGTCCGATGGGGCGTTTTCATCTTCGACGTCCCCCTGATCAGAATCCGCCTCGTCTGCATCCCCTTCATCATCATCAGCGTCCGGTTCAGGGTCCAGCTCATCGCCGGGCTCCTGTCCGTCTTCATCCGCCTCGTCGTCTTCGTCGCTCTCACCGAAGCTGGCTGCCACGCTGACCAGACTTCGCCGACGAGTGATGCGCCAGACGACGCCGGTGCCGCCGAATGGCTCCAGGCCGTGTTGCCGACTCAGATCCACTTCGCCCAGGTCGACCACGTAGAGGATCTCCCCGGTCGGATCGAGCCGCACGTCGAAGGGGCGGGCCAATCCGGCCCGGCCCGCGTCTGCCCTATTGCTCATGAAGTGGGTGATGTGCCCGGTTCCCGGGTGAACCGAGACAATGGCCGGGCGTCCTCCGCCGTCGCCGTAGGCCCCAAGGCTCCAGGCACCGGCCAGCGCGACCAGGAGGTGACCGGCCGGACACAGCGCGTCTGTGAAGGCGTAATCCACCCGGCCGATCCCAGAACGGGTGTTGAAGCCGGCGATGGGGGTCTGTCGGGGGTCGGCCATTCCCTGGAGGAGGCGACTGGGCTGCGGGTGTCCCGGCAAGCGGTAGCGGGGATCGGTAACTGGGATGCCGGCCACGAAGTCCGGCCAGCCGTACCAGTTGCCGCCCGGCTTCAGTTCCCACAGCACGTCCGGCGCACCCGCAATGGGTCGGCTGCCGCGCTCTTCCATCCCGCCTTCTGTGACGAAGATGCGAGAGTCTGGCCCGGCGGCGATGCCGATCGGGTTTCGCAGCCCCCACGCGATCCGTTCGGAAACGCCGCCCTCACTCGGCATCCGGAAGACGGCTCCGCTGCAGAAGTGCGATCCAGCCACGGCCTCGTCCGCCTCAGACCGGCATCCGAACGGCTTGAACCCACCAGTAACGCTGCGCGTGGTTCCGCCGGCCGCGCTCTGCGAGGTGACGTAGTTGACCCCGTTCAGCAAGACGTCGGTGCCGGGGAGGTCCGCGTGTTGGGGGAGTCGATCGACCCAGCCGCGGGCCACGTTGTCTTCCCCGACAACGCCGCTGTTAGTGCGGGTGCCGATGCCGAAGATAAGGTTCCCCATCCCGTCCAACGCCAGGCCACTCAGGCCGTAGTCGCCGCCGCCCGGCAGCCCTTCAATGACCACGCGGAGTTCGCCGTCCGCCGTCACGCGGAGGATCCGGGGCTGGGGGCCGTCTTCGCCGATGAACAACTCACCGGCGCGGTAGACGACGCTGGCAATCCGGTTCTCAAGGCGGCCGATCTCATTGACCGACCGGTCCGGGTCGATCCGTAGAACGCGCGGTGGGCAAACATTCCGGCCCGCAACGCCGCCGCCCTCAGCCAGATACAGTTCACCCCCGGGTCCGAACGAGATCGACGTGGGGAAGTTCAGGCCGGTAATGAGGGCTTCGACCCGGCATCCCGATGGGGCTTCAATGGCCTCGGGCGATACCGGACGGTCGGGACCGATGCGCATGCAGACAGACTCCTGGGGGAAAAGGGCAATAGCAGCCGCTAGAGCGGCGAACCCTACCAGTTTACACCGCCGAGGCCTCCCGTGGCGAGCAAGTCGGGATGGGCCGATGGACCGGTTCCCGATGGCGGTTGGGATCGGGCACTACCCCCCGTCGGGAGGGATGGGCGATGGTCCGTTACCGTTACCGGGCTCGACGGGGCCGTTCAGCGCCGGTGGCGGCACCACGGAGCGATCG
Organism: uncultured bacterium; assembly: GCA_964609085.1. Classification (GTDB taxonomy): domain Bacteria; phylum Armatimonadota; class SYMT01; order SYMT01; family SYMT01; genus JANPLG01. Next base: position 25,273 of record CAZSRZ010000071.1, on the reverse strand, counting down.
GCGAACTCCTGGCGGAGCCGCCGCAGCTCTGCCTGCAGGCTCTCAACCTGGCGCCGGGCTTCGTCACGTTCCGCTCGCAGTTCGTTCACGTCCGCGATCAGCCTGCCGGAGCGCCGCTCCTCCTCCTGAAGGCGTTGCTCGAGCCGCGACATGTGCAGGCCGACGGAATAGAGCGAGCCGTCCTCGCGGATGCTGAGCAGGGGCCGTGGCCCCGAGCTGGACGTCGGACGACTGCCCCGGCTGTTCAACAGGTTCAGGAAGACGAAGGCGAAGGCCCCAATCACCACCACCACCAGAATCGCGATGGCTCGACCCATGCCCGGCTTTCCTCAACGAGACGGCGACAGCGCGAGTCTACCAGCGGTGCGGGGCGACAGCAAGCTTGTGCCGGGCACCGGGCATCACGGGCGTCACTCTGCGCGGACCGGCAGGGGGATGCGGTCGATCCGAAACGGCAGCACCCGCCGCTTGCCGCCCCGGTAGAAGACCCGAACCGACACCTCCGACGGCTCCGATCGGACCCCGAGAAACGTCATCGCGTACTCCGCGCCGCGTTCCCGGACCTGCGTGAAGGTACCCCCCGCGTTGGCCGGGGTGCGGCGGTCCTTCGTGGTGAGCGTGACCCCGTGCGTGCCGTCGGTTGCGCTGTCAATCAGCGTGAGGCCCTCCGGCGGCGCGAGATCGAGCGTGAGCTGCGCCGTCTGCGAATCGATAGTGTAGGTCTTCAGTACGGCCGTGATGCCGGACTGAATGACGGTTGTCGGCAGCCCCCGTGTGGCCGGGATACGAATCTCCACGTCTCCTGCCTTCTCGTAGGCCACCAGCTCACCGCGAATTGAATGGAGTTCGTCCACGTCGTGAGGTACGGCGTTGAGGTACAGGTAGGCGCGAGCGAGCGCCACGTCAGCAGGAGCCTCGAGCGGACCGCCCGTATGTGCCAGGGGGACCAGCTTGCCCCCAGTGCGGGCCTGGATGCCTGTGATGTTGAAGGCCGCTAGTCCGGGCACGGCCGCGGCGTCGCGGGACCGGACGGAGAGCTGAAGCTGGATCCGCCGCAGCATTTGCTGCGTGCCGCCTCGCTGCCCGTCCCCACTGAAGCGGGTGGACCGCATTCGCGATTGAAGCACCCGATCCACCGTCACCTGGTACGAACCCGCCTCGGTGTCCGGTCGAGGAATGGGTGGTGGGGCTGCTGAGGGGGCCGCGAGCGCGCCGCTCAGGGCGAAGGCCAGGATGCCCCCGATCGCCGACAGGCGTGCGGTCATGGTTCGCTCCCGGACGGCGCAGTCCAGCGCACTTCTCGACCGGGGAGGATCTCAACCTCACCCATCCCTCCACGGCTCCACGCGAGTCGATATCGTCCCGGGATGATGCGGCGCACCAGGAACGAGCCGTCGGATTCCGGCAGGACCTCCATCCACCGCCAGGCCGACCAGCCCCCCGGCTCACGCAGCGAGAGCCCGACCGTCTCCGGACTGGCGGCGTCGCTGCTGCCCGCCGGTCGGTGGGTGAGCACCCGCAAGGCACCGCCCTCCAATCGGTAGAAAGGGTGGCCGCGAACGAGAGGGCTCTGGGCATCCACGCCGACCGGCTCGCCCGGCTCCGGCGTCAGCCGCTGGCTGCTGGGCAGCGGGATGGTGGGCAATGTGAACGCGAGCCGCTCCGGTGTGCCCGACCGCACGATGCTCTTAAACCTGAGGCGCACCGGCTGCTGCGCCAGCCCGAAGAAACTCACCACGCAGGTCCGTCGGGTCACACCGTCCCGCACGACCGTGGACGAGCTCATCCTGCCGTTCGGCAGCACCTCGATGTCTCCCGGCAGCACAGCGCTCAGCCCGATCAGGTTGTCCTGGTTCACCCGCTGCATCGCCAGTGCACCCGTCCACTCCATTTCCACGCTGGCTTCGAGCGCTGCAGGTCGGAGCGCGGCCGACGTCAGCGTGAGCTTCATCTCACCGGGAGTCCTCACCACAGGGGTGGTGGGTGCAGGTAGCGGGAAGTCGACCGTCAGCACGCGGGCTTTCGGGTAAACCAGCAGCTCGCCCTGGGTGCGATAGAAGCGATCCACATCCAGTCCAACATCCGGGGCCTGCATGCGTGCCCGCCAGGTCTGCAGGCGGAGCTGCGTCAGTTCCTCGGTGCTCTCCACCAGGAAGTTCAGCGGTCGGTTTTGGGCGTCGAACGCCAGGAATCGTGATTCGAGGCGATCCAGGCGCAGCAGACTCTCGGGCTTTCGCGCTCTGATCGTGAGCCCCAGCGTGACCGCCTTGCGACCCGAAAGCACTGCGGAGGGCGAGTCGTCGAACTCGAATGCCGTGTTCTCCGACTCGTCCACCCGTTCCACCGCTACCTGGAATTCGCCCACGCGAACCGCAGGCATCGGCGGAACGACAGGGTCGGCCGGGGCGGCCGGCCCCGCCTGCGGGCGGGCGACTGCCGCCGCCAGCAGGCCAGCCAGCAGTGCGACTCGCCGTCCCATCCGCCGGCCGTCCTCCGGACGTGGAGAGGGAGGCCCACCGTTCTCGCCGAAAGAAGCCGAGTCCAACGCCAGCCCCCCGGAGTGGTCCAGCGACCGCTCCCACTACCGCAAACCCTACCGACACTATGTCCGACGCTCATCTCGAACGGCGAGTTCAGACCGCGCTCGATGCCGGAGAAGGCATCCTGCGCCTGGCGCCAAACTGGGTGCCCCGATCCTTCCTGATGCCGGGAAGGCGACTGAAGTTGCATCCAAACGACTACTACGCCCTCGGAACCCACCGCGGCGGCATCGACGAGCGCTGGTTCGCCTCCACCACCCGGGCGATGAATGATGGTGCGCCGGATGACGAAGGACTGAGCTACGTGGTGCACGACGGCCATCGGTTCACCTTCAGGGATGCCGTTGAGGTAGCGGGAACGCGGGTGATTGGTCCGGAGTTGATGAACCGCTTCGGGCGGTGGCCCGTCTACAGCAAGTTCTTCGACAATATGGGTCCCATCCCCCACCATATGCACCAGAGCAACGAGCAGGCCGCGCTCGTGGGGCAGCAGGGCAAGCCGGAGTCGTACTACTACCCGCCGCAGCTCAACAATGTCGGCAACAACTTCCCCTACACCTTCTTCGGCCTGGAGCCCGGCACCACCCGCGCTCAACTCCGTCGTTGCCTCGAGCGCTGGAATGACGGCGACAACGGCATCCTTGACCTCACACGGGCGTACCGGCTGAAGCCGGGGACCGGTTGGCTCGTCCCGCCGTGCATCCTCCACGCGCCCGGATCGTTGCTGACCTATGAGCCTCAATGGGGGAGCGACGTGTTCGGGATGTGGCAATCGATGGTGGAGGGCCGCGCCGTGGGTTGGGAACTCCTCGTCAAGGACGTCCCAGCGGAGCACCACCACGATCTGGACTTCATCCTGGACCAACTCGACTGGGATGGAAATCTCGACCCGAGATTCAAGGCCAATCACTATCTGGAACCCATCCTGGCAGAGGGAGGCGTTGGGGCGGGGTTTGCGGACCGATGGGTCGTCTATGGCCGCATCGGCGGCGAGAGCCTCTTCAGCGCGCGGGAACTGACCGTCGACGTCGGTGCCGAGTGCGTGCTGTGCGACCACGGCGCCTCCGGCGTCATCGCTGTACAGGGTCGCGGCCGGATTGGACGGCACACCGTGGAGACACCCGTGATGATCCGATTCGGAGAGCTAACCCAGGACGAGGTCTTCATCACCCAACCGGCGGCTCAGGCGGGTGTGAAGGTCGTGAACACCGGCGCGGATCCGCTGGTCCTGCTGCGGTACTTCGGCCCAGAGCAAGCCCCCGGCGTTCCGGAGGTTGGACAGGCGGAGGCCTGAGATCCGTCGGCCCGCAGAGTCACGGGAACTCGGCTCTGGTCGTGGGGCGTGCCGGCGGCGTCGACTCCGCGACGGTTGCCGACGCGGTTCGCCCGCGGCTGGATCCAGGAGGTGACGGCTGCGGGCCGGTGGGCGTATTAGCTTCGTGTCTTGAAATTATAGACCTGAAGCGAATTCGGCTGGCCCGTGACAAGCTGTGTTGGAGACTCGCGTTGACGGAAACGGAGCGGCTGCTGCTTGAGAACCCGAGCTTGAGAGCCTGGTGGCATCTGGCGAGGAGCTACCACTTGATCGTGGCTCGGCTCACGGAGCTGCTCTCCACCCACGGCATCACCGGGGCGCAGTTCGGCGTACTGCGCTGTGTCTCGGACGCTGGTCCGGATGGACTGATGCTCAGTGACTTGTCTCGGCGCCTGATGGTCACCTGCGGGAATATCACGGGCGTTGTGGATCGGCTCGAGCAGGCTGGTTACCTCCGTCGAGAGCGTCAGAGTTGTGACCGCCGCGTGGTCCGCGCTCTGCTGACGCCTGCCGGCCATGACCTCTTCGTGACTGTCTGGCCGGAGGTCCGCGAGTTGCTGGCCGAATTGATGCAGCCTCACCTTGGCGATGACGTGGAGTCTCTGGGCGACCTGTGTGCGCGGCTGGATGTGGGGTTGCTTGGGGCCCGAAACGATGTGCTGGTGGCGGCTCAGGGGGATGGCAGGTGAAGCGTACGCATCCATTTGCGGGGGTTGCGGTGGGTCTGGCGACTCTGTTCGGCGGTGCCTCCGCCGGTCCCGGTTGGGCCGAGGAGCCGATGTCGGTCGAGGCCGCGGTGGGCTATGCGGTGGAGCACAACCCTCGCGTGGCGGGGGCGGCGGCGGCGATCCGTGAGGCGAAGGCCCGCGCCTCGCAGCGACGAGCTGAACGCGGACCGCAACTGGGGATGAGCAACTACATTTACCGCCAGGGGCCCGTCGTCCCCGGTCGCACCCCGGGCGCGCTGCCGGCGGTGCCAGAGTACCGCTGGAACGTTGGGGTCTACATCTCGCAGGTCATCGTGGATTTCGGCCGGCTAGGAGCTGCTCGGCGCTCAGAGGAGAAGCTTGCGGACGCCGCGAGGTTTGACCTGACTGAGACCAAGAGCGAGATCCGGCTGGTGGTGACAGCGGCGTTCTACAACGTGCACCGCGCTCGAGCGCTGGCCGAAGTGGCGACAGAGCGCAAGACGGCCGCCGCGGAGCAGCTACGAGTCAGCACCGCTCGGTTTGAGCAGAACGTCTCGCCGCGGTTTGACGTGTTGCGCGCCGAAGCCGAGCTGGCGGGCGCGGAGCAGGACGTGATCGTGGCCCGGAACGAGATCGAAGTTGCAGAGTCCGCCTTCAATACGGCCCTCGGCCGGGAGATCACCGCTCCCGTCGTGCTGGCGGAACCGGCCGGACCGGCCGAGCTGCAGCTCTCCTTCGACCAGGTCCGCGGAGTTGCCCGTTCCCAAAGGCCGCAGATCCTGGCGATGCGCATGCGCGTCGCGGGCCGGAATGACGAAGTCCGCTCCCGCCGAAGTGAGGCGAAGCCGCAGATCAGCTTTTCGGCGACCTACGATCGGCCAAACCCGGGGGGCTTTGCTTCCACCGACCATCGCTACTCCGCCGGGCTGACCATGTCGTTTCCCCTCTTCGACAGTGGACTCATCCGTGGTCGAGTGAGAGAGTCCGAGGCCCGGCGGGACCGCGAGCGGGAGCTCCTCGAGGAGATCGAACAGCAGGTGGATCTCGAGGTCCGTCAGGCGCTGTTGGACGTGGGCGAGGCACGGGAAAGACTCAAGGTCGCGCAGAAGGAGTTGGTGGCCGCGCGTGAGTCGCTCCGCGTTGCCGACGTACGCTACCGCGCCGGACTCGGGACCACCCTGGAGGTGACCGACGCGCAGCTAGCGGTCAGTCGGGCGGGGCAAGCCGTGGCCAATGCGCGCTTCGACGGGGACACGGCGCTCGGGAGGTTGGAAGCCGCCACGGGACTTTCGATGCGCGACCTGCTGGCCAGGTTGGCGTCGCCGGGCGCGGGAGGTGTTCGGCGATGAAGCGAGTTCTCATCGGCGCGGTTCTGTTGGTCGTCCTCCTTGTGGGTTACCGCCAGTTGAGCACTCCCAAGGCAGCGGAGGGGCCCGGGGTGGGGAACTCGCCGGCTGGTGGTGGTGCGCCTTCGTCGAGGGGGACATCAGGCGGTGGTGGGGCGGGCGTCGCCGTCGTGCCCGCAGTCGTCGAGCTGCGCGAGCTGGCGCGCAGTCTGGAAGTGTCGGGAACCCTGCGGACGGATGAAGATGTCCAGGTCGGCACGCGTCTGGCGGGTATGGTCGCGAGCGTCCTGGTGAAGGAGGGAGACCGCGTCCGGCGGGGGCAGGTGCTACTCCGTCTGGTGGATCGCGAGGCGTTGGCGCAACTCCAGCGGTCGCGCGGCGCAGTGGCCGCGTCGAGCGCGCGGCTCTCTCTCTCCCGGAACCAGGCCCGATGGAAGGACGCCGCATCGCGTTCAGAGTACGAGCGCATGTCTGCCGCCCTCGCCGCGGCCCGCGCTCGAGAGCAGCAGGCTGAAACAAGCTTCCGGCTGATCGACACCGAAGCCAGGCTGAAAGTCGAGACGGCGATGTCCGGTGTCCGGGTCGCCACGGAGCGCCAATCGATCGTGCGCGACCTCACACGAAAGCAGGAGCTGCGGCAGGCGCAACTGGCCGTGGACCAGGCAGTGGCTGGGCGGGAGCAGGCCCGCAGCGACATCCAAACGGCCAGGCAGGCCTGGGAGCGGCGGAAGAAGCTTTTCGAGCAGGATGCGATTGCCCGCGAGGAAGTGGACGAAGCGGAGCGACGCTACCGCGCAGCCGAGGCGATGCTCCGGGTTGCAGAAGCGGACGTGGAGGTGGCCGCGCAAAAGCAGGAGCTGGCCGTGGAGGGATCTCGTCCCGAAGAGATGCGCATCGCCGACGGTCAGTTGAACGCAGCCCAGCGAAACCTGGAGCTGGCGAAGAGTGAGGAGCAGCGGCGCGACGTAGCCCGTGGCGAGGTGGGCGCGGCCCAGGCCGCACGGCGACAGGCAGAGGCAGCACTCGCTTCAGCGGAGGCGGGTCTCATTCAGGATCGCGTGAGCCTGGACGAAATCCGCGCCGCCGAGGCCGCCCTGCGCCAGGCGCGCGCGGATGAGCGCTTCTACAGCATCCAGCTTCAGGACATGGTCATCCGCGCCCCGGTTTCCGGCGTCATCTCGCGCCGCCTCGCCCACGCGGGCGAGATGTTGACGACCTCCTCCCGCCTCTTCAATCTGGTCGCCGACGAAGGCACCTACTTCGAAGCGGAGGTTCCCGAGCTCGACGTGAGCTCCGTCCGCCCTGGGCTCTCGATCGGCGTCACCGTGGACAGCATCCCTGGGCGCAGGTTTTCCGGCACGGTGAGAGAAGTAATCCCCGTCGCGGATCCGGTGAGCCGGGTCTACCGCGTGCGGGTGGCGGTAGCCGCTGGTGCATCCCGCCTACCGGTGGGTGGGTTCGCTCGCGGCGTCATCCGCACGGGGACGCGGGCCGGCGTGCCATCCATCCCCCGGGAAGCGGTTCGGAGTGAGGCGGGAGATCGGTTTGTCTGGATCGCCGAACCCGAAGGGGAGAGGCTCGTCGCCCGACGGCGGACGGTTGAGCTCGGCCTGATCAGCGGCGACTGGGTGGAAGTGCGGCGAGGCCTGACCGTGGGACAGCAGCTCATCCGATCTGGCCCGCCGACGCTGGTGGACGGCGCCGTCCTGAAGCTGCCCGGGAAGTAAGAGGCCCCGTCCGATGTGGCTCACCCGGCTATCCATCCAGCGGCCCGTCTTCGTGATCGTGCTCATGAGCACGCTGCTGCTTCTGGGTCTCTTTTCGCGCGGACGCATGCAGATTGAGGAACGTCCCCGCGTCGACATCCCATACATCACCATCACCACCGTCTACCCGGGCACAGGCCCGGCTGAGATGGAGAGCCTGATCACCAAGCCCCTGGAGGACTCGGTCAGCGCGGTGAACGGGATCCGCAACATCACCTCCAGCTCCCAATACGGAATCTCGTTCGTCCAGCTCGAGTTCTTCATCGGCACCAACTCGCAGTTCGCGGCACAGGAGGTGCGGCAGAAGGTTGACGGTGCCCGACGCAAGCTGCCCCGGGACGTCGATCCCCCCGTCGTGGATCGGTTCGACATCAACGCCCAGCCCGTGCTCTACCTCGGGTTGCGGGGCGACCGTTCGATCAAGCAACTGCGCTTTCTCGCCGATACGCAGATCCGCTATCGGTTGGCGCAGGTCCCGGGGGTGGGTCAGGTGGAGACGACCGGTGGTGACGTGCGTGAGCTTCGTGTCTCCGTGGATCGCCGCCGGCTGGAAGCCTGGGGGATGTCGATTACCGACGTCGTCAGTGCCATCTACCGCGCCAACGCCAACATCCCCAGCGGCCACATGACTGCCGGCAAGCAGGACTTCGACGCTCGGCTGATCGGGGAGTTCGACAGCGCTGAAGACCTGGCCAGCGTGGAGTTGCCGCTGCGATTTGGGAGCCAGAACGTGCCCCTCCGGCTTCGAGACGTCGCCACTGTGCGCGACACCGTGGCGGAGCGTCAGACCGTCACCCGAATCTGGCAGCGGGAGCACCCGGGCGCGGTGATGTCCGGGAACGACAGCGTCGGTCTGACCGTGACGAAGCTCGCGGACGCGAACACGATCGAAGTGGTCGACGCGGTCACCAAAGAGCTCAAGCGACTGGAGAAAGATCTGCCGGGCAACATCCGGTTCCAGGTGACTCAGGATGAGTCGCGAACGGTGCGCAACGCCCTGAACGACATCAACGTCAGCCTGGTGTTGGGGTCGCTGCTGGCCGTCTTCGTCGTGTTTCTGTTCCTCCACGACTTGCGCGGCACGTTCATCTGCGCTGTGGCGATTCCCACGTCCTTGATCGCATCGTTCATCCCGATGTTCTTCCTCGGCCAGTCGATGAACAACATGACGATGCTGGGGCTCTCACTGGTTGTCGGGATCCTCGTTGACGACTCGATCGTCGTGCTGGAATGCATCCACCGGCATCTGCATCTGCGCAAGACGCCCCGCCAGGCTGCCCTGGACGGCCGAGACGAGATTGGCGCGGCCGCAGTGATTATCACGATGGTGGACGTGGTGGTCTTCCTTCCCATGCTCTGGATGGGAGGCATCATCGGGCAGTTCCTGCGCGCCTTTGGCCTCACCGTGGCGGTTTCCACGCTGTTCTCGCTGCTCGTCTCCTTTACGGTGACGCCGTGGCTCGCGTCCCGCTGGTACCGAGAGGGGGAGTTCGACCGGCCGACGCCGCGGGCGTTCCGCTGGCTCGACAACATCCAGCACGCGCTGGACAGCCTCTACCGGCACCTCCTTGGCGCCGCGCTGGGAGCCCCCCGCTGGTTCGCGGTGGTGGTCGCGGCGGGCATGGTCGTCATGATTGCCGCCAGTCTGCTCCCCGGCGGCAGCGGCAGTGACGCCTGGTTCTGGGTGCTCGCGGGCCTGTTGGTCGGCCTCATCGCCATGATGACCGCAAAGCAGTGGGGGACGGCCGGCAGGATGTCCGTTTTCTGCCTGGGGACACTGCTCTTCGTCTTCACCATGCGCGTCTTCTTCCCGATCGTGAAGATTGGCTACATCCCCGTCTATGACCAGAGTCGCCTCGGAGCGACGGTCGAACTTTCCCCGGGGGTCAGCCTGGAGGAGACGGATAGGATCACCCTGGCCGTGGAGAAGGCGATTGCCGTCGTGCCCGAAGTGAAGACCGTTTTCACGACCGTCGGGCGGATCCAGGGTGGAGGTAGGAGCGCACCGGAAACCGGTCGCCAGTATTCCCAGATCAACGTCCAACTCTACGAGAAGCCGGATCTGTTGGAGGCCATCGGCCCCTTCGCGGACGAAGAAAAGCGCAAGGAAGACTGGCGGAAGCGGACCGACGCCGAAGTGGCTGCCGAGATCCGCAAGAGCACGGCGGGCATTCCCGGTGCCCGGGTGCTGGTCGTCCCCGTGCGCGGGTTTAGCGGCATCAGTGCGCCGGTCCAGGTGGAGTTGCTCGGCTTTGACCTGGATCAGTTGAAGGAAGTCGGTGCGGCCGTTCGGACGAAGCTGGCGGCGATCCCCGGGGTGTTCAATACCGACCTGTCGCTCCGGAGCGGCAAGCCGGAAATGCAGATCAAGGTGGACCGGCAGAAGGCGTCGGACATGGGATTGGACGTCACCACGATTGGCACCGCCGTGCGGAGCGCGTACGAGGGAAACATCGACGCCAAGTACCGGGAGGCGGGCGAGCAGTTCGACATCCGCGTGCAGTTGACGGACAAGGATCGATCGCGCCCTGAGGACATGGGCCGGCTGGTGATCGGCTCCGTGGTCGCGGAGAGCGGGCGACGACCGGTGCGGCTGGCCGAAGTGGCGTCGATTGTGGAAGACGAGGGGCCCACCAAGATCGAGCGAAAGAACCGGATGCGCAAGGCGACAGTCAGCGGTTTTGTGCTCCCTGGGACCACGCCGCTGAAGGTCAACCAGCTCATCGAGAATGAGCTGAAGCAGATGCCCATGGGGGACATTCGCGTTTCCGCCGGGGGTGACGCGGATCGTGCGCGGACCGAGTATCCCCATCTCATCGCAAGTCTGATGCTCTCGATGGTGCTGGTCTACCTGCTGATGGCAGTGCTCTTCGACAACCTGCTGCACCCCTTCACCATCCAGCTTTCCCTGCCGATGGCGCTGATCGGCGCAGTGCTAGCGCTGGTTTGGGCGGATCAACAGCTCTCCATCATCTCGATTACCGGCTTCATCATGCTCGGGGGAATCGTGCAGAAGAACGCCATCCTGCTGATTGACCACACCAACGCCTTGAGAGCCCGCGGAATGGACCGGGACGATGCCATCCGCGCCGCCGGCCCCACTCGGCTGCGGCCGATTCTGATGACCACGCTGGCGATGATTGCGGGAATGCTTCCGGTCGCGTTGTCCGTGGGTCGGGGGAACGAAGCTCGCGCTCCGTTGGCGACGGTCGTCATCGGTGGCCTGGTGATGTCGACGCTGCTCACTCTGATCATTGTCCCCTGTATCTACAGCGTCTTCGATGATGTCGTGGGCTGGCTAGGCGGGGTCTTTCGCAGGCGGGCGCCGGTACCCGCTCCCCCGGCGCATGCCGACGAGGCAGCGGGTTGAGTTCCGGCACACAACCGTGGAGTCAAACCTCAATGTCCACGGGATGATGTCCGGATCTGGACCGCGTAGGATGAACGAGCGAGCCGCGCCGGTTGCGTGGCCTCCCGGTAGGGGGAGGAAGCTGACCGAAATGGGGTACATCGATTGAACCGAAGAGCCTCCTCCGCGCGAGGGGTGTGTTTGGGAGTGTTGTCGCTAGTCGGCGCCGGTGCGGTACCGGGGCTCTCGGCGGACTGGTCGGTCTGGGGCGGACCCGGCCGCACCCACATTTCCGGGGAGCGGGGCTGGCGCAGGGGGTGGGGGGGGGGTGGTCCCCGGTCTAGTTTTTATCCTCGTGCAACCCCCCCCCCGCCGCCCCCGGGGGGGGGGGGGGGGGGTTCCAGACCGGCTGCTGCCGCGAGGCCACCGTGCTGCACCAGGGCTCGTTGAGCA
>CAZSRZ010000071.1:4286-13805 GCA_964609085.1 uncultured bacterium | reverse complement strand
ACATTTCCGGGGAGCGGGGCTGGAGCACGGGGTGGGGTGGGGGTGGTCCCCGAAAGCTCTGGCAGGCGAACGTCGGGATTGGTTACTCCACCGTCGCCGTGCAGCAGGGCCGCGTCTACACGATGGGCGAATCCGGGGGGCAGGACACCGTTTACTGCCTGGATGCGCGCACGGGGAAGACGCTCTGGCGCTACAGCTTCGCCCATGTCGCCCGCAATTACGGTGCCGACCCGAACCCCGTAGGGACCACGTCCACACCGGTGATTGATCGTGATCGGGTGTTCGTGCTCGGGCGTGAGGGGCTCGCCGTCACGCTTGACACCGCGCGTGGTCGGCTGGTCTGGCAGCGGGATCTTCGCCGGGAGACCAATGCCACCCTACCGCAGTGGGGCTTCGCTGCCTCGCCGTTGGTCGAGGGTGATCGGGTGATCTACAACGTGGGTACGTCCGGGATTGCCCTCGATCGCGTCAGCGGACGCGTGCTTTGGAAGAGCGGGGCCGCCCCTGCCGGGTATGCAACGCCCGTGGCCCACAACATCGGCGGCCGCCGCGGCGTCCTGATCTTCTCGGGGAGCGCCCTATTCGACGTGGACCCCGCCAACGGTCGAATGCGGTGGAGTCACCCCTGGCGGACAAGCTACGACGTAAACGCCGCCGATCCGCGCGTAATCGGGGATACTGTTTTCATCTCGTCCGGCTATGGGCGGGGTGGCGCGTTGCTGCGCGTGGCTGGAGGCAGGGTCCAGGTGGTGTGGGAGAACCGCGTGATGCGCAACCACTTCCATTCGTCCATCGTGCTCGGCGGGTTCCTCTACGGGAACGACCAGAACACACTGAAGTGCGTGGACGTGCGCACCGGCAACCAGACCTGGCAGCAGCGCGGTGGGATGGGGAACGGCGGCCTGACGGCCGCGGACGGCAAGTTGATCTTCTTGACGGAGCGGGGAGAGCTGGTGGTGTGTCGGGCAGATTCAAGCCGATACGTGGAACTCGCCCGTGCGCGAGTGCTCGGGGGCACCTGTTGGCCCCACCCGGTGCTGTCGGACAGTCAGGTTTACTGCAAGAACAATGGGGGCGAGTTGGTGTGCCTGGATCTGCGTGGGCGGTAGTGCCCATCGCAACCGTGGACATCGGGGCCCGCTCGACGACATCGGGGATCGGAAATCGAGGACCGGAACATGAAGATCGAAACCACGCCACCGGGCGCGGCCGTGAGAAGAGCCCTGGGATGGGTCATCGCCGCGGGAGCGGTGTTGGGCGCCTCGAGCGCAGGCACCAGCGCTCCAAAAGTTGAGCCTGTGCTCGCCAAGCCGGCGGCCGCTCGCCCGGCGGTGAGCGGCTGGCTCAATTGGCGCGGCCCGAACCAGAATGGAACTTCGGCCGAAACGGGGCTCCCAGGCACCTGGAAGCTGGGCGGGGCCAACGATCTTTGGTCCGTCAAGCTGTCCGGGGGCGGCGCTCCGGTGGTGGCCAACGGACGCCTCTACACGATGGGCTACGAGGGCACCGGGCCGGACCTGCAGGAGGTGCTCCTCTGTGCCGATGCCGAGACCGGGAAGAAGCTGTGGGAGAAACGATTCAGCGACTTCCTCAGCGACGTCGTGTACGACCGCTACGCCATCGGAGCGCCGGCGATCGACCCATTGTCGGGCAATGTCTTCGCCATTTCGGCGGCGGGAGTCTTCTCCTGCTTCACTCCCGCCGGCAAGTTAGTGTGGCAGCGGGCGCTGATGGAAGAATTGGGACGCCTCACCTTCCCGAACGGGCGAAACGGATCGGTCGTGTTCGACGACGATCTCGTGATCATGCACGGCATCACCAGCAATTGGGGTGCCGAGGGACCGGCGTCCGACCGGTACTACGCGTTCAACAAGGACACGGGCGCACTGGTCTGGTCCAGCACCCCGGGCGTGCAGCCGAAAGACAACTCCTTCTGCCGCCCCATACTCGCGTGGCGGAACGGGAAGCGAGTGATGTACGTCGGCACGGGATGCGGTCACATCGCGGCCATCAACGTCCGCACGGGGCAGCCCCTCTGGCGGTTCCCTCTATCCGCCGGCGGCATCAACTCGTCGGTGCTGCTCTACAAGAACCTCGCGATCGGGATGCACGCCGACGAGAACCTCGACAACTCCGAGATTGGACGCCAGACGGCGGTGGATGTGAACGCTGAAGGCACCGCCGCCCCGGCGGGAGCGCCCATCCTCCCGGCCACCGCCGAGGTGTGGCGCAACCGGATGGAGTCGATCTCCAGTTCGCCCGTCCTTGTAGGCAACCGCATTTACGCGACGGTGAAGACGGGCCAGTTGGCGGCCATTGATGCGGACACCGGCAAGGTGCTCTGGGAGCACAAGCTGGCTCCGGACCAACTGCACGCCTCTCCCACCTACGCGGACGGCAAGCTTTACGTCCCGATGCAAAACGGGAGCTTCTACATCATCCAGCCCGGCCCCAAGGGCTGCCAAGAGCTGGCCAAGGTTCAACTCGCCGGCCGGTGCCTCGGGGCTCCGGCTGTCTGGAACGGGAAGATCTACGTCCACACCACCGAGCGCCTCTACTGCTTCGGTAAGAAGGGCCCCGGGAAGCCCCCGGCTTCCACCGTCGAGCGACGCCCCGCGCCCGGGGCGCCGATCGCGCTGCAGGTGATCCCCGCCGAGGTGCGGCTGCGCCCGGGGGGCACGGCGAAGTTCACCATCCGATCGATCGATGCGAACGGCATCCCCGTCGCTCCCGTGTCGCCCTCGCTGGTCCAATGGGCAAAGTTCATCCCGCCGACAGCGCGGGTACGCTCCGAGATGAACGGCTCCTTCGATTCACAGGGCCAACTGATCGCGTCGCCGGAGCCTAAGGCTTCCGCTGGTGCCTGGGAGGCCAGCTTTCGGGGGCTGAAAGGCTACATCCGCGGCCGCGTGATGCCGGCCCCACCGATGACGGAAGATTTCGAGGGCTTCAATCTCGACCAGCAGCACGCCATCGAGACAGACGTCAAGTTTGCCTACCCGCCCCTCACCTGGATCGGCGCCCGATTCAAGTGGGAAGTCCGGGAGCGTGAAGGCAATAAGGTCCTGGCCAAAGCGCTTGACAACATCTTTTTCCAGCGTGCCACCGTGTTCCTCAGCCACCCGGACAATTCCAACTACACGTTGGAAGCCGACGTGCTGGCCGACGGCAACCGGCGGACCAAGCCGATCGTAGGGCTCATCAACCAGCACTACCTGATCACACTGGTCGGCAACAACCAGGAGCTTGAAGTCAGCTCCAACGTGGAGCGCATCAAGGTGTCCGTTCCGTTTGCATGGACGATGGGCACCTGGTACCACATGAAGACGCGGGTCGACGTGGCGCCGGACGGGTCCGGCGTGGTCCGCGCCCGTGTATGGAAAAAGGGCGATCCGGAACCATCGGCGTGGACCATCGAGGTTCCGCACAAGAAGGCGCACACCTATGGTTCTCCGGGCATCTTCGGCTTCTCGCCGCAAAGCCTTTTCCGAACTTACGTGGACAACATCCGGGTAACCCCGAACTAGCCCGACTGGACCCCGGGTGTCGCGTGTGGCTGCGACCCGGAAAAGGAGACCGAGAATGACTGGCTGGCGACATCGCGCACGTGCGGCGACGGTTCTGGGACTGCTGGCGCTGCCGGCGATCGCCATCGCGGCGGATTGGCCCACCTGGGGGGTCAATGGCTCTCGCAACATGGTGTCCGCCGAGACGGGCGTGGTGGACTCCTTCGACCCCGGCCGCTTCAAGGGCAATACCGAGGACGTGGACATGGCCACCACCCGAAACGTCCGCTGGGTGGCCAAGCTAGGTTCCCAGACTTACGGGAACCCGGTGGTCGCCGGCGGCCGAGTGTATGTCGGCACCAACAACGAATCCCCGCGCGATCCCCGCATCAAGGACGACTACGGAATCCTGATGTGCCTGGAGGAGAAGACCGGCAAGCTTCTCTGGCAGCTCGCCTGCCCGAAGCTCGGGACCGGCAAGGTGAGCGACTGGGAATTCCTCGGCATCTGCTCCTCTCCCACCGTGGAGGGCAACCGACTCTGGCTGGTGACAAACCGCTGTGAGGTGATGTGCCTGGACGTGGAGGGGATGGCTAACGGCAACGACGGCCCCTTCAAGGACGAAGCGAAGTACCTCCCGGGCCCGAACAAGCCCGCCATCCCGACGACCCCCCAGGACGCCGACATCATCTGGAAGGTCGACATGCGTGAGGAACTCGGCGTCTTCCCGCACAACATCACCACCTGCAGCCCGCTCGTCTTCGGGAACAAGGTCGTCGTCACCACCTCCAACGGGGTCGACTGGACACACACCAACATCCCGAATCCGAAAGCCCCCGCGCTGGCTATGTTCGACAAGAACACGGGTGAGTTGCTGGGCGAGGAGGCCTCCGGCGTGAGCGCCCGGACGCTGCACTCCAACTGGTCGACGCCCACCCACGGCACGGTGAACGGGCGGGACCTGATCATCTTCGGCGGCGGAGACGGGATCTGCTACGGACTCTCCACCGAGACGTCTCGCAACGCCGAAGGTTCGGACGTCCTGAAGGAAGCCTGGAGAGTGGACTGCAACCCGGCATCCTACCGCTTCCGCGACGGGAAGCCCCTGAAGTACGCTACGTACGACGGCCCAAGCGAGATCATCTCCACCCCCGTCTTCCACAACAACAAGGTCTACGTGGCGATCGGGCAGGATCCTGAACACGGAGAAGGCGTCGGCCGCTTCCTCTGCCTCGATCCCACTAAGAGCGGGGACGCCACCAAGACCGCCGTGATCTGGGACTACACTAAGATCAAGCGGGCCATCTCGACGCCCGTCATCGCTGGAGGCCTGGTGGTGATCCCGGACTTCAGCGGCTTCATCCATTGCCTCGATGCCGAGACCGGCGCCCCTTACTGGGTCTACGACACCAAGAGCCACATCTGGGGCTCGCCGATGGTGGCGGACGGGAAGGTCTACATTGGGACGGAAGACGGCGACTTCATCGTGCTGGCACTTGCCAAGCAGATGAAGGAAATCGCCAAGGTGGATATGCGCTCCCCGGTGTATTCCTCAGCGGTGGTGGCCAACGGCGTGCTCTATGTCGGCACGCCGACCCACCTGTACGCGATCGCCAAGTAACACCGATTGGTCGGCAACAGCGATCAGGTCAGGGCAGGCTGCCCACTTCCTGTCCTGGTCGCTCGTTCCTCCCGGCTCGACACCGGCCCCCCAGGTACCCCGCAAATGAAGTGGCTCCTCGTAGCTATCGTCCTCGTCTTCCTGGTGCTGCACCAGGACACCTGGAACTGGACAAACAAGACCCTGGTGTTCGGGTTCATCCCGATCGGCCTGGCCTACCACATCCTCTACTCCGGAATGGCGGCGGTCGTGATGTGGTGCCTGGTTACGTTTGCCTGGCCCGGACATCTTGAGGAAGAGGCCGCGCACGCGAAAGGCGAGGACGCCTGATGCTTCAAGCTGGAATCGTCTTCGTCTACCTGGCGATCGTCCTCTACATCGGGATCTTCGCCTTCCGGAAGGGCAAAAACTCCGGGGAAGACTTCTTCCTCGCCAGCCGGAGCCTCGGCCCGGTGGTCTTCCTGCTCTCTATCTTTGGCACCAACATGACCGCGTTCGCCATCCTGGGGAGCTCGGGGATGGCCTACCAGCGGGGGATTGGCGTCTACGGATTGATGGCCAGCTCCTCCGGCGTCATCATCCCGCTGAGCATCTACCTGATCGGGACGCGTCTGTGGGCGTTGGGCAAGAAGCACGGCCACATGACCCAGGTTCAGTTCCTGCGTGATCGGTGGGAGTGCGGCGGGATCGGCACCTTCATCTCGGTGCTCACTGCGGCGATGCTCGTGCCCTACATCATCATCGGCGTGATGGGCGGCGGCGAGACCCTCGAAGCGATCAGCGGCGGTGCCGTTAGCTATGAAGTGGGCGGCGCGGTGGTTGCGCTGGTCGTGATGAGCTACGTCTTCTTCGGCGGGATGCGCGGCACGGCTTGGGTGAACACCTTCCAGACAACGCTCTTCCTCCTCTTTGGGACCATCGCCTTCATCCTCATCTCGCAGAAGCTGGGCGGGTTCGACGTCGCCATGCAAAAGCTCCTGACGATGAAGCCGCCGAAAGGACCTCCCCCCGCACAGTTGCTGAGCCGCGAGCGCATCCAGCAGGCGGAGTTCCTGAGCTACATGTTCATCCCGCTCTCTGCCGTGATGTTCCCGCACGTGGCGATCATGTGCCTGACCGCCGAGAAGATGGCGCACTTCAAGAAGACGATCATCTTCTACCCGATCTGCATCGCCCTGATCTGGGTGCCGTCGGTCTACCTGGGCGTGATCGCGAAGACCCAGTTCCCCGCGCTACAGCCGGGCGAGACCAACGACGTGATCGTGCAGCTTTTGCGGTTGCACACCCCCGGCATCCTCTCGGGCATCCTTGGGGCAGGCATCATGGCCTGCGTGATGGCCTCCGATAGCCAGATCCTCGCGCTTTCCACCATGTTCACGGAGGACGTGTTCACCTACTACGGGGGCAAGGACCGCTTCGGCGACAAGGTGCAGGTCTGGGCTGGACGTGCCTTCGTGGTCTTGATCACGCTGGTTGCGTACCTGGTTGCTCTGGCGTTGAAGAACCAGGCGAGCATCTTCGAACTCGCAATCCGCTTCGCGTTCTCCGGCTTTGCGGCGCTTGCCCCGGTCATGCTCGCCGCTCTGTTCTGGAAACGCAGCACCAAGTGGGGTGCCCTCGCCGCCAGTGCCTGGGTGTTTGCTGCGGTGCTGGGGATCTGGGTCCTGCAGACGCTCTCGGATCCAATAGCGCCCAGGGCAGGCGAACCGCCGGTCCAGGTCTTCGCGGCGCTGGGTGACCTGTTCCTGCGCACGCCGTCGACGGTCACCATCTTCGGGTACCTGCCCGTGATGCCGATGTGCCTGATCTCTGGCTTGCTGATGGTCGTGGTCTCCCTGATCACCCGTCCGCCCAGCACCGGCACCATTGACAAGTACTTCCCGGCGCGAACTGCCGCCGGGTCTTCGGCTTAGGGAGAGATATGGGAGACGCAACCAGCACGCCGCCTTCTTCGGCGATCGAGTCAGCGCGGCAAGCCGTCGACGCCCATGTGCGCGAGATCGTGCGTTGGCACTTTTCGCCGGAGACGGGTTCGCCTTTCTGGCTGGACTGGGCCGCGCGGGCAGGCTGGAACCCGGCCACCGAGGTGGGCGGAGCCGAAGATCTCCTGAAGTTCCCGCACTTTCAGGATGAGTGGTTGCGGGACGAGCCCAACGAGCGCTGGATCCCCCAGGCGTACCGCGGTCGACCGTTCTACGTTTTTGAGACGGGCGGCACCACGGGGATTCCCAAGCAGCGCATCGGCTGGGAGGACCATCTCCGCGATTATGAGGAGTTCTCCGAGACCCTGGATGACGAGGCCTTCCCTCGCGGCGGCAACTGGCTGATGTTGGGGCCGACCGGGCCCCGACGCCTGCGGCTGTGCATCGAGCATCTCGCCCACGTACGGGGCGGCTCCTGCTACCACGTGGATCTGGACCCGCGCTGGGTGAAACGCCTGATCGCGGAACGCAACGCCGACATGGCGAACAAGTACAAGGAACACGTGGTTGAGCAGGGCGCGGCGATCCTCAAGCACCGCAAGATCGCTTGCATGTTCACCACCCCCAAGCTTCTTGAAGCTCTGGATGAGAAAGTCACCGTGCCGGACTGCGGGGTGAGAGGTGTCTTCTGCGGCGGGACGCAGATGACTCCTCAAAGCGTCCGCTTCCTCGTCGAAGAGGTCCTCGACAACCGGGTGCAGTTCGTCCCCACCTACGGGAACACGCTGATGGGACTTGCCTGCAGCCGCCCACTTCGCGCGGAGGACAACTGGAGCATCACCTACTACGCCCCGCAGCCGCGCGCATTGCTGCGTGTGGTGGACCCCAACGACACGCGACGTACCGTGGGGCACGGCGAGTGGGGGCGGGTCGAGCTGACCACCTTGACGCGCGAGTTCTTCATGCCCCGGTTCCTGGAGCGTGATGAGGCGGTGCGGCGGGAGCCGTGGGGTCGCTTCCCATGGGATGGCGTCGGCGAGGTTCGACCGTTCGGCGCTCTCGAGAACAAGACCATTGAGGGAGTCTATTGACACGTCTCGTGGGAGGCCCGCTCATGATGCAGATCTCGCAGACCCTGCAGACTATCGGCCGCGGCGCAGTCGTGCTTGGAGCCGTTCTCTGGATGGGCACCCAACCGGCGCAGGCGCAGGAGTGGACACGTTTCCGCGGGCCCAACGGCACCGGCCACGCAGCGGCAATCCAGCTTCCGGACACGATCACGGCTGCCGATTTTGCGTGGAAGACCGACCTGCCCGGCATCGGTCATTCGGAGCCAGTTCTCTGGGGCAACAAGGTGTTCCTGACCAGCGCCGAGGCGGACACCGGCGTGCGGCACGTCCTCTGCGTTGATGCCGCGGACGGCAGGCTCCTCTGGGACCAGAAAACCACATTCCAGAAGTACACCACTCACCGGCTGAACAACTTTGCTGCCGGCACTCCCACCTGTGACGCGGAGCGGGTCTACGTAGCCTTCAGCGTCCCCGAGATGCTCACCGTCTACGCGTTCACCCACGCCGGCAAACTGGTGTGGAAGCAGGACCTGGGCAAGCAACAGACCCAGCACGGCGGGGCGGGCTCGTTGGTCCTCGTCGGCTCCGTCCTGATCGTTCCCAACGATCAGGACGGCGACGGCAGTTTCCTCGCCGGTCTGGACCCGAAGACTGGCGCCGTGAAGTGGCGTCGTCCCCGGAACACCAGCGACGCTGCCTCCTACGCCACGCCGATGGTCTACACCCCCCCGGGCGGAAAGCCGGAAGTCCTCTTCGCCAGCACCGCGCATGGACTGACCAGCCTGAACCCGGACACAGGCGCGGTCAATTGGGAAGCGGGAGGGCTCTTCAAACAGCGAACCGTCTTCTCCCCCATCCTCGCGGAGGGGCTGATCATCGTGGGCAGCGGGAACGGTGCTGGCGATCGCCTCACGGTCGCCGTTCAACCGGGGAAGAGCAACCCGGCGACGCCACCCACGGTGAAGTACTCGCTCGGACGCGGCGCATCCTACGTACCGACGCCCGTCTACGACAAGGGGCTGCTCTACATGTGGGGGGACGGCGGCATTGTGACGTGCTACCGTGCGGCCACAGGTGAGCAGGTTTGGTCCGACCGAGTTGGCGGCAATTTCTATGGGTCCCCGATCCTGATCGGGGGACGGCTCTATGCGTTGAGCGCTCGGGGCGAGTTGGTGGTGATCGAAGCCGGCGAGAAGTTCAAGCTCGTGACTACCTGCGACCTGGGTCAGCCATCGCATTCCACGCCCACGGTCGCCGCAGGCCGCCTGTTTCTGCGCACTGAGGGCCGGTTGATTTGCATCCAGGGGAAGAGCTAACGGGATGGGAACACCGCATCTACCGGTCTTGCGACGGGGGGAATCCTACGCTAGCCTCGACCGGACTTCGCTGAACAACATCCG
>CAZSRZ010000071.1:0-4186 GCA_964609085.1 uncultured bacterium | reverse complement strand
CTCGTGCGCCGCAACATGGGCAAGATCCATCAGAACTTCGTCCAGATGGAGACGATCCTGCGGGGTTTGACGCGAGGGATGAGCACCGACGTCATCGATGCCGGCTCCGGATGCCATGGCGATGTCCCCGTCAGCTACTATCGGGTCGCCAACGCGCTTGGGGTGGTGTTGCCCAGCAACTCGCCCGGCGTGAACTCGCTGTGGATGCCTGCGATCGCCCTGCGCACACCCGTGGTGCTGAAACCGGGGAGGGAGGAGCCCTGGACCCCCTTCCGCATCATCCAGGCCTTCATCGCTGCCGGGGCACCCGCCGCCGCCTTCTCCTTCTACCCGACGGACCACGAAGGCAGCGCCGCGGTGATGGATGTCTGCGATCGAGCACTGATTTTCGGGGATGAGAACACCGTCCAACGGTATGCCGGAAACCCCGGGGTGCAGGTTCACGGTCCCGGACGAAGCAAGATCCTGCTGGGTGAGGACCTCGTCGATCGTTGGCCGGAATACGTGGAACTCATGGCCGCTTCCGTCGCCGAGAACGGTGGCCGCAGTTGCATCAACGCCTCGGCGATCCTCGTCCCGCGGCACGGGCGGGAGATCGCGGAAGCGGTTGGGAAGCGACTGGCTGGCATCAAGCCGCTCGCCTACGATGACCCGGGAGCGAGCCTGGCGGGGTTCGCCAACCCGAAGATGGCGGAGTTCATCGACGCCGCTATCGAAGAAGGGCTGCAGATCCCCGGCGCTGAGGAAGTCACCGCGCGGTACCGTGAGGGGGAGCGTCGCGTGCAGCGGGATGGGTGTAACTACCTGCAGCCGACGTTGGTCCGTTGCGATAGCTTCGACCACCCCCTCGCCAACCGGGAGTTCCTGTTCCCCTACGCCAGCCTTGTGGAGATGCCGCAGAGCGAGATGCTTGGGCGGATCGGGCCATCCCTGGTGGTCTCCGGGATCACCCACGATCCCGCCTTCGAGCGGGCGTTGATCGCCTCTCCGGATATCGACCGTCTTAATCTGGGACCAATCGCGACTCCGCGCGTGGAGTGGGACCAACCCCACGAAGGCAACCTGTTCGAGTTCCTCTACCGGCGGCGTGCCATTCAGCGGGCGGTCGCCTGACGCCGGTGCTCCATCCCTTCGACTTCCAGCCCCGCACGCGGATCGTCTTCGGACAGGGCAGCATCGACCGGCTCGGCGAGATTGCCGCGTCGCTTGGGGCCCGTCGAGTGCTGCTGGTCACCGACCCCGGCATCGTGCGGGCCGGACATGCGGCGCGAGCGACCGCCTCCCTCACTGCCGCCGCGACCGAGGCAGTAGTCTTCCACGACGTCTCGGAGAATCCCACGGCGGGGGCGGTGAGCCGATGCGCCGACTTTGCACGCGATGCGGGCATCGATTTCCTGGTGGGTCTGGGTGGCGGCAGCAGCCTCGATACCGCGCGCGGGTGCAACTTTCTGCTCTCCAATGGCGGACAGATGACCGACTACTGGGGGTCCGGCCTGGCGCGGCACCCGATGCTGCCGATGATCGCGATCCCGACCACGGCCGGCACCGGCAGCGAAATGCAGTCGTACGCGTTGATCTCACACGATGAGACGCACCAGAAGATGGCGTGCGGCGATCCGAAAGCCGCCTCTCGCGTGGCGATCCTGGATCCCGAGCTCACACTGTCGCAGCCCGCGCGTGTGACTGCATGCACCGGCATTGACGCCCTGGCGCACGCCCTGGAATCGGCCGTATGCACGCGGCGCTCCGGGATCTCACTGGCGTGGAGTCGTGAGGCCTTCAGGCTCCTTTTCTCCGCGTTCCCACGCGTGCTCGAGTCGCCTGGCAGCCTGGATGCCCGAGCCGCGATGCAACTGGGCGCCTGTTACGCGGGCCTCGCCATCGAGTGCAGCATGCTTGGGGCGGCGCACGCTACTGCCAACCCCATCACCGCACTGCACGATGCGGTGCACGGCGAGGCCGTCGCCCTGATGTTGCCAAGCGTCCTGCGTCTCAACGCAACAGAGCCCACAACTGCAGCCGTCTACGACGAACTGATCGGCACGACCGGCGGTGCGGAGCGTATCGCCCTCTCTATCGAGAGATTCCGACGCTCCGCTGGGCTCGCCGGATGCCTGGCGGAGCTGGATGTCGCCGCCGAGGACATCCCCGCTCTGGTGGCCGCCGCGGGTCAGCAATGGACCGGCAAGTTTAATCCTGTGCCGTTGGGTTATGCACAGTTCATGGGTTTATATGACTCCGTGCTTCAGCCATCGGGTGAAGCCGGGAGGTGACGGATGGCAGAGTTCACATCTTCAGATGGCGCACTCACACTGATCACGCTGGATGAGATCCGAGCCGCCGCCGCGGCTCTGCCCGATCTCATGGTCCGCACGGTGCTCCACCCGTCGGAGGAGTTGTCGGCGATCGCCGGGGCGCCGGTCCTGTTCAAGCCGGAATGCCTGCAGATCACCGGGAGCTACAAGGCTCGAGCGGCGTTTACCATCCTCAACCGGTTGCCCGCCGATCAACGGATCCGTGGAGCAGCCCTGTCGTCGTCCGGGAACTTCGCGGGGGCCTGGGCGCGAATGGGAGCCCTCCTGGGGATTCCGGTCACCGTAGTGATGCAGGCCAGCACGTCCTCGTTCAAGGTGGACCGGACCCGTCGCTACGGTGCCGAGGTGGTTCTGAGCGAGGACAGCTTCGACGCCCGCTGGCGGACACTCTACGAACTGGAGAGCAGTCGCGGGTTGCGCGTCATCAACACCTTCGAGGAACCGGACGTGATCAGGGGACACGGAACCATCGGATTGGAGATGGCAGAGGAGTTGCCCGAAGTGGAGACCGTCCTCGTGCCGGCCAGCAGCGGAGGCTTGCTGGCGGGTGTAGCCTGCGCGGTGAAGACCCTCTGCCCCAAAGCACGCGTCATCGGCGTCCAACCGACCGGCTCCACGGCGGTGCACACGTCCTTCCATCGCGGAGCGGTCACGCGGATCGACGAAGTGCGCACCATTTGCGACGCCCTGATCGCAATGAAACCCGGGGACCTGCCGTTTGCGCACATCCAGCGGTACGTGGACGACGTCGTCTTGGTGCCCGAGGCGGCCGTGCGACGGGCCATCCGCTGGCTCGCGGAGCACGCGAAGTTCGTCGTGGAAGCCGGAGGCGCTGTGGGAGCCGCGGCGCTGCTGGAGGGAGTGGTGAAGCCGCATGGTCGGACCATCGTGCTCCTCAGCGGAGGAAACATCCATCCAGCCACACTGGCAGAGTATCTCCGGACCGACGACTGACGCCGTCCCCCGCACCGGATTCGCGGCGACCTGGGTGCGCGGGCGTCCGGCCCGCATGGCGTGCACGAACCGGGCCTCGAGCGATGGCCCCATCCGGGTACGAGGTCGAAGCTCCTGGGACCGCTGAGCTCCAGCTCGGCATGCGCGCAGCGCCCGACGGTACTCCACCCGGCACTCCAGGCCGCCCCGTGATCTGGGCGATGGACCTGGGTGCGCCGGCCTCCGGCCCGCATGGCATTCCCGAACCGGGCCTCGAGCGATGGACCTGGGTGCGCGGGCCTCCGGCCCGCATGGCGTTGACGAACTCGGCCCCGACCCAGGGGCCCATCCGGGGTACATGGTCGAAGAATCCCGAGTGCCTCGGGACTCCGTCACAAGATGGAGAGCGAATCTGGTTTCGAAGCCCGTGGACAACCCCGGCCCCGCCCACCCGACTTCGAGACCACTGGATGACGAACCCGGCCCCGCCCCCCTGACGGAGTCACGCGGCACGCGGGATTCTCCCGATCACGAACCAGGAGCCGACCCATAGATCCGTCCGGGGTACGTCGCCAGTGAATCCCGCGTGCCTCGTAACTCCGTCACAAGACGATGTGCGAATCCGTCCTCGCGGGAGAGGCGTGACGAACTGGCCCCCATTACCCTGACACTCCGCTGAGCTCCAGCTCGGCATGGCCGAAGCCCCTGGGACCGCTGAGCTCCAGCTCGGCATGCGCGCAGCGCCTGATGGGGGCTGCCTACCAAGGATTGAGCCGGGTTTGTGTCGAATAGGAGAGCAATTGTCATGCTACGCATGTTGAAGCATTCAGCCTGGATTCCGCGCCCCGCAGTGGCGGGCGCGGTGGCGGCGGCACGCCGCGATGCGGAGCGCACCCGGCCGCGCGTGCGCCTGCTGGACGCCCCCAACAGCAGCACCA
>CAZSRZ010000070.1:0-27627 GCA_964609085.1 uncultured bacterium | reverse complement strand
GGCAACCCCTCCCGCCGAGCTTGGCCGGTTGACGGAGGCGGGGATCCCGGCACTGACGTGCTCGGTTCTGAGCCGGAGCGTACCTGTCAGAGGAGGCCGCCCCTGGGAACGCTGGCGTCGCGCCGGCGTCTGTGCCGGAGCGGGTCTGGCACCGGAGTGGGTCCCGGGATGGGCATCTCATCGCTGTATGGGCGAGGAGGGACTCGAACCCTCATGCCTTGCGGCAGCGGATTTTAAGTCCGCCGTGTCTACCGTTTCACCACTCGCCCCAACTGCTCGCATTCTACCGGGTCGAGCGGCGCTGTGGCAGCGCCGCTTCCGTCCGCACAGCGGCGCTCGCCTGATACCGTATGCCGACGGCGAGTCCGTGGGGTAAAACCATACGTCCCGGCCCATGTCCGGGCTCGCCGCCATGGAAACACTTCCCGTTGTCGTCCCCGTCGTCGCCGCAGGCCTGGCCTTCTGCGCCTATATCGGCAGGTTCAATGGGAACGTCCGGGTGGTTGACCCCGGGCGAGCCTTTCGATCCGCCGTGCTCTCTCCGCGTCAGTTGCGTCGCGTCATTCGGAAGCACGGGATCCGCACGGTCCTCAGCCTCCGGGGCGGCAACCCGGAGCGGCCGTGGTATCGACGTCAGCTTGAGGTCTGCGCCGCGGAGTGCGTCGCGGTGGATGCCATCACCCTTTCGGCGCAGCGGTTGCCCAGCCCGAAAAAGCTGCGACGAGTGATCCGGCTGCTCGACGCCGCGACCTACCCACTTCTTTTCCACTGCCAGGCGGGCGCGGATCGCTCCGGTCTGGTCGCCGCGCTCTACCAGATCCTGTACCTCGGGTGGCCGATTGAACGAGCGGCGGCTGATTCGCTCACGTGGCGTTACGGACACTTCCGCTTTGACGCACCGGCCATGGATCTGTTCTTCGACCTGCTGAAGGAGCAGGCGCCGGCGGACGTCCGCAACTGGCTCTTCCGCGAGTATCCGGCCGTCTACGCCCGCCACGGAGATCGACCGATCGGCGGGCCGCTAACCCGGCGAAAGGAATAGGCGCAGCTACGCGGCTCCCCGCGCGTGAGTGAGCGGGAAGAGTTCCTGCAACTCCTCCTGGGTCGGGCGGCGGCCATACTCGCTGATCTGGTAGGCTTCGGCGTACTCGCAATCGCCGGGCACCAGGCCGGGTGCTCGTTCCCTGCAGTATTCGGCAATCCGGCGGCCGCGCGCCTCCATCTTCTCCCGCGCATAGCTGCGGCGAAACGTGGGGTCCTCCGGGATGGGATCCATCTCCCCGGCATTGAAGGGCAGCCACTCAAACAACTGCGACTCATGGGCCTGGGCGATTTCTGTCTTCTTGTCCATCATCCAGTCGATCGGCACGACGACATCCGGGCGAAACTCCCCGCCCTCACGGAATCCGTCAAACCAGTGGGCGATCACGGGCATCCGGTCCATGTGCCGGACGTCCGGGCAGTACAGCGGCACGGTGAGCAGGTACGCCGCGTCGAGCACGGTCTGGGCACCGTATCGGTGATCTCGGTGGTAGTCCTGCGGGCGGTTGGTGACGACGAGGTCCGGCCCCTGACCTTTCTTCCCCCAATTCCGGATGGTCCGCACGACCTTCAGCGTCAACTCCGGTGAAATGTAGACCTCGCCGTCGGGAATCCCCAGAGATTCGAACTCGCCGCCGAAGACGGAGACGGCAAGCCGAGCCTCGTCGAATCGACGCTCCG
The DNA here is from genome assembly GCA_964609085.1 of uncultured bacterium. Classification (GTDB taxonomy): domain Bacteria; phylum Armatimonadota; class SYMT01; order SYMT01; family SYMT01; genus JANPLG01. The sequence goes on along the minus strand of CAZSRZ010000070.1, from coordinate 25,905 downwards.
CCAGCGAGTGCCGATCGAGCACGTACTCCCGCCGCCAGTGGCCCCTGTCTCCGGTGGTGATCGAGACGAACTTCACCGCGTCCCCACGACGGGCCGCGAAGGCTGCGGTCCCCCCGCAGGAGAAGTCGCAGTCGTCTGGATGAGCCCCAATGAACAGCACGTGCATCCGCAAGTCTCCGAGCGGCGGCACGCCGCTGCATGCATTCTTCCCGATGGCCCAGGTTGCCGTGCGGGAGGCCCATGATACAACCACGGCGTGCACGAAGAGACCCCTCCCCCGACGGATGTCGCCGGTTCCTACCTCGCTGCGGCGCGAGCCATCCTGGACCGCATCGAACAAACCCAGCTCCCGGCGGTGAGGGAGGGTGCCCGGCTTTGCGCCGAATCCATCGCCCAGGGTGGGCTGGTGCACATGTTCGGGAGCGGCCACTCGCGCATGGCGCTGGAGGAGATGTTCCCTCGCTACGGCAGCTTCCCCGGGTTCCACCCGATCGTCGAGCTCTCAGTCACTTTCCACAACCAGATCGTCGGGATGAACGGCCAGCGTCAGGCGATGTTCATTGAGCGCACGGAAGGGCTCGGCCGGGTGATCCTCCGGAATTTTGAATTTGGGCCCCACGACCTGATGATGTGCGTGTCGACGAGCGGTGCCGGAGCGCTGGTTGTCGACGTGGCCCTTGAGGCCTCACGACGAGGCCTGCCGGTGCTGGCGCTCGTCAGCCGAGCCCACTGCGACGTCTCCCCCGCCACCCACTCCACCGGCCGGAAGTTGCCGGATATCGCCAATCTGGTGCTCGACAACTGCGCCGTCGCGGGAGACGCGATGACGTTCGTCCCCGGCCTGGCCTACCCCGTCGGGCCAGGATCCACCATCGGCAACGCGGCCATCATCAACATGATCAAGGTCGAGGTCGCACGGCTCCTCACCGAGGCGGGTCAGCCGCCCCTCGTGTTGACCCACAGCCACTTCATCGGCGCTGAAGCGAGTCGGGAGCTGTTCGAGCAGACTTACGATGACTACCGCGCACGCATCCGTCGGCTGTAGTTGCCCCCTCGACTCACCAATCTTCGTTCGGGCTGAGCCCGAGTCCCTGAGCGACATGGGGATGCACGGGAATGGGTCGGCCCTGCTGCGCCTCGAACTCCCTCAATTGCTTGCGGAGCACGATCGCCATCACCTTGGCGTGCTCCGGACTCATGCGGATGTCCGCGACAAGCTTCGGCGGTTGGTTACCGCTGCCGGGAGTCGGCGAGACGGTGAAGGTCAGCGAAATCGTGAAAGGGTTTGAGCTCACCGACAGGCCATCGCTGTAGATGGTGGGCACTTCATCCGGCATCCAGGGCCTCCCGCGCCGGCAAAGTTGCACGGCACTCTCGTTGTTCTACCCGACCCCGCACACTGCCTGCGTGGCTTTCACTCTGCCAGCACCGAAACTCGTGGCGGGCCTCAACGGACGGCAGCCGTCAGCACCTCAAGGGAGCGGCGATCCGCGTCGAGCCGGACGCGGCAGCCGAGCGGCAACATGAGCGGGCTGCGCACGTGCCCGGACGGCCAGCCCAGAAGGACCGGTCGTCCGAGCGGCACAAGCACGTCCTCAAAGACCTGGTGGAAGGTCAGGTATCTGAGGGCTTCCTCTGCGTCCGGCGACCAACGGATGCTGCCGACAAGGAACCCCGCGGCCTCGCGGAGCTTCCCCGCCAGCAATAGCTGCACGAGAAACCGTTCGATGTGCGCCGGCGACTCGTGGATGTCCTCGAAGAAGAAGATCGCATCCCGTAGGTCCGGTTCGAACGGAGTTCCCATTGAGGCCGCCAGCAGGGAGAGGGTGCCCCCGACGAGCCGGCCTTCCGCTTTGCCCGCGACGAGGGGGATTGCGTCGGCGCACCGAGGGTCCGTGAGCGCCCCGGCCGGCCGGGCCTCCATCAACAGCCGCCAGAAGTGATCGAGCGATTCCGGCCCCATCTGTTGATGAAACTCGGAGGTGACCATCGGGCCGAAAAAGCTGACGGTCCCGCAGGCGGCCTGGATCGCCAGATGCAGGCTGGTAATGTCGCTGTAGCCGACGAACGGCTTGGGATTGGCCGCGATCAGATCCCAATCGAGCAAGGGCAGCAGGCGGATAGAGCCGCTACCGCCGCGGGCGCAGAAGATGGCGTCGACCGACGCGTCGGCAAAGAGGCCGTGCAAATCCGACGCGCGGTCCACGTCCAGCCCGGCCAGGTGACCGTGCCTGTCCAGCGCGTGAGGGGCTACCACCACCCGGTAGCCTGCCTGCCGCAATGCCGCACAGCCGGCCGAGAGCGACTCCTCGGAAACGGGGCTGCTGGGTGCACATACACCAATGGTGCCGCCGGGAGGGAGCCGCGGCGGGAGTTTCGGATCAGGTCGGTCGGACACGCACTTCCTCCAGTCCCAGGGAGGTCCACGCCCCGAGAAACCCTACCACCGAGCCCGCAGCGAAGGCGACCGGGTACCCCCACTGCTGGGCAATCCAGCCGAACAACAGCGGTGCGCCGGCGGTGAGCAGACCGACGGCGTTGACGGCACCCAACGCCATAGCGTGGTCGTGCTGCGGGACTATTTCCAGCAGGTAGTTCACCAGCAACTGATAGACGGGAAACCGGAGGCCGACGAGGCTGTAGACCCCCAGATACCAGGCCCAGTGCTCGTGAAACGGGTGCATCGTCCCCAAGACGATGGCGATCAGCGGGATGACCGCCTCGATCCAGAGCAGCCCGCATATCACCCGCCGATTGCCCTGGCGGTCCGCGACTCGCCCCAGATAGCCGCTCGCCGATGACTGCCAGACGGTCTGCAGCAGCGTCGCCAGCATCAGGGCCGTGGGCACGCTCGATGGGCTGAGCCCGGGGCTGTGCCGCCAGAAGGCAGTGTAGAACTGCAGCATGTTTCCGAGCACGCCGACGCAGACGTTGACCACCATCAGTCGGGCGAGATTCCGATTGCCGCGAGCAAGGGTAACAAAGTAACGCAGGCTGTCGGCGAACCCGAACCTCCGGCTGACCTGCTCTGTGGCGGGCTCGCGGATGAAGAGCAGCGAGACACCGGCAAGCACGAAGAACGCTGTTGTGAGGGTGAAGGCCAGCGCATAGTTCCGGGGTTCCGGAAACCGCCCCCGCTGCAGCACCTGAAAGATAACCAGAATGGCGACCGTGTTCACGAGCCCCGATAGGGTCATTCCAGCGGCCAGGGCGCTGCCGCGCCGGTCGGCGGGGATGATTTTGCCCAGCAGGGCCCCCTGGGCCACGCCGGCCATGCCGAGGAAGGTAAAAAACAGGGTGTAGCAAGCGCCGAAGAACCAGAGGGTCCACCCGGGCTCGCCCGGTACCGCCAACCAGAGTTGCAGGGTGAGCACACCCCAGGTGAAGACCGCCGCCGACCAGAATAGCCAGAGGGCTCCCCGCTTCGAGGCGAACCGGTCCGTGATAGGCGCTGCGACCAACGGGGAGAGATTGCGCCCAAGGGTGTTGAGTGCCGTCAGCAGTCCCATCACCCATGGCGCCGGCGCGAGATAAGAGACGACGCCTGCCATCAGGGTCGCCTCCATCTTGAACTGCCAGCCAATCCGGTAGAAGAACTGGTAGGCAACCCAGGCCCAGAAGTTTCGGGGCTCGTCGAGAGGCCTATCGGACGGCCGATTGCTGGGCCCAGGATCCTCTCCGATCGGCATCGCAGGATCAATAGCAGAAGGCCCGGGAGCGACGCGGCGGGGAGTCACGGTCGGGTTATAGCACGGGCGAGCGCGGCCCGGTTCGCTCTGGAACCGATTGCCGCTGCGGCGGCGGTTGGGGAAAGGAGGTGCGTTGTCGGGGTCGCGGGGAATACGGGATAATAGCCGTGCGCGGTGCTGTAGGTTTGGCCCACGCATCGGGGGTCCTCTCCCCGGACATCGGAAGATCGCCGTGGAACCAACCGTCGTCGCCGCACCAGAAAGCATCGCCGCGCGGTGGCAATACCTGCCCGGAGCGGTATCCCCCTGCGAAGGCTCGCCGAGCCTGATTCAGCTCCTCGATGAGGAGGGGGAAGCACTTGCGGAGCCCCCACTCGCCACCGAAGACATGCAGTCCATGTACCGGTGGATGGTTCGGGTTCGGGTGCTCGATCAGCGAATGCTGAACCTGCAGCGGCAGGGTCGCATCGGGTTTTATGTCGGGTCACTTGGCGAAGAGGCCGCACAGATCGGCACGGCAATGGCCCTGGAGCCGGAAGATTGGGCCTTCCCGGCTTACCGCGAGCAGGGGGTTGCGCTCTATCGCGGCTACCCGCTGGAGTACATGCTCTGTCAGTTGCTGGGCAACGTCGAAGACTATCTGAAGGGCCGGCAGATGCCGAATCACTACGGCTGCCCGCGATACCGCTTCGCCGCCGCCAGCAGCCCTGTAGGCACGCAGATCCCGCACGCCGTCGGCGCGGCGTGGGCCGCCCGGTTGCGGCGAGAGAGCAGCGTCGCGACGGTCTACTTCGGTGACGGGGCCACCTCGACGGGCGATTTTCACGCCGGCCTGAACCTGGCCGCGGTACAGCAACTCCCCGTGGTTTTCTACTGCAAGAACAACGGCTGGGCCATCTCCCTCCCCCTGGCCAAGCAGACGCGTGTGGAGGCCCTGGCGGACAAAGCAGCGGGGTACGGAATCCCCGGCGTGCGCGTGGACGGCAACGATCCCCTCGCAGTCTACGCCGTCGCCCGCGAGGCGCTGCAGTGGGCTCGAAGCGGCAGTGGCCCCATTCTGGTGGAGCTGGTCACCCAACGCATGGGGGCGCACTCGACCTCGGACGACCCCGCGCGCTATCGGGACCCGGAGTTGCTGGAGCCCTGGAAAAAGCGGGACCCGCTGCATCGCCTCCGCGTGTCGCTCGAGGCTCGCGGCCTCTGGAACGACGCCGAGGAGGCTGCGCTGCGGTCCGAGATCGACGCCCGTATCACGGAGGCCCTCGCCTGGGCGGAAGCCCAACCATTGCCGCCGGTGGAGACGATGTTTGAGGACGTCTACGCCGAGATGCCGCGCCACCTCCGCGAGCAGCTAAACGAATGCACGCGCAGGGAGACGTCTTGAGCAAGTCCCGCCTCCACGGATTCCGGCTCTCCCCTCCCCACCCTCCCCAGGAACGGAAGCCCGCATGCCCGTGATGACGATGATCCAGGCGCTAAACCTCGCCCTGCGCGAGGAGATGCGTCGAGACGAGCATCTGGTGCTGCTGGGCGAAGATATCGGCCGGCTCGGCGGCGTTTTTCGCGTCACCGAGGGGCTTCAGGGGGAGTTCGGCGAAGAGCGGGTGGTCGATACCCCGCTGAACGAGTGCGGGATTGTAGGGGCGGCCGTCGGGATGGCGATGACCGGGCTCCGACCCTGCGCGGAGATCCAGTTCGCGGACTTCATCTACCCCGCCTTCGACCAGATCGTCAACGAACTGGCGAAGGTGCGCTACCGCTCCGGTGGGCAGTTCTCGGCGCCGGTGGTCATCCGCACGCCGTCAGGCGGCGGAGTCGGAGGTGGGCACTACCACTCCCAGAGCCCGGAGGCGCTGTTCGTTCATACCGCCGGTCTCCAGGTGGTGATGCCGTCGAACCCCGCCGATGCCCGCGGTCTACTCAAGTCCGCTCTTCGCGGCGAAGACCCGGTGATCTTCATGGAGCCGAAACGGCTCTATCGCTCCGCCCGCGCCGAGGTCGATCCAGGCACGGAAGGCCTGGTCCCAATCGGGCAGGCCGCGGTGCGCCGATCCGGCAGCGAAGTGACGGTCCTTACCTATGGGGCTATGGTCGCACCGACGCTGGAGGCGCAGGAACTCATGGGGGGTGAAGCGGATCTGGAGATCCTCGATCTCCGAACGCTCTGGCCTCTCGACATCGACACCGTCCTGGAGAGCGTGCGGAAGACGGGCCGCGTCGTGATCGTCCACGAGGCACCCCGGGCGTGCGGATTCGGGGCGGAACTGGCGGCGCAGATCGCCGAGCGGGCGATCGACCACATCGCCGCCCCAATCGTTCGCGTCACCGGCTGGGATACGCCCTTCCCCTACGCACTGGAACCACACTACCTCCCGGATCCCCAACGCATCGCGGCCGGCTGCATGCGCGTCTTGAAATACTGAGTCACCGATGTCCTACGATTTTCGATTGGCCGACCTGGGCGAAGGTGTTCAGGAAGGTGAGATTGTGCGATGGCTGGTCGCGCCCGGGGAGACCATCGCCGCGGAGCAACCCCTGGTCGAGGTGATGACCGACAAGGTCACGGCGGAGCTACCCGCGCCCGTGCCGGGCCGGGTGCTCACGCTCCACGGGAACCCGGGCGACGTCGTGCCTGTGGGCTCGATCCTCGTGAGCATTGAGACGGATGGCCCCGCTCCCGCACAGCGCGGCAGTCACATGGTCTCCGGCGCAGCCCCGGCCGCGGATCCGCGGGCCAACGGCGGTGGGTCGGACGCCTTCGCCCGCGCCGTCCCCGCTGTCAGACGCCTGGCCAGGGAACTGGATGTCGACCTGCAAGCGGTGCGCGGCTCCGGTCCTGGGGGTCGCATCACCCTGGAGGACGTTCGTGGCGCTGCGGGGGGCGAGATCGCTCTGGCCATCGAGGCCTCGGCAACGCCGGAGCCCGGAGCGCGGCGCATCCCGCTCCGCGGCATGCGCCGGGTCATCGCCCAGCACATGCTGGACAGCCACCTGACCACGGCGCCCTACACCTTCGTCGAGGAGGTCGACTTCACGGAACTCGTCGGGCTGCGCGAGCGCGTTCAGCCGATGGCCCGCAAGGCGGGGGTCCGGATGACCTACCTGCCGTTCATCATCGCTGCCGTGAGCATGGCCCTCCGTGAGCACCCGAATCTCAACGCGACATCGGACCCGGAGACGGGCGATCTGCTTGTGTCGCCCGAGCAGCACATCGCCATCGCCGTCCACACCGACGACGGGCTCATCGTGCCCGTCATCCAGGGCGTAGAGAAACGGAACTTGCTGGATCTGGCTCAGGAGGTCGAGCGACTTTCCCAGGCCGCCCGGGCAGGCAAACTCTCACTCGACGATCTTAAGGGCGGTACGTTTACCCTGACCAGCCTGGGGCCTATGGGAGGTGTCATGGGCACGCCCATGTTGAACACCCCACAGGTAGCCGTCATGGGAGTGCACCGGATCGGCGAGCGTCCCGTCGTTCGGGACGGCCAGGTGGTGCCCCGCCAGACCGCGAACATCTCCCTCACGCTAGACCACCGCTACATCGACGGCTACGTGGGGGCACACTTCGCAACAACCGTGAAGGGGTTCCTGGAAGATCCCGCGCTCATGCTCTTCTGGCTGGCTGAGGTCCGGGACCACTAACCACGGCGTCGAGCAGCCTCATCCATCGCCGGATCGAACCAGATGAAACACGCCCGCTTCCCGATGGACGCGGCAGACGGGATCCCCCGGTTCGTGGCCAAGAACCAGCGGCCAGCCGGTCTCCGCCGCCTCCGCAAACCATCGCTGCCGCTCTTCGATCACGTGGAGCGGATCCAGATCATACGCCATGGTGAAGTACTTGCGGCTATGGCCGAAAGTCGGAACGATATCGGCGAGATAGTAGAGCCCGGACCCTCCGTGTTCCAGGATCACAGCCTGATGGCCGCGGGTGTGGCCGCCCGTGACGCGCACGGAGAGACCGGGGAGGATCGTGGATGCCCCCTCCAGCAGTTCGAGGCGACCCGATCGTTGCAGGGCGTCCAGGTTCTCCTGGCGGTAGGTGATCCGCATGTGGCTGCGATTGATGCGGGCATCTTCCCACTCCTGTCGCTGCACGTGGTAGCTCGCGTTCGGGAAGCAATCTACGGGCAACTCCTCGGAGCCCGCTACCCATCGAGAGCACCCTCCGGCGTGATCCATGTGCAGATGCGTAAGCACGACGTGCGAAACCATCTCGGGGGCGACTCCCACCTCCGCCAGAGCCTGCAACAGCGGCTCTCCGGTCTCGATGGCCAGGAACTCCCGATCGCGCGACGGCATCTTCGTCCCGATGCCCGAATCCACCAGGATGATCTCCGTCTCGGTGCGTATGAGCAGGCAGTTCGCCTGCATCGCGATCCGGCCGGCTTCATCCGGCGGTGCCAGCCTCGACCACACCGGTCGCGGCACAACACCAAACATCCCGCCGCCGTCCAGTTTGAAGGAGCTGCCTCGCAGGACGGAGATCGTCCAGTCTCCGAGCTTCAAGTCCGTATCTCCTCACGGAGCCGATACTAGTGGCGGCTCCCCTGCGAATCATGCTCTGCGGCGGGCCGAGGATGCACTCCTTTGCCGGGTTCCTCGAGGGGTTCACCCTCGAGACGGGGATGGCGGTGGAGGTGGTGGCTCAGCCCGACCCAGAGCGGCTGCACGACACAGCGCTCGATCTGCTGCGTGACCGGGCACCAGTCCACGTGATTTCGTCCCGGAGCGAATACACCGCGGAGTTTGCGCCGGAGTTACTGCCATGTGCGGCCCTCATCGCGACGGAGCACCGGCGCGACCTGGTGCCGGACGCCGCCGCCCTCTGCAGCGTTGACCGAGAGTTGTTCCAGGCTCCCTGGTCCATCGAACCCACGCTGCTGTTCTACCGGACCGACCTCCTGGACGACCGCCGGGAGAAGCAGGGGTTCGCGGCGGCGACGGGCGGGCGGGGGCTCACCGCCCCGCGAAGCTGGGAAGATCTGGCGGCCGTGGCGCAATTCTTTACACGAGGCGACCGGCTCTTCGGCTTCACGCACGCCGGGCGCGGCGCCGGGCTCGTGCACTTGTTCGCCACGATCGTGACGGCGGTCGGCGGGACTTTCCTTCACCCGGACGGGACCCCAGCCTTCTTCAGCCGAGCCGGTGAGTGGGCTCTGCAGTTGTTGCATGACCTGGCCACCCGATGGAACGCCGTCCCCCCGGAGACGCCGGACTGCGAAGAGGACGACGTCTCCGAGCTCTTCCGGCTGGGGCGCGCCGCGCTCGCCATTGACGTGCCACATACCGCCCGGCTGCTGGCAGACCCGACCTTCTCTTCCGTGGCGGGGTGGCACAGCCCCGGGCCGATGCCGATGGGTGCCGGCGGGGGCGCCTCGTGGACGGGGTGCCCGACGATGGCGATTCCGTCCTCGTGCCCGGATCGGCAGGCCGCTGGAGAGTGGCTGGACTACGTTCTGCGGCAGAACTGCCAGCTCAAGCTGGCAGGCGAGGGAGCCATCTCGAGCCGAAGCACCGTGCGCGCCATCTACCGAGACGGCCTCTTCGAGGGCACGCTCTCCGAAGTTCGGTTTCGACTCGCGGAGCAGGCGCTTGCCTGCCACGGGCTGAGCGCACCCCCCGTGCCGACCTTCCATCGGCAGACGGAGGCTATCTGGCCCGTGCTGCAATCAGGCATTACCGGTCAGGTCTCAGTGGCCGACTGCCTGCGGCGGGCGGAGCAGGCCTGCGGAACGGCGGCAGCGGGCGAGGAACCCACCAATCCCTGAATCACAGCCTTACGGCCGGAGGGTGCCGAGCGGCTGCCCCGTCGGTCAGTCCCAGTGGGAGTTGCGAAGCAGGTAGCGCAGCTTTTGAATCGCGCGTGTCTCGATCTGGCGCACGCGCTCCCTCGAGACTTGCATTCGCCGGCTGAGTTCGTCCAGGGTGCAAGGCGCGGTACCGTCAATGCCGTACCGGCGCATCACCACCCACTGCTCACGAGGGCGGAGGGATTCCACCATCAATCGCAGGTGCTTACGATAGCCTCCGAGGAGGGCGTGCCCCTCCGGATCCACAGCGCTGTAGTCCTCGGCCAGTTCCAGGAGAGAGGTGTCCTGCTCCGTCCCAACGAGCGCATCCAGGCTCACCGCGTCGTCCGACGTAGCCAGGAGTTGGATGACTCGATCCTCCGGTAGCCCTGTGGCCGCAGAGAGGTCCTGCTCAGATGCGCTGGTGCCCCGGTCGCGCTGCAGATCCTCCTGCACGCGATTGAGTCGCCGAATGTCCGTCATCGCCTGAACCGGAAGGTGGATGAGCCGATCGTTCTGCTCGACCGCGCGGGCGATGCTCTGCCTTACCCAGTGAAGTCCGTAAGTACTCAGTCGGTAGCCAAGCGTCTCATCGAAGCGGTCGATCGCGGCCATCAACCCGACGATGCCCTCTTGAACCAGGTCGTCCAGGGTGTAGCTACGGCACCGGTAGCGCCGAGCGACCTTGTAGATGAGTCGGATGTTGGCCTCGATCAGCCGCTCGGCGGCCCGACGGTCCCCCTGACGGCACCGACGAACGAGATCGAGCTCGGCATCCCGATCAAGCCGCGCCTCGCGTCCGGCTTGGGGCCGGATGGAAGGGGCCGCAGAGGACGTGGTCAAGACTGCACCCGTCAAGGACATGGGAATAATCCTAGTATGAAGCTAGCAACGAGGCGCTCGCAGCATCCCGCGATCAAATGATAGGGCGTTGGCTCGAAGCTGGTTGTGGTCCAGTCGACTTGCCTGCTGTGATCTTCGTCACAGGCCCTACCATTCACCCGGCGGCGGGGCTCCGCGCGTCACCGAGGAGCCGTAGCCCACGTTGAGAGTATTCCCGGCAGTGCTGACAGCGCTCATTCTGATGAGCGCGATGGGTGGGTGGTCAGGCGCCCTGGCGGCTCAGCCGGAGTTGAGCGTGGCGCCGCCCAACGCCGTCGCGTTTCCAGATGTCATCCTGCACCTCCTGCCTCGGGACGGCCGTGGCGTCTTCATCAGCGGGCTCCGAGACCCGACTGAGTTCTCGGTGACCGAGGATGGCCGACCGGTAGGGCCGATTGGCCTCGAAAGCGATAGTGGGCACGCGGACATCTGCCTCGTCCTGGATCTGAGCCGCAGCATGCTGGCGGATGGGAAGATCGAAGAGGCACGCCGGTCAGCGCGATGGTTTTTGCGGCAGTTGCGGCCCGAGGACCAGTGCGCCCTGGTGACATTTGATGCTGTCAGCCGTCTGGCCGCGCCGCTCAGCCGGGATCGCAGCCCGCACGACACGGTTCTCCGACAGGCGATGGCCCTGGGGGACAGCACTGCTTTTTACGACGGCGTGTACTCCGCTCTCTCCGTTCTGGAGCCTCCCAGCGGAGGCAATCTCTTGTCGGCAGGCGGCGCCCGCGCCGACGCCCGGCGGGTGATCATCGCACTGACCGATGGCAAGGACGTATCCAGCACGGTCGGACCGGACGACGTAATCGCCCTCGCCCGCAAGTCCGGCGTGTCGGTTTGCATCGTGGCGCTAGGACTGGATGCGGATGTGGACCAGCTTCGGGGGATAGCACGGAGCACGGGCGGCCTCTGCCTTGAGGCCCCCACTCCGCAAAGTCTCCAGGGGCTCTATGCTGCCATCGCCGCGCAGATCCGTGAGGAGTACCGCCTTACCTATCGGAGCCCACGCCCGGAAATGGATGGAACCCGGCGGGTAGTGGATGTCAGATTGCCGCGGTTTCAAGTATCGGGCAACGCGGTCTACCAGGCTCCCGGGCGAGGCACGCTCCTCTCCTCGGGCACCGCGGCGGCGAGCGACCGGGGTTGGTTGGCGGTCGCCGTCATCGTCATCCTCGCCGCGTCGATCCTCACCGCCGGATGGGTAATCCTGACGGCAGCCGGCCGCAGGTCCGGAGCACCCCTGGTCCCGCTCTGGGTTTCGCCCCAACCGACGCGGATTGGGCGAGGCGCAGAATGCGAGGTGGTGCTTGACAGCCAGCAGGTCTCCCGAATTCACGCCCGAATTGAGATCCGGGGCGACGGCTTCTGGTTGACGGATGAGGGCAGCCGCAACGGCACCTTCGTGAACCGGCGACGCATCAGGCAAGCCCAACGGATCTCACCGGGGGACCGGTTGAAGTTCGGCGATAGGGAGTTCGAGTTTGCCGGGCTGCTGCCTGGATGAGGTCGGCGCGGCTCTATCCGGACAGCCGCTTTCGCATCAGGACACTGCTCGGCTCAAATCCCAGGCGGCGATAGAGGCGCGATGCCCGTTCGTTGTGGTCCGAGACCATGAGGCCGAGCACCGCGAAACCGTCAGATCGAGCCAGTTCCTCGGCGTGCGCCATCAATTCCCGTCCGTAACCCCTGGCGCGGTGGGCCTCCTCCACTGCGACGCTGTAGACCCACGCCTCGTCCTCACCCGTCAATGCATTGCGGTTGACGCCCATCCACAGCAGCCCAACGCGGTTGCCTGTCTCGTCTTCGGCGATCAGGAGGCGAGTACCCGGTCGGGAGAGGAGAGCCTCATTGGTTTCCCGCAATCCCGCTTCGATTTCGGAACGCCCGAGGCGCCGACGGTCCTCAGGCGGGATGCTCTCCCAGGTCGTTTCCGCCTCCAGCCGACGAAAGAACGGGTGGTCGGCCGGCGTCGCTGCACGAATGCGGAGAGGGCTCACAGGTGTGAGCTAAGCCTTACTTCGGCTGCCGGAGCGGCAACCGCATCGACTCCGCCTGATTCGGATCCCCGGCGAAGGCGCGCTTTTCACCCGGGCGCTTGACCAACTCCTGTTCGATGGCATCAAGCTGCCGACGCTTCCGCTTCCTCAACACTTCCCAGAGCCATTCGAAGCGTTTCTCACTCATAGGTCGGCATCTCGAACGATCGATTCCGTTGCGACTGGCGGGGCAGGACGAGGATTCATATCCCCGCGCCCGACACAAGTCAAGCTTGCGGCCCCGCAGCCACCAGGGCCCCGGTTACGACCACCTACCTACCCACGCCGCCATTGGCAGACTACCGCCCCCGAACATCCATCACGGGCGTGCCTTGCTGGCCTGGAATGCCTCGCTGAGCTTCTGCGCCCAGCGCTGCGCCAGGGCGGCCGGTGACTTCATTTTTTCCGCCAGGCTATCCGCGACGGTGACCCAGATGAGTAACTCGCGGTTGAGGAGCAGGCGAACACTGCGTCCCCGCGGCTCGACGGTCACCTTCCCGACAGCCCCACCCAGGTACTTGTTGATGATGTCCATCGCCATCGAAGCGCGCTGGCTCGGGGTGTGCGCGCCGAAGGGAACCCGCACGGTGAAGCAGGTGAACGAACCGCAGTAGACAGGCGCGGGCGGCGGCGCCGATGAAGGACCTCCCCCGGCCGCTGGCGGCGGGATAGGGGAGGTGGTTTTGGTGTTTGGGGCTGCCCAGCCGGGGAATGCCAGGCATCCAAGGCTCAACAGGACGAGAGCAACCGGTGGACGGACGAACATCGGCGACCCCTTCAAGATCGGCGTGCCGGCGCGGATGGCTTACGGCGCGCAGGGCGACGATGCGATTCTCGGCGGGTCACCCGGTGATGTCCACCCAATATCGCGGGTCTTACCGCTTCCGGTGCCGCTTGGGGGGCGTCAACCCAAGAATCTTTCGGTCCTCAGCAGTCAACTCGTGAGCGAGGAAGAGGTCGGGGCGTTCTCGCAGGGTGCGCCGGAGCGCCTGTTCCCGGCGCCAACGGTCTACGTCGCCGTGGTGACCGGAGAGCAGCACCTCAGGGACGCCCAAGCCCCGAAAATCGGGGGGCCGAGTGTACTGCGGATGTTCGAGGAGGGAATCGGTGAAGCTCTCCGCGTCGGAGCTCTCGTCCTTGCCGAGAACGCCGGGGATCAACCTTGCCACGGCGTCGATCACCGCCAGAGCGGCGATCTCCCCACCGGTCAGGACGAAGTCCCCGACGGAAAGGATGTCCGTGGCCAGATGGGTATGGACCCGTTCGTCGATCCCTTCGTAGCGTCCGCAGAGCAAGACGAGTCGGGAAGCGCTGGCGAGGCGACCTGCCTCGACCTGGTTGAACCGCCTACCTCTGGGGCTGAGGAGGATGACGTGGTCCGGCGCGGGGGGTTCCGTGGAGAGCGCCTCCACAGCCCGGAAGAACGGATCGGGCTGCATCACCATACCCACGCCGCCCCCGTAGGGGGCGTCGTCCACCTTCCGATGGCGGTCCTGCGAGTACTCGCGCAGGTTGACCCCGTTCACCTGGATCAGCCCGGCCTCGGCGGCCCTCCCGAGAATGCTGTGCTGCAGCGGCGATGTCAGCATCTCCGGGAAGAGGGTAACGACATCAAACCGCAGCCGGGGCGTGCTCACCGCACCTCTTCTCCAGCGAGGTACGCCTTGCTCCGAACAACCAGGATCCCCTCCTCGGGCGCTAGCTTCATTACCGCGTCCCGAGTGGCGGGAATCAGGTATGGCCCGGCGACGTAGACGTCATTCGATGCCGTCTGAACCACATCGCTGATCGTCCCCAGCTCTTCTCCCTCGGCGGTGAGCACGCGGAGGCCGATGATCTGATGCTCATAGTAGCGGCCGGGCGGCAGCGGCACCGCCTCCGCTATGGGCACCACCACTTCCGCGCCCCGCACGGCCAGAGCGTCATCCATGGTGGAGGCACCCTCAAGTTGGACGAGCAGGTCGCCCTTGTGAGGGCGGAGGCCCAGCACTGCCCGAGACTCCAGCCTGCCATCGGGAAATCGCAGCCGAAATGAGCGCATCGACTGCAACCGTTCGGGAAACTCGGTGAGGATCCGAAGTCGGGCTTCCCCGCGAACGCCGTGGCTGGCGACAAACGCCCCGACGACCAGGAACTCGGGGCTGCCCGCAGCGTCCCGGTGGTCGTCGGTCGGCGGCATCGGGCCCGCTACCGGGAGGCCAGAACGAGGCGAGGCGTCGCCGCCGCCTCACGCTTTGCCGGATCCCGGATCTCCTTGACGAGGTCGTCCTCCATCAAGATTTCGGCCATCCCCAGCTTCTCGACCAGGTTGTCGCCAACCTGAACATCGACATCCCCCTCCAGCGTGCCGCGGGGGATCTCGGTATTCAGCTCCAGGGCCTGGTATTGGGCAAGCTGCTCCTGAAGTTCGGTCCGCACGTCGTCCTGCTTGCGCTTCTCCACCTCGAGCTGTTGGCGGAACGCCATGGCCCGATTCAGGTCGGTTCGCTGCAGTTCGATCATCAGGCGACGGCTCTGCCGCTCCAACTCCTCCTGGGCCTCATCGACCCGGCGGATCGCCTCCTGCACCTCTTCGATCAGTTGCTCCTTGAGGCCGGTAGTGACGACGGCCTTCAGCAGGATCTGGCGCTTGAGAATCATTCTATGGGGCTCCCCGCTTACGGGTTGATGTCCACGATCGCGCGGAGGTTCTCGCGCGCGGCGGCGGCATTGGCGACGGTGCGAATGGCGGCGGCGATGCGACCACCGCGGCCGATCACCTTGCCCACGTCGCTCGGGGCGACGTTGACGCGGATATTGACGAGGCCAGGTCGGTTCTGGCGTTGACTGACGTGGACTGCATCCGGATCATCCACCAGAGCGCAGACCAGTACCTGCACGACATCCTTCATCAGATCTTCCTTCCCGCCGGCAGCCAGGCCGCCGGGGCGAGAGTCAAGCCGGATTCTGGGTTCGAGCCGCCCGGGCGGCGGCGCGAGCTTCCTCGTGCTTGGCCAGGATGCCCTTGCCCTTCAGCAGGTAAGCCGCCGTATCGCTCGGTTGAGCGCCACGGCTGAGCCAGAGGAGGGCCTTCTCCTCATCGATTTCGACCCGCTTATCCGGGCTGATGGGATCGTAGTAGCCGATCTGATCGATCGTCCCGCCATCGCGGGGGGAGGTGCTCTTCGCGACGACGATCCGGTAGAAAGGACGCTTCTTGCATCCCATACGGGTAAGGCGAATTCGAACTGGCAAGGTTTTCTCCTGAGCCGGCGCCTAACGGCGACCGAGCGGCATCCGTAACCCCGGGAAGCGCTTCTTCCCGGATTGGATCTTGTGGATCTGTGAGAACATCGACCGCATTTGGTCGAATTGCTTCAGCAGGCGGTTCACTTCCTGCACGGAGGTGCCGCTGCCGCGCGCGATCCGACGGCGGCGACTCCCATTCAGCAACTCCGGCTGGCGACGCTCCACGAGGGTCATCGACTGAATGATCGCCTGGAAGCGGACCATCTCACGCTCGTCGATATCCGGCTTGGGCATGTTCGCCCCGCCCATCCCGGGCAGCGCGGCCAAAATCTGGTCGATCGGCCCCATCCGGCGAACCTGCTGGAGTTGTCCCAGGAAATCCTGGAGGTCGAACTGGTTCGCACGCAGCCGCTTCTCGAAGTCCAGGGCTGCCTTCTCGTCCACGGCTCCCTGGGCCCGCTCAATCAGCGAGAGGACGTCCCCCATCCCAAGGATCCGCGAAGCCATCCGCGTGGGATGGAAGGGCTCCAATGCGTCCGACTTCTCTCCGACCCCAACAAATTTGATCGGTTTGCCCGTGACAGCCCGGATGGAAATCGCCGCGCCGCCGCGAGTGTCGCCGTCGAGCTTGGTGAGGATGAAGCCGGAAACATTGAGGCGTTCGGTGAAGGTGGTGGCAACGTTGACAGCGTCCTGGCCGGTCATCGCATCCAGGACCAGGAAAACCTCATCCGGCTCGAGTTCCTGTTGAAGCCGAACGACCTCGTCCATCATCTGCTCGTCGACGTGGAGTCGGCCCGCCGTGTCCACGATCACCACGTCGCACTGCTGCTCAAGAGCGCTGCGGATGCCAGCTTTCGCAATGCGCACCACGTCCTGCTCGTTGAGGTCCGCGTGAACCGGTGTCTTGATCCCCTCGCCGACAACCTGGAGCTGGCGAATGGCTGCCGGCCGATATACGTCGCAGGCCACCAGCAGCGAACGCCTGCCGAGGCGCCGCACATGGGCGGCCAGCTTACCGCACGTGGTGGTCTTGCCAGACCCCTGCAAACCGACCATCAGGATCACGGTCGGCGGTTTCGAAGCGAATCGGATCCGACTTTCGTCCTCGCCGAGGATGGCGCACAATTCCTCGTTGACGATGCCGATGACGTGCTGGGCCGGAGTGAGGCTCTCCAACACTTCGGCACCGACCGCCCGCTCTCGGATGCGCCCGATCAGATCCTTGACGACCTTGAAGTTGACATCCGCCTCAAGCAGAGCCAACCGGACTTCGCGGAGGGCGTCCGTGACATCTTGCTCGCGGAGGGTGCCCTTGCCGCGCAGCTTCTGGAAGATGCCGGTTAGCTTCTGGGAGAGAGACTGGAACATGCGCCAAATCGCCCCGGGGAGACGCTCCTCCGGGTCGCGTCAGTATACTTGCTGGCCTGGGTACCGTCAAACCGCGCAGACGGCCAGTCGGCACTTCAGTGCCGGGATCCCCGCCACGGTAAGCCGGTGCCGTCGGGGAGTCCGTTCACCTCTGGTTGG
The DNA here is from genome assembly GCA_964609085.1 of uncultured bacterium. Taxonomy (GTDB): domain Bacteria; phylum Armatimonadota; class SYMT01; order SYMT01; family SYMT01; genus JANPLG01. The sequence goes on along the minus strand of CAZSRZ010000070.1, from coordinate 8,748 downwards.
TTGCGCGAACCCCTGGATCACGGAGGGGTTGCTGATGCCGGCGAGACGCCAGCGGTCCCGGGATGTTGCCTCCGAGGACGCACCATTGCCGGTCGGAGCCCCTCCGGGGACAACTCCCCGGGATCGCTAGGGGGTGGGGCGGGCCCAGAGCCACCACTGTTCGAGCCAGGCCTCACGCACTCCCCCCTGTTGCAGCGCCATGACCACCCGATCCCGAAGCACCTTGCCTGTATGCTCGATGGCTGCGGCGTCTCTCGCGGCGATCAGTGCGCGCGATGCGGCGACGATCGCCTCTCCGGCCCTGGTCTCGCTCTCTGCGGCGTGCTCCAACCATCCGTCCTCGGGGTAGGGTAGGCCGTCAGCGAGGAACGTCAGGCGGAGCGCCTCCCGCACCGCCAGTCCCCGCTTGATGGCCAGGAGCGTACCGGAACGGCCGGGCCGCACGCGTGGCTGCATTCCGCTGCGGGCCGACCGGAACCAGTAGTAATGCTCGGCCCGGATGGCACCGAGTTGAGCGTCGAACTGGTCGACTATTCGATTCCGCTCAGCGTCGAATCGGCCGCCGGGGTCAGTGAGAAGCCTGGCGTGTTGAATCCACCAGAGCGTGGAGCAAAGGTCCCCTACCGCTTCGCCGCGAAGTTCTGCGGCGCATGTCACGTGCACCCACGCGCCCGGGTAGCGCCTGATCGGCTCCTCGTCCCGCAGGATCAGCCGCCAGTCTACACTCGGATCCCAGAGTTGCGCCTGCTTGAGGGTGCGTCCGAGAGCCTCGTGCTCGGGATCGGACACCAGCAGCCGCACGTGCAACGGGGTCTCCTCGTCCCATACTCCCAGCGCAACTCCCCCGGTGAGCCAAATCGCCGCAGTGTCCAGATACGGGGCGACCAACGGATGAGGTCGCAGCCGCTCGCGGACGAATTCGTCGAGGATGGCCAGGGGCTCGTCGGCGTCGACGTCCATCGCCATGCGGTTCTCACGAATGGTCATCTAGGGGCGGCATCCGTGAGCGATCGGTACCCACGCCGGTGCCACACCAGCGGAGCTCGCTCGGCGCATCCCGCGGACAGGACTTCGCCGACGAAGATGGTGTGATCCCCACCCGGGTAGCCTGCCCAAACTCGACAGTCAAACCACGCCAGGGCGTCGCTCAGCACTGCCCCGGAGGCGGAGTCGTCCAGCAGGTCAAGATCATCCAGGAGGTGCGCCGGCTCGCCCAGGAAACCGGCGCACCGGTCGGAGATCGCAGACTGCTCGCTTCCCAACACATTGACGGCGAAGTGCCCGCCGGCTTCGAGGAGGTGGTGCGTCAAGGCCGTACGCGCCACGCAGACGAGGATCAGTGGGGGGTCCAGCGATAGGCTGGTGAAGGAGCTGGCCGTCATTCCGTGGATCGCACCGTCGTGCCGGCAAGTGACCACGGACACGCCGCTGGCCCAGTTTGACATCGCCCGCTTGAAGCTGTCGGGATCGATCGGCACGCCTCTATCTCGTTTCGACGGCCGAGGCTACTTGCGGATGCCGAGAACCTGGTAGTTCAAGAGGCCGGCGGGAACGTCCACGGCCACGCTTTCGCCCACCTTGGCGCCGAGCAGCGCCTGACCGATCGGCGACTCGTTCGAGATCCGGTCCTCGTCGGGGTCAGCCTCGAAGGACCCCACCAGCATGAATTCCCACTCCTCGTCGAGGTCCAGGTCTTTCACCTTGACGATGGAGCCGATGCCCACCTCGTCCGTGGGGATGTCGCCGTCATCCATGATCACGGCATCTCCCAGGATCTGCTTCAGGTCTGAAATCCGACCCTCGAGGAATGCCTGCTCGGTCTTGGCCTCCTCGTACTCAGGGTTCTCGGACACGTCGCCGTGGTCCTTGGCCTGTCGAATGTGGTCCGCCACTTCCTGGCGTCGAACCGTTTGAAGCTCGCGCAACTCCGCGGAGATTCGCTGGAGGCCGGCCGGGGTCAGGACGAGCTTTCGGTCACTCAATGGTCGTGGACTCCCGCGGGGTCGTGAGACCGGCAACCGGTCCGGACGCACCGCGCCAATCAGAGATGGGAAGCGTTTGGACTACCAGGTGCAGGCTCTGAAACGGGGATTCCATCTGGCCGTCACGAAGGTGCAGGATTATATCCCTGCCCCATGGGGGTGTCAACGAAACCGGGGGTAATCCCGGAGCATCCGGTGCGCCGCTCGTCGGCGGGTCTGCCACGATGGTCAGGCGCAGCGCTACCGATCCCTCTCGCCTCTGCCTTCATATTTGGCGAGCGTCGGTTACATAAGGTACTATTTGGTCGTCCATTATCTCGCGCGGAACAGCAACCGTCCCCAGCGCGAGCCTGCCGGGAGAATTCACGTGAGAAGACTGTTGCTAGCCGGGCTTGCCGCCCTGACTGTGACTGCCGCCAATGCCCAGGGAGAACCCAGGCTGCGAGTCGGCATGCCGCCGCCGCCCCTGAAAGTCGCAAAGTGGTTGAAGGGCGTGCCTGTGGCGAAGTTTGAGCCGGGCAAAGTCTATGTGGTGGAGTTTTGGGCTACCTGGTGCGGACCCTGCCGGACGACGATTCCGCACCTGACGGAACTAGCCAAGAAGTTCAAGGGACAGGCCACCGTCGTGGGCGTAAGCGTATTCGAGCGGCCCGCTCCGGACTATCAGGTGAAGGTGGCGAACTTCATCAAAGAGATGGGACCGAAGATGGACTACAACGTAGCCGTCGATTCCGCCGACGGGACGATGGGCAAGAGTTGGATGGAGGCCTCCGGCCAGGGTGGTATCCCCACTGCCTTCATCGTCGGCAAGAAGAGCACCATCGAATGGATAGGGCACCCGATGGATGGAATGGATGCGGTCCTCAGCCAGGTGATCGCCGGCACCTTCAATGCGAAGGCGGCGGCTGCGGACCGAGAAAAGAAGGAAGCGGCTCAGGCCAAGATGCAGGCCGTTGTCCAGAAGATCGGCCCACTGGTGCAGCAGGGCGACCTGAAGGGTGCCATCGCCGAGTTGGACAAAGCCTTCGCCGCAGATCCCGAGTTGGAGGGTGCCGGACTATGGTCGGGCAAGTTCAACTTGCTCATCCGCAGCGGGGATGAGGCCGGAGCCTCGGCTTACGCGAAGCGGGTTTCCGAGACCATCGCAAAAGACGATCCGCAAGCGCTCAACTTCCTGGCCTGGGGGCTCATCGACCCCGATCGCAATCCGAAGGCACCCGACTACGGCATTGCCCAGGCGATCGCCCAGCGCGCCGTGGATCTCACGAAATCCCAGTCGGCGGAGATCCTCGACACCCTCGCCTACGCCTGCTTCAAGAAGGGGGACACGGCTCGGGCGATCCAGTTGGGGCAGCAGGCGCTGACGGTGGCTCAGAAGGCGGGGATGCCCGTCGATGAGTACAAGAAACACCTGGACGCGTACAAGGCCAAGTAATGCCGGCGGGCGACGGGGAGCTGCAGTGCGATGCGGCCCTCCGTCGCCCGCTGTGACGGCGGCCTAGTTATCCCCCGAAGATTCGACTCACAAACCAATAGGCTCCGGCGGCACCCACGAGCAGTGACCCCGCCATGCAGACCTGTCCGTGTGTGGCCTCTCGCTTCTCGGCCAATCGAGCGAGGAGAGGAGCTACCGCGAGGACAATGGCCGCCTGCCCCGTTTCCACGCCGACGTTGAACGCGGCCAACGCTGCCGCCACTTGGCCCGTCGGCAGGCCGATCTCTGAGAGTGCCCCTGCGAATCCGAATCCGTGCACCAGGCCGAATCCGAAGGCCAGGTATGGGCGGATGTCGCGGGTTGCGCCCGGCCGCAAGTTTTCCACCGCCACGACTACCAGCGATAGCGCGATCAGCGGCTCGATGATGCGACTGGGTGGACTGAACAGCCCGAGAGCCGCCACGGAAAGCGTGATGCTGTGCGCCACAGTGAACGCGGTCACGATCCGCAACAGCGGCCATAGGCCACCACCGGCGATCACCAGCCCCACGATAAACAGGATGTGGTCCGGACCACCGAAGATGTGCCTCAGGCCCTGACCCAGAAAGACCAGGACTGTCTCCCCCCAACTCTGGCGTACGTGTTCACGGAATCGATGCGCAGGGTGGGCCGCGTCGATCACCACCTCTTCGGTCACCCGGTCTCCACGCTGCAGCGTTACCACGTCTCTGGAGGTCGGGTCCTCCGGGAGAATCCTGCCAGCGAGTTCCAGGTCCCGCGGCACGCCGGGCTGCGCAGCATGCCACAAGATCACACCCTGGGCTCGATCCCGGCGCATTTCCACCCGTGTGGGAGCGAATGACTTCCCGTCGAGGAGAAGTCGTAACCTGCGGCGGAGCGCTGCCGACATCTCGGCTTCAGTCATTGGCCGAAGGATGGCCTGCTCGGCCCCGGCGAGACGGCTCTCGTGGGCGTTGATCGAAACGAGGACTTCCCCCCCGCGCACGACGATGCGGATGCCGGTCATCTGCGGATCATGCGCCGACGCGGGACAGGGGGCTACCACCGCGAGCAGGAGGGCCAGAAGCAGCCCCGCGAGGGACTTCCCGGTTCCCGCAGTCATCTCACCCGCCCCCCGAAAGGCCACGTTAACGCGGAGGGCCGGGTCGGCGATTTGACGTCAGCACCGTCTGCTGCTCGGCGGTCAACACGTCACCAGTTCGCTCACCCGCCGCCAGGCGATCGATCTGGGCGGCAGTAAGCCTTAGCGCCTCGAATGCCCCGAGGTGGAATCCATCCTGCCGCAGACGGTCGACCACTACCGTGAGTCGACGCAGCTTCTCCTTCTGGGCCTTCGACAGTTCTAGATAGGCGCCCAGCATGCCGCCCGGCACCAACCCCGCGGGGGGACCGGGAGGACCGCCCAAGCCGGGCCCGCGCTGCCCGCCTCCCGGGGGACCCTGGCGCAGAAAGCTGGCGTCCGGGGTACCTCGATAGCGGCGGGGAACAAACGGCCAGTCCTGGGTTACCACGTAGTAATAGGTCCCCTTGGGGTACTCGGGGGTCACGCCGGTGCGGCCGTTACAGGCATCCAGATCGCCGTGCCCCAGCACAAACTCGAAGTCTGCTGTGAAGCTGCCGTCGTAGGCCCCACCCGGCTCACCCGGTCCGGACGGACGATTTCCCAGGCGAACACGGTAGCTGGATCGCAGCAGCTTCAGGGGGCTGGTCGCATCTCCCGGCCGGGTGTATGCGTACGGCCCGTAAATCGGATAGCCGTCCGCGGCGTAGCCGATGAGCGCCATTTTCTTCTTCCACTCTAGGCGATCCAGCAGACGAGTGGGCAACCCGTGGTAGTGGTATGCACCGTTGGGCTGGACGTGAGCGAGGCTGTCATCCACGCCCAGCCCGCCACGAGCAAGCAAGTACCCCGCGAGCGGCTCGAACTGCCAGCGGCGGTCACCATTCCAGAACTCCGCGGCACCTGGATCGAACGGCACTCCGTTAACGGCGATGCCGAACGGGTGCATCCCCACCGGCGTTTCCGAAGCGGCCGGGCTGGGGGTGGCTGTCATGCGAAACCGGTAGCTTTGGGGGGCGATCCTGTTGGGGTTGCCGCGATTCGGAAATGTGCCAGTCGCATGATCCGGGAGTCCGTTTGCGGTGATGGTTCGGAAGCCCTCGACGACCTCGATGCGCACCTCGCTGCGGGGGAGGTCCGCCTGCCCGTGGGCGGCCCGGTGCAGCCCAGCCGCAGCGCCCAATGCGCCTACCACCACCGCCAGCGCCAACGAGCGCAAGTTGTCCAATCCCGAAGTCTTCCCACGCATCATCCACTCCCCTCCTGGGTAGACGCAACCGGTGACTCAGGGTTCGCGTGGCGCGTCGAGGTCAGCGAGTCTCCGGGGGAAACGGCCCCGTCACGCGCAGCGCCTCGGCGTCGACGCGGCCGTCTCGGTCGGCACCCAGCGTCACTGCGAGCGTTGGCCGGACGCCACGCAACCTCACCCTGCCCAGGATGCGCCAGTCGTCTCTCCGCACCCCGCGGCGCTGATCGACGGTGATGCGAACCGGGCCGTCCGCTGTTCCGATCTCATAGACCGCTGCCCGGCTGCCCTCTCGACCACCCGGCCACCGCGCCTGAATCTCCCACTCCCCATCGGTCGGCAGCGTCAACGACCAGCTCGCCGGAACCGGCAACTCGGCCGACTGCCACCGTACCGACCGCACCCGCCGACCATCCCGCTCGCGCGTCTCCCATCCCGGCGCTGCAAAACCGGGTGCGTCTAGCTCCTGCACGAACTCCCACGGCACCACCCGCAGATTCATGGACAGACTCGGCCCAAACGGGACGGGCCTGTGCGGCGCGGGGGGCACCCGAACCAACCGGAAGGACTCGCGCGCCTGCCCCAGTTCACGGGGACCCTGCAGCGTGAGTGCGAACGCTGCAACGTCACCGGGAGACGCCGGGCTGGGTGGCGGGGCGGCGTAGCTCGGGCTGATCCAGGTGGTCGAGTCGTGAAACGGCGAGGCGGCACGGACCAGGTCCGTCGCCGCGCGGACACCGAGGTAGACCGGACCTTGTGTTTCGGCGTCGGGACTCCGTCCGCGTCGAGCCAGGGCCGGCCAGGGGTCGTCCCCTTTGTTCCGAACCGTCACCACCGCCGAGAGCTTTTCCCCCGGACGAATGACCTCGGGGACGCGAAAACCGAGCACTTCCGCCTCGCTGCGGACCAGGGTCATGTAATAGTCCCAGTCCCACCACGGCCCGGGGTCGGTGTGCCCGTTGCGTCCTCCAAACCGGGCAGGATCAGTCGGGTCAGGCACCTCCGCGTGCGCGATGATGTGTTGGCGGTCCCGTGGGATCCCGCGGCGCGTAGTGATCGAGCGAACCAGCCGGGCCGATGTCTCATAGACATCGCTATCGAAGTACCCGGGGCGGTAAGCGAAGCCGTCATGCTCCACGCCGATCGACCGCTCGTTGATCCTGGTGTTCCCCGCGTGGAAGGCCACGTCGCGCTCCCGCACCTGCTGCCAGAGCTTGCCCGACCCCACGACGTAATGCGCGCTCACTCGGGCTTGGGGGTTGCGAAACCAGGCCACGGCCGATTCAGCGGACCCCTCGATGTCGTGGATGACGACATATTCGATCGGGAACTCCTCCGGGCGCCGAGCAACTCTAAAGTTACCGGAGTACGCCGGGGACCAGATGGCACTTGGCTCGTCGTGTGGGTCCGACGAGGGGGGCGGAGCTTGGCTCCAAGCCGTGAGGGGGAAGAGGATCGACAGCGGCAGGAGTAGGGCCAGACGGTGGCGTCGGTGACAGTAGGTGTCTGTGTTCCGCATGGTCGATCAACTTCACCCCACGACAATCCGGGCCCTGCACTCCTTCTGACTCACGCCGAAGGGAACAGGACGGGGCCGGGCGGTTGTCCGTGGCCGGCAATGGTAGCATGCTGATGACCATCTGGTTCGATTCGACGGCCGTGGTCGCATGAGGTGAACGATGGCGAGATTCTCTTCCGCACTGAGGGCCGGTATCGTCGTGCTCCTGACGTTTGGGGCCGCGGCAATCGCCCAATCCCCTGGAACCACACCGGATCCGCCCGGCCCCGAACGCGAAGGCAGCTTCGCCTACAGAGATCCCCGCCTACCGAAGACCCCCACCAGGGGATGGCGGATGTTTGTCTCGCGGAACCGGCGCACCACCCCTCCGATCCAGACCGACCCCAAGTTTAACGTTCCCTTCCGGAACCACCTCCAGGTCGACTGCGTCTCTCAGGACCCAGACGCGCCCAAGAACGACGAACTGGTGACCGAGAGCGCCACGGTCGACCGCCGATTTGTGGTGCACTTCCCGGAGGGTTACGAGCCGCTGGCCCGTCGCGTCGGTGCCGTGATGGCTCGCCTCTATTGGGTGGGGGTGGACTACCTGGGTCGCCGTGTGGTCACCCGACCCTACACGGACATCTGGCTGAGCGAAGCAGGAGAGGCCGGGGGCGAGACGGTCGGCACAAACATCTACCTCTACGCGGTCAAGGCAGAGCGTGCCCCTGCTGAGTGGGTCCGCGAGCTGGCCCACGAGTACTCCCATCTGGTGCTGCCGCTGATCGGCCCCTATGCCCAGCCGGAGCGGTATGCCAGCGGCTACCTGGGCGAACGGCTTTTCATGAAGTGGCTGTTGGCGGACAACGGCCTGACAGACCTATGGGGGGCCCAGATTGACGCCAACGGCTACATGAAGAACCAGATCGACCCGCTGCGGGATCATTTCCTCAACGTTGGTCCAGTCGGCGAGGCGCCGGACAAGACACTGCTGATCGATCGAATGGACGCCTCCGGCATGAACTTTTTCATCGGCCAGGCACTGGCATTGGAGGCGGCGCACGGCCCCCAGGTGCTGCGCTGGATCTTCGACAAATTTGCCACGCCCCGGCCGCAGAACTTGGGAGGCTACTACACTCGGGCCGTGGGGGAGGTGAAGCCGCCTTTCATCTCCCTGAATCCGGCCGTGTACATACCGAACAGCGCCATGCGGGCCGGAGGCACGGATGAGGCCCCGCAGTTCAAAAAGGTCTCTTACTGGCTCTTCATCCCGGGCGGGAACTGGCGGCTGGTTGTTAGCGGAAGTGTTCCCGCGCGTCTGAACGCCACGCTGGAGGGCGTGACCCTACAGCGGGTAGTAGGAACCATCCCCGGATCCCTCTCATGGGACATGGATGTGAATGAGCTGAACGCCGTCTGGCGCCGGTTGGAGTTCTCTACCGCCGGGTCCGACGTCGTGGAGCTGCGTTCGATCAAGCTCCTACCCGGAGGCGCCGCCGGCACGGA
>CAZSRZ010000069.1:4510-28215 GCA_964609085.1 uncultured bacterium | reverse complement strand
CAGCCAGCCCGCCAGACTCCCGGTTAGCAGCCCGAGCGCCAGCCCGGTCGCCGTCTGCGAAACCCCCTTGATCCAGGCCGGCCGCTCATCGCGCCGCGACGAACGAGGCTGTGTCGGCCCCGCGCCGCCGGCACGTGGCCTCGCCTCGGTCAAGGCTTTGCGCCCCTCCCGATTCGTTTGCTTCTGTGACACGGAGTTAGCGGACGCCCAGCAATAGTTCGGTCGCCAGTTGGTCCAGTTTCTCGTAGCCTCTGCCTTTGCGGCCCATCCCGACGCGATCGAACTCGATCGCGCTCAGCCGACCCGCTCGCTCGGCACTGTAGCCCGACATCAGCCCCTCCATCTCAGGATCCCCGGCCCGAATCTCGGCCAGCATGCCCTGGATTTCGGCGTCCGCATTGTAGCGCGCGACCTTCTCCTGCAGGATCTTGTACGTCCGCATGCAGCCGGCGCAGAATTCCCACACGCCCGCCTCGTCCTCGGTGCGCATGGCGTGTGCGTCGAAGTGGCGCATCCCGCCCCAGGCGTAATCTTCCAACAGCTTCACCAGGAAGAAGGCACCCTTGATGTCTTCCTGGCCGAACCGGAAGTCCTGATCGTACCGTCCCGGCCGCTGCCCGTTCAGGTCGATGTGGAACAGTTTGTTTTGCTCCAGGGCCTGCGCCACGCCGTGGTAGAAGTTCAGCCCCGCCATCGTCTCGTGAGCCACTTCGGGGTTGACCCCGACCATCGTCGGGTCATCCAGGGTCTCGATGAAGGCCAGCATGTGCCCGGTGGTGGGTAAGTAGATGTCCCCGCGGGGTTCGTTAGGTTTGGCTTCGAGGGCAAACGTGAGTTGGTAGCCTTGATCCTTCACGTAGTAACACAGGAAGTTCAGGCACTCCCTGAACCACTTCGCCGCCTGGACCGCGTCCTTGGCGGCGTCGACCTCCGTCCCCTCGCGCCCGCCCCAGAAGACGTAGACCCCGGCACCCAGTTCCACGCCCAGGTCGATGGCTCGCATGGTCTTTTGCAGGGCGTAGGCGCGCACCTTGGGATCGTTGCTGGTGAAGGCGCCGTCCTTGAAGGCGGGATCTCCGAAGAGATTGGTGGTCGCCATCGGGACCTGCATGTTGTGATCGCTCAGGGCTTGCTTAAACTCGGCGACGATGCGGTCTCGTTCGGCTGCGGTCGCGTCGATTGGCACCAGGTCGTTGTCGTGCAGGTTCACCCCGTAGGCGCCGAGGGCGGAGAGGCGACGCACTCCTTCCACGGGCGAGATGCGTTCGCGGACCGGTTCGCCAAACGGGTCGCGGCCCGGGTTGCCGAAGGTCCAGAGACCGAAGGTGAAACGATCGGCCGGGGTGGGGGTGTAGGGAGACATCGGGGGGCCTTTCGGAAGGGAGACTCGCCAGATTCTAGTGCAACCGAGGGGCGGACGTGGAGTTGGATCTCGCGGCCGGACTGGATCAGGGCTGCAGTTGCCGGCGGCGACGGCCACAATTCCGACCGGAGACGCGGCCGTGCCGCGAGGAGATTGGCATGCTCCGGAAGATCTGGTTACTGGCCTGCGCCGGTGGGGGAATCTGGGGGGCGATGCGGTTGGTGGAAACCCTGGCACACCGGGTCGACCCCGCGGCCAAGATCAACTTCGCCAACGGGGAGTCGGCGCTGTTCGCCATCCCCATCGCCATCCTGGGTGCGCTGATCGGGGGATTCGTCGGCGGGATGCTCTACCCCTCCGAGCGCCAGTAAGGCACCGTTCCCGTCCCTTTCGGAGAAGGGATCGCGGGAGGGAATGTGCAACAACGGCGGGGGCGCGCCGGGTGGTCCGGAAGCCCACCCGATGCCGAACACCCCCGCATGAAGTCTTTCGACTACCTCGAACCCCGGTCCCTGGCAGAGACGGTGCGGATGCTCGGCGATCTCGCCGCACGTGGTGAGCCGACCCGACTACTCGCCGGCGGCACGGATCTCCTGATCCAGATGGAGAGCGGCCGCGTCCAGCCGGACTGGATCATCTCCCTCGGCTCTGTCGAGGAACTGCGCCCCATCACCTACTGCCCGAGCGAGGGACTCCGCATTGGCTCCCTGGCAACCCTGAGGGCGGTTGAGAACCACGCCGTGGTGGCGGCGAGCTACCCGGGGCTTGCCCGCGGAGCGGCCGAGGTTGGGTCCGTGCAGATTCGGAATCTCGCCACGCTCGCCGGCAACGTCTGCAACGCCTCGCCCTCGGCGGATACCGCCACGGCGCTGCTCGCTTACGACGCCGTCGTCGAATTGGCCGGACCGGGAGAGCAGCAGCGGGAACTGCCGATAGGTGCCTTTTGGAAGAGCCCGGGCCAGACGCTGCTGAACCCCGGCGAGCTTGTCACCGCCATCCGGCTGCCGCCTGTCATCCCCGGCCTGCGATCGTTTTACCGGAAGCTGGCAGTGCGGAAGGCGATGGATCTGGCGATGGTGGGCGTCGCCATCACACTGCTGCCGGGCGAGTTGCCGTCGCGAGTCCGAATCGCTCTCGGCGCGGTGGGGCCGGTCGTCTTTCGAGCGCGTGAGGCTGAAGCGCTCCTGGAGTCCCGCGGGGCGCCCGGGCTGGAGGACGCGGTGAGACTGGCGGAACAAGCGTGCCGCCCAATCGACGATCAGCGCGCATCCGCACGATATAGAAGGGCCATGATTGCCGGCCTGCTGCGAACCGGGTTGACCCAACTCCTTTCCCCATCCGCGTCGATCCCGTTATGAAGCAATTGATCACCCTTCACATCAACGGCCGCGATTGCCCGGTTGAGGTGGAACCCCGTGAACGTCTGCTGGACGTGATCCGCTACAAGCTGGACCTCACGGGGACCAAGGAGGGGTGCGGCACCGGCGACTGCGGCGCCTGCACCATGCTGCTGAACGGGGAACCGGTGACCACCTGTCTGGTCCTGGCGGTCACCGCGGCGGAAAAGGAGATCGTCACGGTGGAGGGCCTCTCTCGAGCCGGCAAGCTGAGCCCGCTCCAGCAGGCCTTCGTGGATGTCACGGCACTGCAGTGCGGGGTGTGCATCCCCGGCTTCCTCCTCAACGCCACGGCCCTGCTTCGCGACGTGCCCGACCCAACCGAGGAGCAGATCCGTTACTGGCTTCAAGGCAACCTCTGTCGCTGCACCGGTTACACCAAGATCATCGAAGCGGTGCAACTGGCGGCGGCGCGGATGCGAGAACAGGCTGACGCGGGGGATCCGTCGTGAGCGCCAGACGGTTGGTGAGTGGGTTAGCACTCCTGGCCGGGCTAGGCATCACCTCCGCTGGCATCGCTCCCTTCGCCGCAGCGCAGGCGACAGTCGTTTCCGTTCCGCCGGCGGAGGCGGAGTTACAGGCCCGACTAGCCCGAGCCGAACTCCTGGCCGGACTCACGCCGGTGGAGGGCCCCGGCATTGCGGTGATCCTGCGTAACAGCCCGCGGCCCCTGATGCGCGGGGTCGACCCCGCCGCGCTGAAAGTCCGGGAGCGTGATCTGCTCGCTGTCGTTAACGCGCTGCGGAACGCGGGTGCTGAGGCGATCGCCGTCGAGGCCCTCTCCCGGATGGGGAGGGTAGTCTCGCTGCGGCTGACCGCCGAGAGCGCCTGGGCCGAATCGTCCACCGGTATCCGCCTGAACGGACTCGAACTGGTCCAACCGTTCCGGGTGCTGGCCATCGGCCCCGGCGAACGGCTGCGAGTTGAACTGACGCGTGCGGGCGGAGTGATCCGGACGGCCGGCCTGGATGAGTTGAAGATGGTGGAGATTCAGATCTCCGACCGCCTCGTCCTGCCTGCTCGGGTGCAGCCGACGTCGCTGACTCTGGTGCGCGCGATCCCCCCCGAGAGCGTGCCGGAGCCCCTAGGCATCGGCCCCGGACCCGCGGGTGTAACCGGGCCGGCCGTGGTCCGTCGCCCGACAACGCCGCCGCCGACTTCCCCGGGGGGTACCGCCGTCACGCGCCCGGTCCTGGACGGAACTGCGCCGGCGGTGCCGATCGGGCCGGGTGTGGTCTACGGCGGCAGGGGATTGCCTCGCTACCACGTGGGAATGTGCCGATTCGGGACGCGCCTCAACGTCGGGCAGCGAGTGTTCTTCACCGCTGAGCCCGAGGCGATGCAGGCGGGGCGGGATGCGTGCCCGTATTGCGCCCGCACCACCGCATCGCCCTGATGCGACGCAGGCAGCGCAGCACTCCGGATCAGCGGGTCACTCTTTACCTCAAGGAAAGAGCCACCGGGGGCAGGGTTGTGCGCTACCTGGACACCGGTATGGAGGTCATCATGGATGACGGGTTGGACGGCGATCTCCCCTCGGGGAAGCGCATCCCCTTTACTCTCCACCTTCCGGGCTACATCATGTCTGGGGAGTTGACGCGTGTAAGCCAGGACGGGCGGAATGCTCGGCTGCAGTTTACGGCCCTGACCGAGGCGGATCAGGTCGCGCTGAAACCGTGGACGGAAAGAATGGAATGAGAATCCCCGCCCCTCGACGGCGCCCCGCCGTCGGCGTCCCCATGCAGAGCACCGAAACGGTCGCGGAGCCGACGATCGTCTCCGAGCACGACGTGCGCGCCGAAGAGTGGATCGTCATTGTTTTCGACAACGACGCCAACACCTTCGCCGAGGTGATCGACATCTTGATTGAGGCCACCGGCTGCACCATGGAGGAGGCGAGCCTGGAGACCTGGGAGGTCCACCACCTTGGCCGCTCCGTGGTGCATCACGGCGACCAGCCGGAGTGCGAGCGGGTCGCCGCCATCATCCGCCGGATCGGTATCGAGGTCGGAGTACGCTCACTCTGACCCTCGACACCGATCGACCAGCCCGGGGCTAGCGACGCATCTCCCCCGCCCGCAAGTTGCGGAAGCTCAGGTCGGTGGTTGGGTCATGACCCTGGATGCTGAGGATCCCCGCCTTCTCCCGGTACCCCTGTCTGGCATTGGTGTTCGCTGGGCGCATATCAGTGAAGTCACTCACCTGGATACCGTTGATCCACACGGCCATATGGCGGCCGTGAGCGACGATCGTCTTGGTGAACCACTCGCGGTCGTTTGGCACCACCCGGCGAGTCGGCTGCTGGTTGTAGATGCCCCCGGTGCCGAAGTCGACCGGTCGGGTGCGGTCGTTGCCTTCCCACTGGTTCCGTATCTGGCTTTCATAGCCGGACCAGAACTGGCCCGCGTCCCCACGGAAGAAGACGCCGCTGTTCAGGAAGGTGCCGTTGGAGATGATGTCGAGCTGGAAGACAAAGTCGCCGAAAGTCCGCGTTGTCTGCAGATCCCCGTTGCCGTCCTTTACGTTCAGCCAGCCCTGCTTGGTGACGGAGAAGACACTCTTCCGGCCCGGGATCACCTGCCAGCCGGCTAGATCCTTGCCGTTGAAGATTGACTTGAGCCCCAGAGGGCGCAGCTTGAGGTTGCGAAAGCGGATCTCGCCCTCACCGTTGTATTGCAGACCCACGACGCCACGCAGATGTCCCCCGTCCGAGGCCTGTGTCACGCGCTCACCGTTCACGTAGACCCGCAGGCTGCCTCCCCGGGCGATGATCTCCATTCGGTTCCAGCGGCCGGCGGTCTGGGGTCGATCGACCATCGTCCGCTGAACGTCATTGACACTGCCGGTCGGCCAGCGCTCGTGGCGGTCGAAGATGTTCACCTCGTACGCGTTGGTGGACGTGACCTCGCCTCGCTCCGGCACCCGGACGAAAACGCCGCTGTTGGCGATCTCGTCCACGTAGAAATCGGCTTTCAGGGCGAAGTCAGAGAACGCCGTGGTGGTGCACAACACGCCCCGGCCCGAGCCCTGGATCGGGGAGAGGGTGTCGCCGTGCATAGCCCAGCGGGCCTCTCCCCGAGCAGCCCAGCCAAACGTGCTCTCCCCATCCCACAGCAGGATCCAGCCTTCGGCCACCTCGGCGGGCGTGAGGGCGTTGGTGGTTGCCGGGGGGGACGCGGTCGATCGGGAGCTCCCGAAAACACAGAGTGCGGCAGCGAAAGCGAGGATGGTGAGGAGCTTCATGGATGAGATCGTCCGTTGCGAAGGGGTCTGGGCCTGCCGACGCCATCGTCGCTCAGGACTGGGAGCACTGCAAATGTTCTCCATCGACCGCCCTTTTCCCCCCGAGAGCATACTCAGGATTTACACCGTCTGGATGATGCGGTTTCAGGAAAGAGCCGGCCGACGCTGCCGACCGTAGGGAAGCCGGCCTACAGCGAAACGGGCAGTCCGCCAATATGGGAGGGTCGGTTCGACGGACGCCGGGCGCGTCCACTCCTTGAGGTAGCCACCCCGACCATGTGGAGCTGGGATTTCTGGAAGCGGCGGTCCACGGCCGGCGAACCGGCCGCCGGAACTGCATTCACCGACCAGAAGCTCGACGCAACGGCACCGTTGGCGGGCGGGGACGATTGGGACTTCCTGCGCGATCGCCCTGACTTCGACGAGGCCGAGATGGCCAGCGTCCGCTCCCGCGGGAACTCCCCCAGGAAGGACTCCGGCGCCGCGCCCGTCGAGCCTCAACGCGTGAACCAGGATCCCGCATGGGAAGAGTGGGCCGCGGCCACACGGCGGCGTGCCCCCGGCCCCGATGCGCCGTTGACGCTTGAGATCCACACCGAAGGCTCGACCGTCACCCGGGTCATTACCCATCACGCCCTGATCGGCCGCCGCGATCCCGACGGAAACATCTGGCCGCACGTCGACTTGCACCCCGACGACGCCGTCTCCCGCCGGCACGCGCAGATCTGGTGGAGCGAGGGTGAGTACCTCCTCCGCGACCTCGGCAGCATGAACGGGACCAGCCACAACGGCAAGTGGTTGACGCCCGACGATGAGGTTGTGCTGCAGTCCGGGGACATGATCCAGCTCGGCGAGCGGTGCTTGATGCGCGTGAAGGCAATCGGTGACGGCCAGGTCTTCCCGGAGGACCGCTACCTGATGGAGATCCTCTCGGTTGCCAAGGGAGGCGGACGGGAGCAGGCAGGGAGCGGCGAGCCGCTCGACCTGCTGGACGTGGCCCTGGAGTACGGCGAGATCGCCGGCCTGGTGCAGACCCCCATCAGCCTCGAGGCCCGACGCCGGGGCCAGGAGACTCGCAGCCTGTTTGTGCATGCCCGGAGTCGCTCCACAGTCCGCCGTGAGGCGCACCCTGGACAGAACGACTGAGTCTGTGGCGTGCAAGACGTTTTGAGGAGACGAGAATGAAGACGTTATCGATCATCAGCCACAAGGGCGGCGCCGGGAAGACCAGTTCGGCTGTGATGCTGGCCGAGGAGTTCGCCCGACGCGGGCTGCGCGTGGTGCTCGTCGACGCGGACCGGCAGCGGGGCGCAAGCATGCTGCTCGGGATCGAACAGCCCAGCACAGTGGTGCAGCAGACGCGCAATCCCAAACTCCGATATCTCTGCAGCACGGGGATTCCGCTGCGTGAGCTGCCGAACAAGGCCGAGGAGCTGAAGGGGTTGTTCGATGTCGCGGTGGTGGATACGCCGTCCCTCGACGATCCCCTCGCCCGGGGTTGGATCCAACTCTCATCCCACGCCCTCATGGTCATCCCGGTAGAGCCGGTGAGCCTGAAGACACTCGACGCGGCGGACAATGCGCTGGACTCTATCCGGCGGCTGAATGAAGAGATCCGGTGCGCGGGTGTGCTGCCGACGATGTTCGACGAGACCGACGCGAACCAGCGGACGCTCATGATGGAGCTCAGATCGCGGCGCTCCGACATCCTGCCCAGTGGCGCCATCCCGCACGACCCTGGCCTGGCCCATCGTGCGGAGCAGAAGGCAGAGCGACGTACGGAACCTACGGAAGCGACTCGGAAGACCTACCAGGCCGCGGCGGACACGCTCGTCAAACTGCTGGGTCTCTCGTCCGAGGCCACGGGAGCCTCGTTCTGGGCACCGCCCAGTCGAGGAGGTCGGCCAGCCCAGCCGGAGTCCGCAATCAACGTCTCTGCGCCCGTCGCCGTCGGCGCGGTCGGGCAATCCCCTGTCCGCTGGGTGGTCGCGGCAGCCGTGCTCCTCATCTTGCTGCTGAGCGTCGGGCTGTTCCTGAAACCCAGCGCCGGTGGTCACAGGGGGAGCAAACCTGGCAGTACGGTCAAAACGGTGACCCGCTGAGGAATTAGACAACAAAGGCGCGTGAGCGTCACCTCGCCCCACCCGGCCCCACGGGTAGGGGCCAAAGAGGAACAACGAGAATGAGCAACGCAGTGACCACAGCCTCCACGCGCACTGGCAGCGCCGTCGCGCCACCGGACAATCCTCCGGCGGAGGGCGCAGTTCGCACCCGGCGTCTGATGTTTGCCAGCCAGAAAGGCGGCGTCGGCAAGACCGCATCGGCCGTCAATGTGGCCGCCTGCCTTGGTCAGGCCGGCTTCCGGGTGCTGATCGTGGATACCGATCCCATCGGCAGTGTGGCGGCGTGCTTCGGCGTCACCGTCGCCCCGGGGCATCCGGGCCTCTTCGGCATAGAGCAGTGGGATCTGGGGGACCTCATCATCCCCGAGGTCACCACCAACCTCGACCTGCTCCCTTACGCGGAAGACGGGCGCCCCATCGACCTGAACCTGCTGCATCGGTGCCTCTCCATCCTGAATCAGCGGGTGGAGGGCGAATACGACTTCGTAGTGGTGGACACCCGACCGTCCGTGGCGGACATGACCCGTCGGTTGTGCCAGGTGGTGGACGAGGTGGTGGTGATCTTCCAGTGCCACCCCCTGGCGTACCGGACCCTGGGCGGAATACTCGGCCAACTCCGCGATGCTCGCGCCGACGGGGCCCGGGCCCGTCTCCTGGGCTTACTGCTGACCATGGTCGACCTGGGCGACCCACGCCAGGCACAACTGGAAGCCCATATCCGGCGCAGTCTCGGGCAGGCGCTCTTTCCGATCTCGATCCCGCAGGACAGCACCGTCAGCGAGGGGGTGATGATGGATCGCCCCGCAGTCCTCTTCCGCCCGGATTCCCCGTCGGCATGGGCCTATCGCCAGCTCAGTCAGCACTTGCTGGCCGCCACCCCCGACGCCGTTGCGTAGCTCCGCGACCAGCTATCAAGTCCGCACCCGCTTCTGCCGATAGACCACTACCGCCTACGGCGAAACCAGTGCACCCATGAGAACAATCTACGCGATTGGAATCGACTTCGGAACCAGCAATAGCTGCGTGACCTACGCCAGCTATTACGACCGCGGCAATGGAGATGTGGATCCTGACCCACTGCAGCGCCCGGACGTCATCACCTTCAATCACAGGGAGACGGTTCCCACGGTCGTGTTTCTTGGCGACGGCCGGGAGCAACCGCCGGTGTTTGGGGAGGTGGCCGAGGAGAAAGCACCGTTTTACCCCGAGCTCACTCGCTCTGGCTTCAAGTTGCGGCTCGGCCACGCCCAGTCCGGCCGAGAAGCCTACCTCCTGACAAAGCAGTTCCTTTCGTTCTTGCGCAAGCGGACCGCCGAATACGTCCCCCTTGAGAACAAGGACAGCGGCGTCTACGTCGAGACGATCATCGGGCACCCCGTACAGTGGAGCGCCGACCAGCGGGAAGAGACCCGGCGCGCGGCCGTCGAGGCCGGATTCCCCAATGTGCGGCTGGAAGAGGAGAGCATGGCTGCCCTCTACAGCCACCTCTGCGACGACAGGGACGGGTTTCAACCGAAGCCAGGCAGCCGGGTCCTGATGGTGGACATGGGCGGCGGCACCACGGATTTTGCATTTCTCCAACTGGCGATGCAGTCGAACCAGCGTCCCGTTTCGATCCCGGTGGACCCGGCCGGCACCGTCCCGGCGTGGGGTGATGGCCGTCGCTCCTACGGCGGCCGCGATCTTGACCAACTTCTGCTGGACCATCTCTGCAGAGACTGGGATCCGGCCAGCGTAACGCGCCACCGTCAGGCACTGCTGCGCGAGGTCCGGCGCTTCAAAGAGGCATTTTCGAACCGATTGCGCGAGGGCGCGTCCGACTACGAGACGTTGTGGCTGGTCGACGAGGAAGCCCGGCCGATGAAGCTGACGCGGGCCGAATTCGAGGAGTTTGCCGGTGAGTACATCGCGCAGTTCGAGGTGCTCCTGCGGGGTGCCCTGGAAGAGGCCCGGTTGGCGCCGCGACAGGTGACCCATCTCGTGCTGACCGGAGGTCATTCGCGGTGGTACTTCGTGGATGAGGCCCTGAGTCGGGTGATGCCCCATCTTTCCACCGCGGACCGGACCATCCTGAGGCACCGCTGTCCGGAACAGAGTGTGGCGCGGGGACTCGCCTACGTGCCGCTGGTGCGAAGCAACAGCGGTGGTGTGCTGGCCCCGGTGCGTCGGGCAGCCCACGCGGTCTGGGTCTCCATACCTTCCGGAAGCGTGAGCGCCGGGCGAACGAACAGCGGCGGAGCCACCTGGGATGAACCGGTGCTCCTGCTGCCTCGAGGGCAACAGCTCCCATTCCAGACCCGTGCGCCCTTGCGGATCCGGGTCGAGCAATTGGCAGCAGATAGCCGCGAGGCGACAGTGAGCATCCGCTTCTTCACCGGCCAGCGCCGCTCACCGCTCGCCGAGAGGGTCGCCCGTTTCGAACGTGGATTCTGGGAGCAGGTCGGCAAGGCGATGTCGCTGATGCTCCCCTGGGCCCGTGGGCTGACGCCCGATCAATTCGAGGTGCTGGTCGCCTGTCAGGTGGATGAGCACGAACTGATCACCGCGGAGTTGTTGGTTACTCGTTACTTCCGAGGAAAGCCGCTCGAGGTCCAGCGGCAGAAGATGAAGCTGAACAGCGCAGCAGCGTAGGCAGCGGCGGTCCATCTATTCCAGACCCGCCGCAACGCGTGGAGAAGCACATGAGCCAGGTCGAATACTACACCGGTCAACAACCCACCTGGTGGGAACGACTCTTCGGAGGGATCCTCGGCAAATCCGCCGAGCAAGAGACCTACGAACTGCCAACTGACTCGTTGTTCGCCAACAATTGGCAGGGCGGGTATGCGTCTGTGGCCGATGTGCCCGACCGTATCAAGGCGCAGATCCGCGAGGACGCCGTCCTGGATGCGTTCAACCAGCTCGAGGCTTCGCTGCGGCTGCTCCTCCACGCCACAACGCCGGATCGGCAACCCCCCACCGTTGAGCGGTGCCAGCAGATCCTGCAGGTGTGGCGCTACGAGTTGGAACATCGTATTCGACTGACCCCGGACACGTACAGCGGCGCGGTGCAGCGCTACGAGCCGGAGATGGACGAGTGCTACGCCATTGACGGCCGCTGCCAACGCGGCGACCTGCTTCGGATCCGTGTGCCGGCCTGGCGAATGAACGAGCGGGTGGTCGTGCGCGGGGAAGCCGAGATGATCGACAGCAAGCCGATCGGTGCCGCTGCGACCCGCCTTGAGACGGCGGAGGCAGCAGACGCTCTGCCTGTGGCGGATGTGGCGGTGGCACCTCCGGCTCCGGTGCCGGTCATCACGACGGAGATATCGTCGGCCGAAGCGGACTTCGCCTTCTTGCTCGAAGCCGCCGCCGCCGAAGCCGCGGGTTCGGGCGGAGGCTCATCCGCCGACCCGGGCCAGGATCAGAACTCGGCAACTCCTTCGGTCGCGGCGGTGCCGGAAGGCGTGAGCGCCGTCTTCGGGCTGCACGGACACCCGGAGTAGGCCCCGGCCACATTGAGGAAACAAAGACCCCGACGGAAGCTCCGTCGGGGTCTTTGTGATTTCGTCCACCCGTCGGTGGGGCCCGGTTGCCTCAGGCACCAAGCAATCGGCGCAGTGAGGTGCGTCGGAGCCGCTGCCGATGGGGCCGGTCCGTGAGGGCCCGTCGCACCACTCCCTTCGGTCGCCTCCGCAACTCGCACTGACGGGGCTGCACCCACCCCCATTCCATCAACACTTCTCGGACCTGCCAGAAAACGCGCGCAGCAGACATGCTCTTTTCTCCCGTTCGGATGACTTGTTGTCCCGTAGTGCCTGCGAACTCCTGTTTGCATTTTATCGAGCCGAGTTTCGCGTGTCAATCGTTTGCGCAAAGATTTGTTCGCCAAACGATCGCACCGCACGAGGCGACGCCAGAATGGGATACCCTACTGCGGGTGAGGCCCGTCCGGGGTCACATCGATCGGCAGTCGTTTGGGAGCCCATGACCGAGCCAACGCTCCGCCATCCCCTCCTGGAAGGGGTTCACCGGCCCTTTGCGGCCATCATCTTCGACTGCGACGGCACGATTGCGGACACCATGCCGCTGCACTACCAGGCATGGTCCGCCACTCTGCTCCGGCACGGGGCCACCATGCCCGAGGCGGTTTTCTACGAACTCGCCGGGGTGCCGACCGTTCGCATCGTTGAGATCCTGAACCAGAGGTATGGCTACTCGCTGCACCCACAGCAGATCTCGCACGAAAAGGAGGTCCTGTACGAGGAGTTCCTCCCTCGCCTGCAGCCCGTGGTGCCGGTGGTTGATTTCGCCCGGCAGTGCCGGCATCGAGTGGGAATGGGGGTGGCGTCGGGCGGGCTGGCTCGCCTGGTGGGACGAACGCTGGAGATTCTGGGGATAGCCGACTGGTTTTCGGTGGTCTGCACCAGCGAGGATGTCAGCCACGGTAAACCAGAGCCGGACCTGTTCCTGCTCACAGCCCGACGGCTGGAAGTCTCGCCCGAACTGTGTCTGGTTCTGGAAGATGCCGATCTGGGGCTGGAAGCCGCCCGGCGCGCCGGCATGCAGTCGGTCGACGTCCGTCCGTGGCTCCCGCACCCCGGTGACGCCATGCCGGATGAGCGGCCGCGGTGAGCGAGCACGCCTTCGCGGACGTCCGTCGCGCTTCGTCCCGCCGGCTGTCCGCGCGGACGGACTTCCGGTGGCCGCTGGGCGAGGTGCACGCGGGCATCCCACTCGGTAATGGGACCCTCGGCGTCCTTGTCTGGGGCGGGCGTCGTACGCTGCACCTGACGATCAACCGCGGCGATTACTGGGACCACCGCGGGGGGCTTGAGTTCGGCCCCGAGGCCACCTATGCCAATCTTCGGGCATGGCTGGAGGCCGGCGATGAGACGCGGATCCGAGAGGTGTTCGAGGGGGAAGGGCGCGCCCCGGCCGGAGTACCTGCACGCCCAACAAGACTGCCGATGGGGAGGCTCGACCTGGAGCTGCCCGCCGACTGGAGTATCATCGGGGCCGGCCTGACTCTCCAGCGCGGGGAGGCGGAGATCGACCTGGAGCGCCGGGGCGCGAGCGCCAAGCTCAGGGCTACTGTTCTTCGGCACGCAAACGTGCTGACCCTCAGGCTGACCGGGATGCCCGGGCACGAACTACAGATTCGCCCCCGTCCGCCTGACACCCCGGTGGTCCGTGAGTACCGGCGCGACTACGGGGTTCCCGAGCCCGAGCTCTTTGATCTGGACGAGTTTGCCGGATGGACGCAGCAATGGCCGGGCGAGAGTGCGTTGTGCGTGGGGTGGATGCGCCACGCCACGCAGGGAGGTCTTGGGCTCTACGTCACTGCAGCCTATGGATCGGGTCCCGGCGAGGCGCGTCGGGAAGCGATGCGTGTGCTCGATGCAGTCCGGGGCCAGGGGTACACCTCCGCCACCCTGGCGAGTTTCACGGCCTGGGGTCACTGGTGGGATCGCACGCCGTCCGTTGCACTGCCCGACGCGGGGATCGAGCAGCTCTTCGAGATGGGGATGTACCGCCTCGGCGCCCTCACAGGGCCGGCGGCTCCCCCCATCGCTCTTCAGGGTCCCTGGGTGGAAGACCACAGGTTTCCGCCCTGGAGTGGAGATTACCACTTCAACATCAACGTTCAGGAGTGCTACTGGCCCTGCCTGGCCGGCAATCATCCCGAGTCGATCGACACTCTCGCGGAGATGTTGATGGAATGGATCCCTCGCCTGCGTAGGAATGCACGTGCGTTCCTCGGCGTGGAGGACGCCCTGTTCCTCCCGCACAGCACCGACGACCGCGGCACCGCGATGACAGGCTTCTGGAGCGGCTTCGTCGATCTCGGCTGTGCCGGTTGGATCTCCCATCTCTTCTGGCAGCGCTATCGCTGGACCGGCGACACCGAGTTTTTGGCCCGGGTCGCCTATCCGTGGTTGAAAGGTTCCCTAAGCGCCTATCGGGCAGCGCTTCAGTCGGACGACGCCGGACTGTCGCTGCCGGTGTCGGTCTCCCCTGAGTATGGAGGCCGAGGAAGGGGTGCCTGGGGGCGCAATGCCAGCTTCCAACTGGCCATCGTCCACTTTCTCTGTCAATCGCTGCGAGAAGCTTCGGAGATCCTGGGCGTCGATGTGAAGGAGCGCGCCTCGTGGGCAGAGGTGGACCGACTGCTGCCCCTCGGCGCAGTGGACGGGACCCCCGAGCTACTGCTATGGGAGGGGCAGCCCCTCTGCGAGTCGCACAGGCACCATTCCCATCTGGCCGCCATCTACCCGTTTGATCTTCTCGACACCCTCGGGTCCGAGGCGCACCGTCGGCTGGCCGCCAACTCATTGCGGCGATGGACACGCATGGGAATGGGGCAGTGGACCGGCTGGTGTTTGCCCTGGGCAGCGATCATCCACGCACGCCAGGGAAACGGGGAGATGGCGTCCCTGCTGCTGGAGATGCTTCGCCGGCTCTTTCAGACCGCCGGGTTCGCGACGACGCACGATGCACGTGCCGCCGGCCTGACGGTGATGGATGCGCGACCGGACGTGATGCAGCTCGACGCCGGACTGGGTGCCGCGGCGGCCGTGATGGAATGCCTCGTGCACACGAGCCAGGGGGTGCTGCGTCTCTTCCCGGCCGTCCCGCCGAGCTGGCGGCAGACAGCCTTCACCGGCATCCGCGCTGAGGGGGGCGTCCTCGTTTCCGCGCTGCGGGAAAACGGACAGCTCGTCGAGGCGACACTAGAACCCACCGTCGACGTTGGCATCCGGCTCCTCAACCCCTGCCCGGGGACCGTGGTTATCCAGACAGGGGGCCTGCCTCCGTCACGCAGCCAGCAGCGGATCATTGCGCTGGAGCTGCGCGGAGGCGAGCGTGTGGTTCTGACCCCGGCCAGCTAGAAGTGCCGCAGAACAAGGCACCAGATACTCTCTGAACAGATAAGGAGTTTCGGCGGCGGGTGCCGAATCAACTCCTGACGCCGCTCGGTGGCGGCGAGGGGAGCCACAATGCTCGGCAAACGCAGAGCGAAACCCTGCCCCTTCCCGGTCGGGGCGCTGAAGGGTGTCCGCCTGAAGCCGGACAGCTTCTACGCCGCAACTGGCCCCGGCGGCCCCTGCGCTGTACCCGGACGAGACCTTCGCGGCGCTCCAAAATGTGCGCGGCCGCCCGTGCTTCGAGCAGGGCGATTCGGTTCTCCCTAACTGATTGCTCCGGTGAGTTGGAGTATCTCCCAGGGTTTCTGTTCCAACCGGCGCTGGATGGAAGCCAGGCTCCGGCCTAACCGGCGGCGCTCGCTGTGGAGTAGGGATTCGGCCGCGCAACGGAAGCCGGAGAGCACCTGGACGAGGATGGGTTTGCTGCTGCGGCTTTCATCCTCGCGAAAGAGGGTGTCCCGCACCCAGTGGGAACCGTTCTCGATCTGCCAGTGGCTCCGCACCAGCTTCAAGATGGCGGCGGCCCCGGCTTGGCGGCGGCTCAAGCTGGTAATCCCGTAGGCGAGGGTGCGAGCCGGTTGCTTCTCCATCGGTTGGCCTTCCCGCCAGCGGCACCGCTCCAACAGGAAGTATTGCTGCGATCGTTCCCAGTCGAGCCGTCCGCCAAGCGGCGGCGCCACCAGGGTCAGGCGTCGCCATTCCCGGCGACCGTGGCCGCGGTTGTTCGTCTCCACTTCCTCGACCGACCAGTCGGCGGGCAGCGGTCAGCTGAAGATCGTGGCTAATTCCGCGTACAGTCCGGGCTGGTTGCGCTTGACCGGCAGCACGTAGTCCGCTCCGGCTTCGACCAGCGCTACCGCCAGCGGTTCGTGCGTGAACAGGGCGTCCATCACTATCGTGCGGCCCGCTACCGGCAGACGCAGGAGCACGGTCGAGGCACCGGGGAGTTCATTGGTCTTCCGAGGCACGGGCTGCAAATCCACGGTGATCCCCCACTCGGGACTGAACACCGAAAGCAGATGCGCCACGGACGCGCCTTCCCGTAAGCTGGCGCGGACGGATTTGCCATCACAGGACAGCGCCGCCTGACCTTCGGGGTCCACCGCCGCCAGCACCGCCAGAGACCACGCCCGTAACTGGGTGGCGAAGGCTTCCCAGTCGAGGCGCTCCAGCACCTCGTGCAGCATGCTGGCCGCTGGCGTCTGGCCGGAGGTAAAGCCCAGTGCTCGCTGGGGCGCCGGGTCGGCGGTGCGGTCCCACTCGAAGACCCCCAGCCGGTGCCGCCGCCCCGCCAGGGTAGCCACGACCATCAACATCAGGATCGCGGTGAGCGAATGCCGCTTGCCTTGCGCGCAGCGCGGATCGGGCACCTGCCGTAGGTAGGCACACAAGCTGGGAACTGCGGCAGTGGGCGCAGGAGCCAGCGCCGCCGAAGCGGAAGAAGCAGTATTGGCAGCCACGGTTTTCTCCTGTCGTTCTTGGTCGATCAACAGAGAGAATCGTCGGCTGCCACTCCCTTCTTCCACGCCTCACTGGCGAGAATTGAATTGCCCTGATGGAGGAACGAGGTCCTCTGTCGCAGAACAAATGAGGTATCCAGCCACACCGGGCCTGTCCCACCCGTCGCTTGGTGTAGCATGCAGGAGTCTACCGGTTTGAGAATGGCTGGATTCTTGGGACCGAAATCACCGTCGGTCACCTCGGAGTATCGGCCCACAGATTAACGCATCGCGCCATAAGATTGGCCTGATAGATAGTTGACCAAGTCGATGAGCGGCCTCCTGACGCAGGCCGTTGGAGGCTGTTGGAATGTCGAATATCACAAGCTCGGTAGTGGTCCCGCAATTTGACGCACAGGGCAAGCTTGCAGCCATTGATCTGCTCACCACGGACGATAGCGGCAACTACACCAAGACTCATGATTTTTACATGAGTGGTGCGATCACTGCATCGGCCTCCGCTTCGGGCAATATGATGGTACATTGCAAGCTTGTCGACGGTACTAACGCGGACTTTGCTGCGCTAGATTGCGCAAATTTTAAGTCACAGTTAGACATCGTTCCATTGGGCGGATCGATGCTTTCGTCAAAGGTGTGGGTGCTGTGCCCTGCAGACGTACCACAGTGTTCGATGACAGTGCCGAAATATGTACGAATGGGCGTTGGCAACTACACGTTGACTGGACACGTGAGTAACGATCCACATAAAGTGGTACAGTGGTTCGTCTGGCGCTTCGTGCGTGATAATCCAGGCGACTTTACCTGTGGATTGACCCAACCCAGCCCTACCGTCTTCTACTCGCCTGTCGGAGTACCCCAACCGCTGCCGGTATCGGCACTGTACTTTGCCTGCGGTAGGTATGTCGCTCACATGGAGCCCGCGTATGTCAGCACGGATCAGCAGCAGTCTGTTCACCTGCTTGCGCCACCCGGCTACAGCTACAACCACGGACAGGGTCCGAATTACTCACAGGAGTTCTGGGTGCTTCCACAGCTGCTTCCGCATCTGGTGTACGTCCAGGTAAGCAAGCTGCAAAACGACTCAGTTGGAAACAGAAGGATTAAAGTCGACTTCAAGTTGGGCAGCGCATATCATGGGATGGAAGTAAAAACAGAAGCTCTGAAGCCAAACGGAAAACCATTGACCAAGGATAGGATCGTCAGCGTGTACTGTGGAATCAAGACGATGAGCGTAATCATGAGAATTCCGGCTGGACTTGTGCCAACAACCTGCAAATTCAGGGTTTCAACTGTCACTGGTCCGGCGACAAAGTGGATGGACTCATTGCCGATAAGTGTAGTGTGACACCGGGTGGAGCAACAGCTTTCTGCGAACTGAAAGATCGAGGTCGCATCGGTAGGGATCTGCTCATTCCGACGTGAAGTGTAACCGGTTAGCGGCCCTGGCGAGGCCTGGTCTGGGTAGTCGGTCCGGTCCGTCGGGGCTCCCCTGCCGGAAGGCTAGTTCGCCCTGCCTCGGTGCCATCCCTTTCCGCCCTGGGTGACCCGAGGCTGCCTGTTAGAGGTGCTGATGGAATTACAGGCAGGCATCGCCCGATTTGGGGCTCACGCGAGCTGATCACGCAGGAAGCTCTCGAGTTCTCCGGGGTCGAATTCGAAGGGGCCCTTCCCTCCCTGGTATCCGATCCTGCCGTCTTTCCTGATCACGTACAACCGCTCCGGCCAGGCGCCGTACGCCGTGTTGACCGCATTATCCATCCCGTCGAGCAGCATCGGGGCCGTCAGTCCCAACGCGGCGATGCAGGTGCCGGCTACAGCCAGGCGGTCGTCCATGGAGCGGTGTTTCGGGATCAACACCCCATCACGCTCGTTGTTCGCTACCTGCCAGCCGTCCGTCGGGTGAGCCTCCTGGATGTAGACGGTGAAGAACTCCGCCCGGTCCCGGTACCGCTGGTAAAGCCGCTCCAGGTCGCCGGCCCGGCGACGGAAGGGGGGTCAGGTGTGGCTCCCGAAGACCAGGACTACGGCTGACCGGTCGTGAAATCGGTCCAGGTAGATCTGTTCGCCATCCGTCGTGTAAAACGGTACCCGTGGTGCCGCATCGCCAACGGATAGGGAGTCGGGCTGCAGGTATCCGACCTCATCCAGAAACGGCCGCGCGTGCTCGGGCACGCCCGGGGGTAAACTGGTCCGCTCATCCGCATCTGAATGCACGTGTGCACCTCCGAAGGGGCGGCGTCGCCCGTCGCCCTGCCGCGCAGACCGTCGCCGTCAGTCAGAATGTAACCGGACCACCCTGTGCACGGCCCTTAGCTCCCGCTAAGCGACGCGGCGATCCAGCTATCTGTGCCCGGCATCGGTGAGGCGGGCTGGGAGACGAGGCAAGTGAAGACACTCGCGATCATCGCGCACGATCAGATGAAGGACGAGATGATGGCGTTCGCGATCAGGCACCGAGAGGCGCTGCGCTCCTTTCGTCTGGTCGCCACCGGCACCACGGGAGCTCGGGTGGCCGCCGCCACAGGGCTCGAAGTGGAATGTGTGCTTTCGGGTCCCCTCGGAGGGGATGCGCAGATCGCGGCTCGAGTGGCAGTGGGGGAGGTGGCAGCGGTGTTCTTCCTTGTGGACCCGCTCTATGCTCATCCCCACGAGCCCGACATCCAGGGTCTGCTTCGAGTCTGCAACGTGCACAACGTTCCGCTGGCCACCAATCCGGCGACGGCGGAGCTACTACTAGCGGCAGTCGGCCTTTCAAGATCGGGTCAGGATCCAGAGTAGCAGGGCCAACCAAACGTAGAACGCCCCCTGGATTGCAGCCATCGCCCTTCCGACTAGCCCGAACTTCCGGGCACACTGCGTCGAAAGGGCATGCAGGTAGTGCAGCATCGCGCGGTAGGAGCCCTCGTAGGTGAGGGCCTTCACTCTCCGAAGATAATCCTCGCGGTCCACGGAAGCGATGTCGCTGAAGTTAGCCTCGCTGAAGGGCATCTCCGGGAGGCCCACGGTCAGTGCTCCCACCGCGAACCAACTTGCCAGCATCAGCAACGCCATGCAGGCGCTGACGAGTATCCAGCCGATCCAGGACGCGATGAGTGATCCCCCGAGCACGATTTGCCCGATCGGTCGGGAGAACATCAGTACGACCGAGACCATCAGGCCGACCGCGGCCAGCACTGCGGTGGCCTTGCGGTCCGCGAGTGGCGGGTAGGTGCGGACCGGCGTGTAGTAGACCAACCAGTCGTAGGGTGCCTTCTCGGTTATCCCGGCTTCGTCCGACGAGACCTGTACCCGATCAGCCAAGGAGCCGCACTCCCGCCATCAGCATCAGCATGAGCCAACAGCCGAACGCCACCTTGAAGGCGCGAATCCCGATGCGAAGTTGCGCATACTTCAACACGCAGATCACGGAGCCGGTGTGATTGAAGTTGAGGATCTGCTCGAGGGCCTGTTCCTCCGACAGGGACTCGACACGGCGGACGTACTCCTCGCGCCCCAGCCCGGCGATGTCGCCGAAGAAGGCAAGGCTGGGTACGGCCTCTGGGAATCGCGGACTGATCGTTCGAAAGCTCTGGGCCACGGCGATCACGGAGGCGGCGATGAAGGCAACCACGAGTGTGAGCCCAGCGAAGGCGGCTGCGTCTCCGCCCCGCAAGATCGACATCAGTTGGGAGGCATAACGCGCCAGCATTGTCACCATGATCCCCGTGACCGTCAGCAGGGCGGCGGCCTTCGTGTCCGCGGCGGGGGCGTGCTCCTGGAGCGGGGTGCGAAACGCCAACGAGTTGGCGGGCGTCAGATCCCAGGAAGGGGGGCTCTCCCCGCCTTCGGCCGTCTCGGGGAGTGGCGGGATATCGGGTAGAGTGGTGGGATCCATGGGGACAGGCAAGATGTGCGCTGATTATAGAGAGCCTACGGCGGTCGGTCATGTGAAATGAAGCGACCGCTTGCCCTCGCAACAGTACTTAAGGAGGCGCTGGCTGGCCTGCATCTCGAAGAGG
Source organism: uncultured bacterium (assembly GCA_964609085.1). Classification (GTDB taxonomy): domain Bacteria; phylum Armatimonadota; class SYMT01; order SYMT01; family SYMT01; genus JANPLG01. Next base: position 7,723 of record CAZSRZ010000069.1, on the reverse strand, counting down.
CCGCGCTGGATGCCCGAATCCTGGCCATGTGGGCCGAGGTCGTCGGCGAGCAACTGGGCGCGGTCAGCCGCGCGGCGACCGTTCGTGCAGGCACTCTGACCGTGATCACCCAGAGCTCGGCCTGGAGCCAGGACCTGAGTTTCCATCGCCCCACTATCTTCGAGCGGTATCGCGAGCGCCTGGGGCGCGACCGCCACGGCCGTGACTACGTGCGCGAGATCCGCTTCAGGGTGGGAGTGCTGCCGGTTCGACGCGGTAAGGGCGATGGGGCTAACCTGGCCGGGAAGCGGCTGGCCGTCCGCGGCATCCGACTCCCCGATGCGCGCATTCGCGAGATCAGCACCGGCATCGCCTCCGACGACGAGGAAATGGCCCAGGCCATCCGCCGGTCTCTGACCCGGCAAGCGCAGGCCGATCAATGGAATCGCGAACATGGCGCTGCCGCCTGCACGCGATGCGGGGCTGCCCACCGAACCGGAACGCCGCTCTGCCCTGCGTGCCGAATCGAGGACGGGGATACGCCCGTGCGCGGCCATGCAGAACCGGATCCGCCCTACGTCCCGAGGAACCCGGCTCCCGGGGCGAGCAATAGCGATGGCTAGATCACTCGTTCCCCCGGGCTTGCGGCAAGGAGTGCCGAGGCATGCCCGGCAGGCACTGATGCATGGTCACCCCTCCGCCAGTTGGCGGACCTCCTCCGCGCTGAGAGCGAGATCCAGCGCCTTCACACACGAGTCCAGCTCATCCTCATTGGCGGGTCCCACCAGAGCATAGACCGGGAAGGGTTGGCACAGCACCCAGGACAGGGCGACCTGAATCGCGCTGAACCCTTTACTCTGTCCGAGGGCCCGAGCGCGCTCCAGTCTCGCCCAGTTCTCCGCGGTGTTGTAGCAGCGGTCGATCAGCGCATCTTCGGGGGCGTTTTCGGGTGTATAGCGGCCGCTGAAGAAGCCGCGGGCCTGCGAGGACCAGGCGAAGAGAGGGAGCTGGGTCCTCTTGTACCAGGCGAGCGACACAGCGTCGCGGGCGTCGATGCATCCCGGCCAGGCAGGTTCCCTGGGTGCCGCCAGGCTGAGGTGGGGGCTGCTGCAGGCAAAGCCCGAAAGTCCATGCGAGGAGGCGTAGGCGTTAGCCGCCTCCAATCGCGCCGTGGTCCAGTTTGAGCCACCGAAGGCGCGGATGGAACCTGCCTCAAGGTGTCGGTTGAGTGCATCCACGATCTCGCCGACCGGAACATTCGGGTCGTCTCGGTGCAGGACGTAGAGATCGATGTACTCCGTCCGGAGGCGCGCCAGGCTATCACGCAAGTCGCACGTGATGTCCTCGGGCGTCACCCGATTGCGATCCTGATTGTGGTGGGCGCCCTTGCCCAGGATCACCAGCTCGGACCGGCATCCCCGGGCGTTGAGCCAGGCGCCGATGGTCCGCTCACAGCTTCCGCCGCCGTAGATGTGGGCGGTATCGACAACGTTGCCGCCCACCTCCATCCAACGGTCGAGCAGCGCGAAGCCGCGCTCCCGGACCGCAGGATCCGAACCGGAGAAGGACATCGATCCGAGGACGAGGCGGGAGAGGGGGCGGCCGAGGGGTGGGAAGAATCGGTCCTGCATCGCGGAAGTGGCGGAGCGAACGGGACCGAAGATGCGGTCCGGGTTCCCCCCGAGTCATGCGTCAGGATACCATTAGCGGATGCACCCTACCGCTTCTTCCGAATCCGTGCTCCTCGCCGAGGTGGTCCGCGGCGATTATGTCGAAAGCCGCCACTTCGGCCACGTCGCCGTCGTTGACGCGGCCGGTGTCCTACTCTGGAGCGCCGGCGACCCTGAACGGCTCACGTTTCCCCGCTCGTCCCTCAAGCCGATCCAGGCGCTGGCCGGCGTGCGGCGAGGCACGGCGGAGAGGTATCGATTCACGGACGCGGAGCTCGCCATCACCTGCGCCTCCCACGCGGCGGAACCCCGTCACCGCGAAGCCGTTGGCCGCATCCTCTCCCGCATCCACGCGCGGGAGAGCGATTTGCACTGCGGCCCGCACGAGGTTTCCCATGTGCCGTCGAGAAACGAGCTCATCCTGGCGGGGCGAGAACCCACGCCGATCTACAACAACTGCTCCGGCAAGCACAGCGGTATGCTCGCGCTCGCAAGGGTGCTGGGGGTGCCATTGACGGGATACTGGCTCTCTGACCACCCGGTGCAGACAGAGATCCAGGATGTGCTTCGACTGGTATGCGGACTGCCGGCCGGCGTGCCGCCGTTCGGAACGGACGGATGCGGCGTCCCCACCTACTTGATGAGCCTACGACGCCTGGCTCTCGGTTTTGCCCGGATGGCCGATCCCGGGCGACTGCCGCCCGCGGACGCCGCCGCCGCCCGGCGGATCACCGCGGCGATGAACGCCGAGCCGGAGATGGTCAGGGGCGAGGGCGGATTCGACAGCGTGCTGATGCGAGCATTGCCCGGGGTGCTGTTCGCCAAGGGGGGCGCGGAAGGCTGCCAGTGCGTCGGCATCCTCGGGCGCGGGTTGGGGATCGCCGTGAAAGTCGAGGACGGGTCGGCCCGCCCGCTTGCCTCAGTTACCCTCAGCGTCCTCGCCGCGCTGGGTGCATTGCCGGAAGAGCTGCCCGAAACGCTGCGGTCACTGATCGAGCCCGTTCAGCTCAACACACGCGGAACGCCCGTTGGGTTGGTGCGATCAGTGGTGCTGCCGCACCTGACCGCAGTCTGACGCCACAGGCGGCTTCCCTAAGGTTGGCTGACTGATTCAACGCCAGGACGCAAGGACGCAAAGAGACTCTGGACCGTCTTCCTTGCGTCTTCGCCGTTGCGTTGAGTACCCCAGCACCAGGGCGAGAGCAGCCCTTCCAGCGCCAAGGCGCAAGGAGACTGGACCGGTCTTCTCTGCGCCTTTGCGTTGAGTATTCCCGGACCTCCGTGAGGGCAGCCTCCTCACGCTCCGTGAGGTGGGCTGACTGATTCAACGCCAAGACGCCAAGGCGCAAGGACGCAAAGAGACTTTGGACCGTCTTCCTTGCGTCATCGCCTCTTTGCGTTGAGTACCCCAGCACCAGGCCGACGGGCAGCCCTTCCAACGCCAAGGCGCCAAGGCAGAAAGAGACTGGACCGTCTTCCTTGCGTCTTCGCGTCTTCGCGCCTTTGCGTTGAGTATTCCCGGGCGTCCGCCAGGACGCAAAGGGACTGGACCGTCTTCCTTGCG